>NZ_JBHTHA010000037.1:0-247795 GCF_042676385.1 Paenibacillus sp. GCM10027628
GGTACGTACGGTGGTGTGGGAGGTCGGCTACTCAACTAATGGGTAGCCTCCTACCCGATTACAGAACTTTAAGGCGTTAGGGGTACCCTTTCTAAGAAATTGTGGGCATGTTAAAAAAATGGAGAGAGACGTACTGAAACGCTTATTCATGGATCATGGGTTTGCTATTTTGAACAATATAAAGAGCGAGTTAGAGCAAAGCGTATAACAACAAGCAGCAAGTGCGCAGCTGGAAAGGTGTTTTTCATCGTTGCAGTGGGCGAGGGGAAAGGAAGTCGTGTCTCTAACGATGTTTTGAATGCTTACAGACGAGAAAAAAGCAGTCTTGTACGCGAGCGAGGCTCTGGAAAGATGTTTCTCATCGTTACAGAGATGTGGGGACGTTGCCATCGTGTCTCGAACGATATTTTTCATCTTTACAGAAGAGAAAATGGCGGATTGACAAAGAAAAGTTCATTCCCAAACGTACGGCTTTGAACAAGGATCTAGCCAATGATCGCATATCGGCGGTCAAACCACGCGATGGTTTTCTAGATCTAACATGAAACTATTTCGTCAAACCCATTTACAGACCGTCCGTCGGTATGCTATATTAATTTTATAAAACAAACCGTCGGTCGGTTTCTAACGTCAATGAGTTGAAACGGAGTGATATTACAATGAATTCAAGGAATCGCAAATGGATCATTTACACGCTCATTTACCTGTTTGTCGCTATACTTAGCGTTTATGTGGCGATGATGTACCTGTTCCAAGATTTGCAGCATGCACCTATGGTTAAAGCAAAGCTGAAAGAGGCAACATTTCCTTTCATGATGTGGAAAATATGTTTCTATCCGCATCTTACTCTCGGACTAGTAGCTTATATAACAGGCGCTGTCCAGCTGACCACAAGGTTAGGAGTTTGGCATATTGTGAAGCGGAACATTCCCATGCACCGTGCATGGATTCTCCGAAGCTACGCGATTACTTGGGTGTTCGTATCGTTTCGGCTTGTTGTCGCCATCATATCCATGATCTGGCATGCTCCCAACGGGGTTACGTTTCCTATAGCGGTATATCTCTCAATTGTGGGAAACCTGCTGCTTACGGAGCTTTACCTCCAGGTTAGTAGGAGAAAGGCTAGCCCAAGCAGCTTTCAAACAACGGTTCATTGACATTATGGAAGAAAATAACCCGGGAGGCAGGCACTTTTTCTAAAGTGTCCATCTTCCGGGTTACATTCGATTTTCGAATATCAATGATGATTAGACGCGGCGACCGGTGATGTAATGGCTTGTCCAGTAGGAGCTGTTGAAGTTTGAGATGACAACGCCTTGATGCGGCAGGTTGTTAATGAACTGGCCATTGCCCATGTAAATTCCGACGTGATTAATTTGCCCTGGAGTACCTACGCTGAACATAACTAAGTCACCAGGCTGCAGTTGGTCTCTAGGTACGAATGAGCCAACATTCGCTTGTGCCTTCGATCCCCAAGGAATATGCTTTCCGTTTAGCTGAAAAACATATTGGGTGAATGAAGAGCAGTCAAAGATCAAGTGGGCTTGATCGCGTTGTCCAAAGCGGTACGTAACCCGGCCTTGAAACGACTTTGCTGTATTAATGATATTATTGCTGCTTACACTTCCTTGTGCCTGTACAGGTGTAGGACTAGGATTACTACGGTTCGGGGCCGGAGTGTAATTTGAAACGACTTTTGCCGGTGCTCTGTATCCGTTGTTGTTCTCATCGCCCTGGCTTCCATTGTCGGAAGAGGCGAAAGCAGCACTAGACATTCCTGCAAAGAGCGCGAAAGCTAAACCCATAGATAATGTTGATTTTCCAAGGCGGTTCATTCTCAGTAATTTCATGATGACTTCCTCCTTATGAATCATGGTGTTTTAGGTTCTTAACCTGAGAACAGCGTAGCACAGATTAAAACACCTAGAACTTACCAAGGGCTGCTCAAAGCCTTGAGATCCCTCCCGAAATTACCCTTTCTTAGAATTTCATGAAAATTTAATGAGGAAATATCCTTGAACAAGGTAACCAGTATCTCTCGTCCAACACTTTATTTTCCATGACTACCTGTGAAATAATAGGCAGCAAGAGGTGAAGGGCATGAATCTGGATTACTTTATAAGTTTTATAGAAACGGCGCGGCTCAAAAGTATGGCCAAAGCGAGTGAGAAACTGAACATGACGCATCCAGCTTTGAGCAAACAAATGCGCAAACTCGAAGCGTATTACGATACAGAACTACTACGGAGGTCGTCTTCAGGCGTGGAGCTTACGGAGGCGGGATCCTTATTATACGAAGGCTTGCAGAAAGTGATAGCCGATTTAGATCAAATACAGGCCGATATTCAAATATTGAACGAATCCAAGACCTATGCAATCGGAACACTCCCCAGTATAGCCGCCCATTATTTGCCAGAGAAGGTGTATACCTTGAATCAGCAGGGCATACGCACGAACATTATCGTGCAGCATACTTCCGATCAACTTCTTGCTCTCTTGAAATCCGGTGAAATCGACGTTGCCGTCATGGAATATGAGCAGGACTCGAATTTGATGTGGAGTGCGCCGCTTTTTACGGAACCGTTCTACTTCATTGTTCGCAAAGACAGCGGCATGGCTCATTTGGAGCAAATTAGCATGAAAGAACTGGCGCTGCATCCGCTCATCATGTACCCGTCAAGCTGCAGCATACGAGCGTGCGTGACGGAAATATTTGAACAGGACGATTTAGCGCCCCAGATTGAGATGGAAGTGCCTTTCGGCGATTTTCTTGTTGGTTATGTGGCGGCCGGTGCCGGAACGACGATCGTACCCGAACTCATCGCAAAGCATATCAGCAACCCGGCGCTGCAGGCCATCCCGATAACGGAAAAAGCAGCGTCCAGATCGATTGCCATCGTCTCTGCGAACGCCGCTGCAGGTAAATTATTGAGTCGCGCTTTGAAGCCCGGTCTCGTTCAGACCGAACATGCGAAATGATACGTACGGATAATTGCCATAACGAATCGCGACTTCTCTTTCGAACAAGGTCATCCGCTCAATCGTTCGATTGTTGGCCAGGCGCCCGCCGTCTAGGACCCGGAACGGAATGCCTTTGAGCAGCTCCATCACGGCTTGCCTTGCGTTATCGTCGTCTCCTGTCACATAGACATCGCTTTTCAGTTCTTGATGCAGGGGACGATCGAATACCTGAAAAAATGTGTTCTTAAATGCCCCAACGACGAACGTTTCCGGCAAAACCTTCTGAAGCTCTTCAGCGGCCGATGAACCCCACTCCGTTGTAAAATCATTAAAATCCTCCGTAAACGGATTTGTAACATCGACAAGAATTTTCCCGCGCAGCTTTTCCCTATGTGACTGTGCCCATGGCATGACATCCCGAAACCACAAAGTATGAAAAAGGACATCGGACTCCAAAGCTTCCTCATAGCCAGCAGCTTGAACGGTGGGCGGCAACGAATAGCGCTTAATAAGCTCCTGAGCTTTGTCCGGTGTTCGGGAAGCCCATTGCAAAGTTGTAACTTGGTGGGCAAGCACACTAACCAGCCCTTTTCCCATTCTTCCTGTCCCTATAACGCTTATTTTCATTCTCCATTCAACCTCCTATTCGTGTTAACGCTATCGTAACAGGATAGGAATCAAGCGGGAATTTCAATTTTCTTTCAGCGATCTAACTTTTGGTTAGGGGATCGGTTAATCTATAAACGTTCGATTAAAACGACCGAGCAGCTCCACAAGCTTTTGACGATCTTCAGTCGACCAATCCTGCAAAAGCAAATTGATTCTGTTCAGTCGGATCGCTTTGGTATCTTGCAATTCTTTTGCTCCTAGTGCAGTCAGTCGGAAAAAGCTCGCCCGTCCATCCTCCGGATCGGGTAACCTTTCTACATACCCTTTAGCTTCTAATGCTGCAGCTTGCCGGCTGGCTGTAGAAATATCCAAATGAAAGGCATCTGCCAGCGCTTTCACACCCATCGCGCCATTCTCCGCAAGTTGGTAGAGCAGCAGATAATGGGAACGTTCGAGATTGCCCAATTTTTTATCGATTGCTGCCGAGGTCGCTCTCCTTATAAGCATGGCCATTTCATAATCAATTGCTTTCAAATCTTTATCCATCGTCATCCATCCTATTCATCCTTAAGGCATTTCTTACCTATTGTAGCGCAATTAATATCGATTTGGTGAAGAAATTATGATTAAACCGTACATAAAACAGCGGATTCCAAGAGATAGTAGATGGTGTGAGACTATTCTTTAAACAGAAAGAGAGGGAATCGGCATGAATCAACAAACACAACAGGCACAGGCGCAGACAACTACGGATCGCAATGTACTAACGGATAAAGAGCTTCATTATTTGAAAGATTTTTTATCGTGGGAACTGATGGCGATGAAAAAATGCAATGACACAGCTAATCGTTGCACCGATCCGCAAATTCAAGCGCTCATCAAGCAAACCGGACAAAAGCACCTGGATCACTATAACTCGCTGCTAACGCATCTTCACTAATTTAATCAATAGGAGGTAAACTCTATGACAGTTGAATTAGCCATGCCTCAATCGGGACAGCTGCCGCAGGTCAAAGGTCCGGAAATGAATGACCGCGATTTTATTAACGAAATTCTGACGCATGAGAAATATTTGTCTGCCAGCTATAACACTGGACTCCTGGAAATGCAAAATCCAAAGCTTCATACAACGGTTCAAAGCATACTTAGCGATACGCACAACAGCCAATTTCAAATCTTCGACCAGATGTTCCAGAAGGGCTGGTACAAAATGAAAGTGGCGGATCAACAAGAAATTCAGCAAGTAAAAACGCAATTCACTAACTATCAAACACAATTTCCAAAGTTTCAATAACGATTCAACAGCTAAAATAAGCGAGATCAATGAGCATTCTGTGCTCTTGGTTTCGCTTTTTTTATTGAATAAAACAAAGTATCTATATCCGGGAGTGAAGTTTGCACGGGAGGTGGCTGCATCTTGGCAATTCGCATGTAAAACCATATAATTACACTTAAATGCTGCACATTGGGGGCTTGGGAGTCCATGTCATTGATCGGTGAAGAGCGGAAAGACTTTATCCTAAATCTGTTGAACCTGGAAGGTAAGGTGAAGACAAATGAGCTGGTGGATAAGCTGGGCGTGTCATCCGAGTCCATCCGCAGATATTTGGAGGATTTAGAGGCGGAGAACAAGCTGAAGCGCGTCTATGGCGGCGCCGTTAAAATCAATCTTTCGCGAGAAGAACCTTCTCATTTGAAAAGGGAAGTACTGTACGCGGAAGAAAAGCGTAAAATCGGCAGAGCGGCAGCTACGCTGGTTGAGGATGGCGAGGTCATTTTCATCGATGACGGTACGACGACGCTTCATATGATCGATTACTTATTGAACAAAAAGAATATTACCGTGCTTACGATTTCCGTACCTGCGCTGTATCTATTGATTGATTATAAAAATAAAGATCTGTTTTCGGGCGATATTTTCTTTATCGGCGGCAAAGTAAGCTCCTTGCACTCCCGGGTCGCAGGCTCCCTGGCCGAAAAAATGGTGGAAAATTTTTATGCGGATAAAGCGTTCATATCCATAGACGGCATCATGATGGACAAGGGCATTACGGGCTTTGACGAGGAGCGCGGTCAACTTGCCAAAAAGATGATGGAGCAATCTAAGCACAGGATTGTCGTCACCGACCACTCGAAATTCGGCCTCGTGCAATTTTATAAAATTGCCGATCTGAAAGAAATCGATATTATCGTCAGCGATGTCCAGGCGCCTAAAGAATGGGATGAGTATTTAGTGAAGAAAGACGTGACCTGGGTCGCGGCGACTTGATGTTCGCAGCCTGGGTAAGGGCCCCCTTTGCCTTGGGCGTCCATACACTTGACGAAAGCCCCAACTTTGAATATTATTTATTTATCGATAAATAAAAAGAGGTGAAGGCTATGGTCGTCCGCGAAGATCGCAAAGAACAGATCATGGATAAAGCCGTCGGGATATTCGCGGAGTTGGGGTATTACAAGGCAACTACGGCACTTGTGGCCAAAGCAGCGGGAGTCACGCAGCCTTATGTGTTTCACTTTTTTAAAAACAAGGAAGAGCTCTTCAACGCAGTCATCGACCGGTCCGTCAGCCGGCTCTATGAAACCTTTTCCCAAGTCGAAGCTCCTGCCGATCAATTGATGGATACGATGGGGCACGCGTTCATGGAGATCATGCACGTTCATCGGGATGAGATTATGATGGTCATGCAATCTTACACGATATCAGAGCCAGTGATTCGGGACCACGTCAGAGAAAAATTCCGGATCATTCACAAAACCATCGTAGCCAAATTTGAAAAGGCGGGGATTCCGGATGCTGAAGCGGCTGCAAGCCAATTTTTTAGCATGGGTTTCTTGATTACCGTGTCAGAAGTATTGAATTTACCTGATTTACTTTGTTTTAAAGACTGAAGGCAGCGGATACTGCCTTTTTCATTCTCTTAATATTTATTTATTAATAAATAAAATTCCTTACAGGGAGAATAATTTGGAAGGGATGATCATATGACAAAGGAATCTAATAACCAGACAGCCGAGGCACCGAATATGAAGTTGTTTGCGGGAGAAAAACTGCTGGTTTATGTCGGTTTGGCGGGTTTTGTACTTGCAGGCGTCATCGCGATTTATATCGGTTTGAGCGGATCCGTCATTTTGCCGGAAGGCAGTGCAGAGCGGGCATTTTCGTTCAATGCAGCCATCGCGATGTTTATTTTGTCCATTGCTGCCATTTTACCGCTTTCGGGTCTAAGTCATCGCAAGCGAAGCGGGGTTCGCCGGTTTTTCATACCGGCCATCTTGTTTGCTTACGGGGTCGAAACCGTACAGCAATTTCGCGGCATTAACCCGCGATTTTCACGTATTGGCTCCGTAATCGATTCCGTCGTCGGCGCGTTGTTCGGGCTTGATTCGCTGCTCATCATCGTCGTGACCGTACTGCTCGCAATCCCGTTCTTTCGCCGGAGGAAGGCGAATGGGCGCCCGCTTGTTGTACTCGGAATCCGCTATGCGTTTCTTTCGACCATGGCTGCTTTCGCCGCAGGCCTTTGGATGATTGCGATCAGCAGCCGCTATACGGGAGCGGCCGGCAATTTGATCGTCCTTCATGGGCTGGGCTTTCATGCGCTGCAGGCACTTCCGCTTCTTGGGTGGCTGCTGGAGAAGGCTCGTAGCGGCGAGCTGATTGCCCGGCGTCTCATCCACACGGGAAGCACGGCTTGGTTGATTTCCGTTCTTCTGGTTGGCTTGCAAACCGCGTTCGGGCGTACAGTATTTGAATTAACGGCACTACCGCTTCTTGCCGGAATCATGTTGCTCGTGTGGCTGGGGACCTTCATCTTCGCCACAATAGATCTGTTGAAGGCTTCCCCTGCTCCTGAAATTCAGACTTCGCAACGCCATTAGATTGGAATTACCTAGAGAGGAGATATGGACGATGTATGAAAAGTTGTTTGCACTTGCTGGCGTAGCTACACCATTCTGGTTGCTGATGATGCTTCTGCCAACATGGCGGGTCACACGGTTTCTGGCGAAATCGGCCGTTTTTCCTATATTTCTTGCGGCCCTGTACGCGATAGGGATCATCGCGGCTATCGGGGGCTCGGGCTTTGGTTTTATGCAAGATTTCGGGTCGGCGGCGGGAGTCGTTCGGCTGTTGTCGGGCCCGGACTTCGCCTTGCTCGTTTGGCTCCACATCCTTTGCTTCGACCAAGCGGTCGGCCATTACGTCTATCGGGATAACATGGAACACCGGTATGTGCCGGTTCCTGTGCAGTCCGCACTCTTATTTCTCATTCTGATGTTCGGTCCATTCGGTTTTTTGTGTTATCTGACACTGAGAGCGATACGGAAACGGGCCAAAGCCTCATTATGAGATAAACCTCTATCGAGGTCTTTCGAAGATGAGCGACCGCTCTTCCACCCCCACAAAGTGAAGTAATGCTTTGAGGCACCTTCCGAATACTTTGCGGGGACCCCAATGAGGAGGTAGCTTTATTCGCCAATCAGAATGCTGTTCTACGCGCTTTAGCACTGTAAAGAACTTAAACATTCTGATGTGGTAAAAAACGACAAACAGGCTGCCTCGGCAGCCTGTTGCTTTTACCTTTTGTTTAGCGGTTATCGATTTTCTCCGGATACAAGTCATGGTTCAATAAGCGATGCTCCGCCATGGCTTCGAACTTCGTGCCTGGTTGACCGTAATTGCAGTATGGATCAATGGAAATGCCGCCACGTGGCGTAAATTTCCCCCAAACCTCGATGTAGCGCGGGTCCATCAGATCGATCAAATCGTTCATGATGATATTCATGCAATCCTCGTGAAAATCCCCATGATTCCGGAAGCTGAACAAGTACAGCTTGAGCGATTTGCTCTCGACCATCTTGATGTTCGGAATGTAGGAAATATAGAGCGTTGCAAAATCCGGCTGCCCGGTGATCGGGCAAAGGCTTGTGAACTCGGGGAAGTTGAATTTGACAAAATAATCGCGATTCGGGTGCTTGTTGTCAAATGCCTCCAGAAGTTTTGGGTCGTAGCTGAAAATGTACTGGGTTCCTTGGTTGCCAAGCAACGTAATGTCTTTCAAATCTTCACGGCTTCTGCCTGCTGACATGGGTAAATATCCCCTTTCTTTTCTGAACGAAAAGAAGACATCAAACTAAAAAACACGAAAAAAACGACACCTAGGGTACGTTTTTCTTAGTTTTTTATCGAGGGAGTTTGCGAACCTCTCCTAGCAAGCGATAACGCTTCTAGATTTGTCTTCTTTAGTTTTCTATAGCACTTTATCATACTCTTTCGAAAAATGCACGTGAATGCGTGCTGGAAGTCACTGGCTGCGACATTGGAGCCTCCTATTCGTGAGTTTGTTTGGCTGCTGTTAAACTCTTTGTATTCCGTCCCCTTAGTCTGCTGACTTCGCCAGATTCGATTGCACATCATGCAACCATTGGCCCTTTCAAAGAAATGAGGGGTAACCTTCGGGTCACTCGCTTGACAAAGAACAAAGGTCGTTAATAGTGAGTGAGTTTGACGCTAAATTTCTGAGAAATAGCCATTTCGGGGCTCGAAAGAACAAAAGTCCATAAACAACGAACAAACTTCGCTAATTATGGAATTTTATTCGTTCGAAGCCTGTTTGGAGCATTTCTTCAATAAAATTGCGTCCAACAGGTACTTTAATAGCGACCATATTCTCTGATATGACTGACTATACCTACTTTCAATCACCCGCATGATGATTTCTGATTTCGTTCCTCATAGTTAACTAAAGTTAATATTCTTACTAAATCCAACTTGCTAGAATGTAACTATCGAAGCGACTCTTAAATAAGAGTGGAATTGAACGATTTGTCTCAAGACCTGTCTGGGCCATTTGCTTAAAAAATGGGGATGAAATGAAACGTAAATTAATTAAAGTTTCAATTGAACAAACAAGGGGCTGCCGCAGCGAAATAGACCCCTTGTTTTTTAATTACAAAGCGAGGCTGTTCCGTATGGGATTGGAAGAAATAGAAGCTCTTCATTTAAAAGGATCGAAGATCAGTATGGCGGAAGTCATCAAACTTGCGAAGATTGAGGATAGCTTTCCTGCGCTCAAGGATAAACTCCGATTAGCACTGGTGGAACAATTTGCCGAAGAGGCGGGGCTTCATGTTAGCAAGGATGAATTGCAACTGGCGATCAATGATCGCCGAAAACGGCTAGGGTTATTTACGTCTGCAGAAACCACAGATTGGCTGAAAGATAGGCAACTGAAATTGAGCGATTTGGTCGCGGTGGTCCGTTCCAGGTACTTGGAATCCAAGGTGAAGGCATCGTTCTCGTGTGAACAGATTGAAGCTTACTTCGCTGAGCAACGGTTGAATTTTGACCGTGCCCATCTTTCCCAAATTGTATTGAAAGACGCGGGAGAGGCGCTGGAACTCTGGTTTCAACTTGAAGAAGGGGCTGATTTTCACCAGCTTGCGCGTACCTATACGTTAGATGAAGAAAGCCGGTTCGCCGGCGGGTATATAGGTCTCGTCGCACGGAGAGAGATGCTTCCCTCGGTTGCCGCAGTTGTTTTCGGCGCTAAAGATGGTGAAATCGTGGGCCCGATTGAGACGAAGAAGGGCCATTTGTTGATAAAGGTTGAACAAATCATGAGAGCGGGCTTAAATGAACGGTTAGAAACCGAGATTCGCGATCTTCTATTCGAGGAGTGGATCGAAGAACGGGAGAAAGCGGCTGAAGTGCGAGTGACCATCTAGAATGGCTGAATAAGGATCAAAGCAGGTGAATAGGCAGCATGCAGGAAAAGATGCGGCAGCGATTAGACCGGATTTCGCTCTTTGATTTACTGAGCGGGGAAGAAAAAGAACAAATAGCCTGGAAATTTGAGCGTGTTACCATTGCTATGGGGCAGACGGTAATCGCGAAAGATGAGCTTCCCGATGCTCTATATATTATTCTCAGCGGGCAAGCCAGAATCATCGGCACGAAAGAGGGTACGAAGCTCGTTAGCTTAGGCAAGTTAGGTCCTGGAGAGCACTTTGGCGAGCAATCGCTGTTTGGTACGGAGCGGGCAGAGGTGAGCATAGCGGCCGCCAACTCTTTGCATGTATTGAAATTGGAGCGGCAAGCTTTTGCTGAACTTACCCGGAATAAGCCGGAGCTGGAGCATTATTTTAGGGCATATATGTCACATGACGGCATGCGGTTGTTTTTGAAAAATTCCACGGTGCTCTCGCACCTGGATTTTCAGGCGATCCGATCCTTGCTGGATAGTTTTGAGATACGCGAATACGAACGCGGGCAGGATTTGGTTCGGGAAGGCGAACAGGGGGACGCCTTTTATATTATTCGGACAGGACGGGCCAGCGTTGAGCAGGGAGCGGAGCGTCACGTTTTGAATAAGCTGCTGCCTGGCGATTTTTTCGGCGAGCTTTCGCTATTGACCGGAGCACCTCGTAAAGCGAGCGTGCGTGCGGAAGAGCCGATTACTGCGTTTCGATTGGGGAAATCCGAATTCGAAGCTTTGATTGTGCGCTTCCCGAAGATCAGACAGGCGATCGAGGAGATTACGGCTCATTATTCGCAAACGCCCATCGCGTGGAACGAAGATGATGAGGAGGCGGAAAAAGCTTACGAGACGGCTTCGCTGTTTGCGAAAGCGGCGGGAGAGACTTCAGAACGAAACATCGCTGGGCGCCGATTTAATATGATAATGCAAATGAAACGGCTGTTCGGAAAAAAATATCCCGCCATGATGCAGCAGAATGAAATGGACTGCGGGCCGACCTGCTTGTCCATGATCGTGCAGTACTACGGCGGATTTGTTTCCTTGAACAAGATACGGCAAAAAGCGAATGTAACGACGGAAGGCACATCCCTGCAAGGGCTTTTGGAAACTGCGGAAAAGCTTGGCTTTGAAGCGCAAGGCTTGAAAGTAGGTCTTGCGGATTTAAAAGGCATGGAGAAGCCGTGCATTCTTCACTGGGAAGGCCGCCATTACGTTGTTTTATATGAACTTGATGAGGAAGAAGCGCTAATCGCGGATCCTGCCGTTGGGCTGACGGAGAGGGTTTCACTGAAATTCCTGACAAGCAAATGGAACGGTATCGTGCTGTCGCTGACCCCTACAGAGGCGGTCAGCCGGCTTAGGGAGCGCGATGCGCTCTACGCCCGGTTCGTACCCTTTTTTGCTCCACATAAAAAGTCCTTATTTACGATTCTTCTTTTATCCATCGTCATCCAATTGGTTCTGCTGACGCTGCCGATTTTCACACAGCTCATTGTTGACAAAGTGCTGGTGCAGCGCAATACGTCCTTGCTGCAAATCCTGCTCGCCGGCATGCTGTCGCTCGCCTTATTCCAGTTCGGCTTCCTGTTCGTCAGGCAGTACGGCGTGGCGCGAACGGCACTCAAGCTGGACATCGCCATGGTAGGCGCTTTTTATAAGAAGTTGTTCGACCTTCCCTATGATTATTTCATGCGAAGAACGGTCGGCGATGTGATTACACGGGTATCGGAGAACGAAAATATACGCCGCATGCTGACCGACCATGCGGTCTACTTTTTGCTGGACGTACTGGCTGTCATCATCTACGGATCACTCATGTTCTATTATCATATGGAGCTGGCCCTGATATCGTTAGCGTTCCTTCCTGTCTTCGGGTTTGTGATTGCCTGGCTCATTCCCCGTATGCGCAAAAACAGCCGTAAGCAGTTCATCGCGGAAGGCGAGTCCCATTCCCAAGTGGTGGAATCGGTTCATGCCATTGCCACAGTCAAAGCGTTGGCGGCCGAGAAGGTTGTTCGCGGAAAGCTGGAGAACAAGCTTAAAGCTTCGTTGCAGCTGCGGATGCAGGGTTATCTGCTTACGGCGGGGGCCGATGCGAGCAGCAGCTTGCTGCAAATCGCTGCCCAAGTGCTGCTGCTCTATTGCGGCTCGCGTTACGTGCTTGCAGGTGAGCTTTCCGTCGGGGAACTAGTCGCCTTTTCCGGTCTATTTCTGACCATGGTCCACTCTGTGGATTCGATCACCCGGATGCTGAACGATATCTCGGAAGCGCGCATCTCGATGGAACGGTTGAACGACGTGTTCGAAGCCGTTTCCGAGCAGCCTGACCCGCAGAAGCTCCGCATTCTTCCGCCGATTCGCGGGAACATTCAATTCGAGAATGTATCCTTTCGCTATGAAGCGGGGAGCCGGAACATTTTGCAGAACCTTACCTTTGAAATCAAACCTGGTCAAACCATAGCGATTGTAGGACGCAGCGGCTCCGGTAAAACAACATTTATCAATCTGCTGCTCAAATTGTACGATCCTACGGACGGCAGCTTACGCATCGATGGCGTAAACATCCGTGAGATCCATGCACGCTCATTTCGGCAGCAGATCGGGGTCGTGCAGCAGGAAAATACGATTTTTCGCGGGACGATTGCTGAAAATATCGCTTATCACCTGAAAGGAGCGACGCCAGAGGAGATCGAGAGCGCCGCTCAACTGGCCGGCGCACATGAATTTATTGCTTCCTTTCCGCTCGGATATGAGACGGTGATCGGCGAGGGGGGCATGAAGCTGTCAGGCGGCCAGCGCCAACGAGTCGCCATTGCCCGTGCTTTGATCGGTGATCCGCGTCTGCTCATTTTCGATGAGGCGACGAGTGCCTTGGACACCGAATCCGAGCGCTTGATTCAGCGCAATATGGATCTGATCCTCAAGGATCGAACGACGATCCTCATCGCTCACCGCTTAAGTACGGTGCGTAAAGCGGACAGGATTGTCGTATTGGATCAAGGGACGATTGTTGAGAGCGGCACGCATGAGGAATTGCTCGAGCTGCGAGGGCTGTACCATCATTTGATTCATCAACAGTTGGAGTAACAGTGGCAATGGAGTGGATTTTAAATGACAAGCATTCGAGGCTGCCCTTCGGGGTAAGCCTCTTTATTTTTACAGCACCTCGTTCCGCTTCCTCAACCAACGATAAAGCATGATACTCACAACCGAACACAGAAGCGCACAACCCCCGATGAACACATAACCTGCTTGCAGCCCCTTGATCAAACCCTCATTCGGATGAGCGGCATCCGAAAAAATCAGCTTGAAACCATCCGTAATCGCCCCGACCAGGAAGTTTCCGATAACACTGGCAATTCCCATCATGGTGACTGTGAACGTAATCGCCGTATCGCTTCCATTCGGGTAGCGTTTAGCCAGAAAAGCCATAACGGTCGGATAAATCGGTGCGATCCCAACTCCGGCAAGTGCAAATAGAAACGAGCCGGATGGACCGGCAGCGATAGCGGCAAGCGAACAGATGCCGGAAAATGCGGACAGGATGATGAGAGACATCACGAAGCCGATTTTGTCCGTAAACGGGCCCAGCACAAGCCTTGCCAGCGTAAAGCACAGAAAGAAGGCAGAAAGCATCCCGGATGCTGAGGTCATTTCCCATTGATAGGCTTTTTCCAGAAAATTGACGAGCCAGCTCCCGATGGAAAGTTCGGATACCACGCCGAAGGAAAGAATAACAACCATGAACCAGGCTACGGGGTCGCGGGCATAAGCTTTTAACGTAATTTGATGCTCTTCCGCAACCGCATTGCCGGGAAACCGGGTGACGAGTGCTGGAATCATAGGAAGAATAGCTAACGACAGCATAAGCAGATACATGCCGCGCCAGCCTAATTCCGTTCCCAAGATGGTCACTCCCATGAGGCCGGATGCTAGAACAGGTGCGACAATCGAGCTTAAACCATAAAAGAAGTGTGCCAAATTCATCATCATGCCCGTATTTTTAACGAAAATACGAGCCCCCAGAACCGCTAACGCAATCTCAAGCATGCCGTTGCCGATATACATGAAGAAGTAAGAAGAAGCAAAAGGGATAAAGTGCCGGGACAATGCGATGAGAACACCCGAAACGACCATAGAGCCAAACGCGACTAAACTCGTCAGCTTCAGACCATATTTACGGGCCATTAATCCGGTGAAACTGCATGCGAGCAAATAGCCTAATGAGTTCAGGGAAAGGAGTGCGCCAATTTGCCATTCATCCAAGGAAAAATCGGTCTGTATGCGCGGAATGGCCGGCCCTTTAATATTTTCAGAAAACCCGAATATCAGAAATCCGACAAAAACGACGAGCAAGAGCAAATAGTAGTTTTTGCCCGTGGTCATCGATGAAACTTGCTGCTTAACGTTCACTTGTTATCCTCCAAACCAAGATGCGCCATTCCCCTTATTCGGTCAATCCGCTTACAAATGATTTAAACTCCCGTATCGCAAAGGATTGATATTTATCTTTGTTGCTTATGACAACCAGCTCCCAGGGGATAAAGGGATCGGTCAATTTTACCGTTTTGCAGTCCGCGTTCACGATCTTCCTGCATATGGCTTCCGGCATGATGGTGATGCCCAAATTCGCCGCTACCATTTCTGCGAGCAGGTCCCACTGTGAACTTTCGTAGACGACATCCGGCTCGAAGCCGATGCTTCGGCAAGCGCGAATGACGTGGTTCCTAACCGCATAGCCGTTGGGGAACAGGATAAAAGGCTCGTTTCTAAGCTTTTGCAAAGGGACCGAGGACTGCTGAGCCAGCGGATGTTCACGGTGCAGAACGAGCGCCAGCTTCTGATTCAGAAACGGTAATATTTCAAAAGAGGCGGGATCCACGGGAGAGATGACAACGCCCATTTCGAGACTGCCGTCCAGGACAAGGCCCTCCACCTTTTTGGCGCCTTCCTCGACGATATGAAAGTAGATGTTCGGGTACAATCTTTGAAACTTTGCGATGACACGCGGGAAAAAAACAGAGCTGATGACGGGCGGCAGCCCGATTTTGATCGTGCCCGTTTTCAGGTTGGAAGCATCTTCGATCGCTGTATATAAGTTTTGAACAGACTGCATAATGACTTGAATTTGATCAACAGCAACGATACCGGCATCGGTCAGCTTCACATATTTGCCAGTCCGATCGAATAAGGTGACACCCAACTCCTCCTCGAGGCTTTTAACCATTTTACTTAGCGTAGGCTGGGAAAGATGCAGGTTTTCTGCGGCTTTCGTAAAATTTTGCTGCTTGGCTATTTCCAGCAGATACGTTAATTGTCTTAAATCCATCAGGGATCAACTCCGACCCATAGATAATTTGCATAGGAATCATTCTATCTATGAATTTTACCTGTGGTCAGCTCCGATGTAAACTGAATAGTAAGCATGATTGTAAGCGTTTTATATTTCTCGACAAAGAGGAGAAGTGAACAGATGTTCATTCAAGTTGTGGCGATTCTTTTGGCTTTAGGATTGCTCATGTTTTTTGCTTACAGGGGTTACCCGGTCATTGTGTTTGCCCCAATTTTCACCTTGCTTGCCGTATTGATTTCGGGCTTGGCGTTAATGCCGAGCTACACGGAAACGTACATGGTGAATGCAGCTAACTATGTAAAAACCTATTTCCCCATTTTCCTGCTAGGGGCCATATTCGGTAAAGTGATGGAGCTCAACGGCGCAGCGTCTTCGATTGCACAGACGATTGTCAGAGGCCTGGGTTCGAAACGCGCTATCCTGTCTGTTATTTTGGCGTGCGGCGTGCTCACTTATGGCGGTGTATCGCTGTTTGTGGTAGCGTTTGCCGTTTATCCATTCGCCAGCGCCATTTTCCGTGAAGCGAACGTGCCGAAACGATTAATCCCCGGAACGATTGCACTCGGCGCTTTTACGTTTACAATGGATGCGCTTCCAGGAACGCCGCAGGTGCAAAATATCATTCCAACAACGTATTTCGGGACGGATGCGTACGCAGCGCCGGTAGTTGGAATCATTGGTGGCGTGCTCGTGTTCGCCGCAGGCTTATATTGGCTGGAACGCAGACGCAAGCAAGCTGAGTTAGCCGGCGAAGGCTATGGCACAGGGCACAAGAACGAGCCGGAAGTGCTTACGGATCAAAAGTATCCGAACATCTGGCTGGCCATCGTTCCGTTAGTGCTTGTGCTGGTGTTCAACTACCTGCTGAGCCGCGGGTTCCTGACCGTGAACAACTGGTACAGCGCAGAGCTGCTGAAAACTTTTAACATCGCTAGTGTCAAAACGGTTTCGTCTTCTTGGGCGCTGATCGTTGCGCTATGTATCGGGATTGTGGCCGCTATTTGCATCAATATGCGCAGGGTTCACAATAAATTGGCAGCTGGCTTGACTGCTGCGGCAATGGGCGCTTTGCTGGCCATCTTCAATACGGCATCCGAGGTTGGTTTCGGGAATGTCGTGAAAACGCTGCCAGGCTTCAAGCTGATTCAGAATTGGATTCTCGGTTTAAGTTCGCATCCGCTTATTTCAGAAGCGGTGTCCGTTAATATATTAGCAGGCGTTACGGGTTCGGCTTCCGGCGGATTGTCCATTGCGCTTGAAGTGATGGGCAAACAGTATATGGCAGCTGCGCAAACGGCTGGCATCAGCCCCGAGTTGCTGCATCGGATTGCTTCGATGGCATCCGGTGGCATGGACACATTGCCTCATAACGGAGCGGTCATTACGCTCCTCGCGATCACTGGATTGACGCACAGACAGTCTTACAAAGATATTTTTGCGATTACGGTCATTAAAACGTTGACGGTGTTTTTGCTTGCTGTAGTCATTTCGTTATTTTCATGAAAAGTTTGAAGGAGGGCTCAAGCGATGACATTGTTTTTGGATAAAAAAGTCGCCCTGGTTACGGGCGCAGCCAGCGGCATCGGTCTTGAAATCGCCCGTACATTTGCACGGGAAGGCGCTGCGGTCGTGATTTCCGATGTTCGCGGCGAACTGGCGGAGCAGGCAGCGGTGCTTTTGAAACAGGAAGGCTTTCAAGCAATGGGCATTCGTTGTGATGTTACGCAAGAGGAGCAAGTGGCCGGAGCGATTGCAACCGTCGAAGAAACGTTCGGGAGACTGGATATTTTGGTCAATAATGCGGGCTTGCAGCATGTAGCTCCGATTGAGGATTTCCCCGTTGAGAAGTTTGAATTCATGCTCAAAGTGATGGTCACCGGCGCTTTTATCGGCATCAAGCATGCCTTTCCGATCATGAAGCGCCAAGGCTTTGGCCGCATTATTAACATGGCTTCGATCAATGGAGTGATTGGTTTTGCGGGCAAAGCGGCATATAACAGCGCCAAGCATGGCTTGATAGGGCTGACCAAGGTTGCCGCACTGGAAGGGGCTGCTCACGGCATCACCGTGAACGCACTTTGCCCGGGGTATGTGGATACCCCGCTTGTCAGAGGTCAATTGGAAGATTTGGCGAAAACGCGGAACGTCCCGCTTGAAAGTGTACTTGAAGAAGTCATCTATCCGCTCGTGCCGCAAAAACGGCTATTGTCGGTAGATGAAATTGCGGACTTTGCGATGTTGATCGCAAGCGATAAGTTGCGGGGCGTAACGGGAGCATCACTTTTAATTGATGGCGGCTATACAGCGCAGTGAATAAATTAGAGAAAAGCAAATTATTGCGAGTTTAAAAAGTCCGCTTTCAGAACCGAGAAGGTTGAACGCAATACGGAGAAGGAGGAACGGAGCGTAGAGGTTTGCTACGAGAGTACCGGACTTCCCGGATTCGTTCAAGATTCGATGCCGAGTCACATCATGAATATGCTTCGTTATCAAAGTGGACTTTTTAAACAACCTTTTTAGAGGAGAGGAGAATGGAGCATGAATAAATTGGTCCCATCGATGGAGGAAGCCATACGGGAAATTCACGACGGCGCGACGATTATTGTGGGAGGCTTCGGGCTCTGTGGGATTCCGGAGCATTTGATTGCGGTATTGAAAGATAAGGGAACCAAAGAATTAACGGTGGTCAGCAACAACTGCGGTGTCGATGATTGGGGACTGGGGCTGCTGCTGGCCAACCGACAAATCAAGAAAATGATCTCGTCCTATGTCGGAGAAAACAAAACGTTCGAAAGGCAGTTCCTGAGCGGCGAGCTTGAAGTCGAACTCGTTCCGCAAGGAACGCTGGCAGAGCGTATTCGTGCCGGCGGGGCTGGCATTCCGGGCTTCTATACGGCCACCGGTGTTGGCACGCTTGTCGCCGAGGGCAAGGAGCATCAGACGTTCGATGGACGAACTTATATATTGGAGCGGGGCATTGTCGGCGATTTTGCCTTGGTGAAAGCTTGGAAAGCGGATACGTTCGGTAATCTTGTCTTCCGCAAAACGTCGCGGAACTTTAATCCGCTGGCAGCAACCGCCGGAAAAGTAACGATCGTCGAAGCGGAGGAAATTGTCCAAGCCGGGTCGCTGGATCCGGACGAGATTCATCTTCCGGGCATTTACGTACAGCGCGTCGTGCAAGGCGGAGCTTACGAGAAGCGGATTGAGCGTCGAACTGTGATGGCGAAGGAGGCAGCATCCAGATGAGTGAAGATCGCAACAAAATTGTCCGACGGGCTGTGCAGGAAATTAAGGATGGAATGTACGTTAACCTGGGGATCGGCATGCCAACGCTGGTCGCCAATGAAATCCCCGAAGAGATGACGGTTATGCTTCAGTCCGAGAATGGACTTCTGGGCATCGGACCGTATCCGCTCGCAGGCGAGGAAGACCCGGATCTGATTAATGCAGGCAAAGAAACGGTTACCGCGGTTCATGGCGCGTCGTTTTTTGACAGCGCTGAATCATTTGCCATGATTCGGGGCGGTCACATTGACCTGGCCATTCTTGGCGGGATGGAGGTGGCCGAGAACGGCGATCTCGCGAACTGGATGATTCCCGGCAAAATGGTGAAAGGCATGGGTGGCGCCATGGATCTGGTCAGCGGAGCCAAAAGGATCGTCGTCATTATGGAGCATGTCAATAAACAAGGTGAATCCAAGGTAAAGAAAAGCTGCACGCTGCCGCTTACGGGCAAAGGCGTCGTAAATAGGCTGATCACGGATTTGGCTGTATTTGATTATACGGATCGCGGCATGGTGCTTGTCGAGCTGCAACCTGGCATTACGTTAGATGAGGTTCGAGCGAAAACTGAGGCTGAGTTTTCATGGCATGCAAGCGACGATACATCATTGGCCTCATCCCCCTTGGTAGCGAGTGACTAACTGCATCTGGTACATTAGATTCGCATTTAACGGCGAATTTGATGATCCCATTACCTGCATATTGTGCAGTAATTCGGCTCATTTAGGGGCTAGGCGCGATTGATGAGCCGAGCGATTTTCCTGCACTTTTTGCAGTTTGAGCATCGCAGGAGGGGCATTTTCAATCAATTTACATGTACGTTTTGCAGCTCACTGGATTGTGGGAGGACAGGTTGTTTTTTGCATTGGATTTTATCCAGGGGAATCCCAAATTCGCTGCTGAAAAATGCCTGTCATTGGATATCTTCCAATACATTTGGCCTGAAAACGGGCTTATCCTGAAAATAGGTCGATTCCACTGTATGATTTCCAATCATAGCCCATTCATCTCGTGAACTCGTATCGTTCCATTGGAAATTTTCCAGGTAAATATATAGATGCAGGGGATGGATGCGTGATTAGCAAGCAAGGGGATTGTTCCTCTAAATGGAGACGGAATTTAGAACATGGGAGCCACTGTAATGAGAGAGAGGCGTAAGTTATGGATCAGGAAATTGTAATTGTAAGTGCCGTTCGGACGGCGATTGGGAATTTCCAAGGTGCTTTATCGGATATATCAGCGCCGGAATTGGGGAGTATCGTGATCAAAGAAGCTCTGCGCAGAGCCGGAGGACTCGATGACACTCAAGTGGATGAAGTGATTATGGGCAACGTCCTCCAAGCCGGACTCGGGCAAAATCCGGCCCGTCAAGCTTGGTTGAAGGCCGGATTCTCACATGCCGTTCCCGCGATGACGGTCAATAAAGTGTGCGGCTCCGGTCTCAAATCCGTGATGCTCGCCGCTCAAGCCGTACGGCTCGGCGATGCAGAGATTGTTGTCGCCGGCGGCATGGAGAACATGAGCCAGGCGCCTTACCTGCTGCCCGGCGCGCGCAGCGGGCTGCGCATGGGCGACGCGACCATGGTCGACTCCATGGTCCTCGACGGCTTATGGTGCGCCATGTGCGACATCCACATGGGCATCACCGCCGAAAACATCGCGGAGCGCTACGCGCTCTCCCGCGAAGAGCAGGACGCTTTCGCTGCCTGGAGCCAGCAGAAAGCGGAGCAAGCCCTTGCCACGGGACGCTTCGCGGACGAAATCGTCCCGGTTTTGATCCCGCAGCGCAAGGGGGAACCGGTCCGCTTCGCGACCGATGAGTTCCCGCGCGCGGGCACAACCGCGGACACGCTGGCGAAGCTGCGCCCAGCGTTCAAAAAAGACGGCACCGTGACGGCGGGCAACGCCTCGGGCATTAATGACGGCGCCGCTGCGCTCGTCGTCATGTCTGCGGCGAAGGCGAGCACGCTGGGGTTGAAGCCGCTCGCCCGCATCAAGGGCTACGCGCATTCTGCGCTCGACCCATCTGTGATGGGTCTGGGACCCGTCGAATCGACGCTGCGAATACTCCGGAAAACGGGAGTATCCGTCCACGATATCGACTTTTTCGAGCTGAACGAAGCCTTCGCAGCGCAGTCGCTTGCCGTTAGCCGCGATCTCGGCGCTGTCCGGGACCGCATAAATGTCAATGGAGGCGCCATCGCGCTCGGACATCCGATCGGCGCCAGCGGCGCTCGCGTGCTCGTCACGCTGCTCCATGAGCTGGAGAAGCGCGAAGGCAAGCTGGGCCTTGCCGCGCTGTGCATTGGCGGCGGCCAGGGCGTTGCCATGCTCGTCGAAAGAACGTAACGCACAGCAGGTGAAGATCGACGTGCGCTACCAATATGAAGAAAGGGCAGGCCCACGGCCTGCCCTTTTAATAATCAGTTAAGCAAGAATCGTTCGACAACAACAAGCAGCAAGTGCGCAGCTGTAGAGATGTTTTTCATCGTTGCAGCGGGCGCGACGAAACGAAGTCGTCTCTCTAACGATGTTTTGAGTGCTTACAGACGAGAAAAAAAGCAGGGTTGTACGCTGAGTGAAGCTGGATAGATGTTTCTCATCGTAACAGATATATAGGGATGTTGCCATCGTGTCTCGAACGATATTTTTCATCTTTACAGGCAAGAAGCTAGACGATTGGCAAAGACAAGTCCATTCGCAAACGTACAGGGTTTTAGATAAGGACCCGGCCATCGGCCGTTTTTCTCATCCATATATTCTCAAGCAATTGTAAGGAAGTCCAAGCCAAATTCCTGCTCAAGAATAAAATAGTTGAGAAGAATTGCTTGAGGGAGGCGGCTTAGCCGTGAAAAATGTACAAGTCTCTAGACTGGAGAATCAGGTCTATTCTAACCGGGTCCTGCGCTCTGAGTTTGACCGAAATTGGAGAACGTTCCAATCCAAAAGTGGAAATGTCGTCTATGTAGCAACGGCAAACGATGCAAAAGTAGAGGTGTTACTAGCAGGAGGGTTAAGAAAATTACTTATTTTCAACAGAGGCGGAAGAATAATAGTAGGTGGCGGGGGAGTTAGTCATTATAGTAAACCGCATCGCGCAAGAAATCTTTAAGTTAAAAAGATAGAGAGTCAGGATTCATGCTGATCGCTCTATCTTTTTATTTCATTTTCTCCGCGATGATTCGCGAATCGTCAGCTGCGGCTGCAACCGTTTTGTCTCCCATGAGCGTTCCATGCCGTGGATGCGCTGCATCAGCATCGTCGCAGCAGTCACGCCGAGCTCGAACGTATCTATATTAAGTGAGGTTAGCGGTGGTGCGGTGTAGGCAGCAAGCGGGAACTGATCAAAGGTCACGATGCCAATTTCGTCTGGCACCTTGAGTTTATGCTCATGAATCGCTTTCATAGCCCCAAATGCGGTGTAATTATTTATACAGACAACCGCGTTGGGCGGCGTTTCGAGTGAAAGCAATTCACGCATCAGTTTATAGCCGTTCGTTTCATTCGCATAGCCCGGTTTAATATAATCGTTGACGATAGGCTTGCCATGTTTCTCAAGAGCATCGGTAAAGCCGGAAAGTCGTTTGGTGCAAATAGGCTCATTAGCCTCTCCGCCAACGAAAGCGAAGCGTTCGTAGCCTTGGAAGATCAGATGCTCTGTAATTAACTGACCGCCTCTCTGGTTATCGATATCGACCCAGCTCATTTCGGTAAACCCAGGTAATTCGCCAAGGGAAATAAAAGGGAAACCTGTATCATTAAAGGTTTGCGCCATCTGCGCGGTTAACAAGGAATTGTCCAGAACAAAGCCGTCTACTCGTTTATTGAAAACAAACCGATTCATCAGTTGATGGCAATCATACGAATGGTAGTTGCAAATCGTCAATTCGTAGCCAAGCGGACCAATCACACTCTCTAAGCCACCGATAATATTATAAAAAAAGTGATTGAGAAAATCGTCGCGTCTGGACATGTCGACAAGCAGGCCAACATTAAAGCTGCTCTTAAGCGAAAGCTGCGTCGCCATGCTGCTGGGGGAATAGTTCAATTCACTCATAACCTGACGTACTCGGCGCTTCGTTTCATCCGATATGGTCGGAGCGTCATTCAGCACCTTCGATACGGTTGATTTCGCAACGTTCGCAGCTTTGGCTATGTCGTTAATGGTTACCTTCATGACGCCAATCTCCACCCCTTTTAGCACATATTGTTCAATGCCTGTTTGAATCATTTTATCACAGAAAAATACAAATGTTTTGGATATTTCTAAACGATTTTATTGGTTATTTCCATTTACTTTCGTAGAAGGCTTGCATCGTTTTAGTTGTTATAGCCAAGTTATCGGCTTACATTGTATACTGACAATGTATTTAAGCGCTTCAATCAAAACAAATATGGAAAACGCTTCCAATTGAGATGAATTATTTAGAATATCTTGGTAGGGTAGGGTGAGATGAACTGATATGACGACTATAGTAAACCCTGTAAATGATCCGCTGATGCCCCTATTTGAAAATGCGCCAATCGGAGTTGTGATGATTGGCCGGGATGGTCTAATAATGAGAGTGAATCCTATTTTTTGTGAATTTATTGGGTATACGGAAGAAGAACTGTTGCGGATGAACGCTCACGATATAACGCATCCGGATGACAGGGAGTTAAGCCGGAGCCGAGTTTCCGCTATTGAACATTCTTCCAGTACGTTTAGAATGGAAAAACGTTATGTGCACAAAGAAGGTTACGTTAAATGGGGACTTGTTCAGGGATTAAACAAAAGAAGCAGTATCGGGGCCGCGTACTTGCCTTATTACATAGGATTTATTCAGGATATTACACGATTAAAGCGACAAGAGGAAGAATTGCGGGCAACTAAAGAAAAATATGAATCACTGATCCATAATTCCTCGGACGCCATTGTGATTTATGATTTAGAAGGTCATGTGCTCGAAATCAATAAAGCTTTTACATCTATGTTTGGCTGGGAAAATGACGAAGTATTGGGTGTCAAACTGCCCACCGCGCTTCCTGAAAGAATGTCAATCGTGCAAGAGATCATTCATAAAGTGATTAATGGTGAAACCATTCATAATTGGGAGACGCTTAAAAAGCGAAAGGATGGAGCGCTGGTAGAGGCTAGTATGTCGGTTTCACCCATTCACAGCGCACAAGGTGATATTGTCATGCTTGCTGCCAGCTTTCGTGATATAACAGTTCAGAAGGCGTTATGGCATCAAGCCAAACAGCAGGAAGAATCGTATAAGCAGCTGATGGCTAACTGGCCGGATGCATTCATGATAGTTCAAAAAAACGTAGTGGTATACAGCAACCCGGCTGGTTTGCTGCTTCTTGGTGCAGAGCGGGAAGAGCAGGTAATCGGCCGGTCCGTCTTTGATTTTCATCAGGAAGAAGATCATGCCTATATCCGTATGAAAATTAGTCAGGTTCAGGAAGGTCAGGTCCATCGAAGCAATCTACAGAAGTTTACCCGTCTGGATGGCACCATCATCGACGTGGAGGTGACAAGTATACCAGCTGTTTATGAAAATGAGCCGGCCATCCATGTGCTTTTACGCGATGTAACCGAGCGCGTCAAGACGGAGGAGCTTATGCGCGTATCGGATAAGTTGAAAGCCGTCGGACAGCTGGCTGCCGGCATCGCTCATGAAATCCGTAACCCGTTGACTGCGATTAAAGGATTCGTCCAACTGACGCAAACCAGGTATCCTGAAGCGCGTCATTATTTCGACATTATCAAATCGGAAGTGGAGCGCATCGACTCGATAACCAGTGAGCTTTTGCTCTTGGCGAAACCGAGCCTCAAGTCATCAGTGACGGAAGATGTATGCGAACTTCTTAATCAGGTATGTCCGCTTCTTGAAACGCAAGGCATCATGAGTAACGTGCAAATCGTACGTGACTACAGGGTAACCCCTTTACGCGTTATGTGTGACGCCAATCAATTGAAACAAGTATTCATCAATCTGCTCAAAAATGCTATAGAAGCCATGCCTGCAGGCGGACAAATCAAGATCATTACAGATCTTGAAGGGGACGCTATTCAAATTACGATTATCGATCAGGGCCCTGGCATTCCAACAGAACTGATGAGCAGTATCGGCCAGCCCTTTTATACAACGAAGCCAAACGGAACAGGTCTGGGCCTTGTGGTTAGTTACAACATCGTTCAAAATCATGGCGGCAGCATCTCGATTGCAAACATGCCAATTAAAGGAGCCGCTTTCACCATAAAACTGCCATTTGTCCCTCACAAGCAGTAATTCCGAATTGGTGTTTACTCTGTTATAATAATTGAGATGTTTTAAACTTGTGGCGGGTGAAAGAAGATTCATAAATTACGAGGTGACGAATGAAAGCGTATTTGGAATTGCTTCAAGATATTTTAGACCATGGGATAAAAAAAGAAGACCGCACGGGGACCGGCACCATATCCGTATTCGGGAGACAGCTGCGCTTCGATTTAAGCAAAGGATTTCCCTTGTTGACAACGAAAAAATTGCATATGAGATCCATTGTTCATGAGCTTCTTTGGTTTTTGAGCGGGATTACGAATGTAACCTATTTGCGCGAAAATGGCGTAACGATTTGGGACGAATGGGCTGACGAGGAAGGGAATCTGGGGCGCGTATACGGCGCGCAGTGGCGAACTTGGCAGGCGCCGAACGGACAAGCTATCGATCAGATTTCCGGGCTGATTCATCAGATCCGGACAAATCCCGATTCGCGCAGGCATCTGGTCAGCGCATGGAATGTGGCGGAAATTGAAACGATGGCCTTGCCGCCATGTCATTATGCTTTTCAATTTTATGTCGCAGAGGGACGCTTGTCTTGTATGTTCCAGATGCGCTCCGTGGATACGTTCCTGGGGTTGCCTTTCAACATCGCTTCTTATGCTTTATTGACACATATGATTGCTCAGCAGTGTGATCTCGAAGTGGGGGATCTCATTTGGACGGGCGGAGATGTGCACATCTATTTGAACCATTTGGAACAAGCTAAACTCCAATTGACTCGCGAGCCATATCCTAGCCCGACATTAAAAATTCACAGAAAACCGGAGTCGATTTTCGATTACAAGTTTGAAGACTTTGAATTCGCAGGTTATCAATCCCATCCTGGGATTAAAGCTCCGATCGCGATTTAACTTATCTTTAGAAGCAAGCAAGGAGGGATTCGATGAGCATTTCATTCATATTTGCCATGGATCGGAATCGGGCTATTGGCGTCAACAATAAGCTTCCGTGGCATCTTCCCGCCGATTTGAAATTTTTCAAATCGGTGACGATGGGACATCCGATCCTGATGGGGCGGAAAACGTACGATTCTATCGGCAAGCCGCTGCCAGGCAGACGGAATGTGATTCTGACGCAGAACTCTCAGTTTCAAGCTGAAGGTTGCGAGGTCGTTCATTCCGTGGAGGAAGCGGTGCAAGCGTTCCGCGATGAAGAACTGTTCGTGATCGGCGGCGCTGAGATTTTCCGCTTAATGGCGGAAGTCGTTGATCGGATGTACATTACCTACATTGATCATGAGTTTGAGGCGGACACTTATTTTGGGGAAATGGACATGTCGGAGTGGACGCTCGTTTCCAGCGAGCAGGGCGAACGCAACGAGAAAAATCCGTATGCGTACTATTTCCGAATCTATGACAGAAAGAAGGCCTAGTTGATGAAATATTTTGTAGTACTGCTGCCGATGAAGGATGAAGAGCTAAGTAAAGAGCACAGACCCGCTCACTTGGCCTATCTCGATGAACGAAGAAGCGAAGGGAAGATTTTCGCGAACGGACGATTCGTGGACGGCTGGGGCGGCCTTGTGATCTACAAGGCGGAAACGATGGAAGAAGCGAAGCTGCTTGCTGAAGCGGACCCCTTCGTTAAATTAGGAGCCAGACATTGCGATATTCATGAATGGGACATTGTCATTAGTTAGGCGCTTAACGCGGTCGCAGGTTTACATAGTCAGTGGCTTGGACAGCCGCCGCCGCTGCATAGGAAAAGGCACTCTCGTTATGGATGAAGCATTATCAATAACGAAAGTGCCTGCTTGTTTTTAATTGGGTCAGTCTAATTTATACATCAGCCAAAATTGTGCTACTCCACCGGGGAGATCCTGCCAAGTCCCCACGCCTGCACCGCTGTTTATACTTGCTCCGCCTACATCTAACGCTTTACCTGTTTTTACGTTGATCAATTTACAGTATCCGTTGCCGGTATCGACAATTTTCCACTTTTGCGTATCTAAACCTTGATCCTCCTCGATATCCACTCTTCCCCATGCTGCTGCGGGATCTGATACCGTCAGCGCTTTTCCGCTATTCGGATTGATCAATTTATAGGTTCCGTCCCCATTGTCGACAATTTTCCAACGTTGGGCGATACCACCATCCGAATCGTCCCACATTTGAGTGAAAGTTCCGTTCGTTGTTCCTGCTCCAATCACATCCAGCACTTTGCCGCCGTTTGGATTGATCAGTTTATACTCGGATCCCGATTTTATCGAAAATTCGTTGTTGCCGGAAAGCTCGATATAGTCGATATCGACGGCATGTTTACCCCTTGTGAATTGGATCGTATTTCTATAACCTTTCTTTAGTTCTATTTGCATGGATACAGAATCGTAATGGTTGCTTCCCGAATGAGGATAAGTTAAAGGCATCCCAGGCTTTCCGTTTACGGATATTTGCTGTACGGCATCAGGTCCGGCAGTATTCGAATATTTGACTGTGAGTGTGTAAGTCCCTTCCTCCGGAACATTCACGTCTTTGATCAATAAGGTGCTGTTTTCATTATTGAGCCGTACGACCTTGCCGCCCGATGCATCTTTTTCGTCCTTGATTTCCGCTTTGTACGGAGTACCGTGCTCCGCTTCGATCCGATAATCCCCTGATGGAACAGCAAGCGGTCCGTTGGTCGGAACGCCGAAATTCGGGGATCCGTCAGCGTTCCAAGTGAACTGCTGTACCCTTGTTGGCCGTGGGCCGCAACCTTGGCCGGGGCCGTTATTTCCATGATAGACGATCAAATCCTGCGTACCGTCTTTCGATTGTACGAACGAATTGTGTCCCGGAGCATAAACGCCATTGGCCGGCGATTTGCTGAATACTGGCTGCGTGGATTTCATCCAGGAAGCCGGATCGAGCAAATTACTCGTATCCGCAGCAGTCAATATGCCGAGCGAGTAATCGTCTTCCCAGCAAGCGCTTGCAGAAAATACAAGAAATATTTTTCCGTTTCTTTTAAGTATGACTGCACCTTCGTTTACGGGCATCCCTTTCTTTTCCCAACTATATTCGGGCTTAGTCAGAATCACATTTTCCCCGTTTAACGTCCAAGGATTGGACATTGGAGCGAGGGCGATTGCACTGCCGTGGGCTCCAGACCAATTTCCATATGCCGCATATAAGAAATACCATTGGCCGTTATGGTCGAAAACCGTTCCGTCAAGCCCCGAATATTGGGTGTTAATCCTTCCTTTATCCACCCACTCACCCTGTAAAGGATCAGCAGAAGCATTCTCCAGTACGTAAACGCCACGGCAATCGTCCCCGCATCCCGTATTTGCCGTATAATAGATGTACCATTTTCCGTCGATATAATGGATTTCAGGAGCCCAAATATCTCTCATATTAGCAGGAGTAGTCCAGACCGTTTTTCGTTCCCCAAGGTCAATCCCTACGAGAGATCTCGATTTCCAGATATCCAGTCTATTACCTAATGTCCGAGTAAAATAGTAATAACCGTCCGAATGCAGCATTACATATGGATCTGCACCCGCTGTATTAATAGGGTTTTTGAATGAAGACGTAGAAGCTGCCGTCGAATACTGGTTAGTAGAAAATGTGAAACAAAATAATAATAAAAATAAAAGCGTTACTCGAAAAGTCATTTCTTTTCTCATTTTCATTTTTTTGTAACCTCCAAATAATTAAGGAATAATTATTGCAATCGCTAAGGTGATTGTAATCTGACTGCTAGAGGGAATGACTTCTCATAATGCTCATTCCTTTCCCCTTTTTATTTTTCTTACTCTTCTATTATAATTAGGCTCTTATCTCTGCTGCTCATGAAAACGCTTAACAATACATCTAAAAATAATCAATATTTGTTCGTTTTTGACGGTCGAAAAAAATACCTCCTTTATGGAGGCATAAAAACCAATGAAAAAGCGCAAAACCCGACCGCAAAAGGTCGGGTTTTCTACTTTTTATTTACGTTTTCTCACAAGTGAAACGACTAAAGACAGAGCGCCGAGTACAACAGCTGCAATGGACAAGTACAAGGAAGTGTTTCCGGCTGTAGTGTTGCCGCCAGCAGCGGCTTGATCTGCTGCAGTATGGCCGTGGCTGTCTGTAGCTGCGCCGGCAGCTTTCGGTTTTACTGTTGTAATAGAAGCGGGCTTGTCAGAACCCTCTGCGCCAACCCATTCAACAACGCTGCCGTCTTTGTACGTTTGATAAGCTTTCCAAACGATTTGCGTAGCGGCATCCGCTACTTTACCTTGCATATTGAATTCACCGAATTCCGTTTTGGACAATCCGTCTCCGGTTGCGGTCCAAGTGACCCCGGTAATTTTACCGGAAGTATCTTTCGCCAGCTCATAGGTCCAGCCCGGTTTCGGTTCAAAACGGGAGATGGATACCGAGTCAACCGGGAACTTCACTTCAATCTTCACGGTCGGCACATCTTTTTCGGTTGGTACGCGAACCGTAAATTTCTCGTAGCTTCCTTGCGTCGAGCTATTGGGCGATACCGTTACATGGGCGCTGGCTACCCCGGCAAGCAGCATCGTGCCAGCTAATACAATTCCTACATTCAACAACCATTTCTTAAACACTTGATTTTGTTCCCCTTTCGAATCATCTCTTATCATGTTCTCCATCTTACTTGTTTCCCAAGCAAAATAGTATGACTCGACTGGGCTATTTTTATTGTTTTGGGGCCCCCCGCAAAGTCTTCGTAGGCTACGCCTCACTTTGTGGGGTGATATTAGTTTTGTCCTTTTCGTGTCAATCCGAATTTAACGGCAAAGGCGGTGAGCTGTACGCGATTTTCAAGCTGAAGCTTTTCCAAAATATTCTTCATATGATTCTTGACTGTGTGCTCGGAAATCAGCAGTTTCTCGGCGATCTGCCGATTATTATCCCCGCCGGCGACGTATGCGGTAATTTCCTGCTCGCGTGAAGTGAGCATGTTGGGATTAGGGCCATCGGTCTGTGTTTGGATCGGGGCTCGAAACCGCTGGAAGAGCTTGTCCGCCATTTGCCGCGCGACCTCTGAATTATCGTCCAGCAGTGCATGCAGGTAAGTGAGCCATTCGTCGGGATCCATATTTTTGAGCAGATAGCCTTGAGCACCAAATTGCAATGCCGTGAATAGATCGGCCACGTCATCTGAAACCGTGAGCATAACGATCCGGATGGATGCGTTCAATTGCTTGATGCGGCGGGTTGCTTCCAGACCATTGACCGGTGCCATATGAATATCCATGAGCACGACTTCAGGCACAATCTCAGCGCATAGCTGAACGGCTTCTTCGCCATTGCAAGCCTCTCCGACCACATGAAAATCGGCATCGGATTCCAACATGCTGCGTATGGCCTTTCTGGCTAGAGGGTGATCATCTGCAATTAGTACACGATAGGGCTGTTTTGTAGCCATTAAGATTTCCTCCTTAATGAATGAACGCGAAGTTCAGTTCCGGCGGCTTCTTCATCTGTTCCGGAAGAGCGAAGATCGATGGTTGCAGCCAGATCCGCAGCTCGCTTATGCATCAGCTCAATGCCGTATTTCTTATTCCTGCTGGTGCTCTCCTGCAAGCCACGGCCGTTATCCGTAATTTCCAAGCGCCATTCCTCGGGGCATGCATCAAGAAGGATGGACGCGCGCGTAGCCTTGGAATGTTTGCGTATATTGGTAAAAGCCTCTTGAATGATGCCGAAAAGCTGCACTTCTTCGGAGGAACTGAAGCTATCCTCGGCAATCGTAATCTGTGTTTGCAGCTCGATTCCCGTCACCAATTGCCAATCCTGCAGCCATTTGAGCATGCGCTGTTTGAAGCCGGAGCCTTCTTCCGGCGGTGTCCGCAAATTAAATATAGCTTGGCGCAGCGAGTTATCAATTTCCGACACCGCAGCTTTCGCTTCCTCCAAATGCCCCTGCTTCAGCTTTACATTAAGGAAGAAAAGCGTTTGTGCCAAATCGTCATGAAGCTCCCTGGCCAGTCGTTCGCGTTCCTCATAGACCGCTCTGCGGGACTCGCCTGCAGTGAGCTTCTCATTATTCCGTTCAATGTTCTGAAACATCCACGAAGCGAAAAGATAAGAGAGCAAGAACGTAATAACCGTAATGGTGAAATTCCCGGCTTCCATTGTTAAATAATTAAGTAAAAATTCATGTCGTATATACTCAAAGCCGCCAATGATCAGAACGGGCAGCAAGATCGTAAATAGTTTGAGCGTACGCAGTGACACTGGATCCCAGCTCCTTTTTCATCCCTATATTGGGCATGGCTTCTATTATAGCAGGTAAAATGTTAGAATTCTTCACAAAAACCTGGGCAAAGCCTTTTCAATGATGCACACGTGTGCTACATTATTTATAAATCGTAGCACGATCGGAAAGGCAAGGTGAGAAAAGAAATGTGGAAATCAATGATGCAGCAGAAAAAAAGCTGGAGCGGATATGTTGGTTTCATTATACTCCTGCACGTTTTAGGAATCATCGGCCTCTATAGCGTAGCTAAAACATCGCCTGCCTTTTGGGGGATCGGCTTATTGGCTTATACCCTCGGGATGCGTCACGCTTTCGACGTCGATCACATAGCCGCTATTGATAATACAGTGCGCAAGCTTGTTCAGCAGAAAAAGAATCCGCTTGGCGTCGGGTTTTACTTCTCGCTCGGTCACTCATCCGTCGTTTTCCTGATGGCCATCGTGACCGCTTTTTCCGTCCAATGGGCTGAGAGGGAACTGCCTTGGATGCAGCGTTTCGGCGGCGTTATCGGGGCATCCGTATCCGGCACTTTTCTCGTTATCATCGGTGTATTGAATTTGCTCATCCTTATTAATCTGTTTCGTCTGTTCCGCAAATTTCGGGCCGGCGAACATAATGATAACGAGTTTGAGGAACTGCTTCAATCCAGAGGCCTTATTGCAAGAATGATCAAACCGCTATTCGGTTTTATCGGCAAAAGCTGGCATGTTTACCCGCTCGGTTTTTTATTCGGTCTCGGTTTTGACACCGCCAGTGAAATCGCGCTGTTAGCCATCTCGGCAAATGCGGCCAAAGAGGCGATTCCGTTCATCGGCGTGATCTCGCTGCCGCTGCTTTTCGCTGCCGGCATGAGCTTATTCGATACGGCGGATGGCATGTTCATGACCAAAGCTTACCGCTGGGCCTTCCATACACCTGTTCGCAAACTGTACTATAACTTGACGGTAACAACACTCGCCGTTATTGCTGCCCTCATTATCGGTGCTGTCGAGCTTGGGCAAGTGCTATCCGAGGAAATTGGCATGGAAGGCAGTTTCTGGACCTGGCTGCAGGACCTGGATTTCGGGACACTGGGTTATATACTTGTTGGCTTGTTTATCTTGGCCTGGGCGGTTTCCATAAGTATTTGGAAATGGTTTAGAATCGAAGAGCGCTGGAGTGCAAAAATATGAGAAAGCCAGATAGTCCATCAGTCATGTTGGGCTATCTTTTTTTTGTGATTACTAACAATCTTATGTAAATATTTAATAAAGATGAAATTTCAAAAAAGGATTTTGCCGAAACACGTTGAAAGTAGTCATCTGATATTTTTGAGACCATTAGAGAAAGTAGGATTCATATGATTCAGTTTCAGCATATTTCTAAAGTGTATCCTAACGGAACCGTAGGACTGAACGATATTAACCTGACGATCCATCCCGGAGAATTCGTAGTTATCGTAGGACTCTCGGGGGCTGGTAAATCCACCTTGCTTCGTTCCATCAATCGTTTGCATGAGATTACAGATGGTCAGATATTGATCGACGGGAAATCCATCACGCAGGCGAAAGGTGCCGAATTGCGTCGGATGCGCCGGGATATCGGGATGATTTTTCAAACTTTTAATCTGGTTAAAAGGTCATCTGTATTGCGGAATGTGCTATCAGGTCGCGTAGGCTATCATTCGACTTTGAGAACCTTATTGGGTCTATTCCCTAAAGAAGACATTGAGTTGTCCTTGAAAGCGTTGGAGCGGGTCAACATTAGGGAAAAGGCTTATTCGCGCGCCGATGAATTATCCGGTGGTCAACAACAGCGTGTGTCCATCGCGAGAGCGCTTGCACAGGAAGCTAAAATCATCTTGGCGGATGAGCCTGTAGCTTCCCTCGACCCGCTGACAACCAGACAAGTCATGGACGATTTGAAAAGAATTAATACAGAGCTCGGCATTACCACAGTTGTTAACCTTCACTTTATCGACCTGGCAAGGGAGTATGCGACGCGTATTATCGGGTTAAGAGCCGGTAAAGTCGTGTTTGACGGTCCTGTTGCAGAGGCAACGGATGCAGCGTTCTCAGAAATTTATGGACGCGCAATTAAAAAGGATGAGCTTCTGGGGGTGCAGGAAGGATGAGTTCCACGACCTTCAAGAAGCCCCCACGTACGAAGCTTTACGTTACGATCATCCTCATGCTTTTATTCCTTATTGGAAGTATCTATCAAACTGAAGCTACGCTGACAAGTCTAATTTCCGGGACACCAGAAATTATCAAATTCATTGGTGAAATGTTCCCGCCGGATTGGCAATTCTTCGCAGATATTTGGAAACCAATGGCCCAGACGCTTCAGATGTCCATCCTGGGTACAATTGTCGGTGCGCTGTTTGCGTATCCGATGGCCTTAATAGCGGCGCGTAACGTCACGACTTCGCCATGGTTGTTTTACCCGGCCAGATTCATCATGAATCTGATGCGTACCATTCCAGATTTACTTTACGCAGCTCTGTTCGCAGTACTTGTAGGATTTGGTCCAACAGCAGGTACGCTCGCTCTAATCTTCTTCACTTTCGGAATTTTGTCTAAGCTCGCTTATGAATCAACCGAAGCTATTGATCCAGGACCGCTTGAAGCGATGACAGCTGTTGGCGCGAACAAGCTCAAATGGATTCGCTTTGGTGTTATACCGCAAGTTGCGCCTACCTACTTGGCCCATTTGCTTTACACATTTGAAGTGAGCATTCGCGCTTCGGCAATCCTCGGCTTGGTTGGCGCCGGAGGTATCGGCTTACTGCTCAAAAATACGCTCGATCTGTTCCGGTATGATCAAGCATGTGCGATTGTCATCTACACCTTATTGGTTGTCGTAATCATTGATTTGGTCAGTACACGATTGCGCAGTTATTTATTGAAGGGCAGCAGCAAGCCTATATCGCAATCCCAGGCTCGTGTTTACATGGCAATAGGTTGGGCTATCGTTATTGCCCTGTTGATCTGGGCGTTGACAGGTCTGGAGCTGACAGGCTTTCAGCCGACAACATGGATTCTTACAAAAGCAATGATACGCGGATTGTTCCATCCGGATTGGGCTTATGTGTATATACCGGACGGCGAAGATCTCTTGCGGAGCCTACTGGAAACTTTATCGATTTCATATTTAGGGAACTTCGTATCGGCCATCGTCTGTCTTCCGTTTGCTTTCTGGGCTGCTGCTAACATGAGCCGTTATCGGGCAGTTTCCGGTTCTGGTAAGCTGTTCCTCAGCATAGTTCGTACGATTCCTGAAGTGATTATGGCGTTAATCTTTATTAAGGCAGTTGGTCCGGGGGCGTTTGCCGGGGTGATGGCGCTAGGGCTCCATTCTGTTGGTATGCTGGGTAAGCTTTACGCCGAAGCCATCGAGAATATGGATATGGGGCCTACAGAAGCGATGACAGCTGTGGGTGCTAACTTCTGGCAGAAGATGGCATTTGCCGTTGTGCCTCAGGTCATTCCCGACTTCATCTCCTATACGTTGTTCCGCTTTGAAATCAACGTACGCTCGGCAACTCTGTTAGGGGTTATCGGTGCCGGCGGTATCGGTACGCCGCTGATCTTTGCGATTAATGCGCGGGTGTGGCCGCGGGTCGGAATCATCATCATCGGTATCATTATTACCGTATCGGTCATCGACTATATTTCTGCAACACTTCGTAAACGAATCGTGTAAAAGGAAGGACGCCGCGAAAGCGGCGTCCTTTAGCATAATTGGACCCAAAGATAAAACACGAAAGCTTAACTTGTGCGTCCCCCTTGTACAACGTAAAGTGATCGCCCTTCTCGTAGGACTCGGGGAATAAAGGCACTGTCAGCATTGCCGTCTAACACTTCAATTTGTTCGATTAGTTCAATTGGGATCAAGATGTTGTTGATTTTCAAAAGCCGAAAAGCTTGATAATAGCTGGAAATAACCCCTCTGATGTCGTCTTTGCCGCAACGGATGGAAACCATTTTTTTACAACCAATGAGCATGTTAAACATCCAATTTCACCTCTCTATGATATATGACAAGTCCAAGTAAACATTTGTCATGCGAAAGTAAAAAATATTTTAACGAATCGCGGACGTGCCACATCCATACTATGCGGTGGAGGAACCTAAAAGACGCAAAAAAATGCCCCCACATCAACCATCATGAAGGAGCATTTATTATTGGAAGAACGATTTATTATTTCAAGCCCATCTCTTTATTCACACTGCGAACGATATCGAATTTGGAATCATCCGATGCAACATAGCCTTTGTGGGAGTATACATCGAAAATGATTTTTTGGCCTTCAGGATCATTGCCGATTGCAATGAATGCATCTTGAATTTTCTTTTTCCAGGCAGCATCCATATCGGAACGAACAGCGATTGTATCATTAGGAATTTTATCAGAGAAAGTAAGTACTCTCGTTTGTTTGAATACATCCGGGTAGTCTTTCACCATGTTGGCACGAATATCTTGGAATACGCCTACAGCATCAACTTGACCATTCAGCAGTGCGATAATCGCTTTGTCATGGCCTTGGAATTGAACGCCAGTAACGTCTTTAACTGGATCTACACCGGCTTTTTTCAATACGAATCCTGGATATACATAACCTGCTGCGGATGTAACGCCTTGCCAGCCCATTTTCTTACCTTTCAAATCGGCTACAGATTTAATAGGGGAATCAGCTTTTACAACGATCATAGATTTGTAGAAGTCCACTAGATCTTTAGTAGGTTGGCCCGTAGCATCATCTACACCAAGACGCGTAGCCTGCACGAGCAGGTCTGCCGCTTTACGTGTATCATGAGCGACTACGTAGTTGCTCGGAGGCAAGAAGCCGATATCAACTTGCTTTGAAGCCATTGCTTCAATTACAGTATTGTAATCCGTTGAGACAGAAACTTTAACAGGAATACCGAGTTTGTCTCCAAGCAATTTTTCGAGAGGTTTTGCTTTTGCTTCAAGTGTTTCTGCGTTTTGGGAAGGTACGAATTGTACTTTTAATTCTTTAGGTACGAAGCCTGCTGCTGTTGATGCTGCCGGTGTTGCTGAAGCTTTTGCAGGGGATGTGGCGCTAGGCTCTTCTTTTTTTGCACACCCTGCCGCAATACCCGTCACTACAACTAAAGACATACTGATTGCTGCAAACTTTTTCAACATGTTTTGACCTCCGTTTAATTATTTACAATAGTACAAGAAGTAATATAACATTAACACAGAATATATGGAAGATGGTGTAAAGTATTTGTTAATATGACAATTTGCATGTCAATTGTTACAAGATCTTGTCAATGAGGAGCGGGATTATGGAAAGGAAAGAAAACTCAAAGAAATGTGTGATTTCCGTACTGGAAACGAGCGATCTGCATGGCAGCATGCTGCCCATTCACTATGCAAATAACAAGCCTAACGACGTAGGATTGTCGAAAATTGCCACGCTAATTGACAAAGAACGGAGCAAAGATCAACACGTCATTGTCATTGATAACGGAGACCTGATTCAAGGAACTCCGCTCGCTTACCATCATGCAAGATTGGATAATACACCGGTTGATCCGATGGTTCTGGGGCTTAATTATTTGAACTATGATGCTGCAGTACTAGGCAATCATGAGTTTAATTATGGGCTGGATGTCCTTTTGAAAGCGGTACGTGAGTCACAGTTCCCATGGCTGTGCGCTACCATTGTGGATGCTGCTACGGGCGAGCCTTTTTTGGGTAAGCCTTATGTCATCAAAGAGCTTCCGAATGGTGTTCGAGTTGGAATTCTAGGACTAACAACCCCCTATATTCCGAACTGGGAAAATCCGAACCATATTCAAGGGCTCCGGTTCGAAGATGCCGTGCAAACTGCGTCCAAGTGGGTTCCCGTGCTGAAAAATCAGGAGAAAGCGGATCTTGTTATTGTTTCCTACCATGGCGGATTCGAAAGAGACTTGATGACGGGCGTGCCGACGGAGCCTTTGACTGGGGAGAACCAGGGGTATCAATTGTGCATGGAAGTGGAAGGGATCGATGTACTGCTTACCGGGCATCAGCACCGCAGCATTGCCGGAATGGAAATCAATGGCGTGGTCATTGTGCAGCCCGGGACAGCGGGAGCAACGCTTGGCAAGGTACAAGTAGAAATGGTGCAAAACGATGGGAAATGGATCGTTGCCTCAAAGCAATCCGAACTGCTGACGGTTGCAGGCACTGACGCGGATCCGACGTTGATCGAGCTTGTTAGCAGCTATGAAGCGAAGACGCAGGAATGGTTGGATCAGCCGATCGGCAAGTTGACGGGGGATATGCGGGTTCAGGACCCGATGCAAATTCGCCTGAAGGACAGCGCACTGATCGAATTTATTAATCGGGTACAGATGGAGCTCTCGGGTGCCCGCATCTCGAATACGGCATTGTTCGATAATATTTCGCCGGGTTTTCCTGCCAACATTACGATGAGAGACATCGTTTCAAACTATATATATCCGAATACCCTCAAGGTTATTCGAATCTCCGGTCAAGACATCAAGGATGCGATTGAACAATCTGCGGAATATTTTGAACTGGCGATGGATGGAGCGGTTCAGGTCAGTGCCAAATTCCGCGATCCCAAGCCGCAGCATTATAACTACGATATGTGGGAAGGGATCACTTACAAAATCAACATTTCCCGACCTATTGGCGAACGTGTCATCCAACTGGATTACGAAGGAAAACCGATGGATTTGACCGCATCTTTCGATGTCGTGATGAACAACTACCGGGCCGGAGGCGGAGGCAATTACTTGATGTTTCAGGACAAGCCGGTTATCAAAGATATTCCGACGGATGTGGCAGAGCTTCTGGCGAATTACATTATGGAACGAGGTACGATTGAGGCAACCGTGAATCATAATTGGGAAGTTATTTGGGATTAAAAACAGAAAGCCTCACACAAGGAGATCAAAAGACTCTCGCTTGTTGGCGGCTTTTGTTTGTGATTCATTCACATTTAGCGTTCGCGAATGTACTCCCGATCACCCGATCGAGGGTTATAATACACTCTGTAGGTGTGGCCGTCTTTAGGATCGATAAACACTTCCGGGGTCCAAACAAAGCCGTTTGACGGTTTATAGGGTTCGGTTCCTGCTTTACTTTTGTACCGTTTATCGTAAACCAACCAGCCAAGCAGAAAGAGAAGTAAAAATCCGATGAACCATAATCCATATACAAGAAAAAGGGGAATCAGACCGCTCATAGCCTTCGGGTCCTAACGGCAGTGCCGTAGGCGACAATCTCACTCATATTCTGGCCGATATCGCCGCTATCAAAGCGCATCATGACGATGGCGTCAGCGCCCATGGCTGCGGCATTTTTCACCATGCGGTCCATGGCTTGCCGACGTCCGTCTTCGACCATTTGGGTGTATTGAGTGACTTCTCCGCCAACAAGCCCTTTAAGCGAAGCAAGGATATCGCCGCCGATGCCTCTGGCGCGTACGACAACACCGAATGTACTACCTAATACTTCCGTTACTTCATACCCTGCAATACCTTCAGTTGTGGCTACAATCATGAGTAGATCGCTCCTTTTTGGATAACCTTTTAAATTTGTCTTTGCCGCTTGAACTGGATTCGATATTATAAACTTAGTACGTAGAAACGAATTGGAGGTTTCAGTATGAGTCAGTTGACAATCGAGTTATGGCCCGGAGCATCCAAGGATAGCATCGGGGACGAGAACCAGGGATGTCCGAGTTTGACCTTATATCCGGTTAGCGGCGAAGGCTTGAGCTCTGCAGTCATAGTATGTCCCGGCGGGGGATATCATAGGCGTGCAGACCACGAAGGCGAACCGATAGCCCGATGGCTAAACGGGCTAGGCATATCTGCATATGTGCTCAACTACAGGGTGGCGCCGCATCGGCACCCGGCTCCGCTGCAGGATGCTCAGCGGGCTATCCGGACTGTTCGACATCATGCCGCGGAATGGAATATAGATCCGAACCGTGTAGGTATTATGGGTTTTTCAGCGGGCGGTCATCTGGCATCTACAGCCGGCACGTTGTTCGAAGCTGGCGACTTGCAGTCAAAAGACCCCATAGAGCGACAAAGCAGCCGACCCGATTTGCTGATTTTATGCTATCCGGTTATTACTTTCGGCGAGTATGCGCACGAAGGGTCCAAGCTGCTGTTGCTAGGGGAGACGCCTGGGGATGAGCTGGTTAACCTGCTGTCAACCGAGAAGCAGGTGACCTCGGATACCCCGGCGACTTTTCTTTGGCATACGGCTGACGATGATGTTGTTACGGTTGAGAATTGCTTCCTTTTTGCTGGAGCGCTTAGTCGCCATAAAGTGGCTTTCGAGCTTCATGTGTTTGAAAGCGGCAGACATGGACTAGGCCTGGCTGAAGATCATCCTGAAGCGAAGGCATGGCCGGCTCTTTGCGAAGTGTGGCTCAAAAAGATGAGCTTTGTATGACAAAGCTTTCCTATGAATGTTACGCGTTGGGTGATTCGGCTATTGTCATTCAATTCGGTGAGGCGATTGATCCCATCGTTCATAAGCAGATTCTCCAGCTTGCGGCTTATATTGAGGAGACCAGCTTTCCCGGATATCGGGAAACGGTAACAGCTTATACAACCATTACGATTTTTTATGATAGTTATGCTGTGTTTGCAAATCAGGCTGATCCAAGCAGAGCAGCTTTGCAATTGCCTTTTGAACGGGTGCTAGCTTATATAGAGAAGATGATCAGTGAGTATGAGCAGAAGAGTACGGCGATTTCGCACCATTCTTATGATATCGTGGAAATCCCGGTTTGCTACGGAGGCTTGTTTGGGCCTGATTTGGAGGAAGTTGCCGTCTATCACGGTATTGCTGCCGAAGAAGTGATTCGCCACCATACATCGCCGATCTATCCGGTTTATATGATAGGCTTTGCTCCGGGATTCCCCTACTTAGGCGGTATGGACGATAGGATCGCAACGCCGCGAAGGACAATTCCGAGGGTCCGGATTCCAGCGGGCTCAGTAGGGATCGGGGGCAGCCAGACAGGCATATATCCGCTGGAGACGCCAGGAGGGTGGAATCTGATTGGGCGGACGCCGCTGGCTTTATTTCAACCGAGAGCGAGCAATCCTCCTTCTCTGCTGAAAGTCGGAGATCAGGTCCGTTTTGTACCGATTACGCCGGAGCAATTTGATCTATTGGCGGAAGGGGAGCGTTGAATGAGCTTTGAAGTTAAGAAGCCAGGGCTGTTTACTACCGTACAGGATGCAGGTCGCTACGGATATCGTAAATACGGTGTCATTACGTCCGGCCCCATGGATGGGTTTGCGCATCGGGTTGCCAATTTGCTTGTTGGCAACGTTACCAATCTAGCTGCTTTAGAGATGACACTGCAGGGAGCGATCTTGTATGCCAGCAAGGATATGCTGCTTGCTTTATGCGGCGCCGAAATGGAAGCTGACATCGACGGGGAAAAGGTGCCGCTGTGGCGCCCTTTCATGATCCGAGGCGGATCTCAGCTCCAAATTCATCATGCATCCAAGGGATGCAGAGCTTATCTTGCTGTGGCGGGAGGCTTTGACGTAGAACCGGTGATGGGAAGTCGGAGCACCTATATACGAGCCGGATTAGGCGGGTATGAGGGAAGGGCGATTAGGGCCGGAGACATATTGAAGGTAGCTGCAGCTCAGTCTGATTCTATCGATCTACAGAGAGCAATGCTTAACCTAAGTACATCGGCTAAAAACGAAGGGCTGTGGACAGTGCCGTGGTCGGTGAGCGCTTCAATCTACCCCGATTATCAGGAAACTCCGGTCGTTCGGATGATTAAAGGCAGAGAAGCGGCAACATTTTCAGACGATAGTGTCCAAAAGTTTTTTCAAGAGAGCTATTCGGTAACTCCGCAATCTGATCGCATGGGGTATCGTCTTGATGGAGCGATGTTGGAACACAAGCTGGGGGAAACCGGTGAGATCATTTCTGAAGCCGTTGCTCCTGGAACTATACAAGTGCCGCCAAGCGGGCAGCCCATTATTCTTATGACCGATTGCCAAACAACAGGGGGCTATCCCCGCATCGGGCACGTTATTAGCACTGATCTTCCGTTAATTGCTCAAGCGAGACCGGGCGACAAGCTGCGCTTTCAGGAAATCAGCTTGCAAGAAGCGCAGGAGCTCCAACTTCTTCAAGAGATGGACTTGCGCTGGCTGCATGCAGGTTTGAAGGCGTGGGCAAGGGATCGTGGATAGGTTAGGCGTGGAATAGGGAAACGCCGCTTTGAACCGGAAATTCTTCAAGTAAAGGGAAAAGCTCCAGTTAATTAGATTGCAGAAATCTTAACGAGGCAAATAACTGGAATTTCTCCTTCTAAATTACGGCCGTTTTTTTGTATTTCTCCAAAAGCAGTTGATTTAGCGGGAGATTTTCCATGCAAATATACACATTTGCTGAATTGTGGCTCGATTAGCGGGAGATTTTCCATGTAGATTAAAATAGAAACTTAGCGTTATAGGAATCTAGCAGAGATTCGGACGGTTCGTGTTAACGGAAGATAAGCAAAGAAAAAAAGGAGGCCGATCGTGTTGCACATCGATATCAATTGCGATATGGGCGAGGGCTTCGGCGCCTATCGCCTAGGCCGCGACGCGGAGCTGCTCGACTACGTCAGCTCCGCCAACATCGCCTGCGGATTCCACGCAGGCGATCCCGCAACCATGCGCAGCACCGTGCAGTTGTGCCTGCGCAAAGGCGTCGCGATCGGGGCCCATCCGGGCCTCCCCGATCTGCAAGGCTTCGGCCGCCGCGAGATGGCGATCTCGCCGGCCGAGGCTTACGAGCTTACGTTGTATCAGCTCGGGGCGCTGCAGGCGTTCGTCCACGCCGAAGGCGGACGCCTGCAGCACGTCAAGCCGCATGGCGCGCTCTATCACATGGCGGCGAAGCGCCATGATCTCGCCGCGGCCATTGCGGCTGCGACAGCGAGCGTCAGCGCGGAGCTGACGCTCTTCGGCCCGCCCGGCAGCGAGCTGCTGCGGGCGGGTGCCGCCGCCGGGCTGCGGATCGCGAGCGAAGCGTTCGCGGACCGCACCTACCGGCGGGACGGCACGCTCACGCCCCGCGAGCAGCCGGGCGCGCTGGTGGCCGGCGCCGCGGAGGCTGCGGCGCAGGTCGTGCGCCTCGTCCGCGAGGGGAAGGTCCTCTCCGTGGAAGGAGAGGACCTGAGTATGCGTGCGGACACGATTTGTATTCACGGCGATGGGGAGCATGCCGTGGAGTTTGCGCGTGACATCCGCGCGCTGCTAGGCAGCAGCGGCGTGGCGGTAAAGCCGTTGAGCGATCCGCAGCAGCAATAGGTGAAGCGCCGGACTATGTGCCCGGCGCTTTTTAAATAGCCCCTCTCTATCCGCCTCATAAATATCAGGTTCCCAGGGAATAATCTGAGAAGAATCTAATAGATGAGGGAGTAATAAGTATGAATGCCAAACATGCTGTTGGGTTATCGTCAACGGAGATTGCCGCTCTTTGGACTACCTATATTACTGAAACCATGTCCATTTGTTTAACTAAACATTTCATAAAGTATATGGAAGATAACGAAGTGAAGCCAATCTTAACAATGGCATTGGAATTGGCTGAGACCCATATCGCTGAAATTCGAAATATTTTTGAAAAAGAAAAATTCCCAATCCCGCAAGGATTTACGGACGCAGATGTAGATCTTTCGGCGCCATCTTTATTTTTTGATTTATTTCCGCTTAGTTACGCGTATACATTGGGTCGTATGGGGTTATTGACCTATGGCATGTTCGTAACTAAAGTCGCACGCGAAGATATTCGTCTGTTTTTCACAAATAACTTGCATGCTTCAACGGATTTATATAATAAATCGGTTCAGCTCATGCTTGAAAAAGGCATTTATGACCGCCCTCCGTTCATCCCGTACCCCGAACATGCCGAATTTTTGAAAGAGAAAGAAACTTTTTTATCTAAATGGTTGGAACCGCATAGACCCTTGAATGTCCTAGAGCTTTCGGAAATGTTTTTCATCGTCGAACGTAATTATTTTGGGCTCATTGTGTTGACCGCGTTTATTCAAGTAACCAAGGATGAAAAAATCAAAAGCCATCTTATTCGGGGGAAGGAATTAGCTCTAAAACAGATTAATTTCATTAATGAGACTCTGATCAAAGACGATCTTTTGGGAAATACCATGGTCAACACGGAGGTCACAACGTCAAATGTCTCCCCGTTTTCTGACCGATTGATTTTAAATCTGGTTAATATGTTGAATTCTACAGCGGTTACTCATTTGGGACAAGCTTTATCGGTGGCAACGAGATTCGATTTGGCAGCTGAATTCGTTAAATTGATGAATGACGTATTGCAATACGGCAAAGACGGAATGGATATTTTGATTGAACGAAATTGGTTTGAAGAACCTCCGCATGCGCCAGACAGAAAAGCGTTGGCGGGCGTATGATTTACCCAAACAATCGGAGAGAATCAATATAACCATTCTTTCGCTTGAGAAACAACTGGAAATATGAGTAAATATAGAAGTAGCCGGCCGGCTGATTCCTTAGGAAAGGAGTGATCAAGGTGATTACAACAAAAGAGGTGGTCTCTGCGTAAGCAGAGGCAATCGTGCTACGGAGGCCGCAAGGCCTCCGAAATAAAATTTCACATAACGAGTAGACAACGAGAAGTTTTTTACATATAATGAGAATTGTACCAACCACAAAAACAAGGTGAAAGGAGTGTTGACAATGAACACAATGAACACAATGACAGTAGCGATGATTGCGGCGGCCGCAGAGGTACTCGTCTCCTAACTGAATATCATTCGTGGAATAACCGTTCACCTGAATTTGTATAATTGCATATACAACCGACAGGCACGATTATGGTCGTGTTTTTTTTATTCCATTTTTCATGAATGGTATGAGGTTTAGGGGTCATGAAGATACTCTCTGCAAATTAGAACAAAGTTTACTTTGATCGAACAATTTGAGGAGGTTCTCATCCATGAGTTACAAGAACGGGAAGGACGTTCTTCCCCCTAACCTATTAAAACAATTACAAGAATATATCCAAGGTGAAATCGTATATATCCCCAAAAAAGAGCAGAAACGCGCCGGCTGGGGAGAAAATAATGGAACGCGTATTATTATTGAACGCAGAAATCGAGAAATTTTCCGTATGTATCAGAACGGTTCCACCGTTATGGAACTGATCAAGGTCTTCCATCTCTCGGAAGACAGCATTCGCAAAATTATCGTAAAAACACGTGAATTAACGGCTAACCAAGCGTAGAAGCAGCGACCACTGAGTTGCTGCTTTTTTCTTTTTCTAATGTTTCATATGCTATATTTAGCTTTATCGGAGGTAGGGGGAGAAGTCATGATTTCAGTTTTCGTATACGGGACTCTTTTAGTTGGTGAGAGCAATCATCAGGTTGCGGCTCCATTTGTCCTTTCCGTACAACCTGGGTTGGTCCGCGGCCGTTTGTATAATGTAGGTTCCTATCCGGCCCTTGTCCTGATCGAAGACGGTCAGAAGGATGCAAAAGATCATTTTGTTGTCGGCGAATGGTTGGAAGTCACGGACGAAGGACTAAAAGCCATGGATATACTCGAAGATTATTATGGACCGGGGGCAACTAACGAATATGAACGGGTGTGGGTCAGGGATGTAAACGGCTCACGCGAAGGCTGGGTTTATATTTGGGAAGATACAACTGGGCTTAAGGAAATAGAGAGCGGTTCTTGGAAATTACATCGTGAACAGCAGGGGCGAGTCAGCGCATCGGACACAATCCGCAATTCGTTCGATGAAAAGTGAGAAAAAGAGCCGGTAAGGGGGCCATTGATTTATTAACCCTCATTTTACCGGCTCTTATATATAATTCAACCTTTGGCAATAACGGCAAGACGATCTTTGATGTTATCTGTACATACGCCGCCATGATAGGTAATGACCGTCTCGATGTCAAACTCGAGCAGCTTGGCGACAGATTTCAGTGCAGTAGGCATGTCGAGGGTATAGCTCGGATCAGGAGAATTCAACACCCCGCCACTTGACGTTAGCGCATCTCCGCTAATTAACGTTTTGCTTGGCACATGGTATAAGCTGATATGATCCGGCGTATGCCCTGGTGTGTAGATGACTTGAATACCGCCGCAATCAGGGAGCATGTCGCCATCTTGAATGGTTACATCCACTTTCGTTGGCGGGACGATTTTTTTGCTTTTAAGCGTAGGCACTTCTCCCAAAATGTACGGCTTGGCCAATTCGTGCGCGAGAACCTTGATGCGTCCTTCAGAAGCATGGACCAGGTCAGGCAAACTTCCAATATGGTCCATATCATGATGCGTGATAATAATTTTAGTTAGTTTTTCAAAAGGAAAGCCGGCTTCGGCAAGCGCTTTGCGAATAACGTCAAGCTGCCCGGGGATGCCCGTATCCACCAGGATGACTTCATTCTCATCCCACAGTAGTGCCGCATGAACGATAAAAGGACTGCCGTTAGCGTCCATTTCCAAAATCAATGGTTTAATTCCTGTAGTAGTTGCCATTTTTTCCGCCTCCAATATGGATTCAATTCGACCTATACTCATTGTAAAGGTTGAATATAGGAAGATCAATTTTTCATAAAATGAGTTTCGTGCTTCGACGCAAAATGCTATACTAAGTCATAATTCTACAGGTCGAGGGGAACGCCATGTCAGTTCATAAAATATTGCTCGCTGATGACGAAATCGCGCTTCGCTTCTTGCTTACGGAAACGCTCTCCGATGAAGGGTATGAGATCACGGAAGTTGAAGACGGTTTGCAAGCGATAGAGCAATTGCAAAAGCAATCTTACGATTTAATTATTCTCGATTATATGATGCCGGAACGGACAGGCGTTGAAGTCTGTGAATGGCTCCGTCAGAGCGGTCATGCGAACCAGGATTTGCCTGTCATTTTATTGACGGCCAAAGCTCTTGAGAAAGACAAGGAAAAGGCGAAAGCGGCAGGGGTTACGACCTATATTGTAAAGCCTTTCAGTCCTCTTCAGCTGCTGGATACGGTTCAACAATTGCTGGAAGGGTGAGCGTCTACCATGTTGGATTCAGATAAAGATGCGAGAATTATGAGACAAGGAAAAAAGCTGTTCATACGCGAGTTTAACAAGCAATTGGAGCAGCTGCAGTCTTTGCTTATGCAAACTCAAGACTCCCCTGAGGCCCGCGATATGCAGCAGTTTTATCGGATCGTTCATACGATAAAGGGGAGTGCGCCCATTTTCGGGTATCAGCGCGTCGGCAAACTGGCTGAAGACCTTGTTCGTGTTTGGGAATGGACGCAGGCTCTCCCAGTAGATGGCAATGATGAAGGCGCTCATTACGCCTTGATGCCAATCGCCGAAAGTACAGCTTCAAGTCAGGTGGCTCTAAGACAATTGAAGATGGAATATGACATCTGCATGACGGAGCTTCAAATGGACGAGCAGCAATTTCCCGGTGGAGGCTCCATGCTCGGAACCCTCAAAAGCCGGCTATTGCTCGTTGACGATGATGATGTGCTGCGCACTTATTTGACCCGTCGGCTTCAATTGGACGACTGTATCGTAGACGAAGCTTCTGACGTGGAAACAGCGAAGAAATTGTTACGTGAGCACACGTATGACCTGGTTACGCTGGATTTAATGATGCATCCGCAGCCCGGCTATGAACTGTTTGAGTTTCTGAAGGAAGACCCGACTTTAAAGTGGCTTCCGCTTATCGTGCTTTCAGGGCGCAATGACTTGAATGATAAAGTTCGTTGTTTCCATCTTGGCGCCGATGATTATGTAACGAAACCGTTTCAATATGAAGAGCTGGCGGCAAGAATCTACGGTCTATTAAAAAGAACTAAAAATTTTGAGCAGCTCGCTTTTCGCGATCCGCTTACAGGCGTGTTCAATCGGCGGTATTTTGATCTTCAAATCGGGTTGGAGCTGCAGCGCATAGAGCGTTATCCGGCACCGATTTCTTTGATCTTTATTGACATAGATCGGTTTAAAAGCATTAACGATGGCTACGGCCATCATGTTGGCGATTTGGTGCTTCAAGGCTTGGCACATTTGCTTCAGGTCAACTTGCGATCGACGGATTTGCTGGCGCGATTCGGAGGAGAGGAGTTCGTAATTGCCCTTCCGAATACATCTGTTGAACATGCGATCCGTTTAATGCAAGGCATCCTTGATCAAGTACGGCAAAAGCCTGTTGCTCAGAATGAAGGACACATGTTCTCCGTCACGTTCTCCGCGGGCGTTGCAGAGTGGCAGCCGGGCACTTCTGTCGCCGAATGGATTAGCAAAGCTGACGATGCGATGTATCAAGCCAAGCAGCAAGGGAGAAATCGGGTAGTTGGCGCGCAGGAAGGCGTTACTTCACCTGTATCTTCTCACCTTGCCGCAGGCTCGACGATGAAAAAACGTTTGCTTATCGTCGATGATGATCCGATTCTGCGGTCGATCTTAACTTCGCATCTGGAGCATTTGCCGATTGAAATCACGCTGGCTCCGGACGGGGAAGAAGCACACCGTTTGCTCCAGGAACGCCCCTTTGATGCTTGCATCTTGGACGGGATGATGCCTAAACTGGATGGCTTCCATTTGCTGGAGCTGCTGAAGAAGAATTCGAACTCGGTACAGCGTGATTTGAAGATACTGATGCTTTCGGGTAAAAAGAAAGAAGACGATCTCGTTAAAGGGTTTCAGTTGGGGGCGGATGATTATATGACGAAGCCGTTCTCGCTGGTTGAGCTTGAAATGAGGGTCAAACGCTTAATGCAATTAGCGTGAAAAAGCCCCGCAAATTGGAGGGGTGCCTACGAGGCGAATTCTTGTTACTTTGCAGGTACCCCAATATTCTATATAGCAAAAGGGGAGCGGGGTTTAAGCCCACTCCCCTGTTTTCGTAAACGCTACTTTCTGCTAGAGTAGAGAGTATACATGGATCCGCAAACCAACCACAAACCCAATATACACGTAATAGGGGAGGGGCTGTTACCGATGTCTGATAAAGAAGCACTCGTGCGTTTCGGTATCTCGATGCCGCAATCCTTGATTGAACAATATGACCGACTTATCGCCTTGCAGGGCTATGATAACCGCTCCGAAGCCATACGCGACTTGGCCCGCAAAGCACTGCTCGCCTCAAGCGCGCTGCAGCCGAACGAGACGGTAGCCGGAACGATTGTGATGGTCTACGATCATCATGTGAGTGACTTGCCGATCACGCTGATGGAGCTTCAACATGATTACCATCATGAAATCATTTCAACGATGCACATCCATTTGAACCACCAGCAGTGCTTGGAAATTCTGGTCGTCCGCGGGAAGGTTCATCAGCTTAGAGAGCTGCAGCAGCGCATACAAGTGCTAAAGGGCGTCGGGTATGCAGAGCTGTCCGTCACACATGTGGACGAGCAGCATGAGCATCATCACGAACATCATTAATCCGAACGAGCCCGGACTCCTTCTACATCCCTAGCTTATTGCTTACAATGGAGTTGATAACTTGAAGGTACGTACAATTCCTATACTTTTACTCCTCGTATGCGTACTGTTTTGCAGTCTTCTCGGGTCTCCATGGGCGAGTGCCAGCGGTATGCTGGAACTCAACGATTCCAAAAATGAGTACGATTTGACTCCATATACAAGTGTATTAGAAGACAAAGATCATTCTCTGGTCTTTTATGATCTTCTGCAACCCGAGGTAGCTAACCGATTCGTAGCATCGGTTGGCAACAATCTTAATTATGGCTATACCTCATCCAATTACTGGGTGAAATTAAAGCTCCGCAATTTATCCAGCAAAGAAGAATGGCTGTTGGAAGTCGCTTTTCCTTCGCTTGATTCTATAGATATGTATGTGATGGATGGCAGCAATACCATTGTTCAGAAGCATGCGGGTGACGATAACCCGTTTCCCAATAGGGAAGTGAAGAGTCGAAACCATACGTTTAAGGTACCCATTAATCAAGGGGAGACGCTTGAGCTGTATCTGCGCTTTAAAACGCAAGGTTCGATGGCGATGCCATTGAAACTCATCCACCCTGTCTTTTATACGGAAAATGAGCAAATGTCATATTTGCTTCTGGGCGGATATTACGGAATTATCATTATTATGATGATATATAACAGCTTCCTGGCCTTTTCCTTCCGCTCCAAAGTCTATCTTTATTTCGCCATGCACTGCGCATCTGCGTTACTGTTTTTCTCGACAATGAACGGCATTACTTTTCAATTTATATGGCCGGAAGCGGTTTGGTGGAATAATAGGGCGACGATTTTTTTTCTTTGCTTGAGCCATATTGCTGCCATTCGGTTTTCCAGGAAGTTTTTGCCTATTCAATCTATCTCACATAAATGGAATTCGCTTTACAATTTATTTATTGGCTTTGAAATCATAAACATATTTTTACTGGCGATCAATTACCCGCTTGGGTTGCAAGTATCGATGTGCAAAATATTGTTCTTCCACTTGCTTATGATCATTCCAGGTTTCAAAAGCTTACAGTCCGGCTTTAAACCGGCTCGTTATTATTTGTTCGGCTGGGGTATTTTTATGGGAGGCGCGTTACTGACAGCGCTTGCGGACGCAGGCTTCATTCCGATGACTCGCTGGACCATGTATGGTGCGCAGATCGGCTCCACGCTGGAAACATTAATCTTATCATGGGGACTCGCGAACCAAATTCAACGGATGCGTAAAGAAAAGGACTTGGCCGTGGAGCAAATGCAAGAAAGCCGCAAATTGGCGGAATCCGATTTTCTTACCGGCTTGTATAACCGGCGATACATCATGAACATGTTTGCTTCTAATTCCAGAACATACGACCATAAATCGATGGCTTTTTTAATCATGGATGTGGACCATTTTAAACAGATCAACGATACGTACGGACATGATGCCGGGGATTTGGTTCTGCAACAAATGGCTTCTGTTTTGCAGCAATGCTTCCGACAAAGCGATGTGATCGGCAGGTTCGGCGGTGAAGAATTTATCGTACTTATGGCGGATACCCAGCTGGAACAAGCCAAGCATAAAGCGGAATACGTTTTGAATTCCATCCGCAGCTCCTCATTCGATATTGGGTGTGCAAGCGTAAGTTGTACGATTAGCATCGGCATAACCGAATGGAAAAAAGGCGGAGATGATTTTCATCAGGTGCTGCGCAGAGCCGATGCAGCGCTATATGAAGCGAAGCGATTGGGGAGAAACCGGGTATGTGCCCACGATTCGTAGTTCCTCATGTTTTTTGCTAGAATGAAATGAGTTCAGCTTGCGAAGGCTAGTTTTCTTAAGAAAACTATAGGAGGTGTGCCGGTGTCCGGTAAATTCTTTACTGTTGAAGAAGCAAACAAAATGCTTCCCATCATCGATCAGGAGCTAAGAAAGATTCAATCATTGAAACGCGAATTCGAGGACAAATATATGGAGCTTCGCAGAAGAAAAAATGAGGACGCCGAGGAAATCGGCGGAGAAAAAGATCCTTTCTTTTTGATGGAAGCAGAGCTGGAGTTCTTACAGATTGAAGCGCGCAGCCTTATCCAGGGTTTTCAGCTGAAGGGCGTAGAGCTTAAGGATATCGACACTGGTCTCGTAGATTTCCCCGCGTGGATCGATGGCGAAGAGGTATTGCTTTGTTGGAGGCAAGGAGAAGAAGCTATCCAATATTATCATAGCAGGCACGAAGGGTTTGCCGGGCGTAAGCCTATATCGGAATAGAGGAGTATATCATGCGATTGTATCATGGTTTGAAACATCGGCTGGTCGTTCTTATGTTTATGATTGTTGCGGTTGTGATGTGTACAATTGCCCCGCAGCAGGCATCGGCGCACGCATCCTTGGTTCAAGCATCGCCTGAGGCGGACAGCAAACTGCAGGCGTCCCCTGCAAAAGTAGCTATCACCTTCAATGAGCGATTGGACGAGGGACTTTTTTACATTAAAGTATTCGATCACAAGGGCGATGAGGTTACGCGTAATGTAGCGCAGATGACCGCCGATCATACAGGCATTGAGCTTGCGCTGCCAAAGCTGAATGAGGGCGTTTATTTGATCAGCTATCATGTGATATCGGCGGATGGACATCCGGTTGGCGGAAGTTATCCGATTACGATCGGCAATCCGCCACAAGAAGACTTGCTGGATTTGCCAAGAACTTCAACAGGCCATCAGCATGGCGGCTCTGGTCCTGTGAGTACGAAGGAAATGCTTCAATATACGTTTCGCGGTCTGTGGTATTTGGTGGTGTTGACATTAGCCGGTTGGGTTTGCTGGCTGAGGTTCCCCGGCCATAACGGAGTCGAAATCAGAAAATCTTTGGCCTCATGGACGTTAAATTTACAACGCGCTCAATTACTTGCGCTGCTGCTTCTCATTTTTACACATATCGAGGATTTGTTAGGCGTCGGGGGCGTCGGAGACTTATGGAAGCTGTTCAGCGCCACGAGTATCGGTATTTCCTGGATGCTATTATTAGTCCTATCTTTTATAGGTTTTGTACTTGTAGGCAGGTTTGTTTGGATAGATATTTTATGGGCACTGTGCTTATTGGCTGCGAAAAGTTTCAGCGGTCATGCGGCGTCCTTTTCTCCAGTAGGGGTTACGATAACGCTTGATTTCATCCATCTGGCTGCTGCTGCTCTGTGGGTTGGAGGCTTGGTGCTGCTGATGGTGAAGTGGCGTCAGAACAAGCAGGAGATCGGCTCCTATATGCGGGCTTTTTCGAATATGGCCCTAATATCTATTCTTGTGTTGACGATAACCGGATCCGTATCCGTGCTGCTTTTCCTGCCGAACTTAAATTATTTATTTTACAGTTCCTGGGGTACTCTGCTGCTCTTGAAAATCGGAGCGATGCTGCTCGTTGTTGTCACTGGGCTCGTGCTGCGTGTCTTTATGCGCAAGAAGAAGGAACAGCAAGCATACCTTTGGGTAAAGATTGATCTAACCATTATGGTCGTCATAATGCTTCTGGTCGGCATTCTCACATATGTCGCGCCGATACCGGCGAATACGCCTTTGACATGGCATCAGATGGGCGAGAAAGTGCACGTATCGGCGGATATTACGCCTAAAGTACAGGGGACGAATACGTTCGTAGCCAAAGTATGGCTTCCTGAACAAGCGGGAAAACCGAAGCAAGTGCAGATGATTCTCCACTATCAAGACGATAAGGAGATTGCTCCGATTTCAGTGCCAATTGTAGCGTTTGACGACAAGACACAAGAGGAATCATACGGTTTCCAGAAGTTTAGCTACAAAGCAATAGGCGCTTACCTTCCTTTCCGCGGAAACTGGGACTTGGAGATGCGCGTCATGGATAACGATGATAATGAAACGGTGTATCACAAAACATTTATCGTCTATTAGCAGAAAAATGTGAGAAAGTCCGCCCGCTAAATCGCAGAAGCAAGAAGGTGTCGTTAAATGACTTGGCACAATGTGCTGGATACAGAGCAGTTGACTATGAAGCTGGACGATCAGGATGCTTCGGCTCTGCTGGAAATCAATGATGGCGGCATCGCGCCGAATTATGTAACGATTCGTTTGAGGGAACCCGAAATTGATGAGTTGATAGCCGCTTTGCAGCAAATTAAGCAAATGATTCAGAAGCTGTGAGGCATTACGAAGGAGTCGTTCGCGGCTCCTTTTGATTTTATTACGGTTTAGGCGGGAAGTATCGATGACGGTGCCGAGAAAGGGCTGGACTAAATGTAGAAGTATCTACCTTTGGTCCAGCCCACTTTAGAATTATTTTATTGTCTGCACCGTTTCATTCAACGCTTTAATTAGATCTTCGTTTAATTGTGTTAATACAGCTTTATCAATTGGGCTCTTTTGTGAGCCGGCTACTTCTGGGTTAAGACTTTTTTCGATTTTCTCATAAAGATCAGCATTACGAGGTCGAACACCGTCTTCAAAAGTGCTCCAAACTTCCTCAAGATTAGGACCAAGCTCTTTAACTTTAGCCTCATTACCCGCCTCGATTTCTTTTTTCAGATCACTTGTTGTTCCTAACATTTTTGTTGCCCCAGCTTTTATTTGGTCAGCAGGTATTAATTTTTGTGAAAAATCGTACAACACTTGAATTAACTGGTTATCAATTTTTAAAACAGCATCTTTATCTAGAGGTGAGGCTTTAGCGGCAGCAATAGCTGGATTTAGATTTTTCTCAATTTGTTCATAGATGTCGGGATATTTGGGTTTTACTCCATCCTCGAAAGATGACCAAACTTCTTCTAATTTTGGGCCTGTCTCTTTAATCTTTGCTTCATCGCCAGCAGTTGCCACTTTTCTTAGTTGTTTTGCTGTTTTAAGCAGTTTAGCAGCCCCTTCTTTGATAGCTGAGTCAGACACGGTCTTCTCTTCCGTTTTTCCGGCAGCAGATGTTGCTTCTGTTTTGTTCGATTGTGCGGACTGAGTCGCTTTTGAGCCGCAAGCTGAAAGTGTTAAAGCTGAAATGAGAAGGATAGACGTTGCCAAGAAGATTTTCTGTTTCATAATAATACCTCCGATTAAGATAGTTAGGATAGGACAGTTGACTGCTTGCTCAAACGTTTTTTAATTTTACTTCCGATGAGAAAAGAGATAGCTCCTAGAGCGATAATAATTTGCGGCAGTGCACCTTCCCAGGAAGGGAAAAATCCTAAGAAGTCAATGCTTGGCAATACCGAGCTGTTGGATGTTGGAATAGTTCCAGCAAGCTGTAGACTGCGTACGCCGAGACCAGTGAATTTAATGCATAAGTAAAATACGATAATGCTTGAGACTAAAAAGAAGGGCCGAATCGGCAATTTCATGCCTACATATAACATGAGAAACGCAACGATTGCTAAAATACCAAAACCGACAAAGATCCCTAGCAAAAGTTGCTGAACGCTTATTTGATTGACCATGCCGATAATGAACAGAACTGTTTCTGTTCCTTCACGAAATACGGCCAGGAATGACAGAATACCGAGAGAGAGAATGCGACCCGTAGTTAAAGCTGTTTGCGTTTTGGTTTGTATGTAAGCATTCCACTTTTGAATATTCGAATTACTATGCAGCCAGTAGCTCATGTAAAGCAACATGATAGCGGCAAAAACGCCAGTCCAACCGCCAATGAGGTAGTTATTCGTACCAAAAGCTCCAGAAGAGAATGCGAACTTAACAATAACCGCTAGGACAGCGCTGACGAGGAGCCCTATAAGAACCCCAGACCAGATCCAAAGTCCTCCTTTTCCATTGTTGGATTTTTTGACGAATGCAAGCAAGGCGCCGACTACCAGCAATGCCTCAAGCCCTTCCCGTATTGGAATCATAGCTGCATCCCAGTAGGTATAAGACGTTTTTTGTGCAAGAGGGGTGAGATAAGCGATCATGGCATCGAGGGTTTTAGCCGCGCTGTTATAGTCTTGATTTGTAATCATCGCGTTTGCAACCACCATATCACGTTCAGAATTACTGTAGACCGAAGCGGACTGCGCAACAACATGACCTTCAACACTTAACCAACTGTCCCGTACTTTGCTAATCGCATTCAAAGAGGCTGTTTGATCGTGTTTTACTACTTGTTCTTTCGTCTGCTCCAAAAGAGTAACAAAGCCGGAAAGTGTTATATTTTCCTCTTGGACATCGGCAACTTGACTGTACTGACCTTGTATATAACGATCGAGTACTTGTTGTAACTTCTGTAGGGCAGTGATGACTTCTTCCTGCTTATTGATTGTATACGCATAGTCGACTTGCCCCATCTCAGCTTCAATCTCTTTGTATGCTGCTTTGGAATCAACTTTAACCGAATCCTCAACATCCATCCACAAATCATGGTATTGATCATAAAATTGCTTCGATTTAGCCATATCGTCTTTTGCCGAATTTAGGGCATTTGAGATCATAGGCTTTGCTTTACCCATATTTTCAATCCCATCACTTGCAGCGTTCACAAGCTGAGGCAAAAGCATTATGAGAATGATTGGAAGGAAGAGTAGAGCCAATAGCGATTTTTTCATCATATATCTCCTATTTACAAGTTATAATAATGAGAATCATTATCACTTTTAAGTACGAGCTTTATTCTACTTGATAATAGTTCTCAAGTCAATGGAAAATGCAGTCGCGCGTGAAATAAGGTAATTGATGCAGAAAAATAGATTATTCAACTTTTTTAAGGAAGAAAACAAACCTAATATTTCCGGTCGCCCATATATAATAAGCTCATACAAAGAAATGACCTGGGGGGAGAAACGATGCAAAATCAAGATGCTCTAGTCCAGATGGAAGGAATTGAGAAACGATTCCCGGGCGTGCATGCTTTGAATCAATGCCGTTTCGAGTTGTTGCCGGGCGAGGTGCATGCCCTTGTAGGCGAAAACGGAGCCGGTAAGTCAACAATGATGAAAATTCTGACCGGCGTCTATCAAAAGGATGAGGGCACGATCCGCTACAAGGGAAAAGAAGTCGATATTCCCCATACGAAAGCAGCGCAAAACTTGGGAATCAGCATCATCCATCAAGAGCTCCATTTGATGCCGGATCTGACGGTAGCCCAGAACATCTTTATCGGACGGGAGCCGCGGAAGAAAGTCAAGCTGTTCTTGGATGAAGATGCGCTAAACAATCAGACGCAGCAATTGTTCGAACGAATGAATCTTCAGCTGGATCCAAGAACCAAAGTGGCGGACCTAACCGTAGCCAAGCAGCAGATGGTTGAAATTGCCAAGGCGCTATCGTTTCATTCTGAAGTGTTGATCATGGATGAGCCGACGGCCGCTTTGACGGATGCCGAGATCGATGACCTCTTTCGCATGATTAGGCAGCTTCGTGCGAATGGTGTTGGAATCGTTTACATCTCCCACAGAATGGATGAATTGCGGAGGATTACAGATCGAATCACCGTGATGCGGGACGGTTGTTATATTGATACCGTTTCGACCAAGGAAATCACGATCGATCAAATCATTGCCATGATGGTCGGACGTGAAATTCAGAATGCGACCAAACCTTCCATTGAGAAGGTTAGCGAATTGAACGTGCTTGAGGTCAGGAACCTGAACCGCGGTTCGATGGTGAAAAATGTAAGCTTTTATTTGAAAAAAGGTGAGATTCTTGGCTTCGCCGGACTGATGGGTGCGGGACGAACGGAAGTCGCACGTGCAATCTTCGGCGCGGATCCGAGCGAATCCGGCGAGATTTGGATCCAGGGTGAGCAAGTCTCAATACGGAATACCAATGATGCCGTGAATTATGGAATCGGTTATTTGTCCGAAGACAGGAAACGTTATGGACTTCTGGTCGATATGGATGTGAAAAAGAATATAGCTCTAGCGACATATCGGCACTTCAGAAGCAATCTGGGTTTCATGAATGACGCCAAGATCCGCCAAAACGCGGAGCATTACACGGAAACCTTGAGAATAAAAACACCAACGGTGGATCAAACGGTCAAAAATTTATCAGGCGGCAACCAACAAAAAGTCGTCATCGGCAAATGGTTGACCCGGGACTGCCAAATTCTCATCTTCGATGAACCGACTAGGGGGATAGACGTTGGAGCGAAGGCGGAAATTTATCGCTTGCTGGAAGATCTGGCAGCCCAGGGAAAGTCCATCATTATGATTTCTTCCGAATTGCCGGAAGTGCTTCGTATGAGTCATCGGATTATGGTCATGTGCGAGGGCAGGATTACAGGGGAACTAAGCAGCGCGGAAGCGACCCAAGAAAATATTATGAAATTTGCGACAGCACGTTAATAGGGGGCTGAACCAGAATGAAAGCCATGGTAGCAAGACAAGCGTCAACGGGAAGCGCTACACAGAAAGTACTCGCATTTGCAAGCTTGATCGCGCTTGTAATTATTTTTTCAGTAGCTTCGGGAAACTTTTTGCAGTTCGATAATGTCATCGGGATTATGCTGTCGACAGCTGTTATCGGCATTTTAGCTTTAGGCTCTACGTTCGTCATTATCACCTCGGGTATCGATCTTGCCGTAGGAACGGTCATGACTTTTGCTTCTGTGATGGCGGGTGTCATGATCACAGTATGGGGGTTGCCGATGCCATTGGGCGTTATTGGCGGCATTGCGGCCGGGGCTGTCTGTGGTCTTATCAGCGGATTAGCGGTTGCAAAAATGCAAATCCCGCCATTCATCGCCACTTTGGCCATGATGATGATTACGAAAGGACTATCCCTCGTCATTTCGGGAACGAAGCCGATCTATTTTAACGATAGTCCGGAATTTTCGAAAATTGCGATGGGCTCGATCATTCCCGGCATCGAAATACCGAATGCGATTTTGATCTTTTTTGGGATTGCGATTCTGGCTAGCATCTTATTAACGAAAACGATTGTCGGACGATTCACATTTGCACTAGGCAGCAACGAGGAGGCGACCCGCCTGTCCGGCGTGAATGTAACCGCCTGGAAAATAACCATCTATACAATCACCGGCGTATTTAGCGGGATTGCGGGGATTGTTATGGCGTCGAGGCTGAATTCGGCACAGCCCGCTTTAGGATCGGGATACGAGCTGGAAGCGATTGCGGCGGTTGTCATCGGGGGAACCTCACTCAGCGGAGGCAAAGGCTCCATCCTCGGCACGGTGATCGGCGCATTAATCATGAGCGTGCTGACCAATGGCCTTCGCATTTTATCTGTCAAACAGGAGTGGCAAACCGTCATTGTCGGTCTTGTGGTCATTCTGGCCGTGTATGCCGACATTATGCGCAGACGTAAGAAGTAAACGGGCACCGGTATTACTTCCTTTCAGGAATCCAATACAACCAACCAAAACGATAGGGGAGAACAAGGATGAAAATGTTATCAGCTAAAAAGAAAATGATTTCTGCTGCAGCTTTCATGTTACTCGCTACGACTGTATTGGCAGCTTGCGGCACGACGAAGCCCGCACAAGCTCCCGCGGAGACAGGAGCGGCGGCAACAACGGCAGCAAAAGCAAACACGGATAAAATGTACATTCCTGTGATTTCCAAAGGTTTTCAGCATCAGTTCTGGCAAGCCGTGAAATTAGGCGCTGAAAAAGCATCGAAAGAGTTTAATGTGGACATTACCTTCGAAGGACCTGAAACCGAGCAGCAAGTGGACAAACAGATCGAAATGCTGCAAGCAGCGCTTGGTAAAAAGCCTGCGGCTATCGCCTTCGCGGCGCTGGACAGCAAAGCGGCATCTCCGCTTCTGGAGAAGGCGAAATCGTCTAAAATTCCGGTGGTCGGGTTCGACTCCGGCGTAGACAGCGATATCCCGGTAACAACAGCAGCTACGGATAATAAAGCTGCTGCAGCGCTCGCCGCTGACAAGATGGCGGAGTTTATCGGCAAAGAAGGCGAAATCGCACTTGTCGTGCACGACCAAACGAGCCGCACTGGCGTCGACCGACGAGACGGTTTCACCAACCGGATCAAAGAGAAATATCCGAATATCAAAATCGTCGATACGCAATACAGCGGCGACCAGCTGAAGGCGACGGATTTAACGAAAGCGATCATCCAGGCGCATCCGAACGTCAAAGGTATTTTCGGGTCCAATGAAGGCGCGGCAATTGGTGTTATTAACGGCGTAACGGAGTTGAAGAAGGACGGTAAAATCGTAATTGTCGGTTATGACTCCGGCAAGCTGCAAAAGGACGCGATCCGCAGCGGTAAAATGGCCGGCGCTGTAACCCAAGATCCGATCGGCATCGGGTACTGGGCGGTAAAAGCTGCCGTTCAAGCCGTTAAGGGTGAATCGGTGCCGAAAAGCATCGATACCGGCTTTCACTGGTATGATAAAACGAATATGGATTCGGCGGAAATTAAGCCGCTTCTCTACGATTAAAAGAAAAACCTTCCAGAGCGGATGAACGTACCGCTCAGGAAGGTTTTTTTCTCAAGCTAGAACAAACTCCAATCAAACTCCTGCGACAGCTTGCCCAGCAAGTGAACGCCTGCGGTGCTGTTGCCCTTTGTGTTCAGCGCAGGTCCAACTACGCCGATGCCGTAACGCCCCGGCACCATCGTCAGAATGCCGCCGGACACGCCGCTTTTGGCGGGCAGCCCGACGTTCATGGCGAATTCGCCGGAAGCGTTGTACATACCGCAGGTAAACATGAACGTCTTGGCGATTTGCACGAAACGGCGCGGAATTATGCGCTGATTCCGGATTGGATCAACGCCGTTGTGAGCCAGAACGAGCGCCATTCTTGCCAGGTCCGCGCAGTTGACTTCAACCGAGCAATGGCTGAAATAGACTTCAAGGACATCTTCCACATCATGGTGCAGGACGCCATTGTCCTTGAGAAAATAGGCCAGCGAACGGTTGCGGTGAGCGGTGTCGGCTTCCGACTTGTGGACGTCTTGATTAATGTCCAGCGTCTCGTTATCTGCTATCTCCCGGAAAAACTTGAGAATGCGGCTCGTTTGCTCAGCTGGACTGCCGCCGGCAATGAGCGAGGAAATGGCGATGGCGCCCGCATTTATCAGCGGATTGAACGGAATGCCCGGCTCGACCAGCTCCAGCTTTAGCATGGAGTTGAAATCGTCTCCTGTAGGCTCCATGCCTACCTTGGAGAATACGACTTCCTCACCGCGATCCATCAGTGCCAAAATCAATGTAAATACTTTTGAGATGCTTTGCAGCGTAAAACGGTATTCATGGTCACCGCTGACGGCGGCGTTGCCCGCGGCATCCATAATACAGATGCCAAGAACATCCTTCGGCGCGCGCGCTAACTCCGGGATATAAGACGCTACATTACCGTCTTCCGTGTGTTTCTTGCTATCCTCGATCCACTCGGGCAGATGGCTGTTCAGATGTCCCCATGTTTCTTCATGTTGGATCTCGTTGCTCATACTTAGTCGTTCCTTCCCTGTCCGGTCTATGCCTTCCACGCTTGAGGATGGTTGTCGCTGATGAGTTCAGTCGCGCTTGCATTAGCGATGACTTGCTCCGGATTCTTACATCCCGGAATAACCGAAGTGACAGCATCATGCTTCAAGCACCAGGCAAGCGCCCATTTGGCCATATCCATGCCTTCGGGGACTTCTTCCTTCTGAATGCGCTGTACTTCTTCCAATTTTTGGCGCGTAGCCTCCTGATCGTGACGATGACGTACATCGGTCGTATCAAATACAGCGCCCGGTTTGTATTTTCCGCTTAAATAACCGCTTGCCAGCGGGACGCGAGCGAGAACACCCAGATCCTGTCGCTGACAGGACGGGAATACGAGATCTTCTGGAGCCCGATCCAGTCGGTTGTAAACAACCTGAATAGCTTGCGAGTTCACTTTGCTGGAGGCATCCGTTTGATGGATATTGGCGTTACTGCCAATAGATGTGCCAAGATGGCGGATTTTCCCTGCCTGAATTTGTTTGTCTAAAGTCGTCCAGAGTTCGTCATTATCAAATACGGCATCCGGTCCGGAATGAAATTGATATAAATCTATATAGTCCGTTTGCAAAGCCTTAAGCGACGCATCTAGCTGTTTAACGACATCCTCGGCACTAAAGCTATCCGTACGTGTGAAACGCTCATGGAAGTGGTGCCCGAATTTTGTAGCGACTACCCAATCTTCGCGCTTGCGCCGCGATAAATAGCTGCCGATGAAAGATTCGGACAAATGGTCCCCATAGCATTCAGCGGTATCAATGAGGTTGATGCCGAGCTCTGCGGCCTGATCCAAAATCGCATCTGCCTCAGCCTGCGTGTAATCCAAGCCCCATTCTCCGCCGAACTGCCAAGTTCCGACGCCTACGATGGAAACCTTTAATTCCGTTTTTCCGAGTCTGCGGTATTTCATAGCGATCACTCCTTTTCGGTTATCTAAAACCATTAAACGCTATAGCTTGATCGATGTCAAAAGAAACCATAAGACAACATTTTTTATTTTATATTAATGTTCGAACTTGTGAAATCATCTACTGTTAAATAGAACTTTCATAGAAAGAGAAAGGGAGGACAACCTGATGAAATCCATCCTGAAAATCGCGAAAGAATGGGTGCCCAGCATTGCATTTGCTGTTATTCTGGCACTTGTCATTAACACTTATGTAGCGCAAGCGATGACTGTACCCACAGGTTCTATGCTGCCGACGATTCAATTGAAGGACGAGCTGATCGTTGAGAAAATGAAGCCGCTCACTGATTTTAAATTTGGTGATATCGTCGTTTTTTGGCCGCCTCTCCAGGGCAATAAGGACCGTTATGTGAAACGGCTGATCGGTTTGCCGGGCGATACGATCGAGGTCAAGGACGGAGCCTTATACCGCAATGGCGAAAAGGTTGACGAACCCTATGTGAAGTCGCCAATGACTTATACATTCAATAAAGTGACCGTACCCGCGGGTAACTATTTTTTCCTCGGGGATAATCGAAATGACAGCTATGACTCACATTTATGGCCAACACCTTTTGTACCCGAAAAAGATTTGATCGGAAAAGCCGTCTTCCGGTTATTCCCTCTTAATCATATCGGAACTATTGAATGAAAAAACGCTCCTACCCTCTATACAAGAGGATGGGAGCATTTTTTGTTATTTACGCAAGCCCCGTGGAAACTTCTGTTTCGGATTCGGGCTTTTTGGATTTACGGTCGGATATTTTGATCTGCCCGATGAAGAATGTGAGCACCGCTCCGAGCAGAACGAAGACTAAACCGATGATGAATACTTGGTGAAGTGAAGTAACAAGCGCATCTTTTAAAATCGGAAGCATATGATCCACAAATTCCTTCGGCATTTTTGCCAGTGTTTCAGGGCTAAGAAGCGAAGAATACAAGCCCTGGGGGTTCGTATGGATCATATTTGTCATCTGATTCGCCATCTCGCTTGCTTGCGCCGGCAATTGTTTGACGACGGGTGTTAGATTTTGCTCCAACAAAACGGTAGATTTATGATTCATTACGGCGCCGAGAATCGTCATGCCGAAGGTACCCCCGATTTGGCGGAAAAATTGGCTGGATGACGTAACCACGCCAAGCTCGGATTTCGGGAAGCTTTCCTGTAAGGCGAGAGTCAAGATCGGCATAACCAGACCCATTCCCAAACCAAGGATCAGCATATAGCTCGATGCGAGAAGCTTAGTTGTATCAATGCTCATCGTACTTAGCAAATAGAAGCCAGCAGCCATGATCAGCATGCCGAGCAGCATTTGCTTGCGTACGCCGATTTTTTGAATGAATTGGCCGGAGATGATGCTGGCTACAATCATGGTTAACATCATTGGCGTCATCACGGTGCCGGAAGCGGAGGCGCTAATGCCCACGATGCCTTGCATAAACAGGGGCACGAACATGATCGCGCCGAACATGCCGACAGACATCAGGAAGCCGATACCGTTGATCGTTGTAAATATGCGGTTTTTGAACAGACGTACGGGAAGAATCGGTTCCTTGGCTCTGCTTTCGATGATGGCGAAGGAAACTAAAGAAATTACGGCCAGTACGAAAAGGCAAACGATTTGCCAAGAGCCCCATGCGTAATCTTTACCGCCAAAGGTTAAGGCGAGCAATAAGCTCACGACCCCGACAATCATGGTCACAATGCCAGGAATGTCAATTTTCACGCCGCCGGTTGCTTTATGCTTAGGTAAGGCAATTGCAATTAAAATAACGGCCAGAATACCAACAGGCAGATTGATATAAAACACCCAACGCCAGTTCAAAGAGTCAACGATCCAGCCGCCGACCTGCGGACCAATTACGGTTGATAATCCGAAAATAGCCCCGAAAACGCCCTGCCATTTGGCACGCTGTTTCCCAGTGAACAAATCCCCGATAATAATCATGGCCATCGGCATCATAATACCGCCGCCAATCCCTTGCAAGCCGCGGAACCAAATGAGTTCAGTCATATTTTGAGCGAGACCGCAGAGCGCAGACGCTCCGATAAAGATCAATAGACCTGTCACATAAACGACGCGGCGGCCGATCAAATCCGCCAACTTACCGGCGATCGGTACGACTACCGTTGAAGTCAGCATATAAGCAGTCGTCAACCAGGCCATGAGGCCGAGTCCGCCGAATTCACCGACGATGCGCGGCATCGCAGTTCCTACAATGGTTCCGTCTAATGCGCCGAACAGCATAGCGATAATAAGCCCCGTTAACAACAGCCCTCGGTTCTTAAGTGCTGGAGCGGCTTTCGCTTCTAATGAGCTAGCCGCATTTTCTTGTATGTTCTCCATATAAGCTCACACTCCTTTTAAAATCTCTGTTTTAGAATAGAATGCCGCCAACTTTTCAAAAGCTCCCACAAGAACGGCCAGTTCTTCCGGCGGAAGCTGAGATAAGCCGCGGGCCATAACCTCTTTATGAACATCCTCAGCCTTCTTTAAGACTTCTTCGCCAAGCGGGGTCAGCTCGACTAAAACGATTCTTCGATCCGTTTCATGATGCTTGCGAATCACATGACCGCTTTGCACAAGACGGTCAATCATGACTGTAATCGCGCTTGGTTTAACGCCCATTTTCTCAGCAAGATGTGTTTGTTTAGGCGTTTTTTCTTGACGTATCATGTAAAGCATAAAAAATTGAGGCATTGTCAAATCCGATTCAAGCTTAGCGAACACCGCCTGGCCTATTTTACGGTGCGTCATTTCAAACGCGGTTCGGAAACGATCTGTATACGAGATCAGCATCTCTTCCATAGCATCACTCCTGGTCGTATTTATTAGTACTTAAATAGCAAAACAATTAAATTGGATAAATTTTAAATTAAATAATATTTAAATTATTTAAATAAATAATACGATGTCGTGGGCAAAGAAGTCAACTGGTATTTTACCCAAGCTCAGTTTCTGACTTGCATATCGAACGTATCTTGCATATAATAACTGGTACATATACGCGTAAATGCATTGACGGAGAAGAGTAAGCAGTGCTTCTTGACAGGGAGGGAGAGCCGGAGATTGAGAGCTGTCCCCGAGAATCAGGCTGCTGAAGTTCGCTCCCGAGCAGTCCTTTGAACGGAAGGCATTGCCCTTCTTAAGTAGAAGGAACCGGACGCATAATCGTCCGTTATCCAAAATGAAGTGAGATTCACCCCCTAGGTGAATCTAATTAGGGTGGTACCACGGCTTTTTCGTCCCTTATCCGGGATGGAAAAGTCTTTTTTGCGTTTATTTAGTGATTTAAAATTTTTCGGGTATTTTAGGAGGGATTTCGATGAAAGAGCGTTTAGAAGCTTTAAAGCAAGAAGCGCTGCAGGAGCTGAGCGGTGTGCAAAGCCAGCAGGAGCTGAACGACCTGCGCATTAAGTATTTGGGCAAAAAGGGTCCATTGACCGAAATTTTGCGCGGCATGGGCGCATTGAGCGCGGAAGAAAGACCGGTAATCGGCCAAGTCGCTAACGATGTTCGTGCAGCGATCGAGACGGTCATTGAAGAAAAACAGGCTGCCTATCAGCAGCAGGAGACTGAAAATCGCCTTCGCGCTGAGATGATCGACGTCACGCTGCCAGGTCGTCCGTCGCAGCAAGGTGCGGTTCATCCTTTGAGCAAAGTCATTCAAGAGATTGAGGACATTTTCATCGGTATGGGCTATACCGTAGCGGAAGGACCGGAAGTTGAACAGGACTATTATAATTTCGAAGCGCTGAACTTGCCCAAAGATCACCCTGCACGGGACATGCAGGATTCCTTCTATATTACCGAAGAGATTCTGATGCGTACGCAAACTTCTCCCGTTCAAGTAAGAACGATGGAAAAACGCAAAGGCGATGTGCCGATCAAAATCATTTGCCCGGGCAAAGTGTACCGCCGCGACGACGACGATGCGACACATTCCCATATGTTTACCCAAATTGAGGGACTTGTCATCGACCGCAACATTCGTATGAGCGATCTCAAAGGCACACTGCTTCAATTCGTGCAGGAAATGTACGGCAAGCAGACTAGAATCCGTCTGCGTCCAAGCTTTTTCCCGTTCACGGAGCCAAGCGTCGAAGTCGATGTAAGCTGCGCAATGTGCGGAGGCACAGGCTGCCGGACTTGTAAGCAAACCGGCTGGCTCGAAATTCTAGGAGCAGGAATGGTACATCCTCGCGTTCTTGAAATGGGCGGCTATGATCCTAAGGAATATACCGGTTTTGCTTTTGGTATGGGCGTTGAGCGAATCGCGATGCTGAAATACGGCATCGAGGATATTCGCCATTTTTACACGAATGATCTGCGGTTCTTAAAGCAGTTCTTGCATATTTAGGGAAGAGGAGTTGAGTTGAAATCATGAAGGTCTCTTATCAATGGTTATCGGAATATGTGGACGTATCCGGGTATACGGCGGAGGAATTGGCGGAGAAGCTGACTCGAAGCGGAATTGAAGTGGATATTGTTGAAGATCGGAATAAGGGTGTGACGGATGTCCTGGTCGGGTTTGTTAAATCCCGTGAAAAACACCCTGATGCTGATAAACTTAGCGTTTGTATTGTAGACGTAGGTCAAGGTGAAGACTTGCAAATCGTCTGCGGTGCTAAAAATGTGGATGCCGGACAAAAGGTGCCTGTGGCAATCGTCGGCGCAGTACTTCCTGGCGGATTGCAAATCAAGCGCGCCAAGCTGCGCGGCGTCGAATCCCAAGGGATGATCTGCTCCGCCAAGGAACTTGGGCTAAATGACAAATTGCTGCCAAAGGAAATTCAAGAAGGCATTCTCGTCCTGCCTGAAGATACGGCTGTCAGCAGTTCTATTCTTGATGTGCTTGCCATCAATGACAAAGTGTTGGAGCTCGACTTAACACCGAACCGCTCCGACTGCTTAAGCATGCTGGGAGCAGCTTACGAGATCGCCGCGATCCTGGGCCGCGAAGTCAAGCTGCCGGATGCGGAAACAACGCTGCAAGCCGCCGGATCCGCAGCGGGCAAAGCTGCTGACCGCATTAGCGTGAAAATTACAGCGACCGAGCAATGTACCCACTATGCGGCTCGCCTCATCGAAGGTGTACGTATCGGCACATCGCCGCTGTGGATGCAAAACCGTTTGATGGCGGCAGGCATTCGCCCAATCAATAACATTGTCGACATCACGAACTTCGTGATGCTGGAATACGGACAGCCGCTCCATGCTTTTGACGCGGATCAATTGAACAACGGCCACATTGATGTGCGTCTTGCCCAGCCGGGGGAGAAGCTGGTTACGCTGGACGATGTGGAGCGGACGCTCGAGCCGCACATGCTGTTGATCACCGACGGCACGAAGCCGGTCGCAATCGCCGGCGTTATGGGCGGCGCGAACTCCGAAGTGACCGAGAGCACGACACGGATTCTGCTCGAGTCCGCGAAGTTCGCAGGCAGCTCGGTGCGCCGCACCTCGCGCCAGCTGGGCCTTCGCTCCGAAGCTAGCCTTCGCTTCGAGAAAGAAGTAAATCCGGAAGCCGTGCTCCCGGCATTGAACCGCGCTGCTGCTCTGATGGCTCAATACGCAGCGGGGCAAGTCGCAGACGGCATCGTTGAAGCCGTCAGCGGCACGCACAAACCGGTCCGCATCGAGCTGGATACGGACCGCGTCAACAACTATCTCGGCACCGCCTTATCGCTGCCCGAGATCGCACAAATCCTTGACCGTCTGAATTTCACTCACGTGCAGACGGGCGAAAAACAGCTGCTCGTGCACGTGCCGAGCCGCCGCGGAGACATCACCCGGGATGTCGATTTGATCGAAGAGGTGGCACGCCTCTACGGCTACGATAACATCCCGACAACTCTTATGAGCGGCGTAACGACGCCCGGCTCATTGACCAAGGAGCAGTCGATTCGCCGCATCGCGCGGAATCTCCTGACCCAAAGCGGGCTGCATGAAGTCATCACATATTCCTTCACGCATCCCGACCAAACAACGCTGCTGGCAGGTTTATATCCAGCCGCCAAACCGATCTCGCTCGCGATGCCGATGAGCGAGGACCGCAGCCAACTGCGCACGAGCCTGCTTCCGCACCTGCTGGAGGTTGTCAGTTACAACCGGAACCGCAGTATGGATGACGTGGCGATTTTCGAAATCGCCAAAATATATGCGACTGAAGAATCGACGCTATCAGGTTTACCGGAAGAAAAGCTACTCTTGTCCATCGCGATGACGGGCAAACGCCGCCAATCCCATTGGGCGCAAAAATCGGAGACAGTGGATTTCTATGATATCAAAGGGATCTTCGACCGTCTCGTAAGTTACCTGGGTGTCGAAGGGCTAGAATATGTATCTGCGGCACCGGCCGGTTTCCACCCGGGAAGAACTGCTGAGCTATACTTGAATAACGCGGATGGCAAGCAGCTTATAGGTCGAATTGGGCAACTGCACCCGGCGCTGCAGCAGCAGCGTGATCTCGATGATACGTATGTATTAGAGATCGAATTACCGCCTCTTGTGGCTGCGGCAAGTGACACGATCGTCTACAAGCTGCTTCCGCGATATCCGGCGATTGGACGTGACTTGGCTGTAGTGGTGAATGCCACTGTGCCAGTAGGGCATATGGAAAATACAATCCGCCGCGTAGCTGGTGAATTGCTCGAATCCATTCAAGTCTTTGATATATACACTGGTGAACGTCTTGGTGCAGGTCGCAAAAGCGTAGCGATCGCACTGGTATACCGTCACGGTGAGCGGACGCTGCTCGATGAGGAAGTAACTGAGCTTCACGCTAAAGTCGTTGCGGCGCTTGAACAGGAATTTGAGGCTGAGTTAAGAAAATAGTGTGACTTTCAGCATATTGGCAGGAAAACAGGCTGGTCTTATCGAATTGATGTCGATAGGATCAGCCTTTCATCTTAAGGGAGGAAATAAAAGAGTGAGTTCTGAAGAAAAAGCGAGAATTACTGTTGATATATATGGCAACCAATACAAATTAATGGCCAGTACCAGCACGAATTATATGAAGCGTGTAGCTGAATACGTGAACGATCAAATGTTTCGTATCGCGAAAGGATATCCTCGTCTGGATTCCCAGCGAATCGCCGTGCTTGCCGCCGTCAATATGGCGGATGAATGTTTCCGGATGAACGAAATGATCGAGCAGCTTAACAAAGCTCAAAAAGAACAAGAAGCTTCTCAAGCGGGCTACGAGAAATTGCTGCAAGCGTATAATGAGCTGAAGCAGGAGCATGAGAAACAAAGCTTGCAGATCAGTGAACAGGCTGCGTTGCTTAAGGAGAGTCAACAGGAGCAAGAGCAACGTGATCAACAACAAAATCAAGTTCAACAACTACTGATTCAGGAGCACCAAACTGAGCTTGAGTCAATCCTACAGCGGTACCAATCAGAAAAAGATGCTCTGGCTCTGCAATATCAAGAGGAGAATAAATCACTCCTTCAACAGCATCTTGCTGACAAAGAAGCTCTTAAACAAAAGCATTCACAAGAAAAGCAAAGCATCCTGGAGCAGTACCAGGCAGACAAAGAAACGGCCACGACTCAGTATCAAGAAGAGAAAACCAGCTTAATCCAGCAATTTCAGGAGCAACAGACCGATCTCGTGCAACAGCTCACTGAACAAAGAAGCACGATCATTGAGCAATATCAAGCGCAGATCAATACTTTGGTTGAACAGCATCAAAGAGATCGAGATTCGTTAGTACAACGGTATATGGAAGAAAAAGAGCAGCTCCTCGCACAAGTCCAGAGAGAAAAAGCAGAGCTAATGCAGCAAAGTATTCATGATGAAGCGTTACTGAAGGAGCTTCAACGAGTACAAGAAGAGTACAAAGAGCTGCGTGAAGAGTATGCAAAACTTCAGACAGAATACAACGAGTGGATCCAGCTAGTTGAAACCGATACACCTGGAAGGTAACGGCCTGTGACGATGAATACCTTAGATTACGTCATATTGGCCATTGTAGCCTTAGGTCTGCTCCTTGGTTATCTCCGAGGATTTATTGCCCAGATCGTTTCCATCTCGGGGTTTGTGCTTGCTTACTTAGTTGCGTTCTACTTTTATCGGGACTTTGCTCCGCTGCTCCGAAACGCGGTATCGCTTCCCACATACCAGAACTATCAAAAGTATGAGTTCATAGTAAAAGGACTTAACCTGGACACCTACATTTTGAATGCGATCGCGTTTGCCATTTTGTTTTTTGGCGTTAAATTCGCACTCGTCATCATCGGCAGAACATTGAATGTCATTGCAAAAGTTCCGGGTCTCAACTTCATCAATCGCTGGAGCGGCGCATTGCTTGGACTTGCTGAAGCTTTGCTTATTATCATCATCGCCATTAACGTCATGACCATTATCCCATCAGACGGTACGCAGAAACTTCTTGCAGGTTCATCCATCGCCCCGTACCTAATTAACGAATTGCCAAACGTTGCCGGCAAGCTCCAGGAACTTTGGAAGCAAGGCATCCCCACTTAAAAGCCGCCCGCTCTTTGATTTAAAAGATTGGGTGGCTTTCCGTTAAATTATTTAGCTTACTAAAAGTAATTAAGATACAAAATTGAAGGGAATGTGGTGTGGAAGGTGATTCTGCTTCAAAAAATACAGTTTCTGTAACATCTACAAATACCAAATCGCCGATAATCTATGGGATAGGCTTTATGAATTTTGCAAAATATACTAACCAACGCCTACCGTAAAGCTTATCGTAACGCCTGCCGAAACGCCTGTCGTAACGCATGCCGTAAAGCTTATCGTAACGCCTGCCGGAACGCCTGTCGTAACGTCTACCGAAACGCCTACAGTAACGCTCATCGAAACGCCTGCCGAAACGCATACCGAAAAGCTTATCGTAACACCTACCGAAACGCTCATCGAAACGCCTACCGAAACGCCTGCAGTAACGCCTTTCGAAACGCCTAGCGAAACGCCTGGAGTAACACCTATCGTAACGCCTACCGAAACGCCTGCCGAAACGCCTACCGAAACGCCTACCGAAACGCCTATCGAAACGCCTATCGAAACGCCTATCGAAACGCCTGCAGTAACACCTATCGTAACGCCTAGCGAAACGCCTGGAGTAACACCTTCAGTAACGCCTACTGAAACACCTACTGAAACACCTACTATCGCTTCTTCCGTATCTCTACCGTAACTACTCCGCTCACTTACCTCAATTCGAATACTTTCGAGATCTTTCGAGATCTTAACCGTACCAAAACTTTTCCGGCTGCTTAAAACTAAGCACAATATTGTTTAGATAGCCTATAGCCTCATTTGTAGATATTACAGAACTGAGTGTTTCGAAAAATCTACTCGACTCAAACTTACTCGACTCTACCAACTCTACCTACTCAACTCTACCTACTCAACTCTACCTACTCAACTCTACCTACTCAACTCAAACTTTCTCAAGCCATATCAGAACCTAATCTCCTTATTAAGCGCATCTCAGCATTTACTTATTGATTCCAGGAACCGAATACTCTAAAAGATTCTAACTTAATTAAAATTCTTTGAGTTACTCGACGCTATTCTGGTTTGTAGATTTTACAGAAATTCTTATTATTTAAAACTCAAGACATTACTGAAAGAGCCTTAACGTCTAGCGTAACTCCTACATCAATTTCGCACATTAGTCTGGGTAACGGGGTGGTGTAGATTTCTAAATTTCATAAAGCAATATAGACTACTAACAATTTAATTTTTGCAGATATTACAAAAAAATAACTATTTTTAGTTTAAATGCATAATTAGAAAAATATTCAAATTAATCATTTACATAAGAACTAGTGTTTGGTATTATTGAGTCAATAAGAAAGAACGAACGTTCCCGTAGTCGTGGAGGCGAAATCATGGATGGTCTCTTTTTTAATGGATATGAACAGGATTTCCGGACGGAGTCGGACTGCGAGGACTATTTGATGAAGAAGCGGTGGTCTAACGGATTTTGCTGCCCGAACTGCGATAATCATACATTCTACAAAATTCAAACACGCAACTTATTGGAATGCAAGGAGTGCAGGGTTCAGATTTCACTAACAGCAGGTACTGTTATGCATAAATCTAAGTTACCTTTGTTGCTCTGGTTTAGGGCTATTCAAGCACTTATTGGTAATGCACAAAATTACACAATATCCTCGTTAGCCAAGATGCTAGGTGTGAATTATCGTACAGCCAAATTATTAATCGATAAGATTCAATTAGCCTTATATAAAGATCAAACCCAGTTTGATTCAAACTTTCAGAATTCAGGCGCAGAGGGCATTCAACATGAAAATAAGCATTCAACAACGAAGAAAAGAGTCATAAATCTCCATAAGTACTTCTTTCAAACTTCCAGAAGCGGGACGATCCTTAAGGAGATTTTGTTCACTAAGTGGATGAATGCTTTTTTATCCGTTCGTCTATTCCCCATATTTTTGAAATGGTATAAGGTGTTATGAAGGCAAAAAAACACCCTTCGCGGGTGCTTATTTGCTCTGTTTCTTGCTTCTTATTCAACGACCAGAGTTGTTTTCATGTTGGCATGGCCTTGTCCGCACATAACGGAGCAAATAATAGGGAAGGAACCGGTCTTATCTGGTGTAAATGTGATGGTTTTTTTGCTGTTATCCAGATTCACATTGAAGTCTTTGATTTGAGCACCGTGTGCGCCTTGTGAATTGTCGAGTGTTATCGTCACCGGCTCTCCCTTTTTTACACGATATTCAGTTTGATCAAACTGCCAGTTGGTTGCTTTAATTGTAACTTTCTGTCCGGTTGCCGCGGCAGTATCAGTTGATTTGGGTTCGGTGGAAGTCTTGCTTCCGCACGCAGCTAATGCAATAACCAAACTAATGCCCATCATAAGAACGATTAGCTTTTTCATAATAACCCTCCATTACATATGATTCCATATACGATCATTGTACACGACCGATTCTAAAAAAGCAGTGACAAAGTGGTGAAATAGGAAATGATTGCATAAGAAAAGATCGGCCCGGCGATTGGTTTCGCTGCAGACCGATCTTTTGCTGGTTTTAGGTTATCGGTGATTTTTTCCTGTTGTGCCCTGTTCAAAAGGTGTCTTCACAGGGATAAACAGGTCGATGATCCCGATAACTAAAGCGGCCAAAATCGCACCTATCATACTCGCGGATACATTGGTTACGACAAATTGCGCGGCCCAAATGACCAGCGCGCTCACCAGAAAACCAACAATTCCTCTGCCAAAAGGAGTAATTTTTTTGCCGAAGATCCCTTCAATGATCCATGCGGCAACTGCAATCACCAGTGCTAAGAAAAAAGCGCTCCAGAATCCGCCGACGCGAAAGCCTGGCACCAGCCAACTGACAAACATCAAAACCAAAGCAGATACAATAAACCTGACAAGATGTCCAAGAAGATGCATCCAGGATACCTCCTTTAATGGGTTTCTCGCTGCACGGTGCTTGGTGTGATTTGAAGGCTTGTGATCCCTTTTGGCAGTACAAATAGATGCATAGCTTAGTGTATCCGATTTTTTCTAGATCTATCGGAGGTAGCATCTTCCATATAACGATTGTCTCCGTAGCTAATCGAGTTCGCTTTGGTTTATAATATAGCGTAGAGAAAAGAGGTTGGAGACAGTTGAACACAAAAATATTAAAAACATTAGAATTCCAGAAGATTTTACATAAACTAGCCCATCATGCTTCTACATCCCTTGGTAAGGACGCCGTAGAACAGTTGGAGCCAGTTGGAGACTTTGAATTGGTGAAGCTTCGTTTGCAGGCGACTGATGAGGCTGTGAATGTGGAGAGATTGAAGGGAAATGCTCCTTTTGGCGGGATTCGAGATATTCGTGCGGCACTACATCGTGCGCGAATTGGAGGCATGTTGAATCCGACGGAGTTGCTTGATATTTCAACAACGATGTTTGGCTCACGCAGATTGACAAGATTCGTTCTTGCTGTGCACGAAGAATATGCCATACCTATGCTTAAAGAAAAGGTGGAGCTTCTTAGCGAGAATAAAGCATTAGAAGATAAGATTAACAGTTGCATCGATGAAAATGCAGTTGTTGTCGATAGCGCCGGTCCTGAATTAGGACGCGTGCGCAGTGAGCTCAGAACGGGTGAAGCAAGAGTTCGTGAGCGTTTGGAACAAATGATCCGAAACTCTTCTGTGCAAAAAATGCTTCAAGATGTGCTTATTACAATCCGTAACGATCGTTATGTGATTCCCGTCAAGGCTGAATATCGCTCCAGTTTCGGAGGGATGATCCATGATCAATCCGCATCGGGTGCTACGTTATTTATCGAACCGGAATCGATCGTTCAATTGAATAATAAAATTCGAGAACTCAAATTGAAGGAAGAAGTTGAGATTGAGAAAATTTTGCGCGCACTTACCGAGCTAGTTGCCGAACAGGTGGATTTACTTGTTTCGGATGTAGAACTGCTTGCCCAGTTGGATTTTATTTTTGCGAAAGCTGGCTTAGCGAGAGAGCTGAAGGCGACGCAACCGAGATTAAATGATCGAGGCTTTATTAAGATCAAAAGAGGCCGGCACCCGCTAATCGCGGCGGATGTGGTTGTGCCATTGGATTTGGAATTGGGGAATAACTACACCCAAATTATCGTTACGGGTCCTAATACCGGCGGTAAGACGGTGTCACTTAAAACAGTTGGCCTTTTAAGCTTGATGGCGATGTCCGGACTTTTCGTACCCGCCGAGGAAGGCAGCCAGCTGTGCGTATTTGATGCGATTTATGCCGATATTGGCGACGAACAAAGCATTGAACAAAATTTAAGTACGTTCTCCAGTCATATGACGAACATTATTAGCATATTGCGGGATATGACGCCAAAAAGCTTGGTGCTGCTCGATGAGCTCGGGGCAGGAACGGATCCTGCCGAGGGCTCGGCTTTGGCCATTTCGATTCTGGATTATATTCATCAAATCGGCTGTCGAATTATTGCTACTACGCATTATTCGGAGCTGAAAGCTTATGCATACCAAAAGCCGGGAACTATTAATGCCAGTATGGAATTTGACGTGCAAACATTAAGTCCGACTTACCGTCTACTTGTGGGCGTACCGGGTAGGAGTAACGCATTTGCAATTGCCGAGCGGCTGGGACTTTCACGCCGCATTATCGAGCATGCTCGCGCTCAGGTGGGCGAGGAGGATCTGCGCGTCGAATCGATGATCGCGTCGCTCGAGGAGAATCGCCTGATCGCCGAAAACGAGCGCCAAAGCGCCGAGCAGCTGCGGCGAGAAGCTGACGAGATGCGCCGCAACCTGGAGGCGCAGCAAGCGAAGTTCGACGAGCAGCGCGACAAGCTGCTCGAAAAGGCCGAGCGCGAAGCGCGCGAGGCTGTCGCCAAGGCGCGCCGCGAGGCGGACGAAGTCATCGCCGAGCTGCGGCGCATGGCGCAGGAAGAAGCCGGCGGGGTCAAGGACCACCGGCTGATCGAGGCACGCCGCCGGCTTGACCAGGCGGCGCCGGAGCTGCGCGAGAAGCGCGAAGTTCGCGCGGTGAAAAAGCGGCCTGAGCAAATCGAGGCCGGCGACGAAGTGCGGGTCGTGAACCTTGGTCAGAAGGGTCACGTGGTTGAGATCGTCAGCAGCACGGAAGCGACCGTGCAGCTTGGCATCATGAAGATGAAGGTCAACTTGTCTGACCTGGAGAAGATCGGTTCGCCGGCACAGAAGAAGCCGGGGCAGCAGACCGCGACGACCGTGAAACGGTCACGTGACGAGAACATACGGACCGAGCTGGATATGCGCGGTCTCAATTTAGAAGAAGCGCTCATCGAAGCGGACCGCTTCCTGGATGAGTCGTTCCTTGGCAATCTCGGCCAAGTGTATTTGATCCACGGCAAAGGAACAGGCGTGCTCCGCACGGGGATGCAGGATTATTTGCGCCGCCATAAGCACGTGAAAAGTTATCGCATGGGCAACTATAACGAAGGCGGTGCGGGTGTTACGGTCGTCGAATTGAAATAATCGAAAAAATTTCTAATCATTTTTGAAACCACGTCTAAGCAGTCACGTATGTAATGTGTGTAAACACCGGTGAACAAAAAAAGAATTTGCATCAGACGATTTTCAAAAATGAGAGACTTTGAGCTTCGCTTAAAGATCCCTAATATTAGGAGGAATTTACAAATGGGAATTTTCAAAAGACTTCGTGACATGACAATGGCTTCGATCAACGACTTGCTGGACAAAGCGGAAGATCCGGTGAAAATGCTGAATCAATTTCTGCGCGACATGGAAGAAGACATTCTTGAAGCAGAATCTGCAGTAGCGAAGCAAATCGCCATCGAGAAAAAATTTAAACAGCAATACGAAGAGTCTGAGGAAATGGTTGCCAAACGTACAGAGCAAGCCATGAAAGCTCTGGAACAAGGCAACGAAGACTTGGCCCGCCGTGCGCTGCAAGATAAAAAAGAGCATCAAGAGCGTTTCGATGAGCTTAAGCATCAATATGATGTAGCCAAAACCAATGCTGACCAACTTCGCAACCAACTGAGCGAAATGAAAGACGAGTTCAGCAAAATGAAAAACAAAAAAGATTTGTTGGTTGCTCGCGCCGAAGCGGCGAAAGCGCAAAAACAAATCAACCAAGCCATGACCGGCTTCGGTACGGACAATGCGGCTAAAGGCTTCGACCGCATGAGCGAAAAAGTGCTTCAAATGGAAGCTGAAGCACAAGCGAGCGGTGAAATCCGTGCAAAAAGCCGCAGCCTCGACGACGAGCTGGATCAGCTCGGCAAGTCTGACGGTGTAGATGACGAATTAGCCGCACTCAAAGCAAAGCTTGCTGAAAAAAAACAATCCTAATGATATACTAGTGAATGTACCTGCGAGAGACTGAGACCTACTCAGTCTCTTCTACCATATATAGGGATTTTTAAACGAAGTTTAAAGTCTCATCTTGCGTAGAAGGAAGGCAGGAGTCGATATGAACGAAGAGGTGGATGTGTTGCTCAGTAACCCGTATTTAGCTACGCTTGCGTTTTTTGCGGTAGCCGTTATCGCGCTTGTGGTATTCCTGACGATTTTCGAGTTAGTCACCAAATATGACGATTGGGCCGAAATCAAAAAAGGGAACCTATCCGTAGCGATGGCTACGGGGGGCAAAATTTTCGGAATTTGCAACCTGTTCCGGTTTGCCATTTTGAACAACGACACAATGATTCATTCGCTCATTTGGGCAGGATATGGCTTTCTGTTACTGCTTGTCGCTTATTTCATCTTTGAATTTTTAACGCCTTATTTTAAAATTGATGAGGAAATAAAAAATGACAATAAAGCCGTAGGTCTCCTTTCGATGATGATCTCGATCTCACTGTCCTATGTGGTTGGAGCCTGCGTAACCTAACATTGTCGCTGCAATGACACCACATCTATATTAATCGTGGGGGCTTGAACAAAATGAAATACCTGTGGGGAACCTTGTTTGCTATCGCATTTGTATTTATGGCTGCAGGGGTTTATTATTTATTGAAGTATGCATGAATCATGTGGAGGATTAGGAAATGAGTGCCAATGAAGAAGTTGTGTGTCCCTGGTGCCAGACGGAGATTGTTTGGGATCCGGAGATCGGACCGGAAGATGAGTGTCCGCACTGCTTTAACGAACTGAATGATTATCGTAGTATTCAACTGACGGTCAAACAAACGGGTCAACCGCTCCGATTTGAGGAAGATCTGGAGCAAGGAGAGGATTTATCGCTTGCTTGGGATGGTACAGATGAGCCTTTGGATAGCTACGGGGAAGCGGTACAGCGCATTACTGATGAACAAGAGGAAGCTCCTGAGTGTTCAAACTGTCATGAGTTCATGCTCTTGGCTGGCAATGAAGTTATTAGTGAGAATGCTTTTACCGCGCACATCCCGAAATCGCTCGGCAGTGCATTTTTAACCGCTCCGATAACTTTAAATGTTTACGTGTGCCCGTCCTGTTTTAAAGTGGAAAAAATTCTGTCCGATACCGATCGCTTGCTGATGGTAGAACGAATTAAAGAGAAGTAATTAGAAGCCGAATCCGCCATGGATTCGGTTTTTCATTTATGCACGTCATATTTTCACCTGATTGGGGAAGCTTAACAAGAGCTATTTCAATCCAAGGGGAAAGGTGAGGAGCAGCATGCTGCACGATCAGAGCGGACAGCGGATTCATCCAGGGACGTGGAAGGATTCGACCAAAGTCAACTACTTTGAGGGCCGAGGGAATGAATCGGCCAAGGAACAACGTTTACATAAAGGGAGCCTAGGTTCTCAAGCCGTTCTGCTGTTGGTTGTTCAAATGTTATTTAATATTGCCAATGCACTATCAGGCACCTTTGTAGGTGTGTATTTGTGGAAGGCAAAAAATGACTATGCTTTAATCGGCTGGTTCACCCTTGCGACGCATTTAACGATGGCCGTTACGTTCTGGTTAGCGGGCAAATGGGTGAAGGAGCACAATAAGATGAACTGTTTGCGCGCAGGCGTAGCGGTTTCGGCATGCTTTTATATGCTCGTCTTATGGCTTGGAAGCAATAGTTATCATTATTTTGTTGGGTTAGGCATGGTTCAAGGCATATCGTCCGGCTTCTTTTGGATCGCTTTTAACGTTGTTTATTTTGAAGTAACCGATCCGGACAACCGGGATCGATTTAATGGCTGGGCGGGCCTTTTGGGATCAGGAGCGGGTATTTTGGCGCCATGGATTTCGGGGTTGCTCATCGTGGGTCTCGGAGATGTTGCAGGTTACCGGCTTATTTTCTCGATATCTTTAGGTATTTTTGTTCTGGGTGTTATTGTGAGTTTCTTTTTGAAAAAGAGGAAAATACAAGGGACCTATGAATGGCTGCTCATCATTCGCTGTCTGAAACAAGCGCAAACACCTTGGAAACGGGTCTTTCTAGCTTTAGTAGCACAGGGATTTCGTGAAGGTGTATTTGGCTTCATGATCGGTCTTCTCGTCTATATTGCAACATCCAGTGAAGCTAGTTTGGGAAGGTTTGTACTCATCACTTCAACGGTTTCCTTGATCAGCTTTTGGCTGGTTGGCAAGTTTATCAAACCTCGCTATCGCAAAGGGACGATGCTTGTAGGCGCACTTATGATGGTTGCCGTTATTTTACCGTTTTTTTGGAAAATGAATTTTACCACTCTGCTCCTATTCGGTGTAGGTGCTTCGTTATTTCTCCCTTTGTATTCGGTGCCTATGGTTTCAGCCGTATTTGACCTTATCGGTGCGGACGAGGCTAGTGCAAAACAGCGGGAAGAATATGTCGTTCTTCGAGAACTTGGGCTGAATACGGGTCGCGTGCTTGGCGTTCTCTTATTCATTTGCGTAGTATCTTGGAGTACTGCGCCTCTCGTGCTGAACGTGCTGCTTCTGCTCATCGGCAGTTCCTCTCTAGTCAGCTGGTACTTCATGAGAAAGCAATTGACCCTGGCCAGCTCTTGACATTCCAAACCGTTACCGATAAAAATGTGGGTAGAGCATTGGGAAAAGGATGGGGAAACCTTTGACACGTAAAAAGATGGTGAACAGCATCACAGAGCTGATCGGAGACACGCCAGCCGTACGGATTAACCGTCTGGTGCAGGAAGGCGATGCCGAGCTCTATGTGAAGCTCGAGTATTTCAACCCGAGCGGCAGCGTCAAAGATCGCGCCGCCTATAACTTGATCGCGCAGGCGGAGAAGGATGGACGGCTCCGGCCCGGCGCGACCATCATTGAGCCGACCAGCGGCAATACGGGCATCGGACTTGCGATGAACGCCGCTGCCAAAGGCTACAAAGCGATTTTGGTCATGCCGGACAACATGACCAAGGAGCGGATCAATCTGCTCAAAGCCTACGGAGCAGAGGTGGTGCTCACGCCCGCGGCGCAGCGCATGCCCGGTGCGATCGCCAAAGCGGTAGAGCTGCGGGATCAGATTCCGGGCAGCTACATCCCGCAGCAGTTTGAAAATCCGGCGAACCCGGACATTCACCGGACGACGACGGCACTCGAGATCCTCGAGCAAATGGACGGGAGGCTCGATGCCTTTGTTGCTACCTCTGGCACCGGGGGAACGATCACGGGGACTGGCGAGGTGCTAAGGGAGAGGCTGCCGGGGATTCAGATTTACGTCGTGGAGCCCAAAGGCTCCCCTGTATTATCAGGCGGCAGCCCAGGCCCGCATAAGCTCGTGGGGACGAGTCCGGGCTTTATCCCGGCCAACTTAAACACGAGCGTGTATGACCAGATCGTTCAAGTCGCTGATGAAGATGCGATACAAACAACGAAAGATCTGGCAAGCAAGGAAGGTATATTAGTCGGACCGTCGGCAGGGGCCTCGGTATGGACTGGTCTGCAGATTGCCCGCAAGCTTGGAGCGGGGAAACGAGTGCTTTGTATCGCGCCGGATACGGGCGAGCGATATCTAAGCATGGATATCTTTTGAAAGAATTTGATGAAGCACCGTCCTCGCAGGAGGAGGGTGCTTTTTTGCAATAATTTAATTTGAATAAATATACGGTAACGAGTATAATTATAGATGTAAATGGTTTGAAGTTGAAAGGTGGTTATATTGTGAAATTAGCCTACGTGAATGAGATTCCGCAGAAAGATCAACTCGATGAGTTTATACGAGCATATACAAACGAATGCATAAATTCCGGGATCCCTTACTCCTCCGGTTTGAGCATTCAAAGCCCGCAATGCGTCATCTCGGTGTACGACGAAAACGTGTTGGTCGGCATCGGTTGCATGGAGGATTCCATGCATATCCATGTGCGTCCAACGTACCGGTATCGTGAAGTTGAGAATACGGTTCACAAACTGCTGCAAGCCGAATCGAAATTTTGCCCGGTAAAGTGAAGTAAATACCTCTAGTGCATGACGGCCATAAGGACGATCCTTATGGTCTTTTTGGATTTATTTGGGTGGATATTTTTGCTATATATAAATATTCTCCCTCTTAGTTACGCACACACATTGAATTCGGACAGCAGTTCATTGTAAGATTGTAAGATGACAGATTAACCATCAATGAAAGGTAGGTTTACCCATGGATACTTTGAAGCTTAAAATTCTCGAACTACTAAAAGAAGATGCCAGACGCAGCGCGGCACTGATCGCCACCATGTTAGGAACGGCGGAGGCCGAAGTGGCGCGAGCGATAAGCGAGATGGAAGCGGATAAGGTCATCGTCAAATACGCGACAGTGGTGAACTGGAGCAAAGTAGATGACGAAAAGGTTACCGCCCTGATTGAAGTGCAAATTACACCGGAACGCGGACGCGGGTTCGATGCGATTGCGGAACGGATTTATTTATATCCGGAAGTAAAATCGGTATATCTCATGTCCGGTGCATATGACTTGCTAGTGGAAGTTGAGGGCAGCTCGCTCAAAGAGGTTGCTTCTTTCGTCTCCAATAAGCTGTCGCCGGTTGATCGCGTGCTTTCTACGAAAACGAATTTTATTTTGAAAAAATATAAACAAGACGGCATTATTTTCGAGGATCAGGAAGATGATCATCGCATGCTCGTCTCGCCATAAGGAGGCGCCAGGCCATGATCAAAGACGAAACGACGATCCCGCAAGCAAAGAACAAGTCGATGTCGGACTACCTCGCCCCTTCGGTGCGCGAGATCAAGCCATCGGGCATTCGCAAATTTTTTGATTTGGTTAGCAATAGCAAGGAAGATATCATCTCTCTTGGCGTAGGGGAACCTGACTTTTCAACACCGTGGCATGTCCGGGAAGCAGCGGTATTTTCATTGGAGCGCGGTCGCACAAAGTACACGCCGAACTCAGGGATTCCTGAACTTCGCGAAGCAATCGCCGAATATTTACACACGTCCTTTAATGTGAAGTATGAGCCGTCGAACGAAGTGCTAGTCACTGTTGGTTCCAGTGAAGCGATTGATTTGGCATTGCGCGCTCTAATTTCTCCTGGAGATGAGATTTTGATTCCAGAGCCTTGTTATATTTCCTACTCGCCTATTACAAGCATTAGCGGAGGGAAAGCCGTCGGTATTGAAACATTTGCAAAGGATCAATTCAAAATTACTGCAGAGTCGTTACGTGCAGCGATAACGCCCCGCTCTAAGATTTTAATCCTATGCTATCCAAGTAACCCTACTGGCGGCATTATGACTTATGAGGACTGGCTTCCGATCGCCAGAGTGGTTGAAGAGAATGATTTGATCGTCATTTCTGATGAGATTTATGCAGAATTGACTTACGGACAAAAACATGTTAGCTTCGCGGCGATGCCAGGTATGAAAGACCGGACAATTCTTGTGAGCGGCTTCGCCAAGGCTTTTGCTATGACAGGTTGGCGTATCGGTTATGCATGCGGTCATCAGGAGCTGATCTCGGCCATGACTAAAATCCATCAATATACCGTAATGTGCGCACCTGTTATGGGTCAGGTTGCGGCTCACGAAGCGCTGAAGAACGGTCTGGAAGAAAAGGACCGAATGATAGAGTCCTACAATCAAAGACGTCGTCTGGTCGTCAAAGGATTTCGTGAAGCCGGACTCGAATGTCATGAGCCGCAAGGCGCTTTCTATGCGTTCCCAAGTATTGTCGCTACGGGCATGACATCCGAAGAATTTGCTCAGCGACTGCTATATGAAGCGAAGGTCGCGGCCGTACCTGGGGATGTGTTCGGATTAGGCGGAGAAGGTTTCTTACGCTGTTCCTATGCCTATAGTGTCTCGCAATTGAATGAAGCACTAGAACGAATCGGAAATTTTCTCAAAAAATTGTAAAAAAGAAGTAAAAATATATTTTCATTGGGCTCAAAAACTGGTATTCTGGAAGTAAGGAGGGATAAGCATGGCTTTTATGGAATATCAACTATCTACGTACCGCAAGCATTTGCATATTCGCGAAAATGATTCCGAACAGCGCTGGTTATTCAAGCATGCTAAGAAATCCAACTCCCTTACTTCCTTGGAAGAAGAAATTCATTCGCTAAGACGAATGCTGGAACAGATGGTTGTAGACGGAAGAGCAATGACCTCTGATTCTGTTGTTGAGCTTAGCACAGTACTTGATCATAAAATAAATGAATATATGAATAAAGGGAAGAAAAGTCGGTGAAAGCCGACTTTTCTCATGTCATACGGAGGGACAAAATCCAACATGAAAGCCTTGAAAGTTAAACTGTTGCTTATGACAATGATCGCGCTTATGGTTATGCTGGTCGGCTGTGGCGGTCTGAAGCCTGACGTTTCTATCTTTGTTATGGGGCCGAATGGATTTCCTTCCGAAATGGGGGCCAAGCTGGAAGCCGCACTTAAATCCAAAGTTGGAGAAACGCCGACGGTGAAGCTCGTTACTTCCCCTATTTTTTCGATGGAGAAAATGATTGTTGAGCTAGCTGCAGGAGAAAATGGAATTTTTGTCTTGCCGGAAGAACAATTTAACGCTTTAACGAAGCAGGCCGGTTTTGTATCATTAGATGATGCGATCAAACCCGAAGATTACCCGAATGGTGTTATCGCCATCGGAGAAGAAGGCAAGCCTGCAGAAAAGCATCTTTACGGAATTCCGCTGGCAGACAACAAATGGATGAAAGCGCAAGGATTTGACGGCAAAGGGCTCGTCGCGTTCATCCCGCAAAATGCCGAAAAAATTAACGAAGCGAAACAAGTGCTCAAAATCATCGCTGAAAAGTAGCAGCTTCTTACCTTGTACTATAGATGAATCTCATCTATAATCGACAAAGAGATTACTAGTTAGCCATAACATGCAGCCATAGGTGCTGGCAAGCTCATAATTAATAAATTAATGAGAGTTTAAAAAAGTCCGCTTTCAGAACCGAGAAGGTTGGACGAAATCCGGAGAAGGAGGAACGGAGCGTAGAGATTTTCTACGTGAGTACCGGACTTCCCGGTTTCGTTCAAGATTCGATGTCGAATAACCTTCGTGAAAAGCTTCGTTATCAAAGTGGACTTTTTAAACAACCGTTATAATGAGAGTTTGCAGCTTAATAGGGAAGCCGGTGTAAATCCGGCACGGTCCCGCCACTGTAATTCGGGAAATGTCCTCGACATGCCACTGTCCTGCTTTGTGCAGAATGGGAAGGCGAGGAAGATGATGCCCGTAAGTCAGGAGACCTGCCCATGGTGCCGCTCACGACATCCTTCGAGGAAAAGGATCGCGTTAAATCAGGAGGCGACTGTTTGTCGCCGCATACCGCGATTTATCGTCCCCTTTGTTCCTTAGGAATGAAGGGGATTTTTTGTTGGCGGATAGATTTAAACAAAGAGAGGGATCAACAGGATGATGACTAATAAAAGATGGAAACAAGCGCTTTTGCTAAGCACAGCGTTGGCAACAGCGGTAAGCCTTGCGGCTTGCGGAAAAAAAGAGGCACAGCCGGAGATTTCCGAACCGGCGAAGATAGGATCAGGAGGCACGAAAGCTCCTGCGGCGACATCTTCGCCTGCAGCAGCCGCCAAAAAGACGCAGTATCCGTTGAAACTTAAGGATGCGACAGGCAAAGAATTCACGTTTGAAAAAGCACCTGAACGTATCGTATCGGTCTCGCCTGCTGAAACAGAGGGGTTATTTGCACTAGGGTTGGATGATAAAATCGTGGGTGTTTCCGACTTCGACGATTATCCCGATGCGGCAAAATCCAAGCCGAAGATGGGCGGGATTACGAAGCCGAACCAAGAAGCGCTTATTGCTGCCAATGCTGGTGTGGTGTTTACGGGTGTTTCGATGAAAGCAGATACGGTGGAAAAGCTTCGTGCGATGAACCTTAATGTGTTCAAAGTGGAACCCAAGACACTGGATGATGCCATAGCGGATATCCAAACGTTTGGCCTGATCACCGATCATCAAGAACAAGCGGATAAGGTTATAGCCAAAATGAAAGCGGATCGTCAGAAGGTCGTTGATGCGGTGAAAGACGTGAAGCCTGAGCAGAAGAAAAAGGTGTACATCGAGTTCAGCCCCGGTTGGACCGTCGGCAGCGGCGAGTTTATGGATGAGCTGATCGGGCTTGCTGGAGGCGTTAATGTTGCCGGTGACACGAAAGGCTGGCAACAAATCAGCGAAGAGAAAATTATTGGGCAGAACCCAAACGTGATTCTTTATGCCCAAGGGTTTGTTGATGACAAGACGAAGAAACCATTGGATGAAATTATCCGCGGACGCAGCGGGTGGGATCAAATCGATGCTGTTAAAAACAAAAAAGTGATTGGTGTCGACCAAAACCTGCTCAGCCGCCCGGGTCCAAGAATGACCGATGGACTGCTGGAAATGGCGAAAGGCATTTATCCCGAACTGGTGAAATAAATGAAAAGAAAATTAATGCTGTGGGGAGGAGTAGGGGTCATACTCCTTCTTCTTTCTATTCTGATCAGCTTATCGCTTGGAACGGCGCGACTTCCGCTACTCCAGATCGCCGGCATTCTCGGTAAGCACCTCCCTGGGCTCAGAGGGTATGTCGATGCGAACTGGCCGCAATCTTCGGAGCAGATTATTTTGAAAGTACGACTTCCTCGCGTCTTACTGGGGGTTCTGGTAGGAGCTGCGCTCTCCGTTGCAGGAGCGGCGTTTCAAGGAGTACTACGCAACCCGCTTGCTGATCCATATACGCTGGGCGTATCATCGGGAGCTTCCGTGGGGGCCGCTTTCCTTATTTACTTTGGCCTGCAATATGCTTGGTTCGGCGGTTGGTCTATTCCCATTGTAGCGTTCGGAACCGGGCTGATCTCCTTATTGCTGGTTCTCAGACTGGCGCAGATCGATGGGAAACTGAAGATGGAGACGCTGATTTTATCCGGCGTGGTTATGCAGGCGTTCTTAGGAGCGATCGTCTCATTCATGGTGTCTATTTCCAATCAAGTTATCAATGAAATTGTATTTTGGTTAATGGGCAGTTTAGCCATGCGAGGCTGGTCCTATGCACTGACAATGTCTCCCTATTTGCTAGTCGGGTTTGCGGTGCTCATCAGCTATGCCAGACCGTTAAATTTATTAGCTCTTGGCGAGCGTCAGGCCGCTCATCTCGGCGTCCATGTGGAAAGAACGAAGCTCGTCGTGCTTATCGTAGCTACTTTTATTACGGCAGCGGCCGTGTCTGTAGCGGGAGTCATCGGCTTTGTGGGATTGATCGTACCGCATCTGGTAAGACTGCTGGTTGGTCCGGATTATCGTTTAATTTTGCCGCTTTCCGCGATCGGCGGAGGCATATATGTGCTTTGGGCCGATACGCTGGCCAGAACGCTGCTCAGTCCGACGGAAATTCCGCTTGGGGTGATCACCGCTTTCCTGGGTGCTCCATTTTTTGCTTACTTACTTCATAAGGATAAGAAAACGTTAAGAGGTTGATCAGAATGATTGAAGTTAAGCAGCTTTCCCGTAGTTTCAGAGGACAGCAGGTGCTGGAGAATATCAGCTTTGAGGTGGGACACGGGGAGTTCTTTGGGATAATTGGGCCTAACGGAAGCGGGAAGTCAACGCTGCTTCGTTTACTATCGGGTATCGATGCTGTTACTGAAGGGGAAGTTCGACTTGAGGGGCAGCTAGTCTCGTCGTACTCTCGCAAAGAGTTGGCGCGATGGTTGGCCGTCCTTCAGCAGGATGCGCTGCCGCCCGTCGGGTTTACGGTCAAAGAGGTTGTGGAGATGGGACGGTATCCGTTTCAAAACTGGCTTGGCGAAGATTCGGAAAATGCCGAATCACTGATCGCAAGCATCATCGATAAACTGGATTTGGAGCCTATGGTTAATCGAACCATCGAGCTGTTAAGCGGCGGTGAACGACAGAGAGTTGCTCTAGGCAAGGTCATGGCTCAACAGCCGCGTCTGCTAATGCTGGATGAGCCGACAACATTTCTCGATATCGGCTATCAGGTTCAGATGATGGATTACATTAAGGAGTGGCAGCGCGCGTCTCAATTGACCGTAGTCGCTGTCCTTCATGATTTAAATTTGGCAGCTCAGTATTGCAGCCGGCTGATGGTTGTTCATCAGGGCAAGCTTGCAGCGATGGGGACGCCTAAGGAAATCATTACCAGCGAGTTGATCGCAGAGGTGTACGGAACGGAACCGATTGTTTTGCAGCATCCGGTGGGTCATGCACCTCAGATTTTATTACAGCCGGGAAAATAGTCAATTGACGGGGGACAAGATCATGAGTCATTTGGAACAGATTGTTGAAAGCATTAAACCTATTCATCAAGAGTTCGCCGATCTGGCGAGTAAGCATTTGGATCAACTGACCAAACCTCCGGGAAGCTTGGGGAAATTGGAAGATATCGCACGCCAGGTTGCAGGGATTACGGGTGAAGTGATGCCGGAATTTGAGAAAAAGGCGGTCATCGTTATGGCTGGCGATCATGGCGTTTGCGAGGAGGGCGTCAGTGCATTTCCGGCAGAAGTTACACCGCAAATGGTGATGAATTTCTTGAACGGCGGTGCTGCCGTCAATGTTTTAGCAAGGCATGCCGGAGCGGACGTCGTCTGCGTGGACATCGGAGTGAACGCGGATCTGGAGCATCCGGCTCTCGTTGCCCGCAAGGTGAGGAAAGGCACACGCAACATGGCGCGCGAAGCGGCAATGACTCGTGAAGAGGCCCTGCAGGCCATTCTTGAGGGTGTAGAAGTGGTCGATGACTACGTAAGTAAAGGCTACAGCCTTTTCGCCACGGGGGATATGGGCATCGGCAATACAACGGCGAGCGCAGCTATTTTGTGCGCGCTGACCGGGATAGACGCCGGTATTGCCGTAGGCCGGGGAACGGGCATCGACGATGCGCGCTGGCTGCATAAGCAAGCGGTTGTCAAAAAAGCGTTGGAGGTCAATCAACCGAACGCGGAAGACGCTCTTGATGTGTTAGCGAAGGTCGGCGGACTTGAGATCGCCGGACTCGTCGGGGTGATTCTCGGCGCAGCGAAGAACCGCTGCCCTGTCGTCGTCGACGGCTTCATCTCGTCGGCGGCTGCGCTAGTGGCGAGCCGGTTAGCCCCGCTAAGCGCGTCCTACATGCTCGCCTCGCACTTGTCGCACGAGCAGGGGCACGGCAAACTGCTCGAAGCGGTCGGCCTCGGCGCGATGCTGCAAATGGATATGCGTCTGGGGGAAGGCACAGGCGCGGTGCTTTGCTTTAACCTGATCGATGCCGCAGGCAAGATCATGAAGGAAATGGCGACATTCGACAGCGCAGGCGTGTCGCGTGGGTAACGCAGCAAGCGAAGGAGGCTGGATGAGCTATGGCGGTCTTGGTAACGGGCGGCGCGCGAAGCGGCAAGAGCTCTTGGGCTGAGAAGCTCGCGATGCGCAGCAGCGAGAGCGGCATTTATATCGCGACCTCCCACATCTATGATGAGGAAATGAGGGAGCGGGTCGGGTTGCATCAGCAGCAGCGGCTCGCCTCGGGGTATCCCTGGGATACCTGGGAGGAGCCTTATGCGCTGAGGGAGCTTCTGCTCCAGCTGCAGAAGACAGGCGGCAGCGCGCAAGCTGCGGTTCTGGTCGACTGTTTGACGCTTTGGCTCTCTAACTGGCTGCTCCGCTATGAAGGAGATCCGGATGCCGCCGCTCTCGTGACGAAGCAGGTGGACGGGCTCGCAGAAGCGGTGTCCGCCTACAGTGGACGTTTGGTGCTCGTCACCAACGAGGTCGGGAGCGGTATCGTTCCCGAGTATCCGCTGGGACGGAGCTTTCGGGATTTGGCCGGACGGATGAATCAGCGGTTGGCCGAGATCTGTGATCAAGTATTCCTCGTAACTGCGGGGATTCCGATAGAGTTAAAAAGCAGGGCCTATCGCTTGGAGTAGTCTTTTGAACTCTAGCGGTAAGCACGGAACGGTGATACGTAATGTGGTTGTATACTTGGCAGGAAATCGTCGCCATGACGGCGGCGGCTATATTCATAGATTGGATCGTGGGCGATCCAAAATGGCCGACGCACCCAGTCATTTTCATCGGTCGATGGATTCGCTGGGTGGAGCGAAAACTGCGCAATGATGACGGCAAGCAGGGAGAGCAGGCTCGCAAGGAAAGCGCTGTTAAGCTGAAGGCGAAAGGCGCCCTACTCATGCTCTCTACAGTGTTGCTTAGTTTTGGCGTCGTACTGGTGCTTGTTCTCGTTGCGCGCTCGATTCACGAGTGGCTGGGATACATCGTCTCCACGTGGTTGATTTCCACAACGATCGCGGTCAAAGGACTAAAAGATGCCGCTTATCTCGTCTATACCCCGCTGCGCAGCGGCAATCTAGTTGATGCCCGCAAATATACGGGCTATATCGTAGGCAGAGACACGGATCATCTCGGCGAGGAGGAACTAACGCGAGCTGTGGTGGAAACCGTGGCGGAGAACATCGTGGACGCGGTCATCTCGCCGCTGTTTTATGCGCTGCTGGGCGGCGCCCCGCTCGCGATGTTCTATCGGGCATCGAATACGCTGGATTCGATGGTCGGCTACCGAAATGACCGGTACCGTCATTTCGGCTGGGCGTCGGCCCGCTGGGACGACGCCATGAACTGGATCCCGGCCCGGCTGACCGGCCTCCTGCTTGTCTTCGTCGCCCTGCTGCAGCCGGGGCTCTCGGCAAAGCGGTCAGCGGCAGCGATCCGCCGCTTCGCGCACCTGCACCCCAGCCCGAACAGCGGAATTCCCGAATCGGCGGTAGCCGGAGCGCTCGGGATTGAGCTTGGCGGGCTGAACGTCTACGGGGGCGCGGCTAGCGAGCGCTCCCGCCTGGGGTGGCCGCTGCGGGAGCGGACGCAGCGGGATATTGTTCTCGCCGTACGGATGCTGTACGGCGTAAGCTTCGTAGTAATGGGAGGACTGCTATGCGTACTGCTCGTATGGTTCTAGTAGAATGGCTGCATGGATGCATAGCAGCCTTTCAATTTTTAACGAGATTACCGATTTCCGTGCAAATTGAATATACGGATCAAGTGTTCCGCAGGAGCGTCGTTTTTTACCCTTTTGTAGGACTGGTCATTGGCTGTTTACTTCTTTTGGCAGGCGAAGGGCTGCGATTCCTTTTCCCTCCGCTGCCGGCAGCTGTTCTGCTGCTTGGCTGCTGGGTCGTTCTTACAGGAGGTCTGCATTTGGACGGATTGATGGATACCGCAGACGGCATTTTGAGCCACCGATCACGCGAACAAATGCTTGAGATTATGAAGGACAGCCGGGTAGGCGCGATGGGCGTAATCGTATGTGTGCTGCATTTGATGCTTAAATTTGCTCTGCTTTATAGCATTTTGGGCAGTGATCGGTCTGGGGGCTGGGAAGCAGCAAGTGTGCTGCTAGTAATCGTTCCGATTTGGAGCCGTTGGTTTATGGTTGTCGCCATTCATGGCTGGCCTTACGCTAGAGGGGAATCCGGGCTTGGGAGTTTGTTTCGGGGTGTAAACAAAAGGGTTGTAACATTGTCTACAATCGCAGCACTTTTGTTCACGACACTGGTTAGCGTGCTTGGAAATGGGAGATTATCTGCAACAATTCAGAATGTGCCTTTATGGGCAATAATCGGGGGATTTGCAGTTGTAACTTGGTTAGCAGGTTACGTAATTGCTACGTACATAAGCCGCAAACTTGGCGGATTGACTGGGGATACATATGGAGCTTTGAATGAGCTGCTTGAAGTTTGGCTGCTGCTCGGAGTCACGGCTTTATTTTATTGGTGAGAAGGAGTGAAAAATGATGCTGGAACGATTTGGACACGGGGGGGACCTTTGGACGGCAGAAGAGGCATTCGGACGCCCGAAGGAGCAATTTTTAGATTTCAGCTCCAATATGAATCCGCTTGGGCCTCCTTCTGTGGTTGAACATATTATAAATCACCAATGGCGGGACATGGTCAAATATCCGGACCCCGCTGTTCGTGAGCTGCGCAGCCAAATAGCCTGCAAATATGATATTCCTATCGAAAGCATTCTCGTGGGGAATGGCGCTGCAGAGCTGATCGATTTGACAGCTAGGGTACTGAAACCTGCAGTCACAGGTTTGGCGAGACCCTCTTTTAGCGAGTATGAGGAAGCCATTCTCAAATCGGGCGGAGCGATTCACTCCATTCCTCTTCATGCGGAGCATGGATTCGTTCTCCAAGAACGGGATGTGGAGGAGGCCTATCCTTCATGTGACCTGCTCTTTCTTGGACATCCGAACAACCCGACTGGCAGGCTAATCCCGCTAAACATTTTGAGTCAGCTCGCACAGAGCGGCCGCAATCTGGTCATTGACGAGGCGTTCATGGATTTCGTACAGGATGAGCAAACTCATTCCATGTTGAAATATGCGGCATCAAGCAAAAACGTATTTGTCATTCGCTCCATGACGAAATTTTACTCGATACCTGGCATTCGTTTGGGCTTCATGGTCGCACATCCGGAGTGGATTCAGAAGCTGAAGGAGCTGCAGGTTCAGTGGAGTGTCAATTTCTTGGCTCAGCACATCGGTACGGCGGTTCTGGACGACGGAGAATTCGAGCAAGAGAGCAGGAACTGGCTGCTAACTGAGAAGCCCTGGCTGGTTGGGGAACTCCGACAACTTGGTCTTGAGGTTGTCCCCAGCGAGGTGAATTTCCTGCTATTTTCTTTCCCTGTCGAGTCCGGCATCGATGTTAAGCAGGCTCAACAGTTGATGGGACGCCAAGGTATTTTGATCCGTGATGCATCCTTGTTCGAAGGACTGGGCCGGCGTTATTGCCGAGTTGCGATTCGGCTGCGCAAGGATAATGAACGACTCGTTCAGGGATTGCGGTCGATGATGCAAGAGCTCGGCAACCCTGCGGAATCGAGGATAAAAAGATGAACAAGAAAGCTTCGCAAGCCGCCACTTTAATGATACAGGGAACAGCCTCCGACGTGGGCAAAAGCATTCTGACAGCTGCTATTTGCCGCATTCTTGTTCAGGACGGCTGGTCGACCGCACCGTTCAAATCGCAAAACATGTCGCTCAATTCCTATGTGACCTTCGACGGCAAAGAAATCGGACGCGCTCAGGGCGTTCAAGCAGATGCTTGCAATATATTGGCAACAACGGACATGAACCCGATCTTGCTGAAACCGAAACAAGACATGGTCGCGCAGGTTGTTGTGCACGGAAAGCCATTCTCCGATCTGGACGCCCGCACCTATCGGGAAACCTATCTGCCGCAGGCGGAACAGATCGTGAAGGATGCCCTCGCTCGACTGCGAAGTTCATATGATGTAGTTGTGCTCGAAGGAGCGGGAAGTCCGGCGGAGGTCAATCTCAAAGACCGGGATATCGTGAACATGCGGCTGGCCGGTTGGGCCGATGCCCCTGTGCTGCTCGTCGCGGATATCGATCGGGGCGGCGTTTTCGCATCGATTGTCGGCACGCTGGAGATATTGACGCCAGAGGAAAGAGATCGGGTCAAAGGGTTTATCATTAATAAATTTCGCGGTGACGTCAGCCTGTTGAAGCCGGGTCTGGATTGGCTGGAAGCGCGGACCGGCAAGCCGGTGCTTGGCGTCATCCCTTATTTGCCTCAACTTGGCATTGAGGATGAAGATTCCGCTTCGTTGGATTCCAAAAGGGCACAGCGACAGCGGCCGGATAGCAAGCATGCGAAAACGGAGGATCAACTGGACATCGCCGTGATCCGATTGCCTCGACTTTCTAACTTTACGGATTTCGATCCGCTTCAAGAGGAGGAAGATGTGAATTTCCGGTATATTTCCAACTTGTCCGAATGGGGGCAGCCGGACGTTATTTTGCTTCCCGGGAGCAAGAATACCATGGACGATTTGCGTTACCTGAAGGAGTCGGGTCTTGCTGATCGCATTACCGGCTTTGCCCGAATCGAGAACGGTTGGGTAACTGGGATTTGCGCAGGCTATCAAATGTTAGGCATGAAGCTGCTGGATCCGCACGGATACGAATCGGATCATCCGGAACTCGAAGGGTTAAGGCTACTGCCAACGGAAACCGTTTTTACTTCGGAGAAGCGAACCGTTCAGGTTCAAGGAAGCAGCACACTTTTTGCCGATCCAGGTATGGACATGGCTATCGACGGTTATGAAATTCATATGGGGCGGACGCGTTATGTGGAGGAAGCCCGGACTCCTTTTCAAATACAGGCTCGAACGGAAGCTGATCTAGGGTCGTTGGGCTCTGGTTTACATGATGATGGCGCTGTCGTTGACGATGGGCGAATTTGGGGAACCTATCTGCATGGTATTTTGCATAATGATGATTTTCGGCGGGCCTGGTTGAATGCAATTCGCAAGCAAAAAGGATTAGCGCCAATTGATGGCGGACTTCGCTATAAAGAACGGAGAGAGGCCGCTTTCGACAGGCTTGCCGAACATGTCCGCAGTCACTTGGATATGGAGCGAATTTATGAGATTATTGGAGGAGCAAGAAGCCACAAGGAGGGTACACGATGAAAATTTATACGCGTACAGGTGATGCAGGTCAAACAGGAGTCATCGGTGGCCGTGTTGATAAAGATGATGTTCGTGTGGAAGCTTACGGTACCGTAGATGAGCTTAATTGTTATCTAGGTCAAGCGATGAGCTTTATGGATCCGGACAAATATGCCGATTTGTTAGCAGATATGCTGCAGGTGCAGCACGAGCTGTTTGATTGCGGTTCTGATTTGGCTTTATTGAAAAAAGAACTCCGTCCTTACAAAGTGACCGCCGAGATGGTCGATGCACTGGAAGGATGGATCGATAAATACGATGCTGAAACGCCGGACATTACCCGTTTTATTTTGCCGGGTGGGAGTACGGTTTCGTCAACGATTCATATTTGCCGCACCGTATGCCGCCGAGCAGAGCGCAGAGTGGTCACACTCGCACGTACCCAAGAAATTAACCCGGAAGTGCGCCGTTATTTGAACCGGCTATCCGATCTGTTCTTTACCATCGCCCGGACGGCTAACCATCGCGAAGGTGTTCCCGACGTAGAGTACGTGCGCAGCGCCGAGGTGTTTAGAAGGAAATCATGAGTTACTACGAACCTCTCGTTTATATCGTACCTTCTGAGGAAGATGGCTTTTTACTGAAAACGATCTTGCAAAAAAGGCTCATGGTTTCCCGCAAACTGCTGTCCCGGCTAAAATTGACAGAGCAAGGCATCACCGTCAATGGCGTGAGACAATACATTAGCGTAAAAGTGGGCGCTGGAGACCGTGTCGAAGTCCGCATGGAGGAGGAGCAATCCGAGGATATTCTGCCTCAGGATCTTCCGCTTCACATTCTGCACGAAGATGAGCATCTGCTTATTGTAGCTAAAGAGGCAGGGATCATCGTTCATCCGACGCACGGTCACTATGTGAATACGATTGCCAATGCGGTGGTCTATCACTGGCAGCAAGCGGGCATCAACTGCCGTTTTCGTCCGGTGCACCGGCTCGACCAGGAAACATCCGGCGTGCTGGCCATTGCTAAAACGCCTTATGTGCATCAGCAAATTTCGGAGCAGATGATTCAGCACAAGGTGAAAAAGGAATATCTCGCCTTCGTATGGGGCGTTCTTGCTGAGCAAAGCGGCACGATCAACGAACCGATTGACCGTGACCCTGAGAGGCCGCATGTGAGGATCGTCACGCCAAGCGGCTATTCCGCCGTGACTCATTACGAAGTCGTGGAACAATTCAAGTATGCGGCATTAGTCCGCATCTGGCTGGAAACAGGCAGAACGCATCAAATACGGGTGCATATGAGACATCTCGGCCACCCGCTGATAGGGGATAAAATGTACACGCTGCCTGCTTTCGAAGGAAGCAAAGCTGCTGCCGAAGCTGCAGAACGGCTTGACCGGCAAGCGCTGCATGCTTTCAGACTCGGCTTTGTGCATCCCGGCACCCGAGAATGGGTGGAGTATAACGCTCCACTGCCTGCTGATTTAGCTTCTTTGGAAGCATGGCTGCAGAGGAGCAATTAGGATTTCCCAACAACCATCAGGGTCTTCGACGTCTGGCTCACCTTTCCTAGCAAGTTTGATCCTATGGGACGCTGATCGATGCCATACCTAATTTCCTCCTAATTCGCAAACGTATGGATTACACGCAAAAGGACCGTCAGGGGAGACTGACGGTTTTTCTTATTATACAGGACGTTCGCTATTCACCCTGGTGGAACGGGCAATATTTGCGCATTAGCTCAGCCGTCTCATGATCGTCAGGAAGTCCGCGCTCGGATAGACTGTGAATCATGCTTTCACGGCGGTCTTCGTTCAAATTCTGACCGAATTTAAACTTCGCAGTTAGCTCGTTAATGGTAAGGCGTACGACGGACACGGCTTTCAACTCTGCACGGTATGCCGGGTCATCCGGCGTGATCGGCTCGTAGCCTCCCTCCGGCTGAAGCTTTTTCATAAGGGCGCCAAGCACTTCGGCTTTTTCTGCCAAGTCTTCAGTCGGCGCCGCTTCACCACGGATATGAACCGATTTGAAATAGGATGTAGCCGGACAAGCTTGACGCGGATCGGTGAAGTAAGAAGGGATAATGGCGTACTCTTTGGCGATGGCGAAGCTGACTTTACCCGAGGCGGCTATTTCTGTCATTTTGCTTCCTCTTCTGGAACCGTGAAAATAGATATGGCCATTCAAATACACAAAATTAATTGGCGTCAAATGCGGCCAACCATCTTCTCCGCTAGTGGCTAAATATCCAAATGACATCTCCTGCAAAAATTGCTCGACATCTTGCTGATCCTGAACTGCAAATTCTTTTCTTCTCATACCGGAATCTCTCCTTGTTTTTTCAAAATCATACAAAAATAGTGGTCAATACAAAAGATCCAATTTTAATCGTTTTGTATGGACCATTGAAGGCGCAATAAGCTCGCACGACTTGACTTTCAGCACTGATTAGCCCAAAATTTTATACAACTCGAATTCATCCACTTCAACTAATAAAGGAGTCTCACATCATGGGAGTAAAAGTGTTTTGTTACGATAAATGCGGTACGTGCCGCAGTATGTTGAAATGGTTGAAAACACACAATGTAGAAGTCACAGAAAATGTGCCATTATTTGAAACGCCACCTTCGGCAAAAGAACTGGCAAATTTGCTTGCTATCAGCGGTTTGGAGATTAAGAAGTTTTTCAACACCTCCGGTGAGGTTTACAAGGAAATGGGGCTGAAGGACAAGCTTCCTGGAATGTCGCAAGAGCAAATGCTGGAGCTGCTTGCTTCAAACGGCAGGCTAATTAAGCGCCCGATTGTGACTGACGGAACAAAGGTTACGGTGGGCTTTAAAGAACCGGAGTTCGAGGCCGTATGGGCGAAAGGGTGAGTAGGATTGGAACAGAAGCAGAAACCTGAGGGCAAGAAGTCGCCATGGGCGCTCGGAGGGGTAGTTGCCGTGCTGCTATCCCAAGCCAAGCTGCTGTTTGCAGCATTAAAGTTCGGCAAAGTGGGCGGGGCTGTCATCAGTATGTTTATAACGGTTTGGGCGTATGCCTATCTCGCTCCATTGCCGTTTGCAATAGGGATTGTTCTTATGATTCTGATTCATGAACTTGGCCATGTATTAGCCGCGAAAATGAAAGGACTGCCAGTCTCAGCGCCTGTATTCATTCCGTTCCTTGGCGCGCTGATCACGATGAAAAAGCATCCGACTGATGCGGCAACGGAAGCTTTTATCGGCATTGGCGGACCCCTCTTGGGGACAGTTGGAGCGACGGCGGCTTTTGCGCTTGGAGTATATGCAAATTCCCCGGTCATCGTTTCAGTCGCCTATGCGGCCTTTTACCTCAACTTGATTAACTTATTGCCTATTCATCCGCTTGACGGCGGACGCATTTCCACGGCTGTAACCCGATGGTTGTGGGTGCTTGGCTTGATCGGCGGTTTGGTGTTTATTTTCTATATGACCAGCAATGTAAGCCGATTAATTTTCTTTATCATCTGGGCCATGTTCGCTTGGGATTTGTATAAAAAATATGTCAAGTTCAGAAATCGGGAGGAAATCGTCTCGGTATCGACACGTTTTGAGTTTTATGCGGAGCATTTGCTCCAGCAAGGGTATATGATCCCTGGTGAAAATCACAGTCGCGAGTTGGAATTTACGACTTTTTCCGATTTGCAAGGGGCGATGGACGGACGTCAAACGATCGTCATGCATTGGCAGGGAATCGGTTTTGAAGGTCATGCCTATTTGCCTCAGCAAGCAATCATCAAAAAAGTGCAGGTCGTCAAAGTTGAACGCATCCAAAAAGAGAATGGTTTTTATTTAGGCTTGCAAGTGCAAGTTGATTTTACGCCGATTGGTCAACATGATCGCTATTATGAAGTGTCAACCGGAACACGTTGGAAATTTGGCGCCGCTTATTTGGGTCTTGTCTTGTATTTGTTGTATATGATTAGATTTGTTCATCAGGTCGGCATCATAGATTAAAATTATTCATGCTATTAATTCATCAAAATGAGGTTATGAACAATGACATTTACAGGCTCTAAAAGGCTGAGTCAATTAGGCTCGGCTATTTTTTCAGAGGTAGCGGAATGGAAGAGAGAGGTTATGAACCAAGGGGTAGACGTCATAGATTTAGGAATAGGAAGTCCTGATCTCCCCCCTTCGGACCGAATTATTGAGGCTATTTCTCAGGCTGTCCGCAATCCTTCGTTGTATGGATATCCAACTTCGGAGGGGAGTCTGGCATTTCGTGAAACTGTTGCTAGATGGTATCAGTTTCGTTTTGGCGTGGGACTGGATCCGGCTACTGAAATTTTAACTTTGATGGGTTCGCAGGATGGGCTGGCTCATTTGGCGCTATCTTTATGTGATCCTGGGGATTTGGCGATTGTACCGGATCCCGGATATCCGATTTATTCCGCCAGTCTGGTCTTAGCTGGGGTAGAACCTTACTTGCTTCCGCTGCGGGCTGAAAACGATTTTTTACCGAAATTGGAAGACATTCCGGCAGATGTGGCGGCAAAATCCAAGTTTATTCTGCTTAACTACCCTAGCAATCCGCTTTCTGCTGTTGCAGATCGGGCATTCTTTGAGCATTTGGTAGCTTATGCCAAGAAGCACGAGTTGCTTGTCGTACATGACCTCGCTTACTCCGAAATGGCGTTTGACGGTTACAGGCCAATGAGTATTTTGGAGGTAGAGGGTGCGAAGGAGGTTGCCGTCGAATTTCATTCGCTTTCGAAGAGCTTTAACATGGCCGGGTGCAGAATTGCTTTTTTGACAGGAAATGGGGATGCTGTGAAGGCATTGAAAGCGTTGAAGTCGAATATTGATTATGGCGTCTTTCAAGCTGTTCAAGCCGCTGGAATTGCAGCGCTCGAAGAAGACATGGAAAACGACCAAACTGTGGCCGGTGTCTACGAAAGAAGACGAAATGTATTTCTGGAAGCGCTGGCAGAGGTGGGGTGGACAATTGCACCCCCGAAAGCGACAATGTTCATCTGGGCGCCGGTTCCAAAAGGCTGGACATCTCGACAAATTTCCCGGGAAATGCTGTATCAGGCAGGGGTTGTCGTGATCCCTGGCGATGCATTCGGAGCAGAAGGGGAAGGCTTTGTAAGAATTGCTTTGGTGCAAGAAGAAGCCAGATTACTGGAGGCTGCCGGGCGAATTGGACAATGGCTTCGTACTATAGAATGAAATATAGAGTTTTTGGTAAAAATAGGAGAATGAGAGACATCGACTGATATGCATAAGAATCACAATTCTTTCATTTGAAAGGGGTACGCATATGGATGCAATTTCTTCTTTATCCGAGCTCTTAGCGGAGCAAAAGCCTTCTTCGTTCGTCGAAATTCCAGGAGTTTTGGGCCAGACGTTTGGTCAGGCTACGATTGCCGCCACATTGCCAATGAGCCGGCTATTCTCCATCTATGAAGTCGATTTGGAAGTGCAGCGCGCGATTATTCCGCGCAATCTTTCGAAATTAATCGATTATGTCAACTTGTACTTGGAAGATCGTCAACCGATCTACTTCCCGGGCATTATTTTCTCAGCAAGGGGTGCAGGCCACTATGATGAAGAACATCAAGCTCTGCGTCTGCAGCCTATTGAGAAGCTGTATGTGGTTGACGGACAACACCGTTTGGCCGCCTTCCAACGTATTATGGAAACTTTGCAGAGCCAGATGGCTCGCGCCAAGGATCGCCGTGAATACGATAAAATGGAGGAGATAACAGAGAAGCTGCGCCGTTTGTACGCATTTCCGATCTCGACCATGACGTATTTGGACATCAATGCTCGTCAAGAGCGCCAGTTATTTTCTGACATTAACAAGCTTCCTCGCAAACTTGGCGGAAACCTGGCTGTACTGCGCGACCAACGCAGATTCTATCATGTTGCGGCGACTGAGCTTGCTTCCAAAGCTCCAGCCATGCAAACATTAACTGTCGATATGTTCTCAGAGCGCGGAAAATCGCCTGAATATTTATTTTCGTACCATTTGCTAATTGAAATATTGATCGCCTTGTTTGAAGGCCGCATGAAGTCGGGCGCGCGTAATAACGGGTACCAATATGACGATAAAGATCTGCAGGAACACGTTTCTTTGGCCGGAACGTATTTCAACGGCTTGCTCCATTATCTGCCGACGCCTGCCAAAGGAGAGCTTGTCTGGTCTGAAAATATTCAAATTGCCTTAGCGCTGTTCATTCACGAAGAGTCAACCAAAACCGGCAAATTTAATCGTTACGCACTGGAGCATGCGCTTAAAATTCTTCCGCATATGAGTTGGGACAGCATTTATGCCGGTGATGAGAAGGATCGCTTGCCAAGACGGACGCGCATCATGAAAGCGTACCAACACATCAAAAACTTTTATCAAGAGAAGAACGTATTTCTCATTAGTGATAAGGAGGATGTGGGCTAATGGAAGGATTGCGCCTGAAGATGACAATACACCCGTTTTGCGAGAAATTCGGACTCTCAACGGTCGCTTTGCGGGTACAGGATTTGCTTAACTATACGATGATTGACCCAATGGTTCAGCGTAAACTGAGCAACATGCAAAGACGGAAAATCTCTACCTATCTGCAAGAGCGTGAGCTGGATCATGTGTTTTTCGGCCCGGTGACGCTTTCATTAAGAGAAGTGAATCAACTGGCGAAGGGCGAGAAAGAATTTCTGCTCAAACATGGCTCCAAGTTAAGCATCCTGGATGGTCAGCATCGGATCTTGGCCCTGGGCTATGTGAACGAACAAATGCAGAGAGAAGTCAGACGGTATGAGAAGAAATTAGCCTTATTAAAAATCAAGCAGCGGAAGTTTCCTGAAGATGCCGAGTTGAGACAAGAGGTTGAGGAAACCGAGGGGACCGTCAATCAGTTGGAAAGCCGACGTTTGGATTTAATGGAAACGCAGCTTGCTGTGCAAATTTATATCGGCTTATCGGAAGAAGAAGAGCAGCAGTTGTTCGGAGATATTAACTCCAAAGTGCAGCTGGTCAGCAAAGAACTGGGACACTCTTTCGACTCGATTGATCCACTAAATCTGGTCATTCAGCAGGTTGTTGACCATAATGTGTACTTGAAAGCCGCTGGTGTAGAGCGCCGCAGCAATTTGACTTCGTTTAACCGTAACTTTACATGCTTCAGTTGGTTGTATGCGATGGCTACGATGCTGTTCTCGGGCAGAATGCAGCCTTCCTACGAGCTTCAGCGTAAAATTCGCCACGATCCGTCTACGTACGTAGAAATCTTGCACCAATTTTTCAATACGGTGCTGCCGATGATGCCGGAACAACCGGGACTCGCGCAATATACGTCTGCGAATCGCGTCGTTCAAGAAAGCATCGCTCTTTACGCGAATCGATTCTTGTTCCCAAATGGGCAGTATAACGAGGAATGGACGCAGTCGCTACACATTCTTGAAGGATTCGATTGGTCGCATGATAATGAAGAGCTGATCTACGTATTCGGATCCTTGGATAACGGTAAGATTAATCTGATTCATGAGAAGTCGCTTAAAAAGCACGTCAAGCTCGTTCAATTCTTCTTAGAAGGCACAGATGCAGACAGCACGGGTGAGGAAGAAGTAGCATCGCCGGCGTAATGCGTTGAACCTGTAAGAAGAGAAAAAACCTTTTTCTCTCAACGAATAGTTGAGTGGAGAAAGGTTTTTTTCGTTTCTCTGGACAGCCTAGTTGCTAGTAGGTGCCGTTGGTATCACCACAGTAGGAGCCACCGGTCCGGGCTTGTCATCCGAAGCTGTTGGCAGCACTCTTGTGGAAGGGGCCGGTTTGGGCTTGTCATCCGAAGCTGTTGGCAGCACTCTTGTGGAAGGGGCCGGTTTGGGCTTGTCATCCGACACTGCGGGTAGCTCCCTTGTAGAAGCTACCGGTCTTGGCTTGTCATCCGGCGCCGTTGGTTGCCGAACTCCTGCTGAAGCTGCCGGTTTCGACTTATCATCGGCTGCAGATGGTTGCGACTCTACGGGGGCAGTCTGTTTCGGCTTGTCATTGGATGCTGATGCTTGTGAATCTATGGAAGCCGCCAGGTCGGTCTTGTTATCTGAGGTCGTTGGCACAGGCGCTATAGAAGCGGACGCGATCGGTTTTTCTTCGGAGACTAACGCATTCGGCGATTGAGTAGCAGTCTGACTGACCTTGGGACTCGTTAGCGTGCACCCGCTTATGAAAATTATTGTTGCCATTCCCAGGAATGACCAACGATATGAATTAGATTTAAACTGTTTGATCATTTTAATTCTCCTTTGCAATTGGGTTTTGCTGCCTGTAAGATTTACGTTTCCGGCAACTTGAACAGGCCGCGAGAAATTTTCCAACAACTTGATGAGGGTATACCCATAGTCCTGTCTTTTGTCAGGAGTGAGGCAACTGAGCGCAAGAGCGTCGCTTGCAATTTCCTGATCTTCCCGCATTCGACGATAAGCATACCAAAGCACCGGATTGAACCAATGAATAATCAGCAAAACATGCATGAACCAATTGACCCCAATGTCATTTCGTTTGCTGTGAGCCAGTTCATGCAGGAACACATGCTGCAGTTGATCGTCATTCAAGCTGTATAAAAGGGGTTGGGGCATGATCAATTGGGGCTTCACCAAACCGAAAAGGGTCGGAGTTGCCAAATGGCGAGATTGGGCAAGAGCAATGGGTCTATGGATCGACATCCTTTTAATGCATTGATTGAAAAGCCTCACTACTCTTGGATCGGTAATCGGAACTGTCTCATTTTTCATCGTTTGGGCAAATTTCCGATTGATACGAATGGTGTATGTACCTAATAAACTCACGCCAACCAACCAGACAACAAATAAATATCGGTAAACGGAGTGGAGAGCGGTTTCCTGCATAACAGCTGGTGCAAGCATTTCTTCCTGATTAACTTGTACAGTTGAGTGAATGGAATCTGTAAAACCGATCCAATTATAAATACTGAATTCGCTCTCCGTGCTCCATGGCAGAATTAATCGTACGATGACCAACAGCCACATTAAGTAATGCCATCTTGGCTTTAAACGACGCTTTAGCACGTACTGCAGCGCGATAATCAGCACAACCAATATGCTTGCCATGGTCGAGACGGACCAGACCCAATCAAAGAGATTCATAAATTGTTCTGTTAATGCTTTCACATTCACCCTTACCTTTCCTTAATCGATTCAATGAGATAACGGCGGCGGTCATGATGCAACAGGCTAATCTTTCATTTTGCTTTGTCATCAAGAATATTTTTTAATTCTTTTATCTCTTCCGGAGATAGCTGCTCTTCTTTCAAAAAGTTAACAAGCAGCGGCTTAAAGGCGCCGCCGTAAATTCTTTTCAGGAATGACTCGGTTTCGGACTTTACACATTCGTCTTCGGATACTAAGGGGAAATAAGCATATATTCTATTTTCTTGTGAATACGAAATGGCTTGTTTTTGGGCTAATCGGTTTAAAAGCGTTCGCACAGTTTTCGGTTTCCAATCTGTTTGAGCTTCTAAAGCCTCAATGACTTCATTAGCCGTGCGTGGCGACTTGGCCCATAGAACTTTCATGACTTCCCATTCCGCATCGGATATATGGGGAACGTTTTTCACAGGTTCACCTCCTGATAATGGATTTGTTTTGGATTACAAACGTAATACAATAGTTATATTACATTTGTAATCCGTCGGTTGTCAAATCCATGTTTAATGAGGATGCCAAAAAAGCTGCTCTCCACATAAAAAACAGCGTGAGGTAAGGGAGGGATCACACTGTACGTATGGACCCATAAAAAAGAGGCTGTCCCACTGGGGTAGCCTCGTCTCGAATGCTAATCATTGGATTTCATACAGTAGAAAAGAAACATTGGAGTAAATTTCATGGTATGGGTTGGAAAATATCCAATGGTTTCAGGCAAAAATAAGATCATTGCCTTTCAGAGCAGTAATTGACTGTATGAAATCCAATGGATGTTCGCCAAATGTTCCAAGGAATGATTTTCGTTGGAGAAAATCCAATCCAATCCAATTCTAATCCAGATTGAGGGATATGAAAGGGGCTATCCCTCGGGTCAATTCAGACCTTCAGGGATAGCCCCTCTTTGTTAATTACATTGCAGTTGGTTGGCCTCAGCAAGCATGGAAACTGCCAAGATGAACATGGCGTGCGACCAAGTTAACGGCACAACCCATGCGGTTTCGCCCGTTGCTTTGTCGATTTGCTCCGGCAGCAGACCCATTTCGGTGCGATGATCAACCGCCCACTGAAGCAGAGTTCTTGCTTCCTCGTATTGGCCGCGGGCTATCCGGTAATGGCTTAACCAGAGTGTCGTCAAGATCCACGGATTTCCTCCGATATAGTGATCATCCTCGTACCGTTTGATTCCGCTGACGCCAGGAACAGTCAAGGCTTGCTCGATTGCCTCTGCGGTCTGCACCATCATCGGATCATCGGCCGGGAAGGCGCCGAACGGTACGGAGACGCCGAGTAGGGAGATGTCGATGATCGGATCGTGCTCGAGCAAGAAGGTCGAGTACCCTTTCGCATTCGTCGCGATCGACGTCGCAGCGCCGGTCGCTTCCGCCTCGCGGTACACCGATTCGGTGACCGCCAGCTTCAACCCGCGGTAGAACGACCCGCGGTCCTCGTTCCAGCAGCGCTCACGGATGCGCTGTTGAATGCCCTCGGCGGCGAGCGCCCATGCGGTCGCCTCGGTCGCAAGCCCGCGCAGCCGCGCAAACGCGGCGGCTGCGGTCAAACCCCCGTACACGGCTGCGGCCGAGTACGTGTGCTCCGCCAAGCGCTCCTCCCAGAGGTCGCGGCTTGGCGCCGGCAAACCGGTTTCCTCGTCCAGGAAGCGGACGAGGAAATCGGCTCCCTTCGCCACGGCGGGCCATACCCGCTCGGCGAAGGCCGTGTCCTGGATGTGGCTGTAGTGCTGCCACATCCCCCACAGGATCGACGCGCCCTCGTCGATCTGCAGCCCCCATGACGGCGCGAGGCGCCCGTCATGGTAGTGCCTTTGCTGCCAGGACCCGTCGGGGTCCTGGGCGGTCAGCGTCCACTCGTAGAACCGAGTGGACAGGGAGGACAGCCCGACGCGATCGAAGGCTGTCGTAATAAAGGCGGCGTCGCGGCCCCAGCAGTACGCATAGCCGCCGCAGCGGGTGAAGCCTTCGTCGAACTCAGGCGCAGCAACGACGCTGCCGCTTTGTTCGTCGGACATCAGCTTCATCGTTAGCAGTGAACGCTCGTAGAGCTCGCGAATGTCATCGTTAGAAGTATCCGGAGCGGGAACCGCATCGGCAAGAAACTGCTGCCAGTATGCGTTCGTCAGATTGTACCAATGCGATATAGGCTGGCTCTTCGCTCTCAATAACGTATCTGCCGCTTCCTGACGGGTGGAGCCAGCCGCAATATAGACTGGAACTTCAACCGTCTGTCCCGGTTCTAGATCAGCAAAACGCCAGCTTAGCGCGCCATCCGGCGTCATATCAATTTCATTTCCGTTTAATCGGCCCGTTTGAGCCGCTTCCCAAGCATGACCTGCTTGATATTTAGTGCAAACGTTTGAACTGGAAAGCGAAAAAATATAAGCATGGCGCATGTGCGTCAAAGCATCCAAAGGTTCATCAAATTGGGTCGTGTGGTAATAATCGGTCTCCATTGAACGGAACGAAGAGAAATAAATGAACTGGAAAGAGACAGGCACCGCGCCGCGATTGGTGAAACGGTATTGGCGCACGTAGATATCCTCTTGCGGGACTGCGTAATCGAAAGATTCTACAGCAACCGGGAGCTCGGCGGACTCAGCTTGAACGCGGAAAATATTCGTTCTTGCCACATATCCGGCTTCATGCTTCCAACCATCCTCAGCACTGTCGAACCAGCTTGTTTTTTCCGTCATACCGTCGATAAATAACCCGGTTCGGATTTCATCGACATGCTGCGGGTAGTCAATATGGGGCCACCATAAACGGAATAAGCGTCCAGTCCGGCCCAAAGAGGCAAGAAATCTGGAGTTTCCGGCAATTGCGTCAATCAGGTAAGGCTTTTTGTCTGAATGCATAAAGCACGCTCCTTAGCTTTGTATAGTATGAAGGGATGATTCACGGGCAACCAATCGATGAGGAATGATGATGTGGTGATGATGAATCGATTCTCCCTTAACGGCTCTGATTAATGTTTGTGAAGCTGTATAGCCCAACTGATAAATCCCGATATCGACGGAACTGATCGGCGGAGAAGCCAGCTCAGACATCGATATGTTGTTAAATCCGACTAGGCTGAGATCGCTCGGCACTTTGTAGCCGAGTTCTGTCAGTCCGCGAAGGACGCCAAACGCGACGACATCGTCGATCGCGACGAGCGCAGTCGGACGTTCCGGCAAGTTCATAAAAAACGACATGGCCCGGTACCCGCTTTCCTGTAAAAACTCACCTTCCACAATCCATTCGGATTGAATCTCCAGCCCTGCTTCTCTCATCGCTTGGACATAGCCATCCATCCTGTCCTTGGAAACGATCAGATTCGGAGGTCCGCTCACAAAACCAACGCGTTTATGGCCCTGGGCAATGAGATGGCGGGTGGCGTCATAAGCGGCTTGTACATTGTTATTATCTACAGAAAGTACCTCCGGAAAGTCCTCGCTCCGTCCTACAAGCACAAAAGGAAACTGTTGTTCTTTGAGAAAGGCAATGACAGGATCGGATTTTCGCGAATACAACAAAATGACGCCGTCGACTCTCCGGCCCTTGACGAGTCGGGTCACGGCATCGACTTCTTCGCTCTCTGTCGTTCCTGTGGTCATCATAAGGTCGTATCCGCTGCGGGTTGATTGCGTAACGACACCGCGAATAATCTCCGAGAAAAAGAGGTTAAGAAAGAGCTCTTCCGCGGAGCGCGGCAGGAGAATCCCTATCGTCTGCGTGGTTTTGGACACAAGACTTTTGGCCATCACATTCGGATGGTAGCCCATCTCCTGCATAATGTCCTTAACCTTACGAATCGTGGCCGGACTAATACGAGGGTGCCCGGAAATAACGCGGGAAACGGTAGATGGCGAAACGCCTGCTTTTTTTGCAACGTCGATGATCGTTACGGACATAGGTGTAATCCTCCAGTGCAAACGATTGAACCAATTCATTTCAAGGCTGAATTCATCATTTTCTATGTTAGCCTATTTGTATAGAAAAAGTAAATATGACATGCCAGAAGGATTTGAATTTGTACGATCGCAGTACTCAAGGAAACTTTGTGCAAAATTTGCACAGATTTCTTTGGCACATTACAAGAAACTTAGATATTTGAGGAAAGATTAAGAGATTGCCTAGCAAGCTAAGGAAACTCACCTTATTCGGTTTATGCAAACGTTTTTATAAAAGCTGGGGTCTAGTGTATGATGATGGCATGAATGAAGCGTTTGCAAAAGAAGTGCGGAATCGGCACCATATTCTTATAAATTGCTGTTCGATTGCAAGTTTGAACAAATTAGTACAAACGTTTGCACAGACTTTTCTTTTGTAATCGTTATCCTAAAATGATCATCCTTATTTTCACATTGAGAGGGGTATAACCAAATGAATTTGAGTAAATCAATGTCTATGTTTGCAGCTGTAACCGTTGTAACTTTGTCCGTAACGGCTTGTTCTTCTGGTTCGAAACCTGCGGAAACATCGAAACCTGCTGAAACGGCAGCAGCTACGGCAGCGGCAGCCGTCACAACTCCGGCAAGCGGCGGAACAGAGGAATTGAAGCCGGAAGCCGGCGCTAAACTAAAAATTTGGGACAGCAAAGATGAGAGAGCGTTTACCGACGAAATGATTAAAGAATTCACGGCAAAATACAATGTGCCGGTTGAACTTGAAGAACTTGCACCTCCTAACGTTGTCACTCGCCTTCAAACGGATGGTCCTACAGGTCTTGCAGCAGACGTTATGATTTTCCCGCATGACCATGTCGGTCGCGCCGTAGCCGGTGAATTGCTATTGCCTAACGATGTGTTTGGCGATGTAACAAAGAAAGAAAACACAGAAAGCGCGATTCAAGGTGTTTCTTATAACAACTTATTGTTCGGATACCCGCGCGCGGCAGAAACTTACGCCCTTTACTACAACAAAGATTTAGTAAAAGAAGCGCCTAAATCCTTTGATGATGTCATTGCCTTCAGCAAGACATTCAATAAAGACAACAAGTACAGCATCATGTGGGAAACTGGCAACTTCTACTTCAACTATCCGTTCATCGCTTCCAGCGGCGGCTATCTGTTCGGCAAAAATGGGACGGACAAAAATGATCTCGGCATTAACAATGACGGCGCTGTAACTTCGATGAAAGTGTACGCTGGCCTGAAGCAAATTCTGCCGGTTAAATCGGCTGATATTACGGCTGATATCAAGCGCGGTAAATTTACCGCTCAAGAAATTGCGATGGATATCAATGGTCCTTGGGAGCTTGCCGGATACAAAAAAGCACTCGGCGACAAACTTGGTGTAGCGGATATCCCGACCATTGCAGGCAAACCTGCCGTTTCTTTTTCCGGCATTAAAGCTTGGTACGTAAGTTCCTTCACGAAATATCCGAATGCTTCCAAGCTGTTCGCCCGTTTTGCTTCTACCAAAGATGCGCAGCTGAAACTTAACAAATTAGTTGGATCCGTTCCGACCAATAAAGAGGCTCAAAACGATCCGCAAATTAAAAATGATCCTTACGTATCCGGTTTCGTAAGTCAATTCAATCATTCCGTTCCGATGCCGTCCATTCCTGAAATGAACAACGTATGGGCACCTGCAGGCGCAGCATTGACGGAAGTATGGGATAACGGCAAAGACCCTAAAGCTGCTCTCGACAATGCGGTCACACAAATCAAAGATTTGAACAACGGTGCAAAAAAATAAGCGAAGTCTTCGCAATCAGGCATCACGTTCACCCGCTGGCCCGCTGGTAGTGCCGGCAGCCGGCGGGTGAACCTTCATTTTTTGCGGAAAGGGGATGGAATCGGCCAAATGTCAAACCATAAAAGCACTGTTGCGGCATTCAATAGTCAGGCGCAAGCGGCTTCCTTCCAGGGGAGAGCAGCAGCGATACTATCTGTTTTAAGCTTGGGTTTGGGTCAACTTTATAATCGTCAATGGATTAAAGGTTTGATTTTGCTTTGCATAGAAGCGGTCGCTGTCATCTATTTCAAGAATAATTTGGTTAGAGGAATTTGGGGAATCGTTACTTTAGGAGAACTGCCCCGACATTTAGACAAAACAACAGGGAAATTTGTAGACGGAGATCATTCGATTTTCTTAATGATTCAAGGTTTGATTACGATACTTGTGTTAGTTGTAATTATCGTTATTTACGTATTAAACATTCGGGATGCCTATCGGATTGGCAAGCAGCGAGAAGCGGGAATTGTCCCTAATAACATCGTAGGCTCTTTCAAATATATATTGGATAAAAAGTTCGCGGAAGTTTTCCTCACGCTTCCCGGGTTAGGCATCTTGTTTTTTACCATTATGCCGATCATATTCGGAATGATGATTGCCTTCACGAACTACTCATCGCCTGATCATATTCCGCCTGCGAAGCTGGTCGATTGGGTTGGATTTGATACATTTAAAGATCTCGTCACGTTAAAAACCTGGAGTCATACCTTTTATGGCGTATTGACATGGACGATCGTTTGGGCCGTATTTTCAACGGTAACGACCTTTTTTGGCGGCTTTTTGGTTGCGCTCATTATCCAGCAAAAAGAAATTCGTTTCAAAGCGATGTGGCGCACGATACTCATTATTCCTTACGCCATTCCTCAGCTCATCTCCTTGCTCGTCATGCGCAACCTGTTTAACGGGCAATTCGGACCGATCAATCAATACCTGGCCTACTTCGGACTGGGCAAAATTCCTTGGCTGTCTGACCCTTTCTGGGCGAAAGTGACGGTTATCGTCGTGAATATGTGGGTCGGTATCCCTGTATCCATGCTGCTCATTATGGGGGTATTGGTGACGATCCCGCGTGACTTTTACGAAGCGGCGGAAGTGGATGGAGCCTCGGTATTTCAGAAGTTTCGGATTATTACGTTTCCGATGGTGATGTTTACTTGCGCGCCGATTTTAATCACGCAATTCGCAGGAAATATCAATAACTTTAATGCGATCTTCCTGCTTACCGGGGGGGCTCCGGTCAAAGGGGATTACCAATATGCGGGCGCAACGGACTTGCTCGTGACCTGGCTTTACAACCTGACCCTTAGCCAGTCCAGATACAATATGGCTTCGGCGCTCGGCATTATCATTTTCGTCATGATTGCCGTATTCTCGATATACAATTACCGCCGAACCCGTTCGTTTAAAGAGGAGGACATGATCCAATGACAGGGAGAAAACTAGCTACTTGGCTGCGGGTCGGATTCAGCTATGCCTTCCTGGTCGTGGCTTCGATATTTGCTCTTTATCCGGCAGTCTGGGTATTGTTCGGATCGCTTCGTCCAGGGAAATCGCTCTACAGCAAAACGTTTATACCGGAAAGCTTTACGTTTGAACACTATAAAGAGCTCTTTACCTCGAGCAGCTTCATATTCGGTCAATGGTACATGAATACGCTGAAAATCGCGCTGTTATCGATGATTTTCGGAACGATTCTGGTTTTGCTAACGGGCTATGCGCTATCCAGATTCCGATTTAAGGGACGTAAAAATATCATGTCCTTATTGCTCATTTTGAGCTTATTTCCAGGATTTTTGAGCATCATCGCTCTGTTTATTTTGTTGAAGCAATTGAACTTGCTTGATACGCAGCCTGCGCTTATTCTCGTATATGCTTGCGGGGCTCCGCTGCTTGGCACTTTTATTGCGAAAGGTTTTTTCGATACGATTCCACGCAGCTTGGACGATGCCGCAAGAATCGATGGCGCGAACAATATTTCCATTTTCACACGCATCATGCTTCCTTTATCCAGACCGATGCTGACGTACGTAGCTTTGACGCAGTTTGTCGGTCCTTGGGTCGATTATATTTTTGCCAGTTTCGTCCTGCGCAGCAGAGACAAATGGACGGTAGCGGTCGGTTTATACGACCAGGTATCCAGTAATCAGAATCAAAACTTTACGATATTTGCAGCAGCGTCCGTATTGATTGCGATACCGATAGGTCTGTTATTCATGTATTTGCAGCGCTTTTTAGTGGAAGGCCTGACTTCCGGGGCAAGTAAAGGGTGAGGCGGCAATTATAGCACAGTTTTAATGAAATAATATGGAATGGCCAAGGAGATCATACAATGTTATCTGTCTTTCCGGCAAAAGGTACACATGGCGTAAGATTTGTTTATTACACAGATCAACAGGTTGATAGTGTCGCGGTCGCAGGTACTTTCAATAATTGGAATGGCGATAGAAACTACATGAACAAAATGGAAGATGCCAAAGGCTGGGAGATTGAATTAACCATCCCAAAGGGAAGGCATCTATATAAATTTGTAGTGAACGGGGAAGCGTGGATCCTAGATCCACTGAATCCAAACGTGTCGGAAGACGGGCAAAACAATTCGGCCATTACAGTCACTGAGCTTGGAGAAGTACTGATCAGAACTACGGAGATTTCAAAAGCACGACCGGGATATATGTATGAGAATTTTACGGCTATCCAAAGCCCCGAATGGCTTAAAAAATCAGTGATTTATGAACTTCATCTCAGGGCGTTTACCGAAAACGGTTTTCGTGGACTAACGGAAAAGATCAACTATTTTAAAAAAATGGGAATAAACACCCTATGGCTGATGCCGTTTAACGAAGTCGGACGAGAGGGGAGAATTGGGAAATATGGCGATCCTTACGCGGTTAAAGATTTTTATTCGACAGATCCTACTTTCGGAACAAAAGAGGACTTATTAACCTTTATTCGCAGCGCTCATGAGAACGGGATCCAAGTCATTATGGATTGGGTTTTGAACCGCACAAGCGCGGATCACGTTTTGACAAGCAGCCATCCGGCATATTTTTCACGAAATGAACGGGGCGAGATCTATTATGATGTGCCCAATCGAGCGTATTTCGCCGGGTTACAATTTAATAACCGCGAAATGAGGAAATATGTCATTGAGGCCATGAAATATTGGATACTTGAGTTTGATTTTGACGGTATTCGATTAGACGATTCGGATCTTGCTCCCTATGAGTTCCTAACTGAGATCAAGCAATCACTGCAAGAAGTAAAAGCCGATCTCATCCTGATCTCACAGTCCTACGATGAATATCATCATATTGAATCTTGCGACTTGACCTACGATGGCAGTCCCCGGTTATTGATTCGTGATATGGTTGACAGAACCATCACACAGGCTGATTTTATCGCGATTTATAATTCTTTTAAGTACAGCTTTCCTAAAAATGCGCTAAGAATGAGTTGGCTGGAGGAAAAGGAACGGTCAAGAGTATGTAACTACTTTGGAGAAAAGCTTGCGTGGCCTGCCGCTTCTATACTGCTAACCCTTGAAGGTGTTCCGTGCATAATGATGGGGCAGGAATTTAATGAGAATACGATGGAGACATGGACATCTTTATTTAATGCTTTTCAGCTGAACTGGAATCAATTTGATTCGGAAATTTTTGAGCACTATCGATTCTTGATCCATCTGCGGACCAACAATCCCGCATTTTGGAGGGGAGAATTAGTGTTCATTCACAATTCTGAAGAGAGGGTGTTATCGTATATAAGACAATACGAAGACAACAAGTATTTGATCGTTGTTAATTTATCAGAGGATGTTTTGTTTGTCGGTTTTGATAATAACAGCCTGGTTGGCGAATTTATCGGAAATAGGGGAAATGTGATTTATCGTACCGGCAGAGACGGTCATCATGCTGAGGGAGATTCATCTGAACTATGGCTAGATGGCTATGAAACAATGATTCTCCTTTCGAGCGGAACGCCTGACAAGCAAGAAGTGCCGATATATAAAGAATAAGGAAGGGGCTTTCCCAGGTAGATTCATCTACTTATGGGAAAGCCCCGTTTGTTTTGCTAGCCGCTACGCAGGCTAGCTACTCCGCGCGCAGCACGGCGAAGCCGTACGGCGGAAGCTTCACTTGAAGCTTCCCGCCTTCCGGCGCCGCCGTGGCTGCGCCTTCGAGCGCATCGCGCCAGCTGCGCTCGCCGCTCAGTTGTTTGACGCTCAGCTTCGCCGAGCGTCTGTCCGCGTTCACAAGAATGAGCAGATGCTCATTCCCGTGAACGCGTTCCAGCACAAGCCGCGCATCGCCCGGCTTGGCGTGCAGGAAGCGCATGCTGCCGCTGCGCAGCGCTTCGCTGCCTTTCCGCAGGGCGATGAGCCTGCGGTAGAACTCGAACAGGTCGCGGTCCTGGCGGGACGCGTCCCATTCCATGCAGCGGCGGCAATCCGGGTCCCCGCCGCCGCTCATGCCAACCTCATCGCCGTAGTAGATGCACGGCGTGCCGGGAAAGGCGAATTGAAGCAGCGCAGCCAGCTTCATTCGCCGTTTGTCCTCGCCGCACTGCGTGAGCAGGCGAGGGGTGTCGTGGCTGTCGAGCAAGTTGAACGCAGCCTCGTTCGCTTGCTGTGGGTAGCTCGCCAGCAGCGAGCCTACCGCATTGGCAAAGCCGGCGCCGTCCAGCTTGCCGGTCGTCACGAAGTCCAATACCGCGTTCGTGAATGGGTAGTTCATGACGGCGTCGAACTGGTCACCTTGCAGCCACATCATCGAATCGTGCCAAATTTCGCCGAGGATGTACGCTTCCGGATTGGAATGTTTCACTTTATCGCGAAACATTCGCCAGAAGCGGTGATCGACTTCATTAGCTACATCCAGACGCCAGCCATCGATGCCAATTTCCTTGATCCAGAATTCGGCGACTTCGAGAAGATAAGCTTTAACTTCGGGATTTTCCGTATTCAGCTTCGGCATGATCGGTTCAAAAGCAAACGTTTCATAAGTCGGAATGCCGTTTTCTTCGACGCGCAGCGGCCATTCCTTGACATGGAACCAGTCAGCGTAGGGGGAATCGGCTCCTTTTTCCAGCACATCAACGAAAGGAGGAAACGTCTTGCCGCAATGATTGAACACCGCATCCAGCAGAACGCGAATGCCCCGTCTATGGCACTCCTCGACTAGCTGCTTAAGCGTTTCGTTCGTACCGAATTGCGGATCGACCTTAAGATAATCCCGCGTATCATACTTATGATTTGTCGTCGCTTCAAACAGCGGTGTGAAATAAATCGCATTCACACCTAGTTCCGTGAGATGGTCAAGATGCGAGATGACGCCCGCCAGATCCCCGCCGAAGAAGTTCGTCGGCGTCGGCTTCCCGCCCCAAGGCTGTACGCCTTCCGGATCCAGTGACGGATCCCCATTCGCGAATCGTTCCGGAAAGATTTGATAGAAAACCGCATCCTTGACCCAAGCCGGCGGCGTGAAAATATCAGCCGGATTCAAGAACGGATACTCGAACATGCCGGTGGAGTCTTTAGGCTCCTTGTTATGAAATCCTTGCTCCGTGAGCCAAAGCTGCTCTTTGCCGGATTGCAGCAGAAAGGCATAGCGCAGTCTGCGGAAAGGCGGCTCGATGGCGGCTTCCCAGTAATCGAACAAGGCGTCGCTGGTCAAAATACGCATCTCGCTATACACAGAGGTTTTCTCCCAAGCGTATTTATCTCCGGCTAAGACGGACACCTTTTTGACGTCATCGCGTTTGGTACGGATTCTTAGGTGTACGGTTTTCCCGTCATAGGCATAGGCCCAATTTAATTTCGGGCGGTGGTAGACGGCTTCAATAACTATAGACATCTTGTTAATCCCCTCTCAGCTCCGGCAAAAACCAACGCAAAAAAGGCACAACCTGCGAATCGGGTTTCGATTCCGAGGTTGTACCTGTCGGTAGCATTGCCTTTAAATTATTTTAATTATACTAAACTTTGGGAAGTTAGTAAACGGATCTTTTCCTTTTAGGAGTTAACCATAAATTGGATAACCGGGTAGGAAATCATATGGCGGTCACGATAGGTTTGGTGAATTACATCCTCTTTTGAACTTACGATCCCATGCTGCAAAATGGCTGTTTTGAATCCTCGCTCTATTGCACCATTATAGGTGGACAGTACGCAGTACTCGGCCGCATTGCCTGCGACAACGACGAACCCGATTTCACGATCGGCAAGAATCTGCTCAAGTTCGGTTTTCCAGAAAGCATTGGAATAGGTTTTTGTCACAACAAGCTCTTCTTGTTCTCTGTTAATTTCAGGGATAAAATCAAGCAGCTCCGGAATGATCGTGCCGGCGTCTTCCACATCCTGAATATGGATGATCGGGTGCCCCTTCGCGCGAAGGATGCTAGCGACATAATTGATATATTCGCAAGCGCTTGATACGGTGTTTTGGGGTAGACTTTGCAGGAAAACCTTTTGCATATCGATAACTAAAAGTGCGATTTTCATCGAATCTCTCCTAACTAAAATGTTGATGTGTTTAAGCTGAATTTACTCGCTTTCTAGATCTGTTTATAGTAAATCACAGTCTCTTCCAGGCTTCCGTCGGCTGATTTGGCAAAAAAGGGAATGCGCCCAGCTTCGGTGTAACCGATTGATCGATATAAAAGATTGGAAGGATCGCTTGCCCGGGTATCCAGCACTAATAAGCTTCTGTCCGCCTGTTTGGCCTTCTCCTCTGCGATTTGCATAAGCAAACGGGCGGTACCTTTTCTTCGGCCCAGAGGATGTACCATTAACTTAGCAATTTCCGCTCGATGCCCGGCATTTTGCTTTAACGCTAAATGCAACTGCACGGTTCCGATCATTTGATCGTCGTCTACAGCAATCCATAAATAAACGCCGGGTTGGACAACCTCTTGCCAATAGGCGTGCGCGTCCTCAGAACTTAAAGGAGGTAAAAAACCGATCGAAGCACCATTTTCAACGACCGTTATTAAAAGTTCGCTTAAGTTGTTTAATACGTTTTGGTCCATCGCCTTTACTTCGATGATTTCAATACCATTACCCACGCAAACCAAATCCTCCCTTCTTTTGCAACTACATTTTACCTTTATTTACATATTCGTACAAGTGTTCTTGTTTCACATCCTCCATCTTTGTCCATACTGCATAATGTTAGCTACTTCTATCTTCAGGAGGACTTAGGAACGATGTTGGCCGTTCATCAACGTATGGCGGAGTTATGGACATTGCGCAGAGCGCGGGAGCTGACGAGAGCGGAACAAGATGAGCTGATGCTGTGCTTGGAAGCGAACGCGACCTATGTATGGAATCGATTAAAGCTGGAGAATTTATCGCTTTGCGCTTCACTCACCGCCGATTATGATTGGCTGCACGAGATTTGCGAGCGCATCGAAAAGCTTGAGCCTAAGCACTGACCAGGGAGTCGGTGCTTTTTTCCTTTTCTGCGGCAAGTGGGACGAGTATAATGGGAATAGTTAGGATTGGGGGAAAAGGAGATTTCTGCATGTTAAGCTGGTTCAAGCAACTGGGGAGCTCCCCCAAAAGGATGCTGATCATGGGCATTCTTCTTCTTGTCGCGCTGCTGATGCGGCTGCTGATTGCGCCCGTCTGGATTGGCTATGATACGGATGTGCGAACGTTCATGGCATGGTCCGATCGCGCTTATACGGTAGGTCTGTCTGGACTATACACGAATGCCAAAGACTATTTCCTTGACTACCCGCCAGGATATATGTATGTGCTCTATGTGGTTGGCATGCTTCACCACAAGCTCTCTATCCCTTGGGAAAACTGGGAATCGTTGATCATTTTAAAGCTTCCGGCAATCTTAGCCGATCTGGTAACCGCTTATGTCATTTATCGTCTTGCTCTAAGCAAGAATGGCGGCGCGAGAACGTGGCTTCAAGCTTTGGGTCTTGCTGCTTTGTTTGTTTTTGACCCTGCCATTTGGGTGAACTCAGCGGTTTGGGGACAGGTTGACTCGTTTTTCATGCTGTTTATTCTCGCCACCTTCTTGATGCAGCAGCAGGGAAAGCTGCCGCAAGCATCGGTTTTTATAGCGCTAGCCATCTTGCTGAAACCGCAAGCTTTGTTGTTTGGCATCTTTCTGCTGATCGATGTCATTCGCAGACGCAATGCGGTGGTATGGCTGTTAAGCATCCTGAGCGGTGCGGCGACGATCGCCGTGTCGGCGCTCCCTTTTGCCATAGGAAGAGGATATGGATGGCTGTTTGAACTGTATTCCGGTACATTGGCCTCATACCCGTATGCCTCGTTGAATGCCTTCAATGTCATGGCGCTGCTGGGCGGCAACTTCATCGATATGACTTCAGGTGTGCTGCACATCTCCTATCAATGGATAGGCTGGGTGCTTATGGGGTTTTCCATTATTTACGTTTGCTACTTGTATATACGCAGCAGGGGGCAGCGCGGAGCACTGCTTTACATCTCATTTATGTTTATCACCGCCGTGTTTATGTGCATGACCAAAATGCATGAGCGCTATTTGCATTATGGTCTGCTGCTGGCGCTTTGTAGTTTCATATACATAAAAGATCGCCGGATTCTCCGGTTGTTTATCGGATTCAGCCTTACTCATTTTATTAATGTTGCGGATGTGCTATTGCGCAGTTTCCACCAGGATTATCACATTCCGCGTTATGATTCGTTGATGCTTATCGTTTCAGCGGTAAATGTCATTTTGTTCGGCTATGCATGTTTATTGGGATGGAGGCTTTTCGTGGAACCACTTCAAGGACAGGGGGCGGAGGATCATAACCCGCATCCACCTGAGAAACTAGGTCCATCGTTCTCCGAACGCTGGGACGCCATTTTCAAACCTCGTGAAGACGAGATCGAAAGAAGCGGCAAAGGACGCTTTTTTGCTAAAAAAGATATGTGGTACTTAGGCGGTTTGGTATTGGTTTATACGCTTATTGCGCTGTCCCACCTCGGCGGGCATAAGGACCCTGTTACGTTTTGGAAACCGGCAAACTCGGGGGAAGCCGTAGTGGTTGATTTAGGGGCTGCCCATAACCTTACGAGAATTAACAGTTTTGCGGGCGTTGGGGAAGGGGCGTACTCCTATTGGTTCTCCATGGACGGGAAGGATTGGAAGAACCCGATAGCGGTGAAGTCCGATCATACGAAGGTATTTACATGGAATACCGTAGAGCCAAAGCTGGATGCGCGCTATGTAAAAATTACAATCGACTCGCATGAGAGTGCAGCGCTTCATCTCCATGAAGTGGGAATTTTCGGTGACGGGAGCACGGCGATTTTACCGATCCTTCAAGTCACCGAACAAAATGTAAGTGCGTCTGATGAAGGCAAACCTGCTCTACTGTTTGATGAGCCAAGCGTAGTGCCATACACACCTACGTATATGGAAGGTTCCTATTTCGATGAGATTTATCATGCGAGAACAGCGTATGAGCACCTTCATCAAATCGAGCCTTATGAAAGCACGCATCCGCCGCTCGGCAAAATTCTCATTTCGATTGGGATCTACGTGTTTGGCTTAAATCCGTTTGGATGGAGAATCATTGGCACCTTATTCGGTGTAGCGATGATTCCCGTCATCTATGTGTTCGCCAAGCGGATGTTCGGACGCTCTGAGTTTGCATTTGTCGCTGCATTTTTGCTTACGTTCGACTTTATGCATTTCGCGCAGACGCGGATCGCGACGATCGATGTGTATGGGGTATTCTTCATCATGCTGATGTTCTATTTCATGTACCGTTATACGACGCTCAATTTTTATCGCGAACGGCTTTGGGCGACGCTTGTACCTCTTGGTTTATCCGGATTGTTTTTTGGCATAGGGGCTGCTTCCAAATGGATCGTGATTTATGGCGGTGCAGGGCTCGCCTTGTTGCTCCTGTTATCGCTGCTTGAGCGCTTTAGCGAATATCGTTTCGCTCGACAGTTACTGCGCGAAGACTCTTCCATTACGGAATCTGAATCGACTGTAGATGCTGCTTCTGAACAGGTCCGTTTAACAGCCGAACAGAGCAGCCGATTGCAGCTTGTACAGCGTCTTTTCTTGAGAAATACGATCCTTACGCTTGCTTGGTGTGTGCTTATGTTCATCATTGTGCCGCTTGGCGTCTATACATTATCTTATATCCCGTTTATGATGGTTCCCGGACCGGGTCACGGCCTGAAGGACATCGTCACGTACCAGGTGCACATGTACAAATATCATAAAGATCTCGTCGCTACGCACCCGTTCTCATCTCCATGGTGGGAATGGCCGTTGATGCTGAGGCCGATCTGGTACTATCAGGCAAAGCTGATGCCGGAGGGCATGCTGTCCAGCATCATTTCCTTCGGGAATCCGCTCGTTTGGTGGCCGGGATTCATAGCGGTGTTATTATCGTTTTATGTGGTTTTCAAACGAAGAGATCGCAAGCTTCGCATGCTGCTGATCGCCTATTGCTCACAGTATTTGCCATGGATTCTTGTGCCGAGACTCACGTTTATTTATCATTATTTTGCGATGGTTCCTTTCCTTATTCTCATATTAACCTACTATATAAAAGAGTATTTGGAGGAAGGATCGCTGTATAGACGGAAGCGGGTATATGGATATTTGACAGGGGTGCTGCTGCTGTTCGTGCTCTTCTATCCGATCTTGTCAGGCATGATCATTCCTGCTAAGTATTCGTTTTTCCTACGCTGGCTGCCCGGCTGGAACTTCTTTTAAGCAATTAGGTGTTGACGATCAGTTTGGGCGATGATAAGATAAATCCAAGTGAAATACTATGATTTGTTCAAGTCGACCGGACTACTGGAGACTCCCCCTTTGCCCTCGTGATAAAGGCTGTGGAGTCTTTTTTTAAAACTAATAACGGAGAGTGAATGACATGGCTAAAGTAGTGATTATTTCTGGAAGTCCGACCCCAACATCCCGATTGCACGGCGTCATTGAAGTCGCCAAAGTGGAGCTGCTGCAAGCCGGATTGGACGTCGAATGGATTAAAGTTCGAGATATCCCGGCGGAGGATCTGCTGTATGCTAACTTCAATAGCGAAGCGATCGTAAAAGCCAACGCGATTGTTGCTGAAGCGGATGCCGTATTCGTCGCAACACCGGTGTACAAAGCCTCCTACACGGGCGTTCTGAAAGCATTTCTCGATCTTCTCCCACAAAAAGGGCTTGACCGTAAAATTGTGCTCCCGCTTGCAGTAGGCGGTACGATCTCGCATTTGCTTGCCATTGATTATGCATTAAAGCCAGTTTTGTCGTCGTTAGGCGCCCAGAACATTTTGCAAGGCGTATATGTATTGGATAAGCAAGTGACTTGGGGCGATCAGGGCCAGGCTATTCTGGATGATGAAATCTCTACGCGTTTACACGAATCCGTCTCCGAGTTCATTCAAGAAATCAAATGGCATACAAATCGTCAAGCATAATCCATAACAAAGCGGCAGTCCTGAACCTTTATGTTCATGGCTGCCGCTTTGTTATTGCAAAGAATGGGGTTATTTCAATGCTGCTGTAACTTGAGGGTCAAGCAGCTTGGCTGTAAACCAGTTCGGATATAGTGGCTCAGGACGTGTCAATTGATCCAGAGTTGCGAGTTCTTCCGAGCTCAGTTCCAGCTCGCTTGCGTTCAAATTTTCATTGAGTTGGGCTATTTTACTAGAACCCAGCAGAATGCTGTTTACATGAGTCTGCGCTAGCAACCAAGCAATCGACACTTGCGCAGGGGTTGCGCTATGTCGCTGCGCAATGTCCCGTACAGTATCCAGAATGGCAAAGCCATGTTCCTTGTCATGTGGAAAGAAATCGAATCCGCTCAGTCGGTTGTTCGGATCGTTGAGGTTGTCGCGCGTATATTTCCCGCTTAAGAATCCGCTGGCCAAAGGGCTCCATACCGTTAATCCCACTCCGCAGTTCGTCATGAACGGCACCGTATCATGCTCGACATCACGGCCGATTAAGGAGTAATACATTTGGCCGTTAATGAACGGGGCCCATCCGCGTTCGCGCTGCATCTGAAGCGCTTGGGCTGCAAGCCAAGCCGGCCAGTTAGAATAGCCAATATACCGGACTTTTCCTTGACGGACAAGATCGTTCAATGCTTCAAGCGTTTCTTCAAGCGGAGTGAACGGGTCAGTCTTATGGACGATATAAAGATCAATATAATCCGTATTCAATCTGGTCAAGCTCGCTTCGCATGCGTTGAACAGATGCCTGCGGGATAGTCCGGATTGAACAAGGGCAGAACCCACCCGCATGCCGGCTTTAGTGGCGACGATTGTTTCTTTCCGGCACGCACCCAGCAATCGTCCGAGCATTTCTTCGCTTTGTCCGTCTGCATAAGCGTCAGCCGTGTCAAAGAAGTTAATGCCGACGTCAAGGGCATGGTCCACCAGATTTTGCGCCACATCCTGATCGACTTTGTATACGCTTGGAATGTTCCCCGAGCCAAAAGTCATAGTCCCGAATGCCAACCTCGATACGATCAAACCGGAATTGCCTAATCTCGTGTATTTCATTATGTACACAACCTCCTAAGATAATGAATGCCTCTTGTCTTGACTCAAGTATAATATGTTCCGGACTGCTCTTTCTTGCACATAATGATCACGATATTGTACAAAATGCTCATTCATCGTACAGGTCGCATTGAACTTGATCAGAAGTCGCGATACAATGAAATGGAAATTGTTGGGCGAAGTCCCCGTAATATTCTCGCTTAATGGAGGTGAAATTCTTGCCGAACGATCCAGTCGTGACAGGCAGCGCCTTGGGGTGGTCCGATGTGAAGGTTTCGGGTTGGGAAGGCGTTTCTCCTCAAGAAGCTTTCGAGCCGGTTTTGTCCGACCATCTGCTTGTGATCCATCTGACCCCGGAGCCAGTGCGTGTGTTTGAACGGGCGGACGGGTATCGCGGAGACGGGGTGGCGCATCAGGGCGACATCAATTTGTTCTCGGCAGGCGATATGTCATTCTGCAGGTGGGAAGAGGACATCTCGTTTATTCGCCTGGATGTGCCGCCGACCTTAACCGATCAGGTGGCCGCTGAAATGGAGCTTCCGCAAGGAAGTGCCATCGATTTCGGCAGGCACATTCGGCTGCGCGATGACCGAGTCGTCCACTTGGCGCAGTGGCTGCTGGCGGATTTGAAAGACGGTGGGCCTGGCGGCAAATTGTATACCGATTCGCTCATTCGGATGTTGTCAGTTCATTTGCTGCAACGCTACGGTACGGTTGACGGAAAGCAAACAACAGCCCATCAGCGGCTGGCCCGGAAGCAATTGGTGGGCGCCCTGGAATATATTCATGCGCATCTCGGGCAGGAGATTTCCTTAGATGATCTGGCGGCGTCGGCTCATGTCAGCTCCTCACATTTGGTTCGGCTTTTTAAGGAAGCCATGGGAGTGCCTCCGCATCGTTATGTCATACAGGAGCGAATTCGTAGAGCACAGCAACTATTGCTAGGCGGAAATGCCGTACATGACGTTGCAGCGGCGCTCGGTTTCAGCGACCAGAGCCATTTACACCGCCATTTCACACGCATCCTGGGCGTTACTCCGCGTGAGTTTGTGCGTCAATCCCGATAGCATTGGCATGCAAACTTCAAGTTTTATTTTCATACACGACAGTGGGCTGGAAGAAAGAGGATCTTGGGATGCTTAAAAAATGGAGACAAACGTACTGAAACGCTTATCCATGGATCATGGGTCCACTAGCTGGAAAGGTGTTTTTCATCGTTACAGAGGCGAAGGGGAACTGAAGTCGTGTCTCTAACGATGTTTTGAATACTTACTGACGAGAAAAAAGCGGATTTGTACGCGAGTGTAGCTCTGGAAAGATGTTCTTCATCGTAACAGACATGTGTGGATGCTGCAATCGTGCCTCTAATGATATTTTTCATCTTTGCAGACGAGAAGATGGCGGATTAATTAAGACAAGTTCGTTCCCAAATGCTCCTAAGTTGGGATTTAAGGGAAGTAAAAAGACCGTTTAGCCTGTGAAATGGCTTTAAACGGTCTTTTGTCTTTTTCAGTGGAAAGGAGAGGCTTCCTTTTTGCTCAAAATTGGAGGCACACATGGTGAAAATTTTTGGTACATAACTAGATCCCGCCAAACATTGGCATGCAAATTGCTAGCTACTATATTGGATCTTGTTTCTTAACTGCTGGAGCAGTTGTTAGATAACCCATTTATGGAAATTGAAAGGATGCCGGTTTAGGCGATTGCCAGAGATTCGAACGCTATTGATGGAGCTTCAACTGTGGGTTAGGGGACATTTACAGGATCTAGCTAAAGGAATAGCTGACAAAATATCTAAGGAATTGGACATTGACACGCATCAAGTGTCTAAAATTTTAGACTGCATTCGTATGATTGATTCTCGTCCTGGTCTTACCTTGCTGAGGAGAAGCTATTTTGTTCCAACTTGCGGCGGAAAAGCAGATGATACGAGTATTTTGAGGAGGAGGGATGCGTATTCGAGCATTTCTGACGGTTTGCTGAGAAAAAACTTAAATTGAGAGGAGACAGATCAATATGATTCAATTTCCAGGTGTTTATGTTGCTACAATTACGCCTTTTACAGATGCTTATGAGGTTGATTTCAAACGTCTGCAAGAGCATGTCGATTGGTTGATCCAGAATGGTGTGAATGGCATTATTCCTACGGGGTCGCTAGGTGAGTATGCGGCTCTTACCAGAGAAGAGAGAGCGCAGGTGATTACGGCAACAATCGATGCGGCAGCGGGGCGGGTACCGGTTGTCATCGGTTCGGCGGCACCTTCTACGAAGCAAGTGGTTGAATTGATTCAGTTCTCCAAAGAGAAAGGCGCTGTTGGCGTTATGGCGCTTCCGCCAATCAATTACAAGCCGACCGAAGCTGAGGTCATTGCCCATTATGAAGCGATATCTAACGCAGGTCTGCCTGTTATCGTGTATAACAATCCGTTTGATTATCCGGTTGATTTAACACCTCGTGTCTTGCAAAAGCTATCGCAGTTTGAAAATATCGTTGCCGTCAAAGAATTTTCAGGTGATGTGCGCCGTATTTACGACATCATCCGCGAAACCGATCTGGAAGTGATGATCGGCGTGGATGATCTGGCAATGGAAGGCGCCTTGGCGGGGGCAACCGGGTGGATCGCCGGATTCGCCAATGCATTGCCGAAAGAAAGCATCGATGTGTTCGAATGGGCGAGAGCCGGGCGTGTGCAAGATTCACTCGATCTTTACCGCTATTTACTGCCGCTATTCCACTTCGATGCAAGTCCGCGCTTGGTTCAAGCGATCAAATACACGATGGATTTAATTGGCCGTCCGACAGGTCCGAGCCGTCCGCCTCGCTTGCCGCTTGCTGAAGAGGAGAGACTCGCTGTCCTGGCGGCATACGAATATGCTGTCAACCGGCCTGTTCATGCAAAACCATAATATCATAACGGGGAGAATGTTCTATGATGCAAAGTAAAAACTGGATCGGTGGTGAATGGGTCACACCGACAGCAGGTGAAATTGCCGTTACCAATCCATCGAACTTGCATGAACAAGTAGGCATCCTGCATCTTTCCGGCGAGTCCGATGTGATTCAGGCTGAACAAGCAGCCCACTTGGCACTGCCCGGCTGGGCAGGATTGTCCGCACCCAAGCGTGGTGAACATCTGTCGCGCCTGGCAGCAGCGCTTGAGGCTGATCTCGAAGAGCTGGCCACACTAGCAAGCCGGGAGATGGGCAAGCCGATCACAGAGATGAAAGGCGAAGTGATGCGGGGCGTAAACCTCCTGAAGTATTACGCGGCCGAAGGCGTACGCTCGCTCGGAAGTGTCATTCCATCTTATGAAACGAATGTTTTGCAGTATTCGAAACGTATCCCGCTCGGCGTCGTCGGCATCATCACGCCATGGAATTTCCCCGTAGCCATTCCGATATGGAAGATTGCCCCTGCCTTGATTTGCGGTAACACCGTTATTTGGAAACCGGCGGAATATGGATCACTAACGGCAACCAGAATGACGGAAATATTTCACTCAGCAGGCCTTCCTGCCGGCGTATTGAATCTTGTGATCGGCAAGGGAAGCCAAATCGGCGACACGCTGCTTAAACAATGTAACCTGAATGCAGTCAGTTTCACCGGTTCGACCGCAACAGGGTTACATGTGGCTGCCTCTTGCGCAAAGCGAAATATCAAATACCAGACGGAAATGGGCGGCAAAAATGCGGCGGTCGTACTGAAGGATGCGGATTTGGATAAAGCCGTTCCGGCGATTCTTAGCGGAGCGTTTCGATCAGCGGGGCAGAAGTGTACGGCGACCAGTCGAATCCTCGTAGAACGGGAAATTGCGCCCGCTTTTACAACTGCGATGCAAAAAGCGGTTCAATCGTTGATAATCGCACCGGCACTCAATCCTCACGCTTATCTGGGTCCTGTCGCTTCGTCACATCAATATCGAAGTGTTATGTCCTATGTGAAGATGGCCCATGAACAAGCTCAAGTGATTGCCGAATGCAGCCACAAAGTGACGGAGAGCGAAGGGCATTTTGTGTACCCGCTGCTTGCATCTGGGGTAGGAAGTGATCATCCGCTCGTTCAAGAGGAAATATTCGGACCCGTTGCCGTCATGTTGGAAGCAGACAATTACGAACATGCGGTCGATTTGTGCAACAGCACCGTATTCGGATTAAGTGCATCTGTGTTTACGAGAGATTTGTCGTACGCTCTTCGCTTTCTAGATGATACGCAAGCCGGGATGGTGCGCGTCAACCAGGAAACAGCCGGTGTGGAATATCAGGCTCCGTTTGGCGGAATGAAAATGTCGAGCTCTTACTCTAGGGAACAGGGACAAGCGGCGCTCAGCTTCTACAGTGAAGTCAAAACTTGTGCCATCAATTATGCGTAATTAAACAAATGCGGCCGAGCATGTACTGCTCTCGGCCGCATTTGTAGTTGTATTAAGTTGCTACAGTTCTCCCTTTCCGTTGAATAAAGAACCAAGGTCGCTAATAGAGAATATTTTGACGCATTTGGTGGGTAAAGGACCACCAATCAGGCTTCGAAAGAATAAAAGTCCATAATTAGCGATGATTGTTCGTTGTTTATGGACTTTTGTTCTTTCGAGCCCCGAAATGGCGATTTCTCCGAAATTTAGCGTCAAACGTGTTCACTATCAACGACCTTTGTTCTTTGTCCAGCGGGTGCCTCGAAAGTTCCTGTTATTTCTGCGAAAGTGGCTGATGGCAGTGGGTAACTCGCATATGAGTTGCGAAATTGATTCATATGATCGCTTATTTCCTGAACTCGCCGTACATCGTTTCTATTTGCCGGCGCCCTTCAGCGACCTGGGGGTGAAACTGAATGAGTGCTTGTTCACGCATCGCCCGAACATTCCTTACTGCTCGCTGCATCTCATCATTATTTCCGTTATCCCTGAGAAAAGCCGCAATCGAAATGCCCGCAACCGTGCCTTGGGCCGCCGCTATCTTGGCGCTTTCTATTCCCGTAATATTCCCCGCAACGAACAAGCCTGTAAGCGGTGTTTGCATCTGGGCGTTGTGGAGCGGGACATGCCCGCCTAATGAAGGGACGAAGCGGAAAGGGCATCCCGCTACAGCTGCCAGCTCGGCTAGAGGATACAGGCTGCCCGCCATGCATACGAAATCGACGGGATCGCTTCGTATGGAATGAGACACAATTTCGCCTTTTGGTGTAAGATCGGCGAGCTGCACGCTTTCGACTTTTTCCTTCCCTTCAATATTTATAGCTGCTTTACGCAGTTGGAGCGGGATCCCCCAAATTTTAATACCGTTCTTGGGGTAAAGACGGAGTCCCCATGTTTGCAGCGGGGAATAACGCATCAAGCCGCTGCCAAGTCGAAGAATCGGGGTGGGTGCAAGGTGCCCCAGGCGCATCATGGACTGCATCACTTTTTGAGGCGAGCTAGCCTCTCTGTTAATGATGCTCCTAGAGGGAAGCACCATGGCGGCAATATCGATGCCGGCTAATTGCAGCTCGCGTGCAATGGCCATCGATAGCACATTGATTCCGACAATGATGCCGCGCATGCCCACACGGACCCTGTGCACATTCGTCATCACCTGAGCAGCTCCGATGGACATGACACCAGGGAGCGTCCACCCTGGAATAGGGGTAGCGGTCTCAGCCGCACCAGTAGCAAGCAGCAGAGCAGTCACTGCACGTACACCGCTGGACGTATAGACTTCCCAACCGTCAGACGTTTGCTTGACATCGTATACGGAAACTCCAAGTTCAATATCCACGCTTAGAGACTTGGCTTTGTCATGAAGCTTGGCCGCTTCTTCGATTCCGTTCCACCAAGACCCGTTCGGTTCTTGATGCATCTGACCCAGCAGTCTGCCCCCGGGTTTCATGAATTCGTCGACTACTTTTACTTTTATCCCGCGTTCTGCACAGGAGATTGCGGCTGACAATCCGGCGGGACCGGCTCCGACGATAAGTACGTCAGTCATGAATGATGAGCTCCTTTCTTTAATGGGGAGGGAAGCGTTCTGCCTGAACGAATGTCCATATCGTCCTTTAGCAATGTGAGACATGCTCGCTGACCGTCTACCCCGTCAACCGTAACACGGCATTCAAAGCAGTGTCCGATATTGCAGTAAATGCCGCGCGGAGTGCCGGTATCTTCGTGATAGCGTAGCGTGCGGATACCATATGCGAGCAGGGCTGCGGCAATCGTCTCACCCTCGAACGCTTCATACTCCTGATCGTCGAACCGGAATGTCAGCCTTTTTCCTTTGTTCCATTCGCCCAAAATGGGGTGGTCCATAATTCGCCCGTTGCTCATGGATGATCTCCTCCCATGCATTGAAATGAAACAGGGCGGACAGGAGGCTGATGTTTCAGCGACAAGTCATGGGAGACAGGCGCATCCGTAAGTTCCTGAACGATTGTATCAACCAATAAACGGCAGGTGCGTCCGCCGCAATAACCCATGCCTGCCCGGGTGCGCAGTTTTAACTCGCGGGAAGAACAAGGATATCGTTTGGCGGTTTCCAGCAAATGAGCAAGGCTTACTTCCTCGCATCGACAAATAATAACGGATGTCAGATCCATGAGGTTCCTTCCTTTTCGGTTTAATGCGATTCCTTCATACACGTTTCAAGCAAAAATCGCGCCAAATCGGAACGAATACGATCGTGGAAAATGTTCAGACCAACATAAAGCCGGAAAAACTGGCACGTTATTTGCTTGAGCAGGATGATGGATGCGAAAAACGGGAGGGTATATGTATGAGTTCCATTTATGAAATGAGATTGCACAAACTGCGTGATTACTTGGAGAAAGAGCATATCGACATCGCTTTGATTACGAATCCGACGAATATTTATTACTTTACCGGGTTCCTTTCAAATCCGCATGAGCGATTTATGGCGCTTATCGTCGACACTCTCCATGCAAGAGAAAGCATGATTGTTCCCGGTCTGGATCTCGAAGCAGCAGAACAACATTCAATCGTTCGCGATTTGGTCCCCTGCTCGGACAGTGAGAATCCATACATTCTATTGAAAAACAAAGTGGGTAGAACGCGAATCGGCACGTTAGGATTGGAAAAAAAGGCTATAAGTCTTTATCGTGTTGAGCGGCTGCAGGAGTTGTTTTCCGACCTGCAAAGTACGGATATTGAGCCATTTATTAACCAGGAAAGGCTGGTTAAGTCGGAACAAGACCTCGTCAGCATCCGCAGGGCGGTTGATATCGCCGAAAAAGTGCTTGAAAGCACCGTGCAAAAAGTTAAAGTCGGCATGTTGGAACAAGAGCTTGCGGCTGAACTGGAATATAAGATCAGGAAGTTTGGCGGTGATAAGCCTGCATTCGAATCCATCATACTGACCGGAAAAAGATCATGCATGCCCCATGGCAAACCGGGCGCTTATCCGATTCGGGAAAATGACTTTCTGCTCTTCGATATGGGGGTATATGCGGACGGATTTTGTTCGGATATCACCCGGACGTTTTTAATTGGGGAAGGGACCAAGGAGCAGGAAACGATTTATGAAACCGTGCTGACCGCGAATTTAGCAGCCATTCAGGCAGTCAAAGTTGGCTTGCCATACGGCATTATCGATCAAACGGGGAGAGGTATCATAGCAGAAAAAGGATATGGTGCTTACTTTAATAATCGCATTGGACACGGTATAGGCCTGGATTTGCATGAGGATCCTTCCATTAATGGCGACAACGGGATGCTCATTGGTCCGGGTCACGTATTCACGATCGAACCGGGCATTTACTTGCCATCGCTTGGCGGAGTGCGCATCGAGGATGATGTATATGTTCAGCCAAATGGTCAAGTTGAAGTGCTGACGCACTATCCAAAACAATTGCGCAGATTGTAATATTGAATCTTTATGAGCAGGACTGTCTAAATTTTTAGGATTTGTGTCGAGCGATGTACAAAAAATTAGACAGTGTGGTTTCCCCAAATTGGATCATTCGGAAAAACCAAGCTTGTTCATCCTGTTGTACAGCGTCGCGCGAGACATGCCGAGCCGTTTGGCAGCCGCCAGCTTGTTGCCCTTCTCCAGTTCCAAAGCTTTGACAATGATCTGTTTCTCATGGATTTCCAATTCCTCCTGTAAGGTGTGGATCACATTCGAAGCTTCCTCTTGCAGGGGGGTATCAGCATTATTTTGAGATGAGTAGATCGACACAGGCAAGTCATCCCTTCTCACCGAGCCGTCTGCAGCAAAAACAACCAGTCGTTCAATCGTATTTCGCAACTCTCTTATATTGCCGGGCCAACTGTAATGAAGCAAATCCAATAAAACTTCTTGAGGGATATTCTGTATAAGCCGGTTATAGCTGATTGAGAATTCGTTCAGAAAACAATGTGTTAATTCGATAATATCTTCTTTTCTCTCGCGCAATGGGGGAATGTCGATCGTAACCACATTCAAACGGTAGTAAAGGTCTTCACGGAACAATCCTTTTTTGACTTGGGCGTCCAAATCGCGATTGGTGGCGGCTATGACGCGGAAATCGGCATTCAACTGCTTGGTTCCGCCTACGGCGTAATATTTTTTCTCCTGCAGTACACGCAAAAGCTTGACCTGCATATCAAGCGGCATTTCACCAATTTCATCCAAAAATAGGGTACCGCCTGTCGCAAGTTGGATTTTCCCCTTCTTGCCATTGTGGTCAGCACCGGAGAACGCCCCTTTTTCGTATCCGAAAAGCTCACTTTCGAATAAGGAAGGAGGAATAGCGCCGCAGTTGATCGCGATAAAAGGAGCGTCCTTTTGTTCCCGGACGTCATGGATGGCCTTCGCGAAAAGCTCTTTGCCGACACCGCTTTCACCGAGAATTAGCACAGTCGCCTTGGTTGTTCCAACCTTTTTGCACATGTCGATCGTACGTTTGATTGCGCTGCTAGTCCCTTTGATTTGGCTGAATGGGTCGGTGGAGGACTTGAGCTGGGCCATCTGTTGCTGCAGTTGATGGACCTTGGAAGTGGCGTTGAAAAGCTCCTGATTCAACCTGACCTCACTGGTGATGTCGGTTTCTGCAACAACGGAACCGATAATTTGTCCTTGTAGCCGAATGGGGTTTGAGTTAATCAGGACATATAAATCAGGCCGCGGTTGGTGCAGCTTACGGATGACGGATTCGCCGGTTTTATGTGTTTTTAAGATCTGCAGCATGTCGACGGGAAAGAAGTCGGGCATCGGTTTGCCGAGAATGTTTTCGGCTTTAATAGAAAAGATTCGCTCGGCTCCCTTGGTCCACACAACCGTCCGTTCGTTATCGTCGATCATTGAAATAGAGGCATCCATGGTATTGATCATCGTTTCAAAATAGGCTTCTAAATATCGATGTGCTTGATGAAATGCTGTAAGCATGTCGGCAGCGGTCACATACCCGCTTGGCTGGCCGGTAGCATCTTTAACAAGAATGTAATCGTTTTCGCGGAAAAGAGGAATAACAGCATCCAGCTGCGTATCTTTGGAAACGGAAACGGTGGTTTGCCAAGGCAAATCCATCAAACTAAGCTCGATAGCCGGGTGATGTCCCACATAAGAAAAAAGCCGCTCGCCGTCTTTATAAAAAAGGACCGCTTTTTGAGTCGGCTGCAGGGAGGAGATATATTGCGCCATTGTAGGTTCTGCGTCGCCTTCTTTGTCGATGAAACAATAATCGTTCCGAGTCAGCTCGTCAATGGTAGGGGCTTTGTGCTTCATTATGATGACCTCACCTTATGAATTGAAAGTTTTTTTGTTTAGATTATACACTCCATGGGGATAACTGTAAATTTTTTTAGACATACACGATTCAACGATGTGGCACGAAAATTGCTTTTTGAATGGGCAGATTGTGATTCTAATTTGTTGGAAGGGAAAATGGTCATGAGTGCGAACCATGCAGAGGTTGTCATTATTGGAGGGGGCATCGTCGGATCAGCCATTGCTTATTTTTTGGGTAAACAAGGGTTGGACGTGACTGTGCTTGAAAAAGGGGAACTTGCGAGCGGCACCTCATCTCGATGTGACGGGAACATTTTGGCGATCGATAAAGATCCGGGCTTTGACAGTCAAATGTCACGGGTTAGCCAACAGATTATTGATGAACTGAGCCGGGAATTGACCTGCCCATTCGAATACAGAGCGCCAGGCAGCATTCTCGTCTGTGAAACGGATGAAGAAATGGAGGCGGCGCAGCAGTGGGTGAGCAGACAAAAGGCGTTAGGGCTTCCGTTTCGGATGCTGGACCGGCAGGATATTCGCCAGGAATCCCCGTTCCTTGCCGACGATCTTCCGGGAGGTCTCGAATGCGGAACGGATTCGACCGTCAATCCTTATCTGCTTACTTACTCCTTATTTGATGATGCTCAAAAAAAATATGGTGTGCGCGTCTGTCTGAAAACGGAAGTTACATCCATCAACAGAGATCCCATCACAGGACATTTTACGATCAACACGAATCAGGGCGTATTTACCGCAAAAAAAGTCGTAAATGCGGCAGGCGTATGGGCGCCGCACATCGGAAGGATGGTCGGTTTGAACATTCCGATCGTTCCACGAAAAGGGCACCTGATCGTTGCCTCGCGCCAAGTCCCTGTTGGCCTAAGGAAAGTGATGGAATTCGGATATTTGATCTCCAAATTCGGCGGTCAGCGGAAGGTCGACCCGGTTACGGAAAAATACGGCGTTGCTCTCGTGTTCGAGCCTACGGAAAGCCAAAATTTCTTGATTGGCAGCAGCCGGGAGTTTGTCGGATTTGATACCCGCGTGAATCTCGAAGTTGTACGTTGTATGGCAAGAAGAACGCTCCGTTTTTATCCGAAAATCGGGGATTTTCAGATCATCCGCACCTACACAGGGTTGAGACCTTGGACAAAAGATCATTTGCCGATCGTTTCCGCTGTCGATGAGGTGCCTGGCTTTTATATCGCTGCAGGTCATGAAGGTGACGGCATCAGTCTAGCTGCGGTTACAGGGAAATTGATGAGCGAAATCATAACGGGGCAGTCCGAAACGATCCTATCAACCGAGCCGTTAAAGTTCGAGCGATTTCAAGAGAGGGTGAGCCATACGTGAAGAGCAAAAAAGTGTTTATGACCGTTGATACGCATACCGGCGGAAATCCTACGAGAACGGTGATCAGCGGACTTCCCAAACTGGCAGGGTCCACGATGTCGGAAAAAATGCTGCAAATGAAAACGGAGTATGATTGGATTCGAAAGATATTGATGTTCGAACCTAGGGGGCACGGGGTCATGTCAGGCGCTGTGCTCGTGGAACCCTGCCACCCGGAGGCGGATATCGGCGTGATCTACATCGAAACGGGCGGATATTTACCAATGTGCGGTCATGACACCATAGGCGTTTGTACGGCGTTGGTCGAGACCGGAATGATCGCCGTCAATGAGCCTATAACGAAAATAAAGCTTGATACGCCTGCGGGACTGGTTGAAGCGGAACTTGCGGTACAAAATGGGAAGGTTCAAAAAGTAGCTTTTCAAAATGTCCCTGCATTTTTATATAAGCAAGTGGAAGTTGAAGCGGAGGGACTGGGCAGCGTGTTTTGCGACATCGCATATGGCGGCAACTTTTATGCGATAACGGATGCCCGGGTGCTGGGGCTTGAGCTTACGCCATCGAATGCGGATACCATAGTGGAAATGGCAGTAAACTTGCGCAAAGCGATCAACCGATCGATCGAGGTGGTGCATCCGGAAGCTCCGTATATAAAAGGATTAACCCACGTTGAATTTTATACAGACCCTACGCATCCAGATGCCCATGTGAAAAATACCGTTATCGTCCCTCCGGGCGGAATTGACCGCTCTCCCTGCGGCACAGGAACGTCGGCCAAGCTTGCGGTTATGTTTGCCAAAGGAGAAATTGGCATGAATGAAGAGTTTGTGCATGAGAGCATTGTCGGTTCACTCTTCCGCGCTCAAGTCGTCGGCACGACGCAGCTAGACAGGTTCCCGGCTGTAATAACGAGAATCGAAGGTTCGGCTTGGATGATGGGGATGCATACCTTTTTTGTGCATGAGGATGATGAACTAAAAGAGGGATTTTTATTGATTCCGCCTGCAGAAGATCACTAAAAGGGAGAAACTTTGAGCTGTGCCCAAAGATCCCTATATTAGGAGGCCAGACGATGGAACTGAAGCAGTATTACACCACGATTGACGCGCATACGGGGGGAGAGCCTCTGCGTATGATTATTGGAGGGATTCCACCGCTAAAAGGCGACACCATCCTTGCAAAGCGGGCATATTTTCGCGAACACTTTGATTACATTCGAAAAGTGCTTATGTACGAACCGCGCGGGCATCATGGCATGTACGGATGCGTGATCACCTCGCCGGTAAGCCCCGATGCCGATTTCGGCGTACTGTTTATGCATAACGAAGGATTTAGCACGATGTGCGGACATGGCATCATAGCTGTGGTAACTGCTGCCATCGAAATGGGCTTTCTTCCGGCAACCGGGAAACGCTCGCAGATCATCATTGATAGTCCGGCTGGTAAAGTGTTTGCGAATGCCGAATACGACGGTACGGAGGTGAAATCGGTCTCGTTTCAGAACGTTCCATCGTTCGTTTTCGCTCAAGATGTGCCTGTATCCGTGCTTGGCAAGTCTTTCAAGGTAGACATTGCTTTTGGCGGCGCATTCTATGCGATTGTCAAAGCAGAGGAACTTGATGTCTCTGTTGAAATTGGACAGTTGCCACAACTTCAAAGATGGGGCTCTTCGATAAAAGCCTACATCGAGAGCCATATGACGGTAAGACATCCCTTGGAGCCGGAGCTGCAAGGCATTTATGGCGTGATCGTTTCCGATTCTCCGCGTAAGGAAGGCTCGCATCTGCGAAATGTGACGATATTCGCCGATGCGCAGATCGACCGTTCGCCTTGTGGAACGGGAACTTGCGCGCGGATGGCAGCATTATATGCCCGGGGCGAAATAGAAATCGGTCAAGACTTTGTACATGAAAGCATAATAGATAGCCAGTTTACAGGGAGTATCATGAGAACTGGAACAGTGGCTGATTTTGCAGCTATCGTACCGCAAATTAAGGGGAGAGCTTTCATCACCGGAACGCATCAGTTTGTTGTAGACCCATCTGACCCGCTAGGGGAAGGCTTCCTTCTGGGGTAATGGAAGCCAAGGAGGAGGAAAAGTAAATGTATCGATATAGCGTAACGCAATGGATCTATGGAAATGAAGATTTGGAAACGAGTCTACTTAGGTTGAAGAAGTGCGGCTATGATGGGGTGGAACTTGCCGGCGAACCTGATCAGATGGATCTGGATGCCGTTCAATCACTGCTAATCAAACACGGTCTGATTTGCACCTCCATTTGCGGAATCTATACAGCGGACCGCGACCTCTCTAGTCCTAATTCGGAAATACGGAGTAGAGCGATTCAATATGTGAAGGCGTGCGTCGACATAGCTGCGGAATTAGGTGCTTCTGTAGTCATCGTCGTTCCGTCGCCCGTCGGAAAAATCGTCCCGGAATCTTCCAGACAGGAAGAATGGAAGCTGGCTGTTTCCAGTCTTCAAGATGCAGGGTCCTACGCGGAATCGAAAAATATCGTTCTGACGATTGAAGCGTTAAATCGATTCGAAACCTATTTGGTCAATAAGTTAAGCACGGCTAAACAGCTTGCCCAAGAGGTGGGCCTAGGCAACGTGAGGATCATGGCGGATTTGTTCCATATGAATATTGAGGAAAGAAGCCACAGATCCGCGCTTCAAAACATTGCTCCTTATTTGGCTCATGTCCATATTGCTGACAACACCAGAGAAGCGGCAGGTTTAGGTCAGACAAATTTTGAGGAAGTGTTTAGAACCTTAATGGAGGTCGGATACAAGGGATGCATTACCATGGAATTTATGCCTCCGGTTTCTAATCCGTATCTGACGGCTCAACAAAGCGAAGCCGGCGTACTTTTAGATCAATATACACAACAATCAATCGAACATATTAAGGGTATCGTTAGCGCATTGACGAATTAATGTTTTGAACATTAGTATAAAAAAAAATTTGTCCCTGGCCTTGGCCAGGGTTTTTTCTATATGGAGGAGCACTTTATATCAACTATAGATACAAATCAATCAATCCTATGCATTCTACTTTCAGGACTAAATATGTACTCTAATAGAGAACATTTCAAAAAAGTTTGTTTGATAAGGGAGGGTGGTGTACATCACGAGGGATGGGATACGCAAGAATATGATAGCGCTGTCATTAATTTGCTAAGGGGTGCGAAGTATGAAGAAATTATTTCTTTCAATCTGCTTAATTTTGATGAGTGCGAATTTATTCGGATGCAACACCGGGAATAACAGCACTGCTGCAAACCCGAAGGCAACCACCCAAGATAACCTACAAAGCGAAAAAAATGATAAATCCGCCAAGAATGGCGATAAGAAAAATCTGGTTGTTTGGACGTTTGTCGATACACACAATCAATATTACCAACAAGTGAAGAAAGAGTTTGAGCAAGCACATCCCGATGTATTTGTTGATATTAAACAATTGGAGTATGATGCGTTATACGATAAATATACGGTTGTGGCCAAATCCGGAGGCAAGGATGCGCCCGACCTCATCGACGTGGAACAAGGAGCATTTCCAAGATATATTAACGGAAACATACCTTTTGAGCCTTTAGATTCCTATTTGCAAAAAGACAACTTAACCGATGCGATTCCGAAAGGACGCCGGGCTCTTTATATGGTTGACGGAAAATCATACGGTATTGAAATCGCAGCCTGTGTCTCGGCTTTATATTATCGGAAAGATCTTTATGATCAAGCAAGCATTGATGTGACCAAGATCAAAACTTGGGACGAATTTATGGAAGCTTCGAAAAAATTGACCGGGAAAGATAAGTTTATTTTTGCCGGTACGCCAAAAGATCAAAGCAAGTTCGAACAACTGCTTCGTCAAGAAGGTGGAGATATCGTAACGGCAGACGGCAAAATCGGCTTTAATACGCCAGAGGGTGTATCGGTATTAAAGCGACTACGTGTTTGGAAAGATGCAGGGATTATGGATAAAAGCAGCCCTGATGGCCCGCAATTGTGGGATGGATACAAGAAAGGAAAATATGTTGCGGGATTTGGCGCTGATTGGTGGGCCGGTATGCTAGTGCAGAACGCTCCCGATTTAAGTGGGAAATGGGTGGCTGTACCGATGCCGCTCGGAGGTCCTAATTCCGTACCGACGACAGTAACCGGCGGCACAGGGATGGCAATTACCAAATTTAGCAAGAACAAAGACCTGGCTTGGGAATTTTTAAAAATGTCTCACCTGGATACGAAGATGGTTGTGAAGAGCTTTCAAATCATCAACCTGTTTCCGGCTCTTGAGAGCGCTTCTAATGATCCCGCTTTACATGGGGAAAGTAAAATGACGAAATACTTCGGTGGCCAGGACCTTGCAGCTATGTACGGAAACCTGATTTCGAAAGCACCCAACCAGAACCAGGCTTGGTGGCGCCCTCTCGTTTCGAAAGCTTGGGATAAGTTCGAACCGGATTATCAGAAAGGCAAGATGACGCCTGAACAATTTTTAGAGAATGTAGCGAAAGAAACACAAAGTTTAATGGATGCAGAAAAAAGTAAACAAAATTAAGAAAGCAGGGAGAAGAGGTGTGTGCTTGTTTAACGCATCTCTTCTTCCAACTTTGGGTGAGGAGGGGATTGCTTGCTAACGAAGTCGGCATTTCGATTGAAGATGGCGCCGTTTTTGTTTATTAGTCCATTTTTTATAGCTTATGCGATTTTTGGATTATATCCGACACTGTTTGGTTTATGGCTTAGCTTCCAACAGGGTTTGGATAATTATGATTTTGCTGGGTTGCAAAACTACATGCTCGTCATAAAGGATGAATTGTTCTGGAAATCCATGTGGAACGGTACCAAAATGGCGATGGGCAGTTTGTTTATTATCCTGCCTTTTGCTTTGGGAATAGCGGTCTTGATTAATCGACCTCATATCGCAAAACGCAAAGGTTATTTTGCAACTTTTTTCTTTACGCCGAATATCACATCAGCGGTAGCTGTCGGGATCCTGTTCGATTTTATTTTTAATCAAGAAAGCGGCGTTCTCAATATGTTTCTTGGATTGTTCGGCACTCCGAAAATATCCTGGTTGAATGATCCGCTATGGACGATGCCGGCGCTTGTTATTCTTTGTACTTGGCGATTTTTAGGGATAAACATTTTATATTTCATGGCAGGACTTCAAAATGTGCCTGCAGATTTGATCGAGGCCGCCAAGATTGATGGAGCAAATTCTATTCAACGTTTATGGCACATCACACTTCCGCTGCTGCGTCCAATTATGACCTTTATCGTGTTCCAAGCCATTCTTGGTTCTTACAGCATATTTAGTGAAGTTTTTATATTGGCGGGAAAAGGCTTTGGCCCCGAACAATCGTTAATTTTTCCGACCAGCTATATGTATGATGAGGCCTTTCGAAGCAATAACTTTCCATATTCGTCGGCCTTGGGCTATGTATTTACCATTTTGATGCTCATCATCGGATTGCTTCAGTTAAAATTCTTTAATGTGAAGAATCAAGGCGAGGAGTAAGGGGGGGCTAACTGTGAATGAAATGGCGGTTTCTCAGAACATAAAAGCACAAGAATATGGGAGAACAACTTCTATTCAGAAACGTGTCGTAAATTCGATATCCTATCTTGTACTTGTAGCGGTTAGTCTTCTATTTGTCACACCTTTTCTTTTTATGATCGGCACGACCTTTAAACCGTACAGTGATATCGTGGGCCAGCCCCTAAATCCGTTCCCGATGCACCCTACTCTCGAGAACCTGACTCATTTATTTGAAAAGATTCCTGTCGGGACCCAGTTAATCAACAGTTTGACGATTTCCGTTTCCGTAACCATATTGTCCATCATATTCAATTCGTTAGTGGCATTTGGATTTGCGAGGTATCAATTTAAGTACAAAAATGTTTTTTTTACGGCGATGCTCGCGACGATTATGATCCCCGGACAGCTGACGCTCGTTCCATCCTTTATCATGTTTCGTTCTTTTGGCTGGCTGGACAGTTTTTATCCCTTAATACTTCCCGGTATGGTAGGGGCATTTGGCGTCTTTCTGATTCGACAGGTCATGGTATCTATACCCGGAGAGATTTATGATAGTGCCCGCATCGACGGTTGTTCGGAACTAGGCACTTTTTTCAAAATTGCTATTCCCCTAAGCATAAGCGCAACAGGCATCGTAGGGTTGCTGACCTTTATGGGCTCGTGGAACGATTATTTGGGACCGTTGATCTACCTGACATCTGACACGAAGATGACGCTTGCCGTCGGTATTACGATGATGAACAACCCTTATGAACTCGATTATGCCTCTCCGATTACGGGTGCTTGTCTCATGTCCATTCCAGTACTCATTATACTAAGCATTGTCGGGCAGAAATATTTCGTAGACGGATTGACGGCAGGCTCTTTAAAAGGATAGCGATGAGCAAAGGAGAGATTTATTGTGACGGTAGTTCGTCTGGATCTTCAGCAGTCATGGTGGGCGATGGAAAGGCTCGGGGATGGGAACCGGGAATGGAGCATGGAGGAAAAATTTGAAAAAATAGCGGAAGCCGGTTTTACGGGAATTGTAGGGTTTCTGCCAGCTCCCTCAGATGCGGATAAGTGGCGTAAGCTGTTGGACCATTATCATTTCAGCTTCGGCGTGCTTGCGTTCCCGTGGAATCGTCAAGATTTCTCCACTTTTACGCATGAAGCAAAGGAATTTGGAGTGCAATATATCAATGCGCAGGTCATGGATGCTTATGTAATCGGGACGGAGGCGGAAAACTTACTTAAAAATCTAGTAGAGGAAGCGAAGGAGCAGGGGGTTCCTATGTATGTGGAAACGCATCGCGGAAGAATCACCCAGGACCTCCATCGTACGATCGATTACGTGAACGCCATACCTGATCTTCGGCTGACCATCGACTTGTCCCATTACGTCGTTGCCGGTGAAATGTCTGGCAATATGGAGAAGGAAGAACCTTATTTCGATAGTTTATTAAAAAGGACCTCTTGTTTGCATGGAAGGGTATCGAATGGTCAACAAATCCAGATCGATATCGGTCCGAATGGCGAACACCCTATGGTGCCGCATTTCATGCGCTGGTGGGAATCGGCGATCAAATACTGGTTGGTTCAATCTAAGCCCGGGGATTCGCTTCCGGTTCTTCCGGAATTAGGACCGCCGAACTATGCCATTACGACGCAACCCTACATTTCTTCCCATGTGGAAATCTCGAACAGATGGAACCAGGCGTTGCTGTTAAAAAAACTGCTCCAAGAAGCCTGGCAGCGCGCCCTACAAGCATGGTCGGGTTTCAGTATGACAACATTTCCGGATTGCGCATTGTGCAATTCTCCGTCGATTGAAACATCCATTTGCCCGGTATGTAGCAATACTAATTGTATATCCTGTTGAAGTCTTGGGCCAAAACGGCCGCCTGGAGGATAGACAATGGGGTTCTGGCGCAACTATTGAAACTAATCAAAGACGCCACCATATTGTTGTTTGACTATGCTGTCAAACCAAACATTGTATTGATTAATTCAACTGAGGTGAGGGCAGACGAATGATTGCATTCGACCTGCCCTTTCCTTATCATATGCATGACTTCAATTCCCGCGATTGTCTTCTCGGCAGTTTTGAAGACTTGAATCCCTAATCCCAGTCCAGAAGGCACTCTACAATGAAGAATAAATAAGGCGAAAAAGTATAATCAACGGAAAGTATTCGGATGTAACGACAAGTTGGCTTTCAAAAAGTCGCTTACGACCTTAAAGACTGTGGGATTCCAAAGTCCCATTCTATGGCTCGCTCCTTTGACTTTATAGAAGGTCACGTCCTGCCCGGCATCTCTTAACGCTTCATACAAGAGCACACTCTGCTGGAAAGGAATGAGTTCGTCTCGATCACCGTGCATGATCAAGAATGGAGGCAGCGGCTTCGCAGAGTCGATATAGTTAATCGGATTGGCCGCAGCTGCCTTGTCCCTGTTCTCCTGGATGGGCCCGCCAATTAGCAAGGATGCGGGGGAATCGGCTTCATCATGGTTCATCAAGGATGGGAATTTGCTTAGTTGCAGCAGATCGGACGGTCCACAGAAATTAATGACCGCTCTCACGTCGTTGGACTGATCCATGTAATGCTCGTTCATGAATGCGTCGACACCTTCACTCATGCCCACTAACGAAGACAGATGCCCGCCGGATGAATCCCCCCATACCGCGACCCGATTCGGGTCAATCTGAAACTGCTGCGCGTTGGCCTTCAAAAATCGAATGGCAGTCAATACATCCTGGATTTGCGCCGGGAACTTCGCTTCCAGAGAATGTCTGTATTCGACGCTCGCCACCACGTAACCTTGATGCGCGAAATCGGACAACTGCGGAATCGCTTCGTAGCGCTGTTGCGGGAGCCAAGCCGACCCTTGAATGAAAATCAGCAGGGGAGCGGGGTCTAACTGAAAGGTAGGCTTGATCAAATTCAAGCGAAGCGCTCTTTCCCCATACTTTACATATTCGATGTCCGGATAATAGTTCGCCATATACTTGTCCTCCCTGTCCCCGAAGACCACCTGCATGCCTTCGGGATGGCTAACGTCGGTTGGCACGTCCACGTCGAGCAATTTGAGAGATAAATTCATTTGTTCCATCTTTTTCAGCCTCCATTGGTGTAATTGCTGACAACCGGTAATCAGCTTATTTGAGTACTCATGACTTGTTCTACCCACTTGAAAATACGATTCATATTTTCTTCCGAGTGGAATTTTACCGATCCATGAATGGCTCCCGGTAGGATATCACAAATTACTCTTTCTTCCTTGCAAATTTCATTAGTCTGCAACGTAAAGTTAATTGATTGCTGCATGGGAATAATTTCATCTCCACTGCCATGTTGGATCAAAATTGGCGGTACATTTGAATTAATATGACTAATAGGATTGGCGTGCCTTAATGATACTGCACTTTCCGGTAATGGAGATCCTAGAAAAATCGAACAGACAGAGTCTTCTGTATTGTGGAATGGAAAGCTGTCTTCTTCAGAAAGTGGAAAAGCTTCCACGTAGCTTTCTGAGATATCCTCCACCTTTTTATTAGATTTGTTAATTAAACTATTTACTTTCAACTGATAATCTAATTTCGCGAAGTCAGTAACCGGATAAAGGGCTATGGCTCCTTTAATATTTGGTGAGAATTCGATATTGGAATCTTCTTTGTTATCGAAATAAGGATTATTACGATTTAGAACTGCCATTAAGGTTAAGTATCCTCCCGCACTCCCGCCAAATATGATGAGTCTGGAAGGGTCCAAATTATATTTAGTAGCATTAGCCTGTATATATCTAATTGCTTGTTTGACATCCATTACAGGAAATGGAAAAATAGCTACATCATTCATCCGATAGTTTGTACTTACAACTGCATATCCACGATGAATTCCTTCTAAAATAAACTCGTTGGCTTCGCTGGATCTTTTATCTAGAGCAGTAAATCCCCCGCCATGTATCATAAATAATACAGGAAATGGAGAATGGTTATGATCTGGCAACCAAATATCTAGTTTTTGTGCTTCTGACTCTGTACCATATGAAACGTCAAAATAGCCTTTATTACCCGAAATATCCAATGTTGTTTGAGTGCTTGCCCACATTCTTTTTGTCATTTTCAATCCTCCGGCGGTCACTATTTTTCCTGTTATTATTCATTCCATGTTGCCAACAATTTCTTTTACCAACTCTACGAAGCTCGACCTCACCTTCCCGGTCGTTTCGATCACCTCTTCGTGGGATAACGCTTGTTCAAGGATACCTGCAGCCATATTGGAAATGCAGGAAATGCCAAGCACTTCGATACCGGTGTAATTCGCCGCAATTACTTCAGGTACTGTTGACATCCCTACTGCGTCGCCGCCTATCGCCCGCGCCATCCTGATTTCTGCGGGTGTTTCGTAAGAAGGTCCGGAAAAACCGATGTAAACACCCTCTTTTAAATTCATCCGAAGCGCCGCCGCCGCCTTGTTCGCGTGCTCGCGGAGTCTCTTCGAGTAAACTTGCGACATATCGGGAAACCGGGGTCCGAGCTTCGTATCGTTGGGTCCGATCAACGGATTCGAAGACATAAGATTGATGTGATCGGAAATAAGCATCAAATCACCCGGTTTAAGCGCAGTGTTAACCCCTCCTGCGGCGTTGGTGACGATTAACGTACGAACACCAAGCTGCTTCATTACAAAAATTGGAAAAGCCACTTTATCCATCGAATATCCTTCGTAATAATGAAACCGTCCTTGCATCGCCATGACCGGTTTTCCTTGCATCATTCCGCATACAAGCTGTCCGGCATGTCCCTCTACGGTGGAAATAGGGAACCCCGGAATTTCACGATAAGGAATCATAGCCGGATTCTCGATTTCCTCGGCAAGTACCCCCAAGCCTGAACCGAGTATCAATCCGATTTGCGGCGCTATCGATAACCGTTCCTTAATAAAGGCTGCCGATTGTTCAATGTTGTTTGTAATGCTCATAAATAATTCCTCCCGAAAAAGGGTATATTACTTTAAGTCATTCAAAAAGCTGATGCCATATACCGGCAATGCAACTCTAAAATTGTCGGCTATAGTTGCACCGATATCGGCAAAAGTTGTACGTAGCGACAGCTCTTTGCCTCCCGCCACAAAACGGGGGGAATAGACGAGCAGCGGCACATACTCACGGGTATGATCTGTTCCCTTATAAGTCGGATCGTTTCCATGATCGGCCGTGATGATGAGCAGGTCATCCCCATCCATCCCGGCAAATACCTCTGGCAACCGCCAAGCGTTTGAATCGACTTATCCATTCCGTCCATATTGGAATTTGTCCGCACTGCCCGGGTAACTCCTTCGCCATCATAAATATCCGAGATTTTATCCAATGCGATCACATCAAAACCATTGTCCTCCAGTTCGTTCATCGTCGTGCGTCCAAACGGTTTAAGCGCAAAATCATGGCGATTCGATGTCCGCTTGAAATTCCCCGGTTCCCCGACAAAAGGACGAGCAATATTCGGCCAAGCATGTAGGGATCTTCCAGCGTAATATCACGGTAATACTTGCAAATGTCATATAATTCCTGCAAAGGCACTTCATCTTCATGAGCAGCGATTTGAAGTACAGAATCCGCGGACGTGTACACGATCAGAGATCCGGTCTTGACATGCTCTTCCCCAAGCTCCTCAATAATTTCCGTGCCGCTTGCCGGCTTGTTTCCGATCACATGGCGGCCTGTCTTCTTTTCAATGCGTTGAATAAGCTCTTCCGGAAAGCCGTTCTCGAAAACCCGGAAAGAGTATCGGTATAGAGACCCATGATCTCCCAATGTCCGGTCATAGTGTCTTTCCCCATCGATGCTTCCTGCATCTTCGTGTAGTAACCGAGAGGGCGATCGGTAACGTCAGACCCTAGAATTGGCTCGATGTTGGATAAGCCAAGCTTAGCCAAATTCGGCATGTTAAGCCCATCGCATTCCTGAGCTATATGTCCGAGAGTATTGACCCCGAAATCATCGAACTGTGCCGAGTCGGGCGCTTCGCCTATACCTACCGAATCCATGACAATAAGGTGTATTCTTTTAAACGCATTTATGTTTCGCGCTCCTCCGATTAGCCGATTGCGGTAAGCATGAGTATACCGTTCATGTCATTTTTTTCCTTCGAACTCCTCTTCAAACATCTTTTTATTTATTGCCTTTATTGATTCATTGTATCGGATTTACCCTCTTTTTTTAGAAAACGAGCCCTCTGTTACCCTATACAGGATTAAACAAAACACAGAGATCAACGATAAAATGATTAAAATATTACTGTACAAGGAAACTTCAGGTTTCGTTGAATTGATAATAATTCCATGCATAGATGATTGTTGCATTAAAGCCGCTGTATAGGCTATACCAATCGTTGTCCCTACAGTCAAAATTAATCCATAAAATCCATACGCTGCCCCCGATTTTTCCTTTTCAAAAGAAGACATGCACGAATCAACTAATGGAGCATACATAAATGCGAACGAACCGGAAAATATAGTCATGGAAATTGTCGTTAGAATAACTGAAGTTTGTATAAAAATTCCACCTAGCAATAAGCTGAAGACAACTCCAACCAATGCAATAGTGATGCATTGTTTCGTCCCGAACCATCTAGCTATTTTTCCGGATAATGCTCCAACAATGGCACCAAAAACACTCGCCGGAACTAACAATAACGAAATCTTATCAAGCTTCAAAGCATAAAGCTTTTCAACGAGAAACGGAAACACGAAAATATAACCCAATTGAACGGAGTAAATAATAAAAACGAGAACTAGAAGAGCAACATAACGCAGATTTTTGAAGTAAGATATACTAATGAAAGCCTTAGAGCTTTTGCTGATGTAAATCAAGAATAAACCGGCTGCGACAATAAATGCTAAAAGATATACATAATTAAATTGATTAATATACAACAATAAGGTTCCGGCAGTTGCTCCAATTAACATTAATCCAATTACATCAACGTTTCCGCGTTTCATTTCTTCCTTTGGAAGATATTTTAAAACTAAAGGAATAAATAAAATGGTTGCTAATGGAACTAAAAATAGCGTTGCCCAATTAAGATACGTGGAAACAAACCCTCCGGTCATTCCTCCGAGAATCAGTCCAATGGCGAAGCAGCTAGTACTATATCCGTAATACTTCTTATGTTCACTTGGCGGCAAATGTTTCGATACAAATATGATATATAAAGTTTCAGCTGCAGCTAATCCCGCGGTTTGTAGCATACGTGCTAAAACGACTACCTCGAATGATTCTCGAAATAAATATCCTAGAAGTGAACTAATAGTGATAAATACAAGACTTATAGTAAAAAGTCTTCTAATCCCGATAATATCCGTTAAGGTAGAATACACGACCGCACCGATTCCAAATATAAGTCCAGCCAAAGTCGTCTGCCAGCTGACCGTAGTAGCGGAAATGTTGAAATGCTTAGCCATATCTACGGACACAATTTTAAATGAATTATCAATGACCAAACAAAATAAAAAAAGCAACAAGAGAATGGGTACTGCTTTTTTTGCATGATTACCTTGAACGTTTGAAGTGACTACATCCTGATGAATCATCTTATTTCACCTCATCTTAGAATTTATTACAGTGTTGAGAGATGGAAGATCATACAAAATACTAGAGAAGTTACAATTATTTTGAATACGTTTACATAAAAATGTTGAATTATTGCTGGGCACGAGCTTAAGGAACTTCGGTTTCACAGAACTCCAAGTCCGGAACCTAGAATCAATCCGATGTACGGACGAATGCCGCCCGAGCGCTCCAAAATACACTATGAGGCTGCTTCCCTTACACGCGCCACATTCGCTCCTCCTTCTACATTTTGTGAAAAAATGCGCCTACAAAAAACGTGATACGATAAATTGAATTCGTACTACCTCCCGTCAGACGAATGTTCTTTAGTGGTTCGTTGTATAGTTAGATGTATACAAATAGAGTATATTGTACTAAAATGAATACGTCAACCGAATTTATATCCAGTAGTCAGTCCTTTACCGGTAATCCAAATTAACGCCAACAAGTAGTAACTAAATTTGCGCAAATTTTGCAATAAGATATAATGAGGCTATCGATTGTAGTAAAGTGGGGGGATTATAAATGTCATTGAAAGGTAAGTTAAGTTTATACGCGGAAATATATGATAAAATACTAAAACTGATTAATACAGGAGTATATCCGGTTGGAAGTAAGCTACCTTCGGAAGTAGAGCTTTCTAAAACGATGAAAGTAAGCAGAATGACGTTACGTCAATCTTTAAGCCTGCTTCAAGAGGATGGATACATTGAAACCATACATGGACAAGGAAGCTTTATAAAAGACAATGCCAATATACGCGGTTTTGGATTGGAGAAAATAGGTCGCACTGTTTTCAGTTGTTGTACAGAGGATATTGACGATATCGATTCTGATTTTCGAGTCAACTTTGTAAACGATTACGATTATGTAAAAAGCATTTTTAATATCGATACAGCCATGATACTTGCATGCAATAGATGGTACAAGAGTAAAAATAAAGTTGTTGCGCATACTTTTTCTATGATGCCAAGTGAAGTGGCTTCCAAACATAAAATAAACCTAAATGATACCAAAAGTCTTCAAATCATGCTTGAAGAGGAAATCTATGGGTTAGCACATTCTTCGAGTATAGAAATAAAGCATACCAAATCCGTACCGCCATCTACGAACTATAAATTTCATTCTAAAAACAATCTATATACTCTGTTAATTGAAATTCTATATGATTCAATTGGTAACGTTATATTGCATAATAAAATATATATACCATCTGAGCTCAGTTCAATTAAGTTTAACCGGATATATTGAGCACAATCCGTACGGCAGCCCAGCATCGCCTTGTTACGCTTGTGATATCGTCATGCGCCGAGTTTCACCAATATAACAAAAAAATGTCAATACTCCTTATGAGAACTGGCATTTTTTGTTATCCAATCAAAAGTGCATTTCATGCGCTGGTGGGAATCGGCGATCAAATACTGGTTGGTTCAAGCTAAGTCCGGGGATTCGCTTCCGGTTCTTCCTGAATTAGGGCAGCCGAACTACGCCATTACAACACAACCCTACATATCTTCCCACGTGGAAATCTCGAATCGATGGAATCAGGATTTGCTATAAAAAACTGTTCCAAGAAGCCTGGCAGCGCGCCATACAAGCGGAAGCTTGAGTACGAACTTGGAAACTGTAAGTAGACTTGTTATCAAGGTCCTTTATTCTCCTTTCCAATGTTGAAAACGAATTTCTGTAGGAGTTCTGCCTGTAGTTTGTTTAATGATGCGTGCAAAATGGTAGGACGTTTTAAATCCACAACGGTTGGCAATCTCGCCAATTGACAATCCAGTTTGAGTTAACATCTCATTAGCGCGCAACACCCGACAGTTCCATAAATACTTCATTGGAGTCGTTTCCTCAAATTTGCGGAACAATCTAACTAAGTGTTCAGGAGATAGGCCGACATCACTGGCAAGCTGCTCCAGAGACATATCATCATGGAAGTTCAGTTGGATCAGTGACTTGGCACGATGAACGGAAGGGTGAATGGATTCTTGACGTATTCGGGACTGTTCGGATTCATACAAGTGGAGAGCTGATAGTCCTAAACTTCGCATCGTCTCACTTGTTCTCGGATAACTGGATTGCAGCGATAGGATCAAATCCGTCAAGCGATTTAAATCTTCGGAGATGGGCAGTGAGAAGGGGAGCGTCTGTAAGTGTTCATAAGTTTCATCAGTAATCGGCGTCAGGTTGACTGCGATCCAGCGATGCCAAGTTTCTTTGTTTTTCGAAAAGTGAAATTGTTCCATATGGCCGGGTTTCAGTATGACTACATTTCCGGATTGCGCTTTGTGTAGCTCGCCGTCGATTGAAACTTCCATCTGTCCGGTATGGAGCAAAACCAATTGTATATCCTGTTGAAGCCGAGGGCCGAATCGGCCTCCCGGAGGATAGACAATGGAGCCGGCTGCCGTCGATTGGATGCGAGGAAAGGGGAAATGTTCGTTACGGTCATCCATTTTGATTCCCTCCTAATTCCAGAGATGGACTAAAAATAACACATATCAATTACAGATACAAGATCATCAATTGGTGCCATTGTCGCATAACGTTTGCAGCTTTATGCTTAAAGTGTAATCACATACTGAGATGTTCATTTATAAGAGGGAGGAAACAAGAAATGCTATCTATGCAAAGCAAATTGCTGCAGCCGTTAACGGCGGAACAAATCGCACAATATCAAGAGGATGGTTATCTGCTTATCAAAGAAGGGTGCAGCGAGGATCTGATCGATGCATTTAATAAACACATCTATGAATTACGCTCTGCCGAGATTATGCAGGAATGGGCGCGTGTAGCGAATAAGGATCGATTTTCGACCCGTTTGTTCAATCCTCATAAGCATGATAGTTTTTCCAGACAAGTTATGAAACTCTCGCTCATTCGCGGTGTTCTTGCCCAATTGATGGGAAAAGAAGCGGTATGCGTTCAAAGCATGTTTTTTTACAAAGAACCGGGCTCTCCTGGTCAAGCAGCTCATCAGGATTACTATTACATCAAAAATGATCCAATGACAATGGTAGCGGCGTGGATAGCGATGGAAGAAAGGATCGATGAAGAGAACGGATGCCTATGGGTCATTCCGGGAACGCATAAGCTTGGATTACTCCCTCACGGTAAGGTGAAAAATCTCGATGAGCATGAGGCGTGGACCGATGAGACGGAAGGAATCGATCTTAGCCGGCAAATTCCTGTCATCATGGAAAAGGGTGATATCCTTTTCTTTCATGAGCTGCTGATTCATTCCTCAAATCGCAACCGCAGCATAGATCGTTGGCGTCGTTCTTACGTATGTCATTACATTCGCGAAGACTCAGCGGTTACACTTAGAGAAGATTTAAGGGAAAAATATCCGCTGTATTAGGAGGTCACTGACTTGTTTAGCGAAAAGCAAAAGATACGAGCCGGCCGGTCGTATCTTTTCTTTTGCCGACCTCTGTTATTTTCATAAATACATTCAACCTTTAACAGAACCAATTGCCACTCCACCCATTATCCTTTTTGAAAAAATAGAGAATACAATAATTATCGGAATAACGGACAGTGCTACACCTAAATAAAGAAGCCCGTAATCTGTACCATAATAACTCTGAACCAGTGCTACTATTACTGGAAGCGGGAATTTGTCTTCAGAAAACAGAAGAACTAACGGCCCCATAAAATTGTTCCATGATCCAATAAAGGAAAATATCCCCAATGCGGACAAAGCTGGAAAAAGCATTGGTAATATAATTCTATTATAAATCATAAATTCACCGGCACCATCCATTCGTGCCGACTCCAAAATTTCGTTTGGTATTCCACTATCGATAAATTGCTTAAGAAAAAAGACTGTAAAGGCACTTGCAGCTGCGGGCAATATTATGGCAGCATAAGAATCCAATAAATGCAAGGTATTCATCCAACGGTAACTTCCGATTAATGATAATTGACCTGGTACCATCATTGTTGCTAGCAGAAAAGTAAATATTTTCTTATTTCCTTTAAAATTAAATTTTGAAAACCCATAACCAGTTAAGGCCCCGAAATATAAGTTTAGAAAAGTAGATGAAAAAGAGATGATAATACTGTTCATGAAACCGCGCCCGATATTTACGTTCTTGATCATTCGATCAAAATTATCAAGTAATGAATGACCCGGCAAATAAATAAATCTTGCCGCGATTTCATCGTTGCTATGGGTTGAGTAAATTAGCATTAGATAAAAAGGAATCATACATAAAATAGCTAGTAAGATTAAAAAAAAGTAAATCAAAAAATTGCTTGAAAAATGATTAGAACGATGGTTATGACTTTGCAATGAAATGATTTGCTTGTTTTCTTTTGCAGGCACAAACATTCTCTCTGATCACCTCGCTACTTCTTCGTTTTTCCCATTTGTAAGTCGGAAAGAAATGATGGAGAGTATGATAATGATTAAAAACAGGCAGAAAGCGATTGATGCTCCGTACCCGAACTTATTTTGCTTGAAGGCGGTAATATATAAATACATTACACTGGTTAGCGTAGCATTGTCAGGTCCGCCAGCACCGTTAGTAAGCGTGAAAGGTTGGTCAAAGATTTGTACGCCACCGATCAGTGAAGTTACGATTTGAAATATAATAATCGGTTTAAGTAAAGGGATTGTAATTCTAAAAAATATTTGTACCTTATTTGCACCATCAATCTGAGCTGCTTCGGAATAATCGGCATTAATCCCCTGTAACCCTGCGATATAAAGTAGCATCGAATAACCAAAGTATTGAAAAAACAAAATGGATGAGATCAACAGCCTCATAAACACCGGATTATTCTTCCAGTCTATAGGATTTATTAAAATCCCAAAACTCGTAAGCATATGATTTACGCTACCCGATTGCCAGTCAAACATGAGACTGACCAATAAACCAATTGAAGCTGCTGTTACGATGTTAGGAAAGAAAAATACAGCTCGGAAGAAATCTTTGCCTTTAAGAAATTTTTCATTTAATATGACAGCCAGCACTAGGCTAACCGTTAACTGCGGAATAACGGATGGAATCCAAATGATAAACGTGTTGAATAATGATTGATAAAATACAGAGTCCGTCAGCGCACGTGTATAATTAGCAAAGCCAATAAATTGTGGGAGGCTCATTCCATCACTGTTCGTAAAGCTTAAATAAAAAGAATATAGAATCGGATATATATGAAAAATGAGAAAGATAATTAGGAAAGGTGCAATAAATAAATATCCATAATTGTCTTTTCGAATAGGATTTGAAAACATAACCTTAGCACCTCCTTTAAAGCAGACCCGATTAAACCGGGTCTGCTAATGAATTTTAATCTACATTCAATTCAGAGAAGTCATGTTTAACATCCTTTTTAAACCTGGCAATCAGCTCATCTTTTGTTTTAATGTCGCCCTTCATGTACAGCTGTACATCTTTTGAGAAGATGGTATCGATATCGCCATCATATTTGGATCTGGTCACACTTGGTACCTTATCTGCTTCAATATTGAAGAACTCAAAATATTTCTGCCCACCTAAAAAGTCATCTTTTACTTCCGATGCTAATGCAGTGTTCACTTGTTTATTACTTGTAAAGTACGTCTGCTCTTTACCTAATTGCTTTAAAAAATCTTGGTCAAAAGAGTAGAAATTAATAAATTTCCAAGCAGCTTCTTGATTTTTACTTTTGTTATAAATGCTATAGAAAGTTCCTCCACCATAAAAGGCTCCCGGTCCATGAGCTAATCCCCACTGGCCTGAAGTTTTAGGTGCATTCTGTTTCAAAGCATATTGTAAATACCAAGTAGGACCCGGATAAAACATGACTTCACCGTTCTGCATGGTAGCATATTCTCCGGGACTCCAAGGGTCTAACTTCGCCGTAACATTGGAATCGTACGCGTTTTTCCCTAAGTCCACACCGTCTAAACGTGCTTGATCGATAATTAATTTTCCTTCCTTTACCCATGGCTCTTTAACACTGCCATTGGTAACTTTTGCAACTGCATTCCAGTTTGCAAACGCATGGATCTTTCCATTGCTCTCTTGCACCACTCTTTGTCCAAGCCGCATAACCTTATCCCAAGATGAGATTGCTTCACTCACTTTATCGGGATCATCCGTCCCTAAATACGTTTTGGCAAGATCCCGCCGATAATAAAAGCCTCCAGGAGTACCCTGATATCCAACAGCTTTCACATTACCCGTAGAATCTTTCTCAGTCGCCTGAATGTAAGGATACTGTTGAGGAAGAAGATCTTTCACATTAAAAGGAGCTAGATCTGCTAGAGCAGGGTTATCGATGAATTTACGCACATCCCCATTCTCTATAGCAAAGACGTCTGGTGCTTGTGCTCCAGTTTGAAGTGCCGACGTCAATTTGGTTATGTATTGATCCCCTGCTATATAAACAAAATTCACTTTAATATCAGGATATTTGTCCTGAAATTTCTGGATGGCATATTTCGCTTCATCAGTAAAACTCCAAACGGTTATTTCTTTGGTGGACTTACTTTTAGCGCTATCAGCCGATGGAATCGTAGCTGTTGAAGAGGAACATCCAGATAACATGGCGGCAATACCAACGAAACCAACCAATAAAGAAGTAGTAAGTTGTTTACGCATTAAGGACTACACCATCCTTTTAAGAGTTCTTAAAAATTTTAAAAGATAACGCTTACAATTCGATTGATTTTCTCACCTTCATTTCCCCGTTATAATAACCAAACGTAAAACGTAATTATGTATATTTTAGTAATGTACGCGTGTACATTTTACTTTGATATTTTCAATTCTCCCATAGACAAAATAATACGTCAACCATTTTTTGTTAAGTAAATTTACTAAAAATGATTCCGACGATCGGCAAACATTAATGATATTCCTTGACACTAAGCAGTGGTAACTTTATCATAATAACTATTCAATAAAACAATTGAATAGTTGAGGTGTTTTGCTGTGAACTTAGAACGAAAATGGAAAGATCAACTTTATCAGGAGTTTGCTCGCATTGGTAAGTGCCTATCAAGTCCTAAACGCTTGGAACTGATCGACTTGCTTGCTCAAGGCGCCAAATCTGTGGATCAACTCGCTAAGATTACCGGAATGAGTGTTGCAAATGTATCGCAGCATTTGCAAACTTTGCATGAATCACGATTGGTTCGTTTCACTAAAAAGGGTAACTATGTGATTTATGAAATTGCTGAACTATCTGTAGCTAATTTTATGGTGTCCTTACATCGTCTAAGTGAAAAGCAATTAGTGGAGGTTCAGCGGCTTAAGACTGAAATTTTGCAGCATCACGCAAGTATGGAACCCATAGCTTTGGAAGAGCTTATGGAACGGATGGAAAAAGGAGAAGTTTTGTTGTTAGATGTGCGGCCAGAGGATGAATATGCAATGGGACATATCCCAGGTGCTATATCTATACCTATTGAAGAACTAGAGAAACATCTATCGTCTTTACCAGTCAATAAGGAAATTGTGGCGTATTGCCGAGGTCCTTATTGTCTAATGTCTGCACAAGCGGTTGAAATTTTGAAAAGCAACGGCATTAAAGCTTTTCGTTTGGAAGAAGGCGTGCATGAATGGAAGCGTTATGTAGAACATTCTAATATTTCTAGCAAGGAGATGCTTTAGTAAGAAAGTTGGCATCATTATAAACAACGAAAGGTGGTTCTAAGCGATGACGCATGAACCCCATAATATAACCGACAGTTCGATTCGAGGTTACTTCGACTCCCCGGATATGCAACGACAATTGTATAAGCGTACCCTACTAATTGTAGTCATATCACAAATTTTTGGTGGTGCAGGACTTGCCGCTGGAGTAACAGTCGGTGCACTCCTTGCACAGGATATGCTCAGGACGGAAAGCATTACTGGTGTTCCAGCGGCATTGTTCACCCTTGGTTCTGCTGTGGCTGCCTTGCTTATTGGACGTCTTTCACAACGTTACGGGCGTCGGTTAGGGCTCGCCGCAGGATTCTTGGCAGGTGGCATTGGTGCGATAGGGGTAATATTGGCGGCAATAAATCATAATATTGTACTTTTGTTCATATCTCTGCTTATTTACGGTGCAGGAACGGCAACAAACTTACAAGCGCGTTATGCGGGGACAGACTTAGCTAAGCCTACTCAGCGGGCAAAAGCGATTAGTACTGCAATGGTTTCGACTACTTTCGGCGCAGTTACAGGTCCTAACCTGATAGATGTTACGGGCCGATTTGCAACTTCAATCGGAGTTCCGGCTCTTGCGGGTCCGTTTATTTTAGCTGCTGTGGCTTACATTCTGGCAGGACTGATATTTTTTATTTTCCTCCGTCCGGATCCATTGGTCGTAGCGAAAGCTATAATTAAAGTACAATCAGGAGCGGCGCAAACGAACTCACATAAAATTAACAATAGAGGCTTAGTTGTAGGGGCAACAGTAATGATCTTAACTCAAATTGTTATGATCGCAATTATGACAATGACGCCAATATACATGAAGCACCACGGGCATAGTATGGGAGATGTAGGATTAGTGATAGGCATCCATATAGGCTCGATGTATTTCCCTTCACTCATTACTGGTATTCTTGTTGATAAAATCGGTCGTACAGCCATGTCAATAGCTTCTGGATGTGTTCTACTGGCTGCTGGAATTGTTGCAGCTGTTGCGCCTGCTGATTCTATGTTGGTACTCATTATCGCTCTTGCTTTGTTGGGACTCGGCTGGAACTTTGGCTTGATCAGTGGGACAGCACTTATCGTAGATGCGACAGATCCAGCAACTCGTGCAAAAACTCAAGGAACGATTGATGTGTTAATTGCACTATCGGGTGCATCGGGGGGAGCATTATCCGGTATGGTTGTAGCTCATTCCAATTACACAACGCTTTCGCTTGCTGGTGGGGGCCTCGCACTTTTACTAATTCCAATAATGATATGGTCCCGTAAAAAACAAAAGGCAGTAGCTTCAGACAGTATCTCGTTAAACTGACTCGTCAGGAGATGAAGACAATTGCCTTATAACAGTCTGTGGGTTTATTTGCATCGTAATATTGCCATCGTCACCATAAGCCTGTAGAATATTTAGTAAATATCCGATTATGGATAAGGCGAAAGTGTGGTATGACATGGTAACGATTAAAGATATCGCGAATCAAGCGCAAGTTTCAAGCGCCACAGTTTCACGTGTTCTAAATAACGATTTGACCTTGCAAGTTGCTGATGAGACCCGACAGCGGATCATTGAAATCGCCAAGCAACTGGGCTATAAAAAGACGGGGTCTCGTGCAAATAAAAATCCTGCGGCCGAACCGGAAACGGAAAAAACAAAAAGAATCGGATTAGTCATCTGGGGTTCGGAGCAGCTCGAATCGTCCGATCCTTATTTCGTTTTTATTCGTCAAGGCGTCGGGAAGGAATGCGCGAAACACGGGATTACCGTCAGCAAGGTTCTGTTCATGGATGAATTCGATATGAATATCGACGACCAGGAGCTGGACGGCTTGATCGTTATCGGCAAAGTGCATATCGACCTGCTCAGAAAATCGACCAACATCAAGAACATTGTCTCAATCGATTATGTGCTTGAAGATGATTATGACTCTGTGATGTTCGATTTGCGAAAAGCGACAAGGCAAGCTATGGACCATCTGTTTCAACTCGGTCACCAAAAGATCGGCTATATTGGCGGAATCAGTTATATTCGTACAATTGAGGGCAAAGTCCATAATATTGATGTACGTCAAAATGAATTTGAAACGATCATGAGAGAAAAAGGATGGTTCAATCCTTCATACATGTTTGTCGACGACTGGCGCACGGAACAAGGCTATCTGTTGATGAAACAAGCGCTTGAATTGAAACATCCGCCAACAGCATTCCTTATCGGCAGCGACCCGATGGCCATAGCCGCGCTTAAAGCTTTGAACGAATTCGACCGCAAAGTGCCTGATGATGTTGCCATCGTAAGCTTCGATGATATTCCGCTTGCTTCTTTTGTAGCCCCTCCTCTTACAACGGTGAGGGTACTCACGGAAGACATGGGAATTACAGCTGTAAAGCTGTTGGTGGATCGCTTTAATGGCCGGGAAGTTCCTCTCCATGTAACGATTCCAACCAAACTGATCATTCGTGAAAGTTGCGGAACGAGACTCGAATAAGGGATTGGCGACAAGGCCGTCCACTCAGATCTGAAAAGATGTGAGCGGGCGGCCTTATGTGCGCTTGGCAGCGCAATCGACAAAGGAGTGAAAGTCTCCAGTACGCCGAGAGGTGGCGGAAGTAAATAGCTAACACATAGTAGTTAGTCTGAGAGGATAGGTGCGGAGGATGTGAAGGCAAACTCCGGAACAGGTGGCGAAACCATGTTGGCTGACGAAGTCGGATAACATGGTAAGGAAAGGGAATGTCCAATGCCACCGCTGGAGGAGGCTGAGGAAGCTTCACCGCGAAATGCGTAAGCGAGGTTAGGAGAACCGAGCAATGTCCGGGCTCCGCATGACAGCATGTAGAAGTTCGCATTCCACTTACGCCCAGTATACGTTGCCTAACAAATGGTTTAAAGAGATCGGTCTATGCAACCTTCTTGCTATTTACAAAGAACTTCATCCTCGGCGGGGATAACCGTGGAGGAGCCGGATGCGAAAATCCGCATGTCTGGATCTGAGAGAGGCTTATGCGTATGCGCATAGGCCTTCTCGATTTATCAGGCTATCACCCTTATATTTACAATTAATTACTTATTTTGTAATGGAATATTATTGAATTATACTAAAATTCATGCTATTATTTACTTAAATATTTAATTGTTTTACTAAAAAAAATTCGATATTCCTGCATTTTCATCACTTTGACTGATATTTCTACTATTTTAGGTGTGGATGGATGCTTTTTTGACTGTGGACTAAGCCGAAAGGGATGATTGGCTTTGGAATATTTACTAAATGAAATTAACGAAAACAAGCTTATTAACAAATTCAATTATGTAGCCTTCAGCTGCAGTGAACGACCGCGATGGATCTTACGTGAAAATATTAAAAAATACGCTTCCTATTATTATTTTTTATTTCATGAACTCAAGAGCGGTTTTCTAGAAACCAATTTTGATGAATTTGTTAGAACAAAAACGCAAACCGACATTTATGAGCGTTATGAAGCTAGTGATCATTTTCATAGTGATCTGGCGAAAATTATTAAAGAAAGAAAATACACGATTCTAACTATAAATTTAAGTTGTTTATTCGAACCGGAAAGTCAAGAGGCGTTGGATCAGAACGGTGAGAATCACCCGCATTTTACAATATTAAAGGGTGTTGATGCCAAAGAAGTTTTGGTAATCGATGAGGATTTTTCGAAAGAATACTGGGTTGTAAGCAACAGAATCAATGGCATGGATTATGTTGAGCAAACGTTTGACATCCAAAAATTCAAGAGAATGTGTTACGGCGCTGAACAAATTGATTTTGTTAAAACTAATAAACCTTCGGATATGGAAGGCAATATGATCCATTTTCATGAAGTCATTAACTTGAACCAAGAAACAGAGTGCAATATCCATGAGATTGCGAACTCATACTATTCCATGCTTACAGAGCTCTGCCATAAAAATCAGGCCTATGAACTTGCAATCATTGGCGGTTTTAAAGAGTTGATTCGAAACTTCGACCAGTACCCGAGCTTTAATTCGAAAGAATTTTATTTGCATGATTACGGTCCATACCCAAAAGAATTGCACATGTATATGGTACATATGAACAGTCTGCAAATTAAGCAAAGATTTTTAAATCAAGTGTTATCGGAAAGTCCCGAATTGAAAAAGCTGAACGAATTGTTTGATCCTATATTGAATAACTACCAATTGATTAAAAGTTTGTTGAGAAAATCGTTTGTAGCAGAGGATAAGGGGATTTTGAATACGGTTATCGAGAAATACATAATTGGGCTAGCCAATAAAGAAAACGCTTTATATGGATACATTTTACAAAATAAGTTATTGTCCCAACTGACCGAAACGTGCCAACACCCCCAATCTCACGTCATTAATTAAGAGGTATTTTTGATGATTGTAGACAAACAAAGATATGAGAAAAGCGATTTCGATTCCATGCATATCAAGATGGCGTCCATTCCGGAACTCCACCGGCCGGAAGGCAAGTTGTATGCAATTTGCATGAAGTCTCCTTTTGAAATCATGTGCTTGCTAAGTTATTTGCGTGACAAGGATGGGGCGTTGCTTTTACTTCATGGCGATACACCGCTTGAAACGGCAAAAAAGTTAGCTGCAGACGCTCATTGTAACTATTTGGTGTATGGTAAATTGACGGAAATTTTAAAATTATGCGAATTTAATGACGCCCAAGTTCCTTCTCTATTTCAGTATAGTTCGGGTACAACAGGCGAGCCGAAGCTTATTGCACGGACATGGGCAGAAATTGATGATGAAATTAACGGTTACAATCAAAAGCTGGTCTCTTCTGCAACGCCGATTATTCTTGTTCCGGTTTCTCATTCATATGGATTGATTGCCGGGCTTATGGCTGGGATCAAGCGAGGGATCGAACCGGTTGTTGTATTTGATAAGAATCCGAAATTTGCGATTCATACCATTCATTCCTTTGAGAAATCTATCGTTTATGGTGTGCCCTTCATTTTTCAATTGCTAGATACGATGGGGAGGGGCCATTTAAGATACGATCAACTTATCAGCTCGGGTGCCCCTTTATCTGAAAGCTTACTGCAACGATTGCAGCAAACTTCCGCCGATGTCTTTCAGCAATATGGCTGTACAGAGGCAGGCTGCATCTCGATAGGTCATTCATTGGCCTCTTCATCTGATGTAGGTAAGCCTTTGCCTCATATTCGTATGATGATGCGTGAAGAAGCTGATGGCCACGACTCCGCCATTTCACCGCAAGAAATTGTGGTAATGAATGGTAAAAGGGAGATTTATACACGGGATCTAGGGTTTATCTCAGAACAGGGTACGCTCCATGTTCTTGGAAGAATGGACGACTTAATTAATGTTTCTGGTATGAAAGTCATTCCCTCGGAAGTTGAGAGGATCATTGGGAACATACATGGTGTCGTTGAATCCGTCGTATATAGAATACAACATAAGGTATGGGGCGAAGCGGTTAAGGCGCTTGTCGTTGCATCGAATGATATTAAGGCCGAAGAGATCAGGGCTTGGTGCATGACGCAATTACCGGCATATAAGGTTCCAAGCGTAATTGAACTCGTTAAGGAGATTCCAAGACTGCAATCAGGCAAAATCAGCCGAAAATTACTAGTTGAACAGGAGTGGAACAAATGATGGAACGTAATGAAATTATTGGACAACTGCGAAATTTGATTGTTGAAAATTTAGAACTTGCTGTCCCGAAGCAATTATCGGAAACAGACCGGATTTACGAGGATCTGAACATTGATTCTATAATGGTATTGCAGTTAATGGTTTACATCGAAGAAACTTTTCACGTTTCAATTCCCGAGGAAGATGTAGATCCCTCCGTATTCCAAACGCTAGGATCGCTTGTTTCATTTATTCAGGAATTAAAGAGTAAGCAATGAAGGATAAAGTAAAACTGGGCATAGTCGGGTTTGGTCGCATCGTTGAGCTCGTGCATGTACCGTTGTTGAAAAAAATACCGGAAATTGAAGTGGCAGGAGTTTACGATATAACTCCGCAGCGTCTCGAACTTGCATCAAAGCGGGGGTTCACTGTGTTTGAGCAATTAAACGATTTGTTATCAAGCTCAGTTGACGCTGTGCTGATAGCGACACCGCCAAATAGTCATTTCTTTATTGCGGCTGAAGCGCTTCGCTGCGGTAAGCATGTGTTTGTTGAAAAGCCCGTGACCCTGAATACTCATGAAGCTTTGGTGCTGCAAGCATTGGCCGAGGATGTAAACCGCACGATAACCGTATTCCACAATCGGCGGTTTGACGGGGATTTTTTACTTGTCAAACAAGTTATGGAAGAAGGCGTTCTCGGGTCCGTCCTTTTTGTTAACCGATGCATTCATCGTTTTGGTTCAGGAGCCGCTTTTGGCGTAAAATCATTTCATTCGGAATGGCGCAACGAAGCGCAATATGGCGGTGGAGCTCTGCTTGATTGGGGGATCCACTTGATCGATCAATTGCTCGAACTGCGTATTGGCGAATGTGCTTCAATAAATTCACGGATGCACAGGCTCCCCTGGAATCAAGGCGAGGTTGAAGATTACGTGCACGCGTCACTATCCCTGGAGAATGGAATTATGTTATCCATGGAAATTAATTTTGCTTCCAATGCTCCGATTCCTATTTGGGTCGTGGGCGGGGACAAGGCAACGCTTCATATTGTTTCGGATAAAGAAGCGTATTTGATCGAAAAAGGGAAGATTGTTCGCCACATCACCTCGGACATGTTCCCAAAAGCAGGAGCAGAGCGCATTTACTCCTCTTTTGCCGGATACATTTTGAGGCGGGAAGCGCTTGAAGTGACTTTGGAGCAAGCCATACTTGCCATGCAGATGTTAGATGCAATACGTGAATCCGCCCGAACAAGGAAGGAGATGTCATATGGGAGTGCTATTCTCGGCACCGCAACAGGAATTTGAAATCATTCGAGAAGAATGGTTGGAATCTGTCTATGAGATCGCTGCACATGGCGTATTCGTCGGTGGCACTGCCGTTACTCATTTTGAAAAAGATTTTGCGCAATATTCAGGAGCATTGGGAAGCGTGGGGCTCGGCAACGGAACGGATGCATTGTTTTTGGCGCTCAAAGCGCTCGGCATCGGACCTGGCGATGAAGTCATAACGACTGCCAATACATTTATTGCTACAGTTGAAGCGATTCATCATACAGGGGCGCTTCCGGTACTCGTTGATTGTGACCCGACTAACTATCTGATTGATTTGAACCAAGTAAAAAAAAGCGTGACTTCACGGACGAAAGCCATTATTCCCGTACATCTTTATGGCCAGATGGTAGACTTAGAGGCGCTGACTTCATGGGCGAATGAGAGAGGAATCCATATCGTTGAAGATAGTGCACAGGCAGCAGGCGCCCGGTTAAACGGCAAGTCGGCCGGAAGCATAGGGACGATGGGATGTTTCAGCTTTTATCCCGATAAAAACCTAGGCGCATTAGGTGATGGAGGGGCCATCACTTCTTCATCCCCCGAGTTGTTAACTCAGTTGCGGATGCTAAAAAACCATGGCGGAGAAGTGCGTTATCAGCATGATATTCCAGGGTTTAATAGTAGGCTGGATCCCATTCAAGCCAGCGCATTACGAATAAAGCTGCGATATCTGGACGAGTGGTCAGTTATTAGGCGGAGGGTGGCTGCACAATACAGCACCTATTTGGGTCGCACAGGCTCCATAATTCTGCCCAAGCACCGCATGGACGAAAGTCACGTATTTCATTTATTTGTGGTCCGTGTCGACAAGGAAGCTAGAGATCCATTGCGTAAGCACTTACAAAAAAAAGGAATTTTAACCTCTATTCAATATCCTTTGCCTGTTCATTTGACGCCTGCTTTTTCATATCTTGGTTACGATCCGGGGTCTTTCCCGGTTGCCGAATTGTACGCAGAGCAAATCATTTCCCTTCCGATGCATATTGCAATGTCGGAGGAAGCGGTAGCCATGATAACAAATGAAATCACGGCATTCCTCGGTACTGGACAAGTTTAATCAATAGTTCTTATGTGAAGGAGCAGCAGCGAATGATAAAAGAAGATCAAAAAGAAGAGGTATACCGTTTTCTGAGAACAAGAATCGCGGAACTCGCAGAAAACGATCAGTTCATACAGCAAACGGATATTCATGACCAGATCATGGAGATGGGCATTGACTCTGTTAAAATGATCAATTTAATTGTTCAAATTGAAAAACAATACGAGATTATGTTTGATGACGAAGAAATGGTCTTGGAGAATTTCGCTACGATCCATCTGTTTGCAAATAGCATTTTGGGTAAATTGGGTATCCGGGCATGAGCGGTGCTCGGCAAACCCACTGCTTTCTGGATTGCATAGCATATGTTATGCAAGCTGGGCAAGACATCGATTGCCGCCCCATGTATGTAGGCATATGGGATGCGTCGTTTGAGGCTACCGGTGAAGGAATATCCTACTACTCGGACTCAATCGGCATTGAAAGCATGTGTAATATGATCGAGCAGCTATACGGCATTTCAATAAGCAGGCTGAATGACCCGTCAAAACTAAAAGCTGAGAACTATTCAACTTTACTTCATCAGCTTATGTTTAAAAATCAAAATCAATCCATCATCATATTGGTCGACCTATTTTATCTTCCCTATCCGAATCAGTGTTATCGAACCAAGCATCGCCCGCATTTGATATTGGTCGACCATTTGAAAGACGATCATTGCTTTTTAATTGATCCGTATTTTGCTTGGAATGATTATGTGCCGATCGAGATCTTGGAAGAATCGTTTTATTGTGGCGACCTGAATGTTGCCGTCATGATCGATACGATTAAATCACATCCTCCGGATGTGTCTGTTATCGCTCATTACATGAACAAGCATCTTCATTTATCTCCCAATCGGCTTACCGAACAGGTCCAATTGCTTATCGATAAGGTCATTGCTCAAGAAGCCGGCTCTACCATTGATCGTCTTTACCAGTCCATCGAACAGGTCAGTGTCATTGCCAAGCGACTCAACGGCTATGAAATGGTTTATTCATATTTAGATGATTCGCTTAAGCGAAGCTCGAGTAATGCTTACCGCAAGATTGCTGAAATAAATAAAAAATGGGAGAGCCTCCTTTTATCCATTATGCGCATAAGCATTTTAAGAAATCTGGACGGACTTCTCCCATTGCAAAAGAAAGTAAATCATATAAGCCAATTGGAATCGGAACTGAAGCAAGAATTACTGGATTTGTCTATACAATGGGGAGGAAGGACACTATTGAAACAGCAGCAAGGAAAATAAGAATCGGTTATATTGGAGGGCAGCCGAAACGGCTCAATGAGCGAATTATCGATAACCAGTGGATACAATATTTGGGCGAATATACAGAGCTGGTGAGCATCTCTCCTTTAAAAATATTCAAGCTCTTTAATGGGTCTATTAAACGCTGGATACAGTCACTGCCACAGTCGTTACATGTTCTGTCAGCGGATTTGGCCGATTTATGCAAACAGAATGACATGAAAATGATTTATTTTAATTTACCCCAGTTCATTCCATATCTTTTAATGGCACGCAATTATTCCGGTTTGGACGTAGGCTTGCTCTTCTTGACGCATTCGGTTGGTTCTGAGTATTGGATGAAACAATGGATTGCTATCGCTCCGTGGTTAACGGAAAGGGATGTGCTTTTGACGAGTACGGCATCCAGCCGAAAAGCTTTACTGCGCATATCGGATCGGTTCCAACTGGCCCGGCATATTCCTCTATGTATTGCATTACAGCCGATCGAATCTGAGCAAGTTACCGTAACCGATGAAACGAAGAAACATCTTTTATCGATAGGCCGAATTGAAGATGTGAAAAATATCCATGTATTGCTACATTGTTTTGCAAAAATCCAACAAATTGTACCTGGTACACATCTGACGATTGCGGGTGAATACACGGGACAATCGGAGCAACAAATCCGTCAGTACAGGCAGACGCTCGAACAAATCGTGGAGGAACTATCGCTTGAATCCGCGGTTTCTTTTATCGGACCGGTTGAGGGTGAGATGAAAGCTGAGCTGTTTCGCAGATCTGAGCTTCTTATCAATCTATCGACGGATCCGGGTGAAACGTTTGGATTTAACCTCATTGAAGCAAAAATTTGGGGGCTTCCTGTCGTTTGCGCCAAATGGGACGGTTTCCAAGAAGTTGTCGTTCATGGCGTTGACGGTTATCTGGTCGATTGCGATTGGGAACAAGAGCAGCCAACACTAGACACAGAACAAATTGTCCAATACTCGGTGAACCTTTTAGAAGATGAAGATCTGCAAAAAAGGTTCTCTTCACAAGCAAAACTGGAGGCATCCGCTTACGATTACAAAAAAATAATGCCTTACATCGTTTCAGAAGCCCGGAACGCATCCATGAAAAAGATACAAGCCGTACCGCAAGCGGCACAAATTGCTCAATCCAATTTGCTTGCTTTGCCGGATATTTACCATGTCGAAAATCTGCTTCATTTACCTTTTAGCCATCATCCATTAGTATCTATGCCTCTCAGTGAAAGTGCAGAATCTTTGAATACTTGGATTCCAAAAGCTAAGCCGGTAATTCATCATTTTGCAGGAAGGTGATGTATGAAGAGCATTAAGTTATATATGAGGTTAGTCCCGTATATTCAAAGCCGCAGACAGCTGACCCTGCTTGCCTACGCGTGTACGATGATTAGTTTAGCTCTAAATCTTGCTCAACCTTTTTTACTTTCGTACTTAATCGACCGGGTGTTTATTGCGGGAAATAGCGATCTGCTTGGGACTTTACTTGGTTTATCAACAGGGTGTGCAGCTGTATCGGCTATGCTGACCATTGTTCGCTCAGGTCTTTTTCGATACCTCGGAATCCAGAATACGCTTGATATACGGGATGTCATTCTTTCGCATGTCCGCAGAATTCCTCTTACGGAGATTGAGCGCCATGGCGCCGGGAAGTTTACGGCATTAATGGGAATGGATACCGCAACAATGGGGAATTTTCTTAATCACATTCTTGTAGAGCTAACCACACAGTGGTTCACGATGCTATTTTCAATTGCCGTGATCTTTTACATGTATTGGCGCCTTGGGGTCATTTCTCTTATTAGTATAGCCATTCTATTGCTGATTCCGCGTTTATTTTCAAAAACAATCTCAAGAAACGTTGCACATGTACGTAAGCATAATGAAGAAGTAGGTACGTATCTCTTTGAAAGCATAGAAGGTTCAAGAGAAATACGCGCTCTTGGGCTCGAAACGTGGGAGAGACAAAGAAATAAGGCGATGTATAACAATTTAGTAAAAGCCAGCACAAAAGAAACGTTATTCAATGTAATCTCAGGCCAAATGAGTTCATATATGATCAGCTTGATTATCGTATTGTTGTATGCATATGGCAGCAAGCAAATTCATACAGGAACATTGACGCTCGGAATGTTGATTGCGGCCATACAGTATTTTTACAACGTCTTAAATCCTATTCAAAGTATGAATAACTTTTTTGGAGAATTGCAAAAAGGCGAAGTAGCGATGAATCGAATAGAGACTTTCTTGAATAGTCCTGCAGAACCTGCTGCAATGGTCAACTTGGAGCAAGCAGCGACAAAGGAGCAATTGACTGTCTCTGAACCGATTTTAGGCGTCTCCAAGATCATTTGCCGTGATCTGCACGTCTCTTATGATGGAATATCCATTCTTAAAGGGATTGATTTTAAGGTTAATCAGGGGCAGATTGCGGCATTCGTAGGCCGCAGCGGTTCAGGGAAATCAACTTTATTAAAAGCAACCATAGGCTTCATGCCTATTGATCGGGCGGATCTTTACCTAGGCGGGCGTTCCTATAAACAATGGTCCAGGGAAGCTTTATCCCAGAGAGTTGGTGTCGTATTCCAGGAAAGTTTTTTATTTGTTGGAACAATCTTTGAAAATATTGCATTGGGGAATTTAAAGGCGACGGAAAATGAGGTCTATGAAGCAGCCTGCAAAGCGAACCTTAAAACATTCATTGATTCATTGCCGGACGGTTTACATACCAAAATTGAGCATAGAGGGTTTCAACTATCCGGAGGACAACGGCAGCGAATTGCAATTGCCCGAGTCATTTTAAAGAAACCGGAAATTTTGATACTGGATGAACCTACCTCCGCATTGGACCGCGAATCCGAAGAGCACGTGTTAGACGCGCTAAAGAATCTCATGAAGGATAAAACGACGCTTATTTCAACGCATCGTCTTGATACGCTCATCTCGGCGGACATAATTTATGTGATGGATGAAGGACGTATCGTAGAATCCGGTACTCATGCAGAATTGATGAAAAATAGTACGAAGTACAAAGTGTTGGCAAGAGGTGAAGAACTTCAAGGTAATTTGGAGATGAGCAGATGAATTCGCTTACATTATCGGATTTTTTCCAAGAAACTGCACGAGAGGATCGCGGGTGTCTATTTGTGCATGCCTCTACCAATGAAGAACGATGGATATCTTATCTGGATATGTATCGACAAGCATGCGATAGATCCAGGCAATTATGCAGTTTCACGATACGAAAACGTTTTATCGCTGCAATTTGGATGGAACAGTCTTCGGAATGGCTTGTTGCATTCATGTCGATCGTACTGGCCGGCGGTATCCCTATTCCCCTGCATCAATCGGCTAAGGCCGAAGACATCGTGGACCTCATCGAAAGCGTTGAAGCGGAGGTGGTCATGCTTTCAAGTCCTCAAGCTTTGAAATTAAACCATGTATTAGAGGATAAGCCGCATGGGAAATCTGCGCTCGGCAATGTTTTACTGATTGATGGAGAAACAGGAGAAATGCTTCATTCGCCAATGCGGACATCAACGTTAGATCGGATAAGGCGTTATATCCCACCAAGTGAAACTGCGGTCATATTTATGTCATCCGGATCAACAGGCAGTCCGAAAGGCATTATGCTTAGCGAAAAGAATCTGCTTTCAAACCTGCACGCCATTCAAGACTACCTGCAAATAGCGGAAAGCGATCGCGTATGGCTATCAAAGTCCTTAGGATACAGTTCAACGATTACGGGGGAATGGTTTTTGTCGCTTTATACAGGGGCGCATTTATATATGTCGGCGGGATCTTTTCATCCGCTATATTCGGTTAAATTCATACGTGATTATGGCATCACATTTATGTGTGCGGTCCCTTCTATGCTTATTCCCCTTGTTAAATCGACGAAGTGGAAACCAAGTGATTTATGCGATATGAAAAAAATGATCATTGTCGGCGCGCAAATGCCGGCTGCTATGTTAATTCAATTGATAGAGAGGCTACCTTGGGTGCAAATCATGCCCGGTTACGGGTTAACTGAAGCTTCGCCTAGAGTCAGCTATCTGCCTTATCAGGCTATTAGGAATAAAGCTAACTCTGCGGGCATTCCTGTTTCCGGAGTACAGATTGGCATCCATCAAAATGGCGAGCTGCAGAAGTCGGGGACTATCGGTGAAATTGTTGTAAATGGTCCTAATATCATGCTTGGCTATTATAACGACCCGCTAAAAACTGCGCAAGTACTGTCCGAATTTGGACTTCGGACCGGTGATATGGGTTATTTGGACGATGAAGGATATATATACATCACAGGCCGGCTTGATAATGCGCTTAATGTTGCAGGACACATGTTGTACCCGGAAACGATAGAAAAAGTGATTTACAGCCACCCTGATGTGCAGGAAGCCGCGATAGCCGGAGTGCCAGACGAGATATGGGGATGCCTTCCAATAGCTTACGTAGTGCCAAACAATCCTTTTAGTAACGAAAAAGATTTCGCTCAGGAGCTATTTTCATATTGCTGGAAGCATCTGACTTCATTTCAGCAACCTGCGAAAGTCGTCATTGTCCAATCGCTTCCTAAACGAGACAACGGCAAATTAGACCGCAAACAACTTCAAAGCATTGTAGAGGAGATGGAGCATGCATCGAACCATGGAAGAGCAAGACATTGACCGCAAGGTCATTGGGATCCTTTCTGCGATTAGCAGGCGAGAGGAAGAAACGATTCATTTCAACGATTCGTTAATCGACGATCTTGGTGTGGATTCTATACGGTTTCTGGAGATCCTAGCTGAGATAGAAGCCATGTTTCATTTTGAGTTGGAAATTGACGATTTACGTCCTGAGCTTTTTCGTACTGTTCAATCTGTCATTTATTTTGTGAAAAATCGGGTGACTGCGAAATGAGCTTGTCTAATGGAGAAGAGAGGCTTCAACAACTTGTTCATGAACTAGCCGATAAATATCCATTTTACCGGAATTGGCAACAACCGATCGTCCGTTTCGAGGATTTTCCGATTGTTGACAAGTTTATTGTCAATGAACATCGTGAACAGCTGCAGCTCCCGCTCTCGGTTTCGGCTATTGAATCGTTTACGTCAGGCAGCACCGGCATACCTTTTAAGTGCGTGAAATCATCAGAGGAGCAGATGAAGCTGTCGATGGCGATTCACCGGCATCGGAGGAAATGGGGGCTGCCAACGCGGTACCGCTCGGTGCTTCTGGGGAATATGATTTTTTCACACCCCAAAATGGTATCCCATTTTGCGAATCAAATCGCACATACTTCGCCGCATATGATTCAGGGCCGCTGTTCGGCGATATATGAAGTTGCCAACTATTTTACATCACAAGGAAAAATAAAGGTTCCCGATTCTCTGCTCTTCGTGCAAAATTGGGGCGAATCTCTTCAGCCGGCACAGAGACAGCTCATCGAGGACGTCTTTAAGGTGCCGCTAGTCGATTATTACGGCATGGAAGAAATATGGATCATTGCGTTTTCCAATAAAAAGGGCCAGCTTGTCATTGATGAGCAGGTTGTGCATGTAGAAGTCATGGATCCAAAAACCGGCTCCATATTACCGGATGGGGAGATTGGAGATATTGTCGTCACTTCTTTTATTATGAAAAGCATTCCCTTTGTCCGGTACCGTTCCGGTGACATCGGACGCGCGTACCGCGAAGTTTCAACAAATGAACGAATATTGGAATTGCTACCATTTCGATCGTCTCAAATCAAGTTGCCGGATCGTACGGTAGACTCATCTATTTTTCGTTACTTTGACAATTTCTATCAAAAGCTGGCGGTTGAAATGAACGTCAGGCAGTTTCAAATGGTTCAAGAGTCTATCACATCGTTTAAGTTGCTGGTCGTTACGGATCGCAGCGAGGATGAACGGGTGGCAGCTGCCGCTGTCCAATTGGAGACACTTTTGAAACAATCGCTATTTACTGAAAATGTCCATATTACAATCGAATGCGTTTCACAAATCTCGCCAAATCCGGTTAGCGGAAAGTTCCACCCCTTTGTAAGCATGATTTCTTAGGAGGATTTCGTTGATATGAAGCAATTTAACACAGCAGGGGATATCGTTAAATTGGCGGCAATGGAGTGCGCAGCATCTTGTATCATGACCGCTTTGACAATTGCCGGACATGACTATCGTTACTTCTTGCTCAGTTATTGGAATCTGAACTACAACTCTAAAATTATCATGTCCGGAAAAAATATGAGACATAATGATTTGCAGTTTGCTTATGGCATAGCAAAAGAATGCAGGTCAGGGACTGAGGATGATCTTATCGCCTTGCTTCGTCAAAACAATATGGCTATGCTATTTTGCAAAGCTTCCAAACTTCGGTTTTTTCCAAGAAACATGCTTGGTCATGAATCCAGCGGATTTCAACATTTCATCCTTCTCTATGGCTATCAACCTGAAACGGGAAAGTTCCTTGTCATCGATCCTGTAGCAGATTACAAGGGAGAGATTTCTGCCTACGAAGTTTGGGACTGCAGCGTAAAAAGCAGCGAAATTATTTATTACTCGCTCGAATTGCCCGACTATTATGAGCAACCTTCTGCAAGCCGCATATTTTCCAAGGAGTCAAGCGCTAATTTGAGAAATTATTCCGGAGACAAAGCCATCGCGGCCTTTATTCAAGATTTACAGGCATGCCTACAATGGCCGCAGGATGAGCGTGATACTTGGATAAACCAAAATAATATTACGATCTCTTCGATTGTGAAAACCCGCTCGATCGTATGGGAATGTTTTTGTGATCTCAACCTGATGACACCCGATGAAATCAGGGCAGGCAATGAAATTGTTGAACAGATTGTAAGTTTATGGACAACCGTCAATTTTTTGCTTATTAAACTTAAAAAAAATCATTCGAACGAAGCCATCGCAAAGTCTATCGAACAAAAGCTGGAGACCTTGAAAGTCAAGGAGCTCGAATGCCTTCAATTTATTCAGCAGAAGGGGCTGGAACTTTATGCAGTATAATATCTGCACCATTTCCTTCAGGCATGAGCTCGTTTCCTTTCGTGAACTCGTCCGTTTCGCACATAGGACCGGCTTTTCAGGCATTGAACTTTGGGGGGGGCATGCCAGGTCCTTACTCGCAAATCAACCGTTGAATATCGCAAGTATGGTTGAAGATATGGAACAAGATCATATTTGCGTATCGATGATTAGCGACTATGTAAACCTTTTCGTTGGACCGGAGCAATTTGAGGAAACCGTATGCAAGTGGCGTCAGTTGATTGAAATGGCCAATTTATTTAAAACCCGTAAAATTCGCATTTTTGCCGGGAATATGGCAAGCGGAGGCGCTAACGATCAAGATTGGGCACTTTGCGCCGAACAGCTCAGAATTTTGCTTGATCTCGCAATGGATCAGGGGATCTATACGGTTATCGAGACCCATCCCGGAACATTGGCAGATACGTTGGATTCGACAATACGTCTCATTCAACAAACGGATCATGACGCTCTTCGGGTCAATCTTGATTTTTTGCACATATGGGAATCGGGCTGCGAACCGATGGAAGCATTGTTCAAACTTAAGCCATGGACGATGAATTACCATTTGAAAAATGTTCAAGCGCGAAGTTATTTATCCGTGTTTGAACCGAATAATGTGTATTCACCAAACGGGTTACGTGAAGGTATGGTCGCGTTAGCGGAAGGCGTCGTTGATTATAAACCAATCATTCAAGAACTCGTCAAGGTTCAATCGCCCTATTTGGCTTCATTGGAATGGTTCGGCTATGAGCCATATAGACAATTAGAGACGGAGATAAGATGGTTGAAGGAAGTGGAACAATCTTCCAAATGTGAACTAAATAGCATTCTGTGATAACGAGGGAGTTTATATGGAGAAAAGGTATGCTACAGAGGGCATTTTATCCCCTAAGCAAGCGCACTCGCTTGTTTCCAAACTGATATACAGCGTAGAGGGAATAACCAATTGTTATCTGGATACGGTTACGCAAGAGGTGGTTGTCGGTTTAACGGTTGAAAGTGATAGGGTCTCTTTGGATAAAACAGTAAGTCTCATGATGCAAAAAGAGAAGAATCACAGAGTGCTCAGCAATCGTGTGTATATTGAAAATCTAACGGGCCAAACATCAAGCAATCCGTTATTTGAAGTGGATACTGTTTATGAAAATGACGGATCGGTTCGAAGAGATATTGCGGTCCTTTTAATTGACCATCTTGATGCGCTCTTTGTTAAGCATACGGGTCACGCGCATCCTGAATTGCGCAGTTATCCTTCGCTGATACCTTTAAACTCATTGGAAAAATGCAGCTATATCCCTTATTTTCCTCAAAACATTCATCTGGTTTCTGAATTTCCTCATCAAATGGAAGCATTGGAACGCGTTAAGGAAACGTCGGATCTACAAGGGAATGCCCGCCTTAGCCCGTATGCTTTATCTCCTGCAGTATGCTTTCATTGCTATGAGGAACTCTCCGGCAGACGGTTAAGCGAGCCGGTTCTTTTGACCGCTAGAGGCTTGTGCTTTAGACATGAAGCCGCCTGGAGACTGGGCAAGCATCGCTTAAACGAGTTTAGCATGAGAGAGGTTGTCATTTTCGGGAGCGGCGAGTATGTGGAATCGATTCGGATGAAGCTTATGAACGACGTGTGGAATCTGTTCGTGGATCTAGGGCTAACCGGAAAAATTGAAACGGCGAGCGACCCCTTTTATTTTTCGGAGGATGCCGCCAAAAGCCAGCATCAATTAATGGCGAATACAAAATATGAATTGGTCGTTGCACTTGGGGATGAGAACTTTTCAATAGCCTCGTTTAACCATGTGGGTGACTCTCTTTGCAAGCCTTTCGATGTATGCGATTCCGGGAATAAACCGCTGAATTCGGGGTGTGTGGCATTTGGTATTGACAGGTGGGCTTATGCGCTGCTCAAAACCTATGGTACGGATTTGGAGCTTTGGCCGGGCCGGATCAGGACCATGCTGTCCGTTTAATCCAACATCATGCTTTGACTGAAATACATGTATTGGGGGAGCCTATGTATCGTTTCGGTCTTGATTTTTTTCCCGTCTGCAATCCAGAATTTACCTCTGGAGAAGCTTATTTTCGCAATAGCTTGAGTTTGATAAAGGAAGGAGAGATACTCGGTTTCGAAAGTGTGAAAACAATTGAACATCATGCTACTGCATATGGAGGATACTCGCCGAATCCGTTATTATTACTTTCCGCTGCTTCTCAAATTACTTCGCGAATGAGGCTGATCACAGGCTGTGTCATTCCATCGTTTTGGAATCCGGTGAAGCTTGCGGCGGAGCTGTCTATGGCTGACGCTATTAGCGGCGGGAGACTAGAAGTTGGTTTCGCCAGAGGCTTTCTCCCCCACGAATTCGAGTTGTTCGATCGAAGCATGGGGGCGGAACGCGCGCTGCGGTTCAGAGAAGCAATTGATTTGATTTGCAAGTTTTGGAACAACGATTCAGTCACTTTCAAAGGGGATTATTATCAATTTGAACAAGTGCAAATCTACCCGCCGATGAAAGCAGACAAGCCTAAAATATGGATAGCCGCGACACACACACTGAATTCGTTTAAATGGGCTGGGACCCAAGGATATAGCTTATTGCTGGTTCCATATGTGAGCGAATTCGCGGATTTGCGTGAAAAACTCGAAGTATACCGAGAAGCTTACCGTTCGGCAGGGCATGGAGAGCCGACAGCAAATAATGTGATGTTTACGATGCATTGTTGTGTGCACGAAGATACGGATATAGCAATCGAGCTGGCAGCTGCTCCTATGCAAAGGTACCTTCAAGCATTTATTAATACGGGAAATTTCAAGCCTGATGTTTATAAAGGGTATGCAGATAACGTGATTGTCGAGCTAATGGAGTTATCCTATGAAAGAATAATTTCTGAAAAGCGTGCGTTAATTGGATCGCCTGATCGCATACTTGATATTTTGTCTTTCTATCGCGAATATTTTGGAGCCGAATATTTTAGTTTGCAATTTAATTTTGGCGATATGCCATATGAGACGGCTCGAAACTCGATGACATGGTTTGCCGGGAAGATGATTGGAAAATAAAACTAGTTGCGAAATTCGAATCATAATCGGGCAGCCGACTTCGTCTATCCAAGGGATAAAGGGAGTCGGTTTTTCGCACACCCATGTTTTACTAAATGTAATAAAAAAATCTTGAATAACTGCTAGTATAATGCTAAAATCAAGTAAATATTTAGTAAATTTTAGGCGTGACGATAATGGAGGAAGCGGCAATGAAAACAGAAGCTTTAGGTGATTGTAGGCTAACTGTAGGTTCATATGATTTTCAATTAAAGGGGGCCGGCGACCTGTTTCGAGGCTCTATGACAGCATCTACCGTTCAAGATGGTGTGGAACTTATTCAGATCAAACTAGAAAGCGACTCTTTGCAACAGCCTCCTGAAGTTGAGTTGATCTGGCACCATCCAGGCATCGACATACAGGGGACCTGGCATCCAAGCGCATATCGTTCCAAGAGACTTCACGTGGACTGGGAACAAGGATTGGTATCGAAGTCCACTTATTCTGCGCCTGTGATCAGTCTTTTCAATATTCAAGGAAAGAACAGATTGACGTTCGCCTTTTCCGATGCGTTAAATTCAGTCTCGTTATCTGCCGGTGTAAATGAAGAGACAGCCACTTACCGTTGCGGGGTAAAGTTGTTTTTCGAACCGAGCCTGCAACTTACTGTTTACGAAGCCGTTTTGAGCCTGGATACGAGAGAAGTTCCTTATTATCAAAGCCTATCGGATGTTGGGGTATGGTGGGCGTCGCTTCCCGGCTATACACCCGCGCTAGTGCCGGAAACCGCGAAACTCCCGATGTATTCGACGTGGTACAGCTTTCACCAAGAGCTTGCTGCTGAAGGCATTGAACAGGAATGTCTGCTGGCCAAACAACTAGGTTGCGAAGCGGTCATTGTAGATGACGGCTGGCAAACGTCTGATAATGCGCGTGGCTATGCCTATTGCGGGGACTGGGAAATTTACACGGGGAAAATTCCCAATATGAGGGCTCATGTTGAACGTGTCCATCAAATAGGGATGAAATATTTGTTGTGGTACTCGGTTCCTTTTGTCGGTTTCAAGAGCAAGAATTGGGAGCGGTTTAAAGATAAAATGCTGATGACGACCAGCCGTTTGCAAACCGGCGTGCTAGATCCGCGATATCCTGATGTACGGGAATTTATTATCAAACTGTACGAGGAAGCGTTGATTGAATGGAATCTTGACGGTTTCAAGCTTGACTTCGTAGACAGCTTCAATGGAACGGAAGAAACGATCCAAAAGAAAGACATTTCCATGGACTACACGGCCATTCCAAAAGCGGTTGATCGGTTAATGAGCGATATCATCGCGAGATTGCGTACGATCAAGCCGGATATTATGATCGAGTTCCGTCAAAATTACATCGGACCCCTGATGAGGAAATACGGGAATATGTTCAGGGCGACCGATTGTCCGAACGATGCGGTCGAGAATCGAATCCGGACGCTCGACGTCCGTTTGCTTGCAGGCGATACGGCTGTGCATGCGGATATGATGATGTGGCATCCGGATGAGCCTGTGGAAAGCGCTGCCTTGCAGATCGTCAATACGCTCTTTTCGGTTCCGCAAATTTCTGTACGGTTGGATCGGATTCCGCAGCGGCATCTCCAGATGCTGCGCCACTGGCTCTCGTTCTGGCGCGAGCATCGGGACGTGCTGCTGGACGGCGAATTGAAGCCTCAGCATCCTGATTTTCTGTATCCGCTCGTTATTGCCGATAACAGTCAAAAGAGAATTGTTGCCGCTTATGGCGATGTAACCGTTAATCCGGGAAGAGGTGTTCCTCCTCAAGTTTTCTTTGTGAATGGAACTTTAAATGAACGAATCTACGTAGAAATTGACGAGGATTTAGGCGTGAAAACAGTGGAAATTCGGGATTGCCAAGGACAATTGCAGGAGACGCTCCAGGTGAATCTCAGAACCGGCATCCACCGCTTGAACATCCCGCCATGCGGATATGCCGTCATGAGTAAGTAGTTGTTTTTAAAATTGCGCTGAGAGTATGTGATGATCATAGCCACTATTAAAGATATCGCCAAGATCGCTCAAGTTTCCTCTGCCACGGTGTCCAGAGTATTAAACAATGACACGACTTTCAGCGTACCGGAAGAAACACGGCAGAGGATTGTTGAAATTGCAAAAAGGCTGCAATATCGCAGAATAGAGCGGAAACTGAAAAATGATTCCAATCAAATGGAGGAACTGAAATTCGGACTTCTGATCTGGTGTTCGGAGCAAATGGAGTACTCGGACCCTTACTATTTGTCCATCAGGCAAGGTATTGAGAACGAGTGCGTGAAACAGGGGATTACGATCAATAAAGTGTTCCGGTTTGCGGATGACTCCAATATCAACATTGAAGCTCATCAACTGGATGGATTATTCGTAATCGGCAACGTGCATATCGACCTTATCAGCAATTCGACCAGTACAAGCAATATTGTTTCTATCGATTCCGTGCTGAGCGACAGCATTGATTCGGTCATGTTCGATTTGCGTAAAGCGACGAGGCAAGCCGTGAATCATTTGCTTCAACTCGGCCATCGGAAGATCGGTTACATGGGCGGAATCAGTTATATCCGGACTTCGGAAGGCAAAGCATACAATACGGATACGCGCCAAATGGAATTTGAAATCATTTTGAACGAACTTGGCTTGTTCAATCCCAATTATGTGTTTATAGGCGATTGGCGCGCCGAGGTTGGTTATCAGCTTATGCAACAGGCGCTGGAGGCGGGGGATATGCCTACCGCTTTTCTGATCGGCAGCGATCCGATGGCGATTGCGGCGCTGAAGGCAATAAGCGAATCCAATTATTCGGTTCCTGAAGATATTGCTATTGTCAGTATTGACGACATTCAGCTGGCCTCGTTCGTGACGCCTTCTTTAACGAGCATTAAGGTGCACATGGAAGAAATGGGCGTAACCGCAGTGAAGTTAATGGTAGACCGCGTCAAGGGGCGCGAACTGCCGTTGCATGTAACAATTCCTACGAGACTTATGATCAGAAAAAGCTGCGGGGTAGATGAATGATGCAACGTTTCTTGGCAAGCCGCTGGTTCGTGGTTCTCCTGTTTGCAATTGGAATGGCTGTTAGAGTCGCGGGTATTGACCAAGTTCCGCCAGGTCTTAACCAAGACGAAGCGTCTATCGGATATGATGCATACGCGCTGCTTCACTATGGGATAGATAGAAACGGGTTCCATAACCCGGTTCATCTCGTATCATGGGGGAGCGGGCAAAATGCCCTGTATGCTTATTTAGCTATGCCGTTGATCTGGTTATTTGGGCTGACACCTCTTTCACTAAGGGGTGTCAGCATCTTGTTCGGTTTGCTAGGACTTCTCTTTTTCTACGGGGCAGCGAAAAAAATCGTTGATCGTAGATTTGCTCTCGTCACACTCTTTATGCTGGTGATTTCCCCATGGCATATCATGATGTCGCGTTGGGCGCTGGAATCGAATATATTTCCTACGGTCTTTCTAATGGCCGTTTACTTTTTACTCCATTCTGCCGAAAAGAAATTGTATTTGCCAATCTCTATGCTGCTATTCGGCGCAGCGCTATACGCTTACGGCACCTCTTATTTTTTTGTTCCTGTTTTTCTATTCTTTATTACGGTTTATTCACTAAAAACGAAATGGCTAAAAAGCAGTATTGAAGCTGCGTTTGGGCTTGCACTATTTGCAGCTGTTTCAATCCCGATCTTTTTGTTCGTCATGATCAATAAATTCAAACTTGAGTCGCTGGACACAGGTCTATTTGTCGTGCCCAGATTGACAGGCACTCCGAGATTCGATGATATTTCCACGCTGTTTTCCGGCCAGTTGTTGGAGCAATCCTTGCGTAATTTGACTGCATTCGTAAATTTGCTGCTCAATCAGAGCGATGGACTGCTCTGGAATGCGATCCCGGGTTACGGTCTTTTTTATATGTTTGGCTTGCCTTTTCTATTGCTAGGATTTGGTTACGCCTTGAGAGACTTGTTCAAAGCCGAGATGAATAAAACGGCAGTTTTCGTGATCGTTGCCTGGTTTTTTTCAGCCGTGCTTTTATCTTTCGTGATCAAAGTAAATATTAACAGGATGAACATTTTGTTGTATCCGGCTATTTTTTTTATTGCGAACGGAATTTGGCAATTAAAAAGATGGAAGACGTGGACCGTATATGTAACGATAGCGGCATTTGCTGTTCAATTCATGCTTTTTTCGCATGAGTATTTTACTAAATATCCGGCTCAGTTGAGCGGATTGTTTTATGAATCCTTTGGTGAGGCGATTCAATATGCGTCAAAAGTGGCGCCCGGGGACATCTACATTACGGATAAAGTGAATATGCCGTATATTTACGTGCTGTTTTATGAGAGAACGGACCCTAACGAGTTCATTAGGACTGCGCGCTACTTGAATCCCGATGCGCCTTTTCAAATGGTTCAATCATTTAGTCGATATCATTTCGGCGTCAGCGAGGTATCGGACAAGGAGAACCGAACGTATGTCGTTCCTTTAACGGAGAGCTACAGATTTGACCCGAACCTGTTTGCAATTCAATCCTTCAAACATTACTTGGTTGCGGTAAAAAGACCGTAGAAAACGAAGGTTGAGGAGTCGAAATTGAATCCATGAATTATTTTAGTAAATAGTATTGCAAATTATCGCATATATTAGTAAAATGAAAGCGTAGCCAATCAATAAATGTTTACTAAACCAATTGAGCCTTTCTAAAGGCTATACGGCTAACACGAAGGGAGCAAGGGTGAGTTTCAAAAAATGATGGTTATCATGTAAGCGGACTCACAGTAATAACAAACAAAATGGGGAGGGTTTACGAATGAAAAAGAAGTTTGGCCTTATTTTATCTACAGTTATGGCAAGCAGTCTTTTCTTAACAGCATGCGGAGATTCCACGAACAACACGGCTAATAACACCAAGAGCACTGAAGCGCCTAAGAGCACTGAAGTGGCGAAAAGCGGCGACGCGACCGGCAAAAAAGATCCGGTCACCATTCGATTTGCTACATGGGACACAGGGGATAGCTTGAAATACCAGCAAGATATCGCTAAAGCGTTCGAAGCGAAAAACCCAGATATCAAAGTTCAGGTAGAAGCTTACGGCGATGGATTTGACGATAAACTTGCCGCATCATTCGGTGCTCAAAATCCGCCGGACGTTACATATATGTGGGATTATCCGAAATACAGCAAGACTTTGGAACCCCTGGATACTTTCGTTAAGAACGATCCGGAAATGGGCAAACTGGTCGGCGATTTCTACCAAGGTATTTTGAATTATCACAAATACAATGGAGCTACTTACGGACTTCCGGTAGGCTTTACGACAAGGGTAATGTACTATAATAAAAAATTGTTCGATGAAGCGGGCGTCAGCTATCCGAAAAACGGCTGGACGTGGGATGATTTCAAAGCCAGCGCCGTAAAACTATCGAATAAGGATAAAAAGCAATACGCATTTGCCCGTGCTACCAAAGATAACGGCTATGCATTTCAAGAATTTGTCTGGAGTAACGGTGGTGCTCTCATTAGTCCGGATGGCAAAAAACTTGAAGGCTTTATGAACAGCAAAGAAACGGTTGAGGCGATTCAACTTTTTGGAGATTTAGTAAATAGCAATGTCATGGCAACGATGGAGAATGGCGACAAAGTATCGGATGCTTTTAAAGCCGGGAAGGTTGCGATGGTAGAGTCGGGCATTTGGCCGCTTGAAGGATTTAAAAAAGCTGGCATCGATATCGGAACGGTTACGATTCCGGCATTTGGAAGCAAACCTGTAAAAGGTGTCATTCACTCGGCTGGCGTGGCGATGACGAAAGATTCCAAACATAAGGATCTCGCGTGGAGATTTATCAAATATTATGCCGATGCCGATGCCGCTAAAATGCGTAAAGCAGACTTGCCTATTATTAAAGCAGTTGTAACAGAGCTTAAAACACAAGAAGATCCGCTAATCAAACCGTTCTATGCAATGCTTGAAAATTCTAGCGACGTACCTTCGTTCTTGATCCGCGAAAATTGGGGCGAAATCGATAAAAACCTGGATTTTGCAATCGGCGCTGTATTGCTGAAAACAACAACGGCTGAACGCGCATTGAATGATGCAGTTAAAAAATCGGAGCAGCTTCTGAAATAACAGATTAGGGGATAGGAACATGGAGACTAAAGCCAACTTAAGCTTGGTGTCCAAGAAGAAAAAGAGGGGTAGGCTAACTCCCTACCTCTTTATTTCCCCTTGGATCTTCGGTTTTTTCGCATTTACGTTAGGTCCGCTTGTTTTTTCTTTTGTCATTAGTTTTTATAATTGGCCGCTTGTAGGGACTCCAAAGTTCATTGGACTGCAAAACTATATGAACATGTTTACACAAGATCCGCGGTTTTGGATGGCGTTTAAGGTGACTTTGAAGTTTGCTCTGCTTTTGGTTCCGATCAATATAGCGCTGTCCTTGATGCTAGCCATGCTGCTGAATCAAAAAGTTCGAGGTCTTTCCTTTTACAGGACCATTTTTTATTTGCCTACGGTCATATCTGGCGTTGCACTATCTATGATATGGACTTGGGTTCTGGATGGGGAGTACGGCATACTTAATTATTTCCTTTCTTTGTTTGGCATCGAAGGGCCGCACTGGCTCAACGACCCGCAGTGGTCACTGCTGACAATTGTGTTTGCCGGGTTGTGGGGACAAGGTGCAATGATGTTGATTTTCCTTGCGGGATTGAAGAATATCCCAGGCGATCTTTATGAAGCAGCTAGGATTGACGGGGCTGGGAGATTGGCGCAATTTCGCAATATTACGATTCCAATGTTAACGCCAACGATCTTGTTTAATTTAATCACTTCCATAATCGGCGCGTTCCAGCAACTGACTTTAGCGCTTCTTCTAACAAAAGGCGGTCCATTGGAATCCACCTATTTTTATGCGATGTATGTGTATGAAAATGCGTTTAAGTTTTCTAAAATGGGCTACTCCGCTGCTAACGCATGGTTTATGTTCGTCATTGTACTTATTCTTACGTTATTGGTATTTAAGTCCTCCTCGACATGGGTTTACTATGAAGCCGAAATGAAGAACAGCAAGAAAGGGGGACTAAGCTAATGACAAAAAAAATATTTATTCATGCAGTACTTATTTTCTTTTGCATCTTGTTTGTCGCTCCTTTTTTCTGGATGGTTTTAACCGCTGTGAAAATACCGACGGAAACGTTTGTTTTCCCGCCCATTTGGATACCATCAAAAATTGAGCTGAACAATTTCGTTTATGCTTGGACTGTTATGCCTTTTAATACATTTTTGAAAAATTCGCTGGCGGTAACCGGATTTGGTCTAATCGGACAACTGATTTCGTCTTCATTAGTCGCCTATGGATTCGCAAGATTTTCATTTAAAGGTAGAAATGTTCTGTTCATCATTCTTCTCTCAACCATGATGATTCCTTGGGACGTAACTGCGATTCCTCTTTACATGGAATTTAATATGTTAGGCTGGATCAACACATTAAAACCGCTTATTATTCCTACTTGGTTTGGATCCGCCTATTTTGTTTTTCTGTTGAGACAGTTTTTAATGAGTATTCCCAAAGAACTTGAAGAGGCCGCAACGATCGATGGCGCGAACGCATTTCAAATTTACTTGAATATATTTGTTCCCTTAATGGTTCCATCACTCATTGTAGTCGGCGTATTTCAAATGATGAACAGCTGGAATGATTACCTCGGACCGTTAATTTTTCTGAATGATCAGAGCAAGTATACATTAACGCTTGGACTTAGCCAGTTTAAAGGAAACTTTGGAGTCGATATGACATCGATTATGGCTACAACATTTTTGATTTGCATTCCACCGCTCATCATTTTCTTTATAGCTCAACGATATATTTTGGATGGGCTTGCGAATACGGGAATAAAAGGATAGAAGTTGTAAAAAAAACTAGAGATATCAATCAGGAGGAAATCTACATGTCAAAAATTACTTTCTTAGGTGCTGGAAGCACCATCTTTGCGAAAAACGTTTTGGGTGACTGCATGCTCACACCGGCGCTTCAAGGCTTCGAACTGGCGCTGTTTGATATTGATGCGGAGCGTTTGAAGGACTCCGAAAATATGCTGAACAACCTGAAGGTAACTCTGGGCAGCACCTGCAAGGTGAAAGCTTATACCGACCGCAAAGAAGCGCTGCGGGGCGCCGCTTTCGTTGTCAATGCGATTCAAGTCGGCGGCTACGATCCGTGTACGATTACCGATTTTGAGATCCCGAAAAAATACGGCTTGCGCCAAACGATTGCCGATACTATCGGTATAGGGGGGATATTCCGTAATCTGCGTACAATCCCAGTGATGCTTGATTTTGCAAAAGATATACAGGAAGTTTGTCCGGATGCCCTGTTCTTGAATTACACGAATCCGATGGCGGTATTGACCAATGTGATGAACACGTATGGCGGTGTCAAAACGGTTGGTTTGTGCCACAGCGTTCAAGTATGTGTGCCGCATATTTTTGATCATTTAGGTATGGATCACACGGGTGTGCAGTGGAAAATTGCCGGTATCAATCATATGGCATGGCTGCTTGAAGTTACGAAAGATGGCGTCGATTTATATCCTGAAATCAAACAACGCGCTCGGGAGAAACAAAAAGAAATCCATGACGATATGGTTCGTTTTGAGCTGATGCTTCGTTTCGGGTACTACATTACGGAATCATCCGAGCACAATGCCGAGTACCATCCGTATTTTATCAAGCGAAATTATCCGGAGCTTATTGATAGATTCAATATTCCTTTGGATGAATATCCACGCCGCTGCGTCAACCAGATCAATCGCTGGAAAACGATGCGTGAAGAGCTTGTTGGCAATAAAAGCTTGACGCATACGAGAACGCTTGAATATGCATCTTACATCTTCGAAGCGATGGAAACGAACAATCCGTTCAAAATCGGCGGAAACGTCATGAATACTGGTTTGATTACCAACCTGCCGAAGGAAGCATGCGTAGAAGTGCCGTGCCTGGTCGACGCAAGCGGTGTGACGCCGACTTATGTCGGAGACCTGCCGCCACAATGCGCTGCTCTGAACAGGACGAACATCAATACGCAATTGCTTACGATCGAAGCGGCAATGACTGGGAAAAAGGAACATATCTATCATGCGGCATTGCTGGATCCGCATACATCTGCTGAGCTGTCTATCGATGATATCGTCGCAATGTGTGATGACCTCATCGAAGCACATGGAAATTGGCTTCCTGTATTTAAGTAAAGTACAAATTGAAAAGGGGATGCGCTCAATTGAAGAAAACCTGGTTAAGTTTAATCGCAATTATTTTGATTTTCTCTATTTCGCTCATAGGGTGCTCGCAGCGGCCGGAAAGTGCTAGCCCTGCGAAAACGGAAGCACCGAAAGAGACTCCTAAACCGGAAAACGGAAATCAGACATCCAGCGGTGGCAACAAGACTAAGGTAACCGTATACAGTTCAGTGACGCTCAAATCCATTCAAGATGTATATAAACAAATTGCTGAGGATTTCTCCAAGGAAAACGCTAATGTGGACGTTGATCTGCAGTTCCCTGGTTCCGAGTATGAGAATATTATGAAAGTTAAAATGGCCGCTAACGACATGCCTGATGTGTTCGATACGCATGGATGGGCAATCATCCGTTATGGCAAGTATTTGGCTGACTTGAAAGACCAGCCATGGGCGCCTAAGCTGACAGATACGATCAAAAACGTCGTAACTGACAAAGACGGCAAGCTGTACGCGCTCGTTTTGGCAGAGGCCAAAGACGGCTTAACGTATAACGCGGATTTGCTCAAGCAATATAACATTGAGCCGCCAAAAACTTTCGATGAGCTGATGGCAGCAGCGGACAAACTTAAAACAGCGAGTAACGGCACTGTCACTCCGTTTTATTTTTCGGGTGTTGATGATTGGTTGATCGGTCAATTTTTCGATTATTTCGCTACTTCTGCGTTCATTAGCCCGCAGCAAAATGATGCGCAAAACCTGCTGGATGGCAAATTCGACTGGCGGAAGTGGGATGTGCTGCCTGAGAAGTTCCTTGATATGTTTAATAAAGGGTACATGAATAAAGATGTGCTTTCCGCCAAATACAGCGACTTGCCGCAGCAGTTTGCACAGGGTAAGGTAGCTTTCGCGCTGCAAGGTCCGACCTTTGCCGACGAGGTGCATAAAATCAAGCAAGATGTGAAGATCGGTTTTATGCCGGTACCTTCGATGGTAGCAGGCGACGAGCCTAATTTCTCAGGCGGCGAACGTTATACAATGGGCGTTTGGAAAGACAGCAAACAGTTAGACGAAGCGAAGAAGCTGGTTGCATTCTTTGCGAAGAAAGAGAACATGGAGAAAATTGCGAATACGACCAAATTGCCGCCAGGACTCAAGGGTGTTGAATCGAAGCATGAATTTACAGAGTACTACGACAAATACGCTTCAGTCCGCGTCTTTCCATATTTTGACCGCGTTTACTTGCCGAACGGCATGTGGGACGTGATGTGCAAAACGGGTACAGCCATGCTGGGCGCCAGTGTGACGCCAAAGCAATACTCGGACAAAATGAAGCAAGAGGTTGAACGACTGCGCAAGTAGATCTTATGCAATCAAGGGGGAGTCAGGACCTCCCCCTTTTTCATGCAAAAAAAGCAATTGGAGGTAGCAGGATGACCGATTTTCAAATAGGTACACTCAGCGATTCCGCTCCAAAGATAACTAAGCGCAACGTGTTCAAACGTTGGATCAATTCTCCTGCTGTTGTAAATCTGATGTATGTGCCTTCGTTGATGCTGTTTTGCCTATTTATTTTATATCCCTTCTTGAAGGGAATTCAAATCTCGTTTACAAATTGGGATGGCTATTCGCAAGATTTCAAATGGATCGGACTGGGCAATTACAACCGCATGCTGACGGATCCCGATATTGGAAAGGTCATCTTGAATACGTTTATTTATGGTGTTGGCAGCACCGTTCTTCAGAACGTTATCGGGTTGGCTTATGCGTTATTTCTGAATATGAGTTTTCGGATCAAAGGAATTACGAGAACAATTATCTACTTACCGGTGATCATCAGTCCGCTCATTATGGGCTACATCTGGTATTTCTTCTTTCAATACCATGGCGGGGCCATCAATGACATGATTCAACTCTTCGGTTCACAGCCCGTAAATCTGCTGGGAGATCCGAAATTAAATGTTTGGATCATCACCTTCGTGAATACATACCAGTATTTGGGCGTTGCCATGGTCATCTTTCTGGCCGGGTTACAAGTAATTCCGAAAGATTACTATGAAGCATCAACCATTGATGGCGCAGGCGCTATGGCGCGTTTTATCCACGTGACATGGCCGCTTCTCGCCCCGTCGTTTACGATTAGCATCGTACTGAACTTGATTGGCGGGCTTAAGCTGTTCGATGTCGTTACGGCGATGACCAACAGTGGACCGGGATATGCATCCGCTTCGCTATCCACTTTGATGTATCAGCTATATTTCGGTAGACAGGATGCGGGTTACGCTGCTTCGATAGGAAATCTGATGTTTGTGATCATTTCGATCATTAGTATCACGGCGTTGTTCTTCCTACGGCGAAGGGAGGTTGCAGCTTGAAAAAGAAAAACCGGCTGCTCAATCTGATTGCACTGATCATCTGTATCATTCACATCCTCCCATTTTACATTTTATGTACGTCTTCATTTAAAGCGGCAGATGATCTGAGTTCAAAGTGGGTCCCACCGGGTTATTTGTTCCTGGATAACTTTACGAATGCCTGGAATGAAGCGAATCTCGGCCGTATGTTCATCAATAATACGACGATCACCTTCGCAGCTGAAGTACTGGTCATTCTTCTAGGTTCGATTGCAGCCTATCCGCTTGCAAGGTACCGAACAAAATGGAACAAGTTTATCTATACTTTATTTATTTCCTGTTTAATCATCCCTCCGCTAACGATTCTTGTGCCGCTCTATAAAGTTATGGTTGATATAGGGGGCATAAACCACTCTTGGGGGATTATCCTGCTGCACGTTACCTTTTATTTGCCGATTACGATATTTTTATATACCGGATTCATTGACTCCATTCCGGCGGAGCTTGACGAGGTGGCGATGATCGACGGTGCGGGCCGGTTTTCGCTATTTTACCGGATCATCTTGCCGCTGTTAACACCGATTACGGCAACGGTCATCATTTTGACTGGCGTACAAATATGGAACGACTTTTCGTTTTCCGTCTTTTTTCTGCAAAAGCCGGATACACGCACCATCACTGTCGCGCTATCCGCCTTTTTTGGACGGTTTAACAGCAACATCGGCTGGGTTGCAGCCGGCTCGCTATTAGGAGCCGTTCCGATTACATTCGTTTATTTGTTTTTACAGCGTTATTTCATTCAAGGTATGGCATCCGGGGCTGTGAAGGGCTGAAGGGCTAACTTAATCTTTACTGAAACCTAATAAAAGGAGATAAACATGCATAGAAAAAAATGGATATCCATTGTTATGATTTTAGCTTTTTTAATTGCTCCAATAGCGCAATGCTTGTATCCGATTCAACATGCAATGGCTTATTCGCAAAATCTGGTTATAAATCCTGGTTTTGAGGCTCAAAAAGCAGGATGGAAATTTGATGGAAGTACGGGGGTTGCCACGAATTACCCTCATTCCGGCAACGTTCAGGCTTGGTTAGATCCGGGGAGCAGCAATCGCATATCCCAACAAGTGGTTATTCAGGTTACGGGAACGTATACGTTTACGGGGTGGTTTGCAACTGGGGGAGCAGGAGGTACTTTAGGTATCCGTAAAACAGGGGGCGGCGATCTTGGAAATATTGTGTTAGCAAACAATTCTGCGCATACAAAATACGAAATACCTGGCTTAAACTTGTTACAAGGCGATCAAATAGAGGTTTATGTGACTGGTGGAAGTCAATGGGTGAATTTTGATGATGTTAAGTTATTGCGTGACGATAGCAAACAGGTGAATCTTGTCCGAAATTCCGAGTTCGATGCGGACTTGAATCAATGGGAACATACAAACGGTGTCAGTATTGTTCAACAGAGCAGTTCTTCTACAGTGAATAAAGCGGTCTACGTGGATGACGGCAACGAGCTTGTACAAAAAATTAAAGTTCCGCTTACCGGCCCCTATAAGTTATCTGCTTCCACTAAGGCTTCAGCAGGTGGGGGAACTTTGGGTGTCAGAAAAGCCGGAGGCACAGTCATTAAAAGTGCGTCCGTTACCGAAGATACATATTCGATAGTAGCTAATGACATCGTGCTGAATACAGACGACGAAGTTGAGGTTTACCTGACTGCTGCCGGTTCTGGGATTCAAGCGGATTCCTTCAATTTTCAATTTGATTTCGATAAGTTTGTGAATCTGCCTCCGTCAGCATCAAACCTTTCAGTCAGCGGCAATGCGTGGGTGGATCAGACTTTGACGGGAAATTATGCATATTCTAGTCCTGATGGTCAACTTGAGGGAACTACACATTTTAGATGGCTCGTCTCCGATACAGTGAATGGTGCATATGTGCCAATAGTTGGGCAATCAAACATTACTTTTGCGCCTGACCATAGTCTCAAAGGGAAATTTGTGAAATTTGAAGTGACGCCGGTTAATTTGTTTGGCAAAGAAGGACAGCCAGCAGTCAGTTCGGCGGTTGGGCCTATTCTTGAGAATTTGATCCAAAATCCCGGATTTGATCAAGATAAGCATGGCTGGACCTATGATGGGGCTTACCTCGAATATTGGGGTACGGATGGTGTTGTATTGATCGAGCCGGGACCGTCTACTTTTATATCGCAAACTATTAAAGTGCCGGCTTCAGGTTATTACAATTTGTTAGCGAGCTTTCCTAGAGTCCATGATGTTGGTGCAACGTTCGGCGTTCGCTTTCCGGGCGGTAGCGTTATCGCTAGCAGCGATATACCCCAAACAAGTTCCCCTCTCGATGGTCAGGTAGAACATATCTGGCTTGAGAAGGGAAGTACGGTTGAAGTTTATTTTACGGGCATAAATAAGGAATACAAGAGGGTCAGAGTAACTTTCGCTGCGCTTGTTCCGGATATTAACAATGCGAATCCGGGTCCAATGTTGAATAATATTGTAGGATTCGAAGTACCGAATCAGATTGGAATCTCGGCAATCGATACCGACAATCATCATATTTCTTTCAAAATGCCTTACGGAACGGATGTATCCGCGCTAACCCCAGCAATTACAGTTTCGGAAGGGGCAAATTTGCTGCAGGGCCCTGTCGCTCAGGATTTTACGAATCCGGTAACCTATACTGTGCATCGCGATGGTAAAGATGTAGCTTGGACCGTACAATGTTCCATTGCGCCTAAAGAAGTGACAATCCGCTCTTCGAACGATCAGTTGGTTCAAGTATTCAACAAGTCAAAGGTAAAAATGAAGTCTTATGTTCGGACCGGGATGACCGGGGTCGTGAATCGTGACGAACAAACGTACGGCTGGAACAATAACATCTTCAATATAAGAGCGTATACGCCTTCTTACTGGGCAGGTTATGCAAATCGTTCAGCCTACTATATTCGAGATATGGCACATCAAATGGCAGGTGCCCACATGCTCGGTCTTGATGCAGAAAATTTCAATATGTTGAAATCGTTTGCGGGAACGGCTAATGAAAGTTCGAAATGGTATCCGGCATGGGCGCTGAACTTTGACGGATCGATCTTCGGACTCGACCACCGCAGCGATGATGTATTTGTGCGGGAAGTGCCTGCCGTGTTTGAGCTGGTAGAGAAAGCTTATAAGATGTACTTGTGGACTGGCGATGATAACTATTTGAACGATCCTGTACTCTGGAATTACTATTCCAAGGCAGTTACTGACTTTATTTCGCTTCATGACGGTAATAAGAAGAATGTCGTTGCAGAAGGTACTGGCGACGAGAATATTTTCCTCGGGACAGCGTCTTATAACGAACGCGGCGGCGAACATTTAATTGAAGCGGGCGATGGTATTGCTTCCCAGTATCAGGCGATGCTGGCCTACGCGAAGATGCTGGAGGCGAAAGGCGATCCTGCTGCGGCGCAATTTGCTAAGAATGCACAGGATTTGAAAAATTATTTTAATACCGATTGGGGCATTAAAGGCTTAAAATCCGGCTACGTAAGGGGCTATGGCAAGGACGGTACGGCGTATAGCGATTTCGGTAAAGAAGCAAGCTGGTTCATGCCGATGAAGCAAATCACAGAGCCGGGGACAAGAACGGACGATTATTTGAACTTTATCGACACAATGTCCAGTACAGAGGGGCAAAGACCAACGAATATCGAGGCGTATACGTATTTGCCGGATACATTCTTTACTTACGGAAAAAATGAAACTGCATGGAAATGGATGAAGTATATCATCGATCAATATGATTTGCCGCATGAACATCGGGATCAAGGAACGAACGGCGACTATCCAGAGGTGTCTTATACGTTAGTCAGTCAAATGATTGAGGGATTAATGGGCGTTACACCGAATGCGCCGTCTCATGGACTTAGTACGATATCGAGACTCCCCGGGGAGGTCGGCTGGCTTGAACTTAATCATGTTATGGTTGGAGACAATGATGTTGATGTGAAGCATGAAGGGACATCAAAGACTACGCTCAGAAACAATTCAGGTTCCGGTTCCTTGACATGGGAAGTGCAATTCGCGGGAACGTATCCTTCTATTGATGTTGAAGGTGTGCGTCGAGCAGCGAGTACGAAAACTGTTAATGGCGTAACCGTAAGCTATACGATGGTTAATGTTCCTGTTGGGCAAAGTGTGTCAGCCGTTCCTGCTATAACACCGACACACACCGACACCGACACCGACACCGGCACGGCACCGGCACCAACGCCAACGCCAACACCGGCAGCACCGGCATCAACACCGGCACCAAAGCCAACACCAACACCAATACCGAATGCAGGAAAGTCATTCCATGATCTTACCGGGTATGATTGGGCGAAAGAAGCCATTGATATTCTCTCGTCGCAAGGCGTCATCAATGGGACTTCGGATACGACATTTAAACCGGGTGAGAAGATTACGAGAGCTGATTTTGTTATCATGCTCGTCAGAGGATTGAAGTTGAAAGCTGATTTCACAATGAATTTTAACGATGTAGATTCGACTGTTTACTTCTATGAAGCGCTGGGCATAGCTAAGAAGCTAGGTATCGTAACTGGGGTAGATGGCGAACAATTCAATCCGAGAGAAATGATTTCCCGAGAGGACATGATGGTCATCGTGGATCGGGCCTTAGAGGCAGCTGGAAAGAGTATGTCAGGTGAATCTAAAAATGATCTTATCAATTTCTCAGATGGATCTGATATTTCGTCTTATGCCGTGCAAAGTGCAACAAAATTGATTAAAGCAGGCATCATTCAAGGTTACGAAAATCTAATTCAACCGAAAGGGAACATGACACGAGCAGAAGCGGCCGTTGTATTGTACAGAATTTCAAGCAAGTAAATCTTTAGAAATTAGAAAGACGCTTCTCGAAGTAAAAGAACCTCCATTTCCTGCTTTTAAAAAAGAATTGGAGGTTCTTTTGTGTAAAATGCATATTGAAAGCAAACAACAGGATGGAGGCGGACGATTTCAAATTTCAATTCGATTTTGACAATTTTCCTGACTTGTTTGGCAAAGCCGGTCAAGCGGTCACGAGTGAGCCGGTAGGCCCCATAGCTGAAAATTTGATACTCAACTCCAATTTTGATGCGAAGAAGCAACATTGGGACTATGACGGAGCGTTTACGTATAACGCAGGAGAGAATGTCATTGCCTACCTGGATCCCGGGCCATCTAATTTCTTGTCTCAATCCATAACCGTCCCTACTACCGGATATTATAAGTTACAGTCCTTGTTTAACAAGGCGGATGACATCGGTGCAAAATTTGGCATCAGGTACCCGGAAGGCAGCATCATAAAAATCGGCGATGTGCCGAAGAGCGACGTTCCTGTCATGCAAACGCTCGATGGGATATTACTGGAAAAAGGCGCCCGCGTGGAAGTGTTCTTTACCAGCATTAACGCTAACGATAAATGGGTTGAAATTGATGACTCGAATTTACTGTATGATAGCGGCAATACAAATCCTCTCCCGGATCTCGCCAATATTGTTACCTTCGCAGTACCTAATCAGGCTGGCGTTACGAAGATCGACGGCGAGGCTAAGAAGATCGTAGTTAAAGTGCCTTACGGAACGAATATGAAAGCAATTAGCCCTCAGATCGCTGTTTCCGAGGGGGCCACGGTATCTCCGGCAACAGGATTGATTCAAGATTTCACCAAACCGGTAACGTATACGGTTACAGGGAAGCATGGCAAGACACAGCTTTGGACAGTGCAATGTATGGAAGCCGATAAAGAAGTCACGATTGATTCTTCCAATGCGACAATTAAAGAGGCTTTCAATTGGGCGAAACCCAAAGCGAAATCCTATGTAAGAACGGGCAAGCAAGGTCTGATCAACAGAGATGAAACATTTGGCAACTCCCCTGAAATCAAGGCATATATGCCATCTTACTGGGCGGGCTATGCGCACCGTTACGCATTCTACGCCAGAGACATGGCCCATCAGATGGCGGGCGCGCATCTATTAGGATTAGATCGTGAGAATTTTTCCATGCTGAAGGCATTTGCCGGTACATCGAACGAAGCTCAAAAATGGTATCCGGCGTGGGCGCTTAATTTTGACGGTTCCATCTTCAAGCTGGATTATCGAAACGCGAATAGCTTTGTTAGAGAAGTTCCTGCTGTGTTTGAGCTTGTCGAAAAAGCATACAAGATGTATTTATGGACGGGGGACAAAAACTATTTGAACGATGGTACACTTTGGAACTATTACAATAAAGCGGTAACAGATTTCATTGGTCTCCACGACGGGCAAATGCCTAACGGTGTCGCCGAAGGTACGGGGAAAGGCATATTCGATGGCACGGCCACTTATAATGAACGGAACGGCGAGGCTGTTGTGGAAGCGGGAGACGGTATTGCTTCCCAATATCAAGCGATGCTGGCTTATGCGGAAATAGCCAAAGAAAAAGGTGATCTGGACGCCTATAAAACGTTTGCGAATAAATCCTGGCAGCTAAAAGTTTACTTTAACCGGAATTGGGGGGTTAAAGGGATACAAACGGGTTATGTGCGGGGTTATGAAGCGAATGGCAAATCCTACAGTGACTTTGCGAGGGAGCCAAGTTGGTTCATGCCGATGAAATTGATTACAGAACCAGGCGAACGGACAGACAAGTACCTTGAGCTGATCGACAGAATGTGCGAAACACCGGATAGCGCGCCACCTAATATTGAAGCATTCACGTACTTGCCGGATACGTTTTTCCCATATGGTAAAAATGAAACCGCTTGGAAATGGATGAAGTATATCATCGGCAGTTTGGGCCAAACGCATGAAGTGAACAGTCAAGGAACTAATGGCGATTACCCTGAGGTTTCATATACGCTGATCAGCCAAACTGTGGAGGGCTTAATGGGCGTGACACCAAATGCACCGCAAAATCAGTTGACGACCTTATCCAGATTGCCGCAGGATATTCAGTGGCTGGAATTAAACCACATATCGCTTGGCGATCATGATGTTTACTTAAGACATGATAGTGTAAACAAGAGCACGTTAAGAAACAATTCCGGCAAAAAACCGATCGACTGGGAAGCGCAATTTGCAGGTGCTTACAAATATATTCAAGTGAATGGGGCCTATAGACCGGCTGAAACCAAAGTCGTAAACGGCGTAGCCGTAAGCTACGCAACCATCAAAGTGCCTCCGGGTCATAGCGTAACAGCTGTTCCGTCCAACCATAAAAGAGAGCACAACCTTAACGATGACAATGATCACAATGATCAGTAAGCCCAATAGGAAGTAACTGGGCGCCATCATCAATCCATCATAGAAAGCTGCTGATTCGGTTATCAGCAGCTTTTTAGTGTAGAAAACAGTTATGTCATCGTAGAAATCGATCATTGTAACCGCTATCATTCGAGATACAATAGCATTATTAACAAATGGGGGAGGCAATAATAGATCTATGAAAAGGATGTTAGGGAATGCATTAAGTATAATGTTGGTAGTATGTATATTGCTTTCAGTTAGTTTAATTAATGGTTTAGGCTTGGTTCCAACAGCAAAAGCAGCAACAAGCGGTCTTACACTTAACTCGTCCAGCAGTTACTTAGTAGACGCGTTCAACTGGGCAAAGCCTAAAGCGTTAAGCTATGTTCAGACAGGTATAGGCAGCAATATCCCATCTTATTGGGCGGGTTATACGTACCGGAATGCATTTTACTCACGGGATGTAGCCCACCAGACTGTAGGCGCTCATTTATTGGGTCTCGACAATGAGAATTTTTCGATGTTAAAGAAGTTTGCCCAGTCAGCGACATCGGCAAGAAAATATTATCCTTTATGGTCTTTTGGTTTTGACGGCACTATATATGGCGCTGATTATACAAGCGATACCAATTTTGTAAGGGAAATACCCGCCGTATTTGAGTTGACGGAAAAGTCATACAATCAATATCTTTGGACAGGCAACACCAACTGGATCAACGATTCCGACATGTGGAATTATTACACAAACTCAGTAAACGGTTTCATTACCAATCACGACGGTAATAACAATTCTGTTGCAGAAGAACATTCAACGAATATATTTCAGGGAGTAGCTTCCTATAACGAGAATGGCGAAGGTCTTATTGAATCTGGAGATGGAATAGCATCCCAATACCAGGCGCTGCTAGCATATGCCGGTATACAAGCTGCCAGAGGAGATTCATCAGGTTCAAGTTCAACGCAAACAAGAGCTGCTAATCTGAAAACGTACTTTAACACAAATTGGTATTCTGCCTCAGCTAACAGCTATATAAGGGGATTTGTTAGTCCCTGGACGGCAAAAACAGACTTTGGCAAAGAGAACAGTTGGTTTATGCCAATGAACTTGATAACCGACCCTGGCAGCAGGACTGACAGCTATCTGGACTATGTGGATAGCACCGTATCCGGGATGAGCCCTTTCAACATTGAAGCGTACTCATATCTTCCTGATACATTCTATCCATGGGGACGCAACGATCAAGGATGGAAATGGCTCAAAAAAATTATGGACAGCAGAGATGACTACCCTGAAATATCTTATACGGTTATTGGACATATCGGTTCAAACTTGATGGGGATTAAGCCTGATGCGCCAAACCACAAGGTAACGACTTTACCGCGCCTTCCTTCCGGCAATCCTTCGGAGGTTGCATGGGTTGACTTGAACCATATCCCCCTGGGAGGGCACGATCTGTATGTAAAACATGAAGGCAACGTAAAAACAACGCTTACACATAACTCTGGACCCAGTAGCCTTACATGGGAAGCGCAGTTTGACGGTTCGCATGCAAACCTGATCGTTAATGGCATTTCTCAAGCCGCAAGCACCAAAACAATTAATGGAAAGACTGTAAGTTACGTCAACGTAACGGTTGGGACTGGTCAAACAGCTACTGTAGCAACGGGAGATCCGATTCCCCAACAATATGTGCTACCAAACTTAATCCAAAACCCCGGTTTCGAGGCAGGCACGCTAAACTGGTCGTTTACATCGGGTACGGGGGCAAGCAGCGGTTTATCTCATACAGGTTCGCAAAGGGCATGGCTGGATCCAGGCACTTCCAACAAAGTATCGCAGACGGTTAGCATACCAACAACAGGAACTTATACATTATCGGGTTGGACAGCTGCGGCCTCTGCAGGCGGGGTATTCGGAATCAAGGTTAATGGGACAGCCAGAACAAGTGTCAATCTTCTTAACAACACAACCTACAATCAGCAAATCATGTCAAATTTATCGTTAACCGCAGGGGACAGTGTGGAAGTATATGTTACTGGGCCAAATTCAAGCACAGGCTGGGTAAACTTGGATGACGTTGAATTAAAGCTAAGCAATCAGCTTATTCAAAACCCGGGTTTTGAATCTGGCACAACAAACTGGTCGTTTACATCAGGAACGGGGGCAAACAGCGGCTTTTCTCATACAGGTTCGCAAAGGGCATGGCTGAATCCGGGCACTTCTAACAAAGTATCGCAGACGCTTAACATTCCATCGACAGGAACATATACATTATCGGGCTGGGGAGCGGCGGCAGCACCCGGTAGCGTTTTCGGAATAAAAGTCAACGGAACGGTAAAAGCCAGCGTAAATATCCTCAACTACGCGACCTATAACCTGCAAACCATTTCAAATATATCTTTAAATGCAGGGGATAGTGCGGAAATATATATTACCGGTCCTGATTCAAGCTCAGGTTGGGTAAACATGGATGACATTTCTCTGTTGAAATTAAACTAACTCAAAAAGCTGATAATCCTTGGAATTTAAGGGTTGTCAGCCTTTTTTGTATAAAGCTCGGAACGTCTCCATTCAATATTTTTCCTGACACTTCTCCCGAAATTGTGCAGGTGAACAACCGTGTAATTCCGAAAACATTTTAATAAAGTGGCTGCTGCTGTAATAACCGAGCTGTTTCGCAATATCTTGTACTTTCATACCAGGGTCTGCAATTAATAGTTCCTTGGCTTTGTGCATACGAATTTGAGTGACATATTTAGAGAACGTGACTCCACATCGCTTACTGAACAGAGAACTCAAATAATTGGGAGTAATACGAAGGGTAGAGGCTATTTGATGAATGCCGATATCATCCATATAATGGTTCTCAATATGCCGGAGGACTTGATGAATCAATTCATGCTGGGTTACCTCTTTCTTGGCGGATCCGATCAGCAGCTTATCACCCAAGTCCCTTAATGCTTTCATCCATTCTTTTACATCGTCAGTAGCCGCAAAAATTTTTTTGATAGTAATATTCAGGAAATCGCCCAATGGATTCATGATTTTCTGCTGATGTTTTGGAAGTGCGAGCAGTTGCCTCTCCAAAATATCAAGCTCTTTCATGAACGGCATGTAGTCGTTCTCTTGGTATAAGCGGCTTATCTTTTCTACGCAATGGCTCATTTCAATTAATTTGAGGTCGTGCTGCTTATAAAAACTCACGTCTTTCCATGACCATAGCCCGCTATGTGAGAATATGGTTCGCAACGAAGACAGACTTTGAAGCTGAGCGATTTGTTCCAATAGCTTATCAATGTGTTCACAAAGATCACTCTGAAAAGCGGTTACGGCAAAATAATCGGTTTGATATTCGGCCATTTTTTCCGTCATATAAGCAAATAGCTTCGACCGAATATTAAGCATCTGGGATTGATGCAAAGGATTCCATGCACAGACAATTGAATAATTTCCATCTCGCAAAATGATTTTCGCAAACCGAATATCATTAACAAGCAGTGTCTTCTTTGTATAATCATGAATCTCGTTCATCCACTTTTGAATCAATTGCAGTTTTAACGGCTCGGATAAAGAGCTATCGAAACAAAGAAGTACGCTGAACATATGAAAGGAATGAAGGTCCGTAAGGTCGGTTAACGATCGATTGCCCCATATATAGGAAGAGACTGCATATTCGAACTCCTCATTCAGCTTCAGCAAATTTTTATTGCAATCTACCATCATTTCTTCCACACATGCAGATAACGATTTTCGATCAACAGGCTTTAATAAATAATTTTTGGCTCCCAATCGAATCGCTTGTTGGGCATAATTGAAATCAGAAGAGCCGGACAAGATAACCCATTTCGTGTGGGGCGTTAACTCCTTGCTAATCTGAATAGCTTCGAGGCCATCTAATTTCGGCATCCGAATATCAACAAACACTAGCTGCGGTTGCTGTAACTGGGCGATTTGAACGAGTTCTTCGCCGTTACTCGCTTCACCGACAATATCGATTGGGAAGTCGAGTTCAAGCAGCATATTTTTAATGGTCGTCCGTGCCAAAGTTTCATCGTCGGCTATCACAATTTTCATAGGCTTGCCCCCTCAATCGGAATCGTAATCAAGACCGTCGTTCCATAATCGGGTCTGCTTTGTATGCTGAACTCTGCATTCGTATAAGACATTTGTAACCTCGCTTTTATATTCGATATGCCGATATGTTGCTCGCCTGATGAAATTTCATTTATTTCGTCTAACTCAAATCCTGCGCCATCATCACGAACCTCTATTCGTATAAACTCCGTATCCTCATGAATATGAATAGCTGCCTTGATTCCAACGGTACACGGCCTATGACAAGGTTCAACTCCGTGAATGATTGCGTTTTCCAGTAAGGGCTGAATCAATAATTTGGGAATTTGAAAAGCTCCTACCGACTTCTCATAGTGAATATGAACTTGCAATTTCTCATCAAAACGGAGCTTCTGAAGCATGGCATAACCTTGCAAAATATCAAATTCCTGTTCGATCGTAGTTTGTTGATGATTGGCCAGTATATAACGAAGCATACCGCTTAAGGCTAGTATCGATTCTTCCAGTTTCCGATGCTCGCCGCTTTGATTTAAGCCGATAAAACCGGTCAATACATTGTTAAGGAAATGAGGCTTGATTTGCGATTGTAAGGCCTGATACTCCGCTTTTTTAAGGGACAGCGCCGTTTTATACTCACGGTTAATCATATCGTCTAATTGGTAGATCATTTTGTTGAGCGATTGTCCGAGTTGTGAAATTTCATCCTTCCCTGTTGAGGTAAAGCGCGCCTGTAAATTTCCAAGTCGAGCCTTTCTCATGACTTCGCTAATTTGTTTAAATGGTGTTACAATCCAGCGTGTCAAATAGAGAAAGACGATAAACGTAACCAGAATGCCACCCGCAGAAACAATAACGGCAACGATGAAAATCCATCGTATTTTGGAGGCCATTTCTGCTTCGGAGAGCAGTACGACAATGTTCCAATTAGCAGAGTTCACTTTCTTGGTCAGGGTTATGTAATTCTGATTATCCCATGAAATTTTACTTCGATTGCTTGAAAGTTGCGTAATGATGCTATCAGGTAAATTTGCACTCGAATAAAGAAGGTGATTGTCTTCATCCATAATGGCGATCAACGAGTTCACATTGAAAGACACATCGTTGATAATTTGGTGAAGCGCACCAAAATCCGCATCAGCTAATATGACCGCCAAAGGCTCCCGAGAATCAGGGTCTTTAATCAGACGTGCGACGGAAAAGACGCGGTTAGCGCCTGCGCCGGATAAATAGTCTTGCTCGTGAGAGCCGATAAATGCAGCATGTCCATCGGCAGCGAGCGCTTTCTTGTACCAGTTCTGCTTTGTAAACGGAAACTCGGGCATAAGATCGGCTGAGTTAAATCTCGTGTTCAAATGGCCTTGACCGTCACTCGTCACAATCAGTGTATTGAGAATCTCTTTCCTGGTATTAATGAGGTAACTGGGAAGCGTTCCATTTAGAGATCGAGATGTCCTTAATTTTGTGTAATCATCGAGCGACCTCATCGGTTGATTCGCCGTAATTTTAAGAGCTTGCATCAGTTCGTCATTATAATAAGGCAGAGAAGTCAAACGATCTAAATCATCCAAATAGGTTTCAATATTTCTAGATAAGGAGTTCATCGCTCCTGAAGTCAGTGTCTGTGTTTCATTGCTAATCAAATGTTTAAAGTAAGCAGGCAAAATCATAGCGAGTGTAAGAAACGGAACAACAATCGTTACGATAAAAATAAAAGTCAATTTGCTGCGGAGAGATAAATTGATAATTGACATGATCCGGCCTCCCTGACGTTCCGCTCAGAAAAACTGACTCGTAAGCGTTTCCTCTAGAGCAAGAATATAACCGGGACGGAGGGGTGTCAATCTTTATTGAAAATTGTAGAAAATAGCAATCTCAGTGTAGATTTCAATTATTGTAAACGCGATCATCCGTGATAGGATTAAAAATGTAAACAGTTACAACATACACAAGCTAGAGGGGGAGCAAGGCCATGAAACAATTAAAATGGATATCCGCTATTTGTATCTTATCAACATCCGTGGGGATCTTATCCGCATGCGGTTCGGCGAAGCAAGCAGCGGATACCAAGCCTGCAGCAACGACAGAAACGAAACAAGAAGTAAAAAAAGAGGACAGCAAAGATGCGGTTAAGCCAGTGACGATTTCGGTGGCTACGAACGTTGTCGGTGAGCAAGCCAAAGTTTTGCAGACGATCGCAGATAATTTCATGAAGGAAAATCCTTCGATTAAAGTTGAATTCAGCGCACCAGGTAAAGATTATGAGAACATCATGAAAGTCAAGATGGCGAGTAACGACATGCCGGATGTTTTCGCCACACACGGTTGGGCCAAAATCAGATATGGCGAGTTTCTCGCTGATTTGAAAGATCAACCTTGGGCAGGATCGCTCGATGATGCCATTAAGCCTGCAGTTACCGACGATAAAGGCAAAGTATACGCACTGCCTATGGATCAAGATAAATCTGGTATCGTATATAATTCGGATGTGCTTGCTAAATACAATATTGATATTCCAAAAACGTACGATCAATTGATGCAAGCAGCGGAAACGATCAAAACCAAAAGTAACGGTACAGTGACACCTTTCCATATGGGCGGATCGGATAACTGGCCGATCGGTCAATATTTCGATTATTTTGCCAATCCGCTTTATGCAAGCGCCGCATCCAACAGCGCATCTAAATTCACGGACGGCAGTTTTGACTGGAATAACTGGGATAAATTTGCCCAAATGTTCTATGACCTCTACAAAAAAGGATACTTGAACAAAGATGTACTAACATCGAAATACAATGATGATGCAAAAGCGCTGGCAGATGGAAAAACCGCATTCCTCTTTTACGGAACTTATGCTATTGAAGAAGCCAAGAAAGTGAATCCGCAGTTGAAAGCAGGTTTCATGCCTATTCCGTCCATCGTTGATGGTGATACGCCTACTTTTGTCGGCGGTGAGAAAACAACATGGGGCGTATGGAAAAATTCCAAAAATATCGAAGCTGCCAAAAAATTCGTAGCCTACTACGCGAAGCCTGAAAATGCGGAGCAAGTAGCTGCCTCCAATGCGCTTCCTTCCGGAATTAAAGGCACGAAAGTGAATGCTGGGGATTTGAGCAAGTTCTATGAGCAGTACAAAGATGTCCGCGTATTGCCATACTTTGACCGTGTGTACTTGCCGAACGGCATGTGGGACGTAATGTGCAAAAACGGGCAGGACATCATCGCAGACGGAATTACAGCGAAGCAATTCTCTGAAAATATGAAAAAAGAATTTACACGTTTACGAGCAGCTGCAAAATAAATAATGCGAAGGTGAAAGGCCTGTGACAGAGAGCTTATTGTCACGGGCCATTTCTTTCCGCTTCGCGGTGGTATGGGGGAGAGCGAGAATGAATACTATACGAAGAAACGCGATTAATATCATGTACATCCCTGCTTTAACGTTATTTGCATTATTCATTTTTTTTCCTTTATTCAAAGGGATAAGAATCTCTTTTACAGATTGGGACGGCTACTCGCCTGCTTTCAATTCCATTGGCTGGGATAAATATGTTCAAATGTTCACCGACAAAAAAATACTTCTTACGATGAAGAATACGCTGATTTACGGACTTGGGAGTACCTTATTTCAAAATGTGCTCGGACTTGCCTACGCTATATTCCTTGATCAGCAGATAAGAGGGAAGGGTCTGGTAAGGACTATCGTCTATTTGCCGGTTATTATTAGCCCGCTAATTATGGGATACATTTGGTATTTCTTTTTCCAATATGACGGTGGTGCGATTAATGACATTGTGACATTGTTTCATCAGTCCCCCGTTGACTGGCTTTCAAATGGGCCGATGGCGGTTTGGATCATAACGTTCATCAATACCTATCAGTTTATGGGGGTGGCGATGATTATTTACTTGGCTGGACTTCAATCCATTCCGAAAGATTACTATGAAGCAGCATCGATGGATGGCGCCAAGTGGTTGTCCAGATTTAGAAACGTCACTTTGCCGCTGCTTATGCCATCCATTACGGTTAACGTGGTCGTGAATATTATCGGAGGGCTTAAGTTATTCGATGTCATTGTCGCGATGACGGGCGGCGGTCCGGGTTATGCCACGCAATCGTTGTCTACGATGATGTATAATCTGTACTTTGCGCGGCAAGACGCGGGATATGCAGCGGCGCTAGGCAATGTGATGTTTTTGTTCATCGGCGTCATCAGTTTGACTATGTTAAGAATGCTTCGTAAAAAGGAAGTGAGCTTGTGAGCAAAAATAAATTGAATGTCATTTTCGTGAGTCTGATCGCCATTGTTCATATCCTTCCTTTTTATATTCTTGTTAATATGTCATTCAAAGGTGGAACAGATGTCAGTTCGAAATGGCTTCCGCCACTTTCTCTGAATTTGCATAATTTTGAGGAGGTCTGGAAACAAGCGCATTTGGGGAAGGCAATCTTGAATAATGTGATCATAACGGCCATTGTTCTGGTGTTGGTTGTCGTAATCGGCTCTATCGCATCTTATCCTCTCGCTCGTCTTCGGACCAGATGGAACAATTTTATTTATACGCTATGTGTGTCTTGTCTCATTATTCCTGCATTGACGATTCTCGTCCCTCTGTACAAGCTGATTGTGGATATGGGCGGTGTAAACACGTATTGGGCGATTTCATTGACGCAAGTGACCTTTGCTCTTCCCATGACGATCTTTTTATATACAGGATTTGTGAGTACCATTCCTAAAGAATTGGATGAGGCTGGCTTAATCGACGGTTGCAATCAATTTGCCATTTTCTTCCGAATTATTCTGCCACTATTAAAGCCGATTACAGCTACGATCGTTATCCTAATCGGAGTTCAAGTATGGAATGACTATCAGTTCTCCTTGTTTTTTTTACAAAAGCGAGAGGTCCAAACGATTCCCGTTGTGCTTTCCATGTTTATTTCACAGTTTCAAAGCAATATCAATTGGGTAGCAGCCGGTTGTTTAATAGGCATGCTTCCGATTACCGTCGTTTATTTATTCCTGCAGAAGTTTTTTATCAAAGGGATGGCCGATGGCGCGATAAAAGGCTAACGATCAGCTTCCCTAACATAACGTTATTAAGGAGGTAAACATGGTGACTAATCATTCGGACCGATGGAAAATGTATGGTAACGGAGCGATTATATGGGATGTGCAAGCCGATTCCCGACTACCGCATCAAGATCACCTCGAAATGAGCGGGCGGAAGGTGTCTGTCATTGTCCATTATGGCGTAGACGCAGAGGGACAATTAACATTATCGCGTCAAGTCGTTTGGCCTGGTCTACGGACCATACCGAACGATACGCATGCAAGCCTGATGCAGGACTTTGGTTCAGAGCAAATGCCACTTATACATATTGATGGCAAGCCCTTGCATAGCGAAAAAGTGAAACAGGTAATTTTTGATGGAACACTCCACATTTCGAGCGTTACTGGCCAAGGGCTTGACATGGATCGGACGATATTTCCTTCAACGGTTAACCCCTGTTTAATAGAGAAAATAACACTATATAATGCAACGCCTCAACCGGTAGAAATCCAAGTCACATCTCAAAATACGCCATCGTCGGTTAAAGGAGTAGCCGGTATATATCTTTTTGACATTTTACACGACGCTCAGGAACTTCTGTATTTGCAGCCAGGGGACTCGTTTACTTATTTTGTTATCGTGCGAGCTTACCCAATTCAAAAACAAGAGCAGCTTGGTGATTTTGCTGAAGAAGAAACAAAGCGAAAAGCACTCGTTCATCTGATCGACCAATCATTGCGCTTGGAAACACCGGATCCTATCCTGAATACCATGTTCGGCTTTGCCAAGTTGAGAGCGGCGGAGAGCATCTTTCAAACCAAAGGCGGGCTTATGCACAGTCCCGGAGGCGGCCATTATTACGCTGCTATTTGGACGAACGACCAAGTCGAATATGCCGGGCCCTTCTTTCCTTATTTGGGATATGATCTCGGGAATGAGGCTACTTTAAACGCTTTGCGTCTATACATGCCTTTCATGGGCCCTGATTTTCACCCCATTCCTTCTTCCATTATTGCTGAAGGCGTGGATATTTGGGAGGGGGCAGGCGACCGTGGCGATGCCGCGATGTACGCTTACGGAGCATCACTCTTTGTTTTAACGCTCGGGGATCGCGCGGTAGCGGAGGAACTATGGCCTGCGATTGAATGGTGTTTGGCGTATTGTGAACAAAAGTTAACAAGGCATGGCGTCATCGCATCTGACTCGGATGAGCTTGAAGGGAGATTCCCAAGCGGTTCCGCAAATTTATCGACATCATGTTTGGCCTATAGCGGATACTTGAACGCTGCATTAGTAGCTTCTTCACTTGGAAAAACAGAAGCCAGTCAAGCTTACATTCAAAAAGCGAAGCTTTTGAAAGATGCAATTGTTCAATTTTTTGGGGCCAATGTCGAAGGGTATGAAACTTACCGTTATTACGAGGAAAACGACATTCTGCGGTCTTGGATTTGCCTGCCATTAACGGTGGGAATCATGGAGCGAAGAGACGGTACGATTCAGGCATTAATGTCAGATCGGTTGTGGACGGATGATGGCATGCTTACTCAAGCGGGGGACTCAACTTTTTGGGACAGGTCGACACTATACAGTCTTCGCGGGATGCTTATCGCCGGAGAGACGGATTCAGTGATTACCAAGCTTCAAGACTATTCGCGCCGCAGGCTTCTTGGAGAGCATGTGCCCTATGCAGTGGAAGCTTACCCTGAAGGAAACCAGCGTCATTTATCTGCTGAAAGTGCTCTTTATTGTCGAGTCATCATAGAAGGATTATTTGGACTTACGCCAAAAGGTTTTAAACAATTTCTATGTGCTCCCAAAATTCCCGCAGGGTGGGATCAGATGTCGCTTCGATCCATCCGTGCATTTGGTTGTGTTTTTGATATCGTTGTTAAAAAAATAGACGGATGGATTAGGCTTACTGTAACGAATGATAATCAGGTATTTGAGTTTAAAGGAGAACCTTCAACTGTTTTTAAAGTCGATTTGAATTGTTAAAGTTTCGATGTACAACGTACTCTATAGCTTTTGCCGTCACTAGCACCTTTTGCCAGTGGCGGCTTTTTGCGTGCTGAGCCGACCCTCCCATGCTATAATGTTCATAGAAATTATACATACCTAGGAGTGATCTGATTTGTCTCAAACATCCTCTGGCTCAGTACTGCTCGTAGATGGCATGGCTCTTTTGTTCCGCGGGTTTTATGCAACTTCCTCTGGCGGTTATATTATGCGTACGGATTCCGGTACACCGATTAATGCGGTGTATGGTTTTCTCAAATATTTGCTTGACGCCATTCAAACCTTCGAGCCCTCGCATGTGGTTTGCTGTTGGGATATGGGAAGCAAAACATTCCGTACTGAAATGTTCGAAGCTTACAAAGCTAATCGCGGCGAGGCTCCGGAAGAACTAATTCCACAATTTGATCTGGTGAAAGAAGTGACGGCCAGCTTCAACATTCCAAACGTTGGCGTTCGCGGATACGAAGCGGATGATTGCATTGGCACACTGGCACGTACATACAGTTCACAAACCAAAGTACAGATTCTGACAGGCGATCATGATATGCTGCAATTGGTCGATGAGAACACGGAAGTCATTATTATGAAAAAAGGGCATTCCAACTATATGGTCTATACACTCGAGACCCTCATGGAGGAAAAAAGCTTAACGCCGCCACAGATCATCGATCTGAAAGGACTAACGGGGGATACGGCTGATAATTATCCGGGTGTCAAAGGCATTGGGGAGAAGACTGCGACTAAGCTGCTGGTTGAGTATCAGAATATTGACGGCATTTTGGAAAATTTAGCCGCACTGCCTAAAGGTGTTAGAGCGAAGATTGAGGCGGAGCTTGAAATGCTGCATCTCTCTCGCGATCTGGCTACCATTCGACTAGACGCGCCAGTTGCTTGCGCATTGGAGGACTGCGCTTGGGCGATGGAACGGGATAAAGTGATCCGCAAATTCGAGGAGCTTGAATTTAAAGGTTTAATGAGACTCATAGGGTAATGAAAAAAACAGTCGATCTCATAGAGAATCGGCTGTTTTTTTTGCTCTGGTTTTTCTTTCTTTCGGAAGATCTTAATTTTGTGCAAATTTCAAATAACTTTATCTATATATGCATGGTGCCTGTTTTTTTATAATGAGAACGTAAATGAAAAACAAGGAGGCCGACTCGGATATGGAGCACAAAGCACCTTTATTATTAAGTGACGAGCAGATGAGGAAGTTCATTACGGATGGTTTTTTAATTCTTAAAACAGATTTTTCCAGCGAGTTTCACCGTCATTTGCTTGAACAATTGAATTACGTTTATGAACACGAAGGGAATCCCGGCAATAATCTGCTGCCCCGGATCCGTGAGCTCCAGCAGGTTTTCGATCATCCGGTCGTAACTGGAGCTTTAACCAGTGTGCTTGGACCCGACTATATGCTCCATGCGCATCGTCACGGTCATTTTAATGCTTCTGCCGTGGCAGGCGGCTGGCACAAAGACAGTTATTGGGGCTATCAAAAAATGCGCAATCACCATCCATGGTGGGCGATGATCATGTATTTCCCGCAAGATACGTCTGTAGAAATGGGACCGACTGGCGTAATGCCGGGGACTCAAAACTATGAGACGAGGACGTTTATCTCCGACGAAAACCCTGAAGAAGCGCTGGTCAGCGGCGAAGCGGGAACTTTTGCCTTGATTCATTATGATATTTGGCATCGTTCGACCCCGAATGTGCTCGGTAAGGAACGTTATATGCTGAAGTTTGAGTTTATGAGAACGACAGCGCCGGAAAGTCCAAGCTGGAACAATAACGAGAAGCAATGGTCTCTCCCCGCAGGCATGCAAACGCCAGCCATACCGCAGGAGTCCATGTGGGAAGAGACGTGGAACTGGTTGTCCGGGCAAGTTGGCAGTATGGCGGATACGATCGAAGCAGATCCGGAATGCGTACAGCAGTTGGTTGTTCAACTTGAGGATCCATCAGAGCCGATCGCGTTAAATGCGGCCTATGAGCTTGCTCGAAGAGGAGCGCTGGGAGTGGAGGCACTGCTAAGAGGGATCCAGCATGAAAAAGTCAGCGTTTCGCGTATGGCGGCATACGGTCTATCCATAGCGGGCCAAGAAGCGGTTAGCGGATTGACCGATGCGCTTGATAGTGATCGAATTGAAACGGTCGTACACGCCGTCTTTGCACTTGGGGAATTAAGAGGGATAGCGTCAGGGGCGGTATCTAAGTTGACGGGGCTTCTTGTACATCCTTCTGCCAAAGTGCGTCAAGCCGTAGTTGAAGCACTGGGCATGATTGGCGAACCGATTGACGAGGTTGTCTCCGGCTTGATCCAATCGTTACAGGACGAAGATGTTCAGGTCCGGTTTACCGCCGGTTTATCGCTGTCCCGGGTAGGAGCTCCGGCTGAGGCGGCCATACCGCAATTGCAAATCGCCTTGGACGATGAAAACCGTTATGTTCGCGCTCATGCCGTGGAGGCGCTGCGCTACATCGGAACAGAAGATGCCAAAGACGCGTTAATCAAGCATTTGTTCAACTCACGCTGGTGTTCAAGTACAACGCCGCAAAGCACGTTCTATCCTTAAAAAAAGAAGGGCTGTTCAGTACGGAAAATCTGCTGAAGTCTGTAATGCACCCTCCTTTCTCGACAATCTCAAGGGCTGTTTCAGCCCTCTTTTTCTCATTTTGTCAGAGGATTTAACATTAATTCCCGATAGGTGCTGGGGGCGTAGCCGCTGTGCTCCTTGAACATTCTGGAGAAATATGCTAACTCCAGGCCTATCGATTCGGCGATCGAGGAAATGCTCAAATTGGTAAAGGTTAAGAGGTGCACGGCTTTTTCCAAACGATGCCGATTGATATATTGGATGGGCGAAAGCCCGGTGAAATTTTTAAAAACGTGAATAAAATAGTTCGGTTGAAAATGCGCGATGTGGGCAAGCTCCTCGACGGTAATATGGTGAGAAGTATGCTCCTCAATATATTGGATCACCGCGTTCATTTTATCAAAGGTAGAGGATGTTTTCAGATTTAATCTGGTATGGTCGCACAGATCGATGAAAGTTGAAATAATTTCAAGCAGAATCGAGCGGATACGAAACCCGGCAGTTAACTCATTGCTATGGGCATAGTGGATGAGACGCTCGAAGAGTCTTTTCATATCTTCGGGATCAGGTACGGTTACAACGAAATCGGACGTATCGATGATATCAAACAGTTGCAGGTCTCCGAGTTTGGAAGTGAAATGGCACCAATACTTGCCTAACGTGTTTTCGCTGATTGTTCCATACGATTGAATAACGCCCGCAGGCATGATGTAGAGTTCACCCGGTTTTGGGGCATATTCCTGGTTCCCTATTTTTAAATAGCCTTCGCCTTCCATAATGTAATACATTTTATTGAAGCTCGGCGTGTAATTATAATCATGCCAGTTAAGGGGCACTTTCGTATAAGTCGCAATGGATAGGTCAAGCTGCACATTTGTTAGATACGGGCTGGAGCTAATTCCTGTTGTATCGCCCATTTTTTTGCACCATCCTCTGGTCGATCTATCTTTAATCTTAAAATGCTAAGATGGATTCAGGACATTGTCAAGCTCGGCATGGCTGCTGGTGGAGCCCACAATGTCTGCTTCACGACAGGACGCGGCACATCGACGGGCTCTGCGGTCGTACCGGTCATCAAAATCACCGGAAATCATAAGACATTCAGACATATGGAAGACAACATGGATGTGGACGTTAGCGAGATTTTAAACGGAACCCTAAGTTTACCTCAGGCGGGGGAGAGGATCTGGCAAGAAATTGTCGAGGTCGCGGGGGGAAAACAGACCAAGGCGGAAATTTTGGGTCACCAGGAGTTTAGCATTAACCGCATTGGTCCGAGTTTATAATTTATTTTTTTACATAACATCGCTACAGAGACTTGATCGTCCTCTTATAAGCATTTTTTACCTAAATGCGATAACGACAAAAGACCGGGAATTAAAATCCCGGTCTTTATACGAATCAAATTCCCTTAAACGTAAACGAATATGCATAGCTGCGGTTAGCGAACAAGGTGAACTCCGGATGCGTTCTTGCCCCCCAGCTGTCGTCACCGCCTACACCCATCTGCTTGTAATTGACCCGCACCGCGACTTTATCACTTGGCGGCAGCTTGTAAGGATGGTCGTGCGCTTCCAGCTCGGCAGGCACGTACGGCAGCGTGTTCAGCTCGACGATTGGCAGCCCGGCAATACGCAGACCCCGGCCTTTCGCGTCGGTGAGTGTCGCCCAGCGCACGTCCGTTTTATTACCGCATTCCTGCGGACGCAGATACGGCACGAATTGCTCTTTTACTGTGCCGCTATGCACGCCCAGCTTGGCGCCTACTGCACGATCCCAATAGTTCTCATGCGGGCCGCGGCCATACCACATCAGATTCTCGAATGAGCCATCCATTTGGAACAATACGCCAATCTCTGGAATTTCCGGCAAATTGCCCCCCGGTACGATCTCCAGGCGAACTTCCACCTCGCCATCCGGCGCAATCGTGTATACCAACTGCACGGTGGATACAGGCAGCGTCGGCAGCTCATAACGAACGCGCACCTCAGCACGCCCGCCGCCTATTGGCTGTGCGCTTAACCCGATCAGCGTCCTACCGCTGCCAACCTCCCGCCAAACCGCGCAGCGAATGTGATGCTGGTTGCCTCTGTCGTTATCCGTATAGGCCCGCCAGAAATTCGGCGCTGGTCCTGTCTTAAACAGCTCGACGCCCCGATAGACATAGGACGTGATATCTCCTGTTGCTGGGTCAAATTCGAGTGCAAAGTCAGCCCCGCTCACGCCGATTGCCTTCGCAGTCCGGGCAATCTCCACAGCAGCCTCATCCGCGTTCACAGACAGCGATGCCGCAGATTCGGCCTGCGTCAGCCATGCTGCGCTTGAACCGCCTGCCGCATTGACAGGAAGCAGGAACTGCTCCCATGCGACCTCGTGACCTTTTTCTGCCCATAGTGTATCTGCTTTAAGACCAAGAATGATCGTCAGCACAAGCTCGTCGCTCGACAAATTCTCTCCCGGTACGTCGTAAGGCAAAGTAATGACTCCGGATTCATTAGGTTTCACTGGAAAGCTTCCGCTTTTCACTTCGACCACAGTCTTGCCATTTCGCACGATCGACCATGTCCAATCGAACTCGCTTAGGTCAGTGAATAGATACTGATTGGTAACGAGTACCTGCCCCTTGGCCAGATCGACAGCTTCGATCTTCACATTCTGGTAGCATTTCTTTACCTCATAAATCTTAGGAGAAACCGTCCGGTCGGCAAAAATGAGCCCGTTTCCGCAAAAGTTGCCATCATTCGGTGTGTCCCCGAAATCACCGCCGTAGGCTAGATATTCCGTGCCATCTGGCGTAGTTGTACGGATCGATTGATCGATCCAATCCCAAATAAATCCACCTTGCAGAACGGGGTACCGCTCGAACAGCTCCCAGTATTTGAACAGATTTCCACACGAATTGCCCATCGCGTGGCTGTATTCGCATAAAATAAACGGTTTTTTCGGGTTGTTTTTCGCGTATTCCTCGACCCTGTCGATCTTCGTATACATCTGGCTTTCAATGTCTGACGCGGCCTCCGACCCCTTGAAGTGAAAGATACCTTCATAATGAACCACTCTGGTCGGGTCTGCCTCGCGAAGGAAATCGTGCATTTTAATAAAATTATCGCCCCCGAAAGACTCGTTTCCAAGTGACCATATGACGATGGAAGGATGATTTTTGTCTCTTTGCAGCATCGAATTGCAGCGATCCAGCACTGCGTCCGTCCACTCAGGCTTACTGCCCGGAACCGTTTCCCCTTCAGCTTCCTGCCCGTAGCTCCATAAACCGTGTGTCTCTAAGTTCGTCTCGTCAATGACGTACAGCCCATATTCGTCACACAGCTCATACCACAGCGGGTGATTAGGATAGTGGGAAGTCCGCACGGCATTAATATTATATTTCTTCATCAAAAGTACATCAGCCAGCATGCTTTCGGCATTCACAGAGCGTCCGCGCTCGCTATCAAATTCATGGCGGTTAACACCTTTAAACATGATGCGCTCACCGTTAATTTGCATGAGACCGTCTTTAATCTCGAACTTACGGAAGCCGACCTTGCAGCTTTCTGTCTCAAGCAGCTGTCCGTTCTCATCTTTCAAACTGAGCACTAATGTATAGAGATAAGGCTTCTCAGCACTCCATTTGTGCGGATGCTCGACATGCGCCGACAGCTGCACTTCCTGCGATGCGGCACCGCTCACGTTAATGTTGACGCTCAGCGCTTCACCCCACAGCGGACGCCGTTCATGGTCGTAAAGCATCGCTTCCACCGTATAAACGCCTAAGCTCTGGACGTCATAATTCGTCACTTTCGCTTGAATGCTCAAGTCAGCATTCTCGAATGCATCGTCAAGCTCTGTCCGTACTGAGAAGTCATAGGTATGCACTTGCGGCGTCGAATATACATACACATCACGGAAAATGCCGCTCAAGCGCCAGAAGTCCTGATCCTCCAGCCAGCTCGCATCGCACCAGCGGTACACTTCTACCGCAAGCTTGTTCTCGCCTTCCACCAAATAAGGCGTAATATCGAATTCTGCAGGCGTGAACGTATCCTCGCTGTACCCAACCAAATCACCGTTCACCCAGACATAGAACGCAGATTCCACACCCTGGAAGCTAAGATAAACAGGCTGTCCCGCCCACATTTGAGGGATATTAAAGCTGCGCGAATAAGAGCCAACAGGATTATATTTCACCGGAGCAAAAGGCGGCTTCAAATCCTCATGTCCCACCCATGGATAAATGATATTCGTATATTGTGGGTAATCATACCCCTGCAATTGCCAATGAGAAGGCACCACCATGTCAGCCCAGCCGCTACAATCGTAATCCGTCCGGTAAAAATCATTCGGACGCGCTTCCGCATTTTCCGCGAAATGAAATTTCCAGCTGCCATTCAGCGATTGATAAAAGTCGGATGCCTCACGGTCTCCGGTTAGTGCTTCAGCAACAGAGCGGTAAGGCATAAGCGTCGCATGCGCTTCCAGACGATTCAATTGAAAAATATTCGGATTGTTGTTCCACTCGGGATAGCCGTTTTGCGGCGGTACATATTTAAATTTTGTGGTCATTAGAGATTCCCCGCTTTGCTTAATGTATGATTATTATCAACTGCATCCTCATTGTACAAGACATCAAATTCCTTTAAAATATAAGATATAACGCATCGTATATTAAAAAATGAAAGAGATGTGCTCAATCCACCATGACTGTGGACTACAGGAAATTTTTCGTCATTACGGAAACGGACCGTAAGCTTCCATTAATTTTAGAAACCGTCGGCTTTGAGAACGAGCAACAGCCCACGAAGCGAGAAGAAGGCTATCCCTGCTTTCACTGGCTGCAAACGACGGAGGGCAGCGGTGACATCGTGATGGGCAGCGGAACGATTAAACTAGGCGAGCAGCAAGGCATGCTCTTGCCGTCTGGCATACCGCATGAATACAGGACTTCCGGCAGCGCTTGGTCCACATGGTATTTGACCTTCGACGGCGCACTTGCAGCATCCATCGTCCACGCGCTGGAGCTTCCCCTGATGACGACAGTCAGCTGGGAACTCGACACACCGCTTGCAAGCATTCATAAGGACTTTTACGAAAAATACAGGTACAGTTATGATTTTACGGGGATGAACGGGTCGCTGGAGGTGTATCAATTTCTAACACTTCTAAAAAGGCATGGCCACGTGAACCGTGGCGCCTCCTTCTCGCAAAGCCACGAACGACTGTTGCCGCTATTGTTCCGGCTCGAAGAATGCTTCGCGCAGTCCGAGGTCGGGCTGGGTTGGATGTCTGAGCTGCTTGGGGTAAGTCCACAGCACGTCAACAACCTGTTTCGCAAGGCGTTTGGCATTTCTCCCTACCAATACCTGCTTCAGTTGCGTATCCAGAAATCCAAAGAAATGCTCATCGTGAAGCCGCTGCAAACGGTGAAACAGGTGGCCGAAGCGACCGGATTCCTAGATGCTTCGCACTTCATTTCGACATTTCGTAAATCTGTGGGCATGACGCCGGATTTTTTCCGAAACCGATATAAAGAAAGAGACAACTGATATGTAGATGCGATTGTTTCGCTTGCGAGCGTAAGCGACGATCAATTGCCGGACTATATGAACGAAAATAACGCTCGCCAGCTGCTGACGAATTCTTTCAGATTCTCACCGAGCAGGAAGAAGTGTTCGCGGAGGGCTTGAAACAGCATATCGGCAAGCATTAAGAGCTGCTGGGCAAATAAGTACGGAGTCGCGTCGTTCCTAAATGCACAAACAGCCAGAGCGAGAATCACATCTCACTCTGGCCGTTATTCGTGTTCCTTCTAATCTTCACTGACACCCGGATCGTTGCGTAAATCAAGATCGCCCGGATGTTCGCGCGGGATACCTTGATGAAGCTCCCGATTTTCATAAGTATAGCTGTTAGGCGACCGCTGGTCTTCCCGCCATGGCGTGCTTTTGCCTAGGGATTCCGTAATTAAGTCCGATCCGTACGGACCTTCGGGAAACTCCTCGGCGGTCAGATCGTTGCGCTGTGATTCGACGGTTTCCAGATCAGTGTATTCGTCCCGGTTCTCGTGAATGAAGCCGTCAGGCTGTTTCTTCTCTTGTTCATCGAAATCTTTACTCATGGAAAAAGCCTCCAGTCTTTTTTGATAATAAGGGTTTAAAAAAGCTCGCTTTCAGAACCGAGAAGGTTGGACGAAATCCGGAGAAGGAGGAACGGAGCGTAGAGATTTGCTACGAGAGTACCGGACTTCCCGGGTTCGTTCAAGATTCGATGTCGAGACACATCCTGAATAGCTTCGTTATCAAAGTGAGCTTTTTTAACTTCCTCTAAAAAAGAGTGCTTTTTCCATTTTCCCCAATGAGGGAGTTAAATATCCGTGAAATGGATAGAACCGATTACTTGGGACAAGAAGGCATTGAGTTCCTGCGCTTCTTCTTCGGTAATTTTAAATGCATACTCCAAATAGCCTTCTTCGGCTAAATCGTCAGGCCCCATCACCGCACTGCGCCCTGTTTGCAAATCAATAACTAGCTTCTTGCCGTAATAGCGGGTTGTGGTCATAATCGCAAGGTCAAAACGGTGCATCGACTCACCGCCGATAAAACAAACGAAACGAGTGGTCGTTTCCTCCGAATGGTCGTATAAAAAATCAAAATCAGACATGATGGCCCTCCATCCTCTTCCTAGTATGCACTTATTATACCTGAAAAGAGTCCGGCAACAAAACACCTCTTGCGCCCATCTGACAGACATGGTATGATTTGGATATTCGAAAGGGAAGCACCTTTTCTACGCAATCGTAGAAGAGGTGCTTTTTGTTTTTCTGAATCTAATTTTATTCAGGCTTGGAGGAGATGGAATGAACGTCGTATTTTTGAACACTTTAGAGAAGGAAGCGGGGGAGCATCGGGTAACGTCGGCACAAGTATCCATTGGTGAAGTTCAGGGGATCTGGCAAGTATTCTGGAATGAACCGGATCACGCGGGCAAAATCATTCAGGATCAATGGTATCAAGGCATCAGTTGGGATGAGATGCTGGGCGCGTTCCGCCAAGGCCTTCGCGATAAAATGCGAAACGGATTTCGCCCGCTGGTGAGCACGGACCTGGAGTCAGCCCAGAGGCTGTCGGGTAAAGCGAAGTTAACGCAAATGCTTACGTTTTACAGTGAGGAGAATCCGAATGAAGCAATGTTCGAGAGCCTGCGGGCATGGAGAAGAGAGCAGGCTGCTCGTGAGGGCAAAGCGCCTTATATCCTAGCGACGAATCGCGTACTGCGCATGATCTCGGTCTTCCTGCCGCAGAGTACGGACGAGCTGCTGCAAATCCCCGGCTTTGGCGAGCAAAAGACGTCCATGTACGCAGGCGATATACTCAAGCTTACTGCAGAGGGGGAGCGCTCGCACGGATTTCCTTTGGATTGGGTCATGAATACCGTTGACGCTTCAAAGTTTGAAGCATGGCTGATCGCGCAAAAAGAGCAAAAGCTGCGTACGGAGCTCGATCGGGAAGTCAGCAAGCGCAAGCTGCTCGAAATTGTCGCCGGGAGTGGCAGCCTGGACGATTTACAAACTGCTTTGTCCATGCCCCGCAGGGAGCTTTTGCTTTGGGTAGAAGAGCTCGAACGGGAGGGCTACGATATGGATCCGCTTGTGGAAGCGGAACTCAGCTCCGTCTCCGAAGAGGATCAGATCAAGGCTTGGAGCGCCTTCGAGGCGGAAGGCGACCGTTATTTGAAGCCTGTGCTACAGCGCTTCGCTTCCGCCGAAGAACTGAAAGGCAAAGAGCTCGACCGCGCGTACGAGTGGCTTCGCTTGCTGCGGCTTCGTTACCGCCGCGAGAAGGAGAGCGCCGCCGCGCAGGCAGCGAGCTAGTGTTGACACGATTAGCGGAATGTGATTTAATGAACACTAATTTACATACAATCAAAGCGATGACGGATATGGGGGATACCCTGAGTAGGAGAAATGCCGCTGCTTCAGAGAGTCGGTGGATGGTGCGAACCGGCGCAAGCGTGGATCCGAATTACAGTCCTGAGTTGGAAAAGGGAACGTGCCATTGTTGGCATTAGTAGCTTTTACCCGGCACTAACATGCCGTTACGAATCTAAGTGAAAAAGAATATTCCCTTTAATTAGGATATTCTCTTTAATTAGGGTGGTACCGCGAGACAACCTTCTCGTCCCTTTGTGGACGTGAAGGTTTTTTTTGTTTTCACAAAAAGGAGGTTTTTCCAATGGTTGCATGGGATCAATTGACGAAAGAGCAGCAGGCTGAAGTTGAGCGTCAATGGCAGATCGTTCGAAGAGGGACTGCCCAAATCGTTCCTGAAGAGGCATTGAAGCAGAAAATCGTAAAAGCAGTCCACACAGGCAAGCCTTTGAAGGTGAAACTCGGCCTGGATCCATCCGCGCCGGATATTCATATCGGGCATACGGTCGTCTTGCAAAAGCTGCGCCAAATTCAAGAGCTTGGGCACGAGGTGCAGCTTATCATCGGCGACTTCACTGGCAGAATAGGCGATCCGACAGGAAAGTTGGAAACGCGCAAACAGCTGACGGAAGAGGACGTTAAGCGGAATGCGGAAACGTATCAGAAGCAGCTGTACAAAATTTTAGATCCTGGCAAAACGACGTTTTACTATAATTCATCGTGGCTCGGTGAACTGAAATTTGACGATGTGCTTAAGCTGGCCGGGAAAGTAACGGTTGCCAGGCTGCTGGAACGGGATGACTTCGCTAAAAGGTATGCAGGGAATCTTCCCATTCATTTACATGAATTTTTCTACCCGCTTATGCAGGCCTACGATTCCGTTTCCTTGCATACGGATATCGAGCTTGGCGGCACAGATCAAACGTTCAATATTCTGATGGGCCGAACGCTGCAAGGCGCTTATGAGATGAATGACGGGCAAGTCGCTATGTTGATGCCACTGCTTGAAGGGGTGGACGGCGTTCAGAAGATGAGCAAGAGCTTGGGGAATTATATCGGTATTGATGAGTCGCCCAACGAGATCTACGGAAAAACGATGTCTGTTCCCGATCACTTGATGCCAAAATACTTCGAACTCACTACAGCCATCAGCAATGAGGAGCTTGAAGAATTGAAGCAAAGTCTTGATGCAGGAACTGTACACCCGCGGGACGCTAAGATGAAGCTGGCCAAAGATTATGTGCGTATGTTCCATGGCGATCAGGCAGCTGAAGATGCGGAGCAGCATTTCATAACGGTTTTTCAAAAGCGAGCTTTACCCGATGTGGTCGAATCCGTTCCTCTGCGTTCCGAGTTGTTGGAGGAAGGGTCAATCTCCCTCATTAAGCTGCTAGTTACTTTAGAGCTGCAAGCTTCCAACGGTGAAGCGAGACGCAGCATAGAGCAAGGGGCTGTTAAAATCAATGAGCAGAAAATGACTGACATCCATGCCGAAGTCGTTCCGCAGGATGGCGATATCGTGCAGGTCGGCAAGCGCAAATTTGCCCGGATCGAGCTGGTTAGGTAGCAGAAAGGGGCTTTCCCGAACAGTAAAACCTGCTCTTGAAAAGCCCCTTATCCTTGCTATAGCCATTCTTTTTTACGAAACAGCACATACATGCCCATGCCTAACACCGCCATAAAAACAAGCACGATTTCGTCGCCATGAGGAATCCTCAGACCGAGAATATTATCAAAATTCATCCCGAATACCCCAGTAATGAACGTAAGCGGCATGAAGATCGTGGTCAGCGCGGTAAATACACGCATGATCTCATTCGCCCGGTTCGCAACGCTGGACTGGTAAGCTTCTCGTAAGTTGCCCATCAAATCGCGCAGCGTATCGAATGTATCGACGATTTTGACCGCATTCTCATAAATATCGCCGAAATATTTTTGCAGCTGATGATCGATTAATCTTAGCTCTTTTTTGCCGAGTGTGCCAACGACATCGCGCTGCGGAACCAGTACTTTTTTAAGCCATAAAATCTCTGAACGCAGCCCGATGATCTCATTCAAGTGCGACTTCTTCGTCGCCATGAGAATATCTTCTTCCAGCTTTTCAATCTTGGCCTCGATACGGTCACCGACCGCTACGTAATTATCGACGACAAGATCGACCAGATGATAGAGGAATCGGTCGGCGCTGTTCACTTCTTCTTCCCACAAAAACGGCTTCAACGCGCGAAGTTCATTAATTTTTTGCTTCGTAACCGTAATAATCACATGTCTGCCCAAAAAGATATTAAGAGAACGTAAGAAAATTTCCTCATCATCAAACCGAATGCTGTTAATAACTATAAAATAATGCGAATCGTATATTTCAATCTTAGGTCGCTGCTCTTCCTCGCTTAAGCAGTCCTCCACGGCCAAATCATGCAAATGAAACATGGGTTGAAGAATTTCCAGATCCTCAATCCCTGCGTCAATCCAATAAAAGCCTCTCTCTGGAGGGGAAAGCGCGACGGTCACATCCTCAATCAAAGTAAATACGCCGTCTTGTACCCATCGTGTTTTCATCTGATCCACCCCTTCGAATGGAACCAGCCAGCAAATAATCCAAACGCGATCAGGCTACGGATGGATGGAGAACCGACTGTATTCCCGCCATATAAAATTGTTCACTTTCTTTGCAGCTTCTACTCCTCGGGTCTCCGTCCATACGTATGCCCCCCTTTTCCGTCCGTGTCGAATACTTGTCTAGTATAACCCTTCATATTACGCGTTTCAAGCCGAAAAGTTTGGATTCCAGCACGATTGGGTGATTAGGATAAAGTATGGGAATCAGACTTGTCTGGTTCATGTTTGGAAACAACTATTGCCCAAAGTTCAGCTGCAAGGTATGATCAAATTTATAAAGTGATGTTAAATAACTTTGCATATAAGCTAAATTTCTTGGCATAGAATTTATAAGGAAGGAGTTCAACTATCATGTCGGTATTTCGAAACCGGATCCAAGAACTTCGAATGAAAAAAGGGGCTTCGCAAGATGAGCTTGCCGCTTACTTAGGAAGAAAACGGGCAACTGTGTCCAACTATGAACTAGGGAAAACGGAGCCTCAGTATGCGGATCTTGTGAAAATCGCGGATTATTTTAACGTGACAGTCGATTATTTACTAGGCAGACCGGGTGCTGAGAAGCATTACTTCGATTCCAACAGTTCCAATACTCTTCCCATCGAAGAGCAAACGCTGCTAGCCCAGTTCTTGAAAGACACGGAAGCGCTGTTGCGTGAAAAAGGAAATTTGGATGAAGAAAAATTGGCCTATTCGCTTAAATTCATGGAATTTACATTCTTGGAAGATCTTGAGGCAAGTAAACGGAGCAAAAAATAACAATAAAACACCTAAAATTTTCACTTTTCCCATTTTCTTATTCATTTTTCGTGATATAATTATTTCCAGTAATGTCCAATTTTTGAGGGAGTTGATTTGTTTGGATCATATAGAGGATTTATACAAAGGGATTGGAGAACGGTGCCCTTATAAGTTAGCCAAACATCAAGGGGTCAAACTTACATATCTCGATGATCTAGGTGAAATCTGCGGATTATACAAACAAACGACACCTGATAGTTATCGCATTTTTTTGAATGCCAATGTAGATATTGAGATGCAAGAAAATGTGGTTCATTTATTAATAGAACATCATAATACAGAGCTGAAGGGTACACAGCGGCTTATACTTAAGAAAGACCTGCACCTGCTTCAGCATTTAGGCGATGAAATTCGTAAAGCCGACACCTATATCGCCGATATTTTCCTTCAAGGCTTCCTCGGTATCCATAACAAATAAATAATGCCAAAACCCTTGAATTGCCAAGGGGTTTGGCATTTGTTTGCGGCGAAAAGCGTTTATTCCGCCACGACATCCTTCAATATTTTTTCTTTCATTTCCAGGTAGGTTTCAATGATTTCCGAATTACCGCAATTCATTAATTCTTCTTCATTCTCGGCACCATAGAGAAGACTTAAAAGTTTAACAGCCTCTTCGGCCTGCTGGAGCGTTGGCTTGGAGTGTTCAAGCAATGCGGAATATCGATTTAAAGAAGCGAAAGCGGCGAAGCTTTCCGATGGTTGAATGGACATGATATACCTCTTTTCATAGTTGAGTGTAGTATTTTGCGATAGAATAATTTTTAGTCGGTGCCACCTCGGGAATAAAAATAGATTTCGGGATACGATATGTATCAATTTTACCATATGTGAAATATAGCTGCAAATAATTATAAATCCTTTCATCGAAATCTAATTTGAATTTCATATTACTTTAATCTGAAGTCGTTACACTAATAAAAACTGGCTTATGGAGATGCTATTTATGAGGAATCTTAAATACGATCTTTGGTTGGATGAGTTTAATGACAATATCAGATTATACGAAATGTTTGGAGATTTTGAGTATCTGCAGCAAGCTGAAGAAGTATTCAAAGAACTTAGGTCAGTCATTAATAAAAGAGTAGAATATGAGATTTTTGTAAGGCAACTGGATAGCATTAAAATATCTTTATTTCTAAAATGACACAGGCTGTTCTCTAAAGAGAACGGCTTTTATTTTTGCACGATACTGGGAGTGGAATTGCCCTCTTTTTGATTTTCTTTTGGGGAAATCGATCATAATAAACAACATCAGCGTTCAAAAGCGAAGGGGTTGTTAATGGATGATCAATGAATTAAAAGTTGGAGATGAGCTAGTCTCCGTAACGAATTCATCATGGTTGAGTGAAGGAAGAGTGTACCGGGTCTTGCAAATCAATGAAACCGAGCTCGTACTGGATAGAGGGTTACGGTGGCCTAAAGCAACAGTTGAGATGAATTTTAGAGTTAAGAAGTAAGAACTTTCCTTGTTGCTTTTTGTTGGTTTGATTTTTCCTCTCATCCGGGTATGATGGAATCATGTAGAGAGGGGTGAAACGAATGGTTAAACTTGGTTTGGATCAAACAGAACTTGAGGCGTTGCTTACGGATATCGCGGATGAGCAAGCACGAACAGCGATTGCAAAAGCCATATCCGCCAATAACGAGGCAATCGCCAAGCAAGTGCTGGCATTAGTCTCCAGCGATCTCATGAACGCTTTTAAGGCAATGGGAATGAAATCATAAAGCGTACTTGATTAGAGACACCAACGATAGAATAATTCCCCATAAGGGGAGCGAGAGAAGTAATCCGTTTACGAATCCTCTCAGTGGGTTATCATTTTCGTTCAATGGATATACCTCCTTTATGATCCAGTATTTCCATAAAGAAGATGTTTAAAAACTACATAGGATTGATTTTTCTTTCAAACAAAAAGAAACCGTTCTTTTGTAAAACTAGGAACGGTTTCTTTTTGCATTCACTATTTCATGGAACGACGAAGATGGCTTTCAACGCGAAGTGACCGCAGCGGCACGTCGGAAAGGTGCTATGTCCGGATTGATATTAAGTTTCATCATTACGTGGTTCATTTGGGACGAGTAATACTCCGCTCACTTGCTCGAACAAATTAATAAATATTTGTTGGGCATCCTTGTAGGGCATGGGTTCACTAAGGACTTTCCCATTAGAAAGCTTTACAACGAATTTTAATTCATCCGATGTACTCAACTATTTCCCCTCCTACATTTAATTAGTGGTCGTTCGATGGACTTTCATACGATATGTATCCTAAGCTAGTTAGTTGTAATTCTATCGGAATAGTGATTGATTGCAATCCCCCATTCAGGGGAGTTTTCAGTGGGCTATTCTGAATATTAAGTTAGAGTTCATCCTTACTTTCGGTTCAAAGTTCAAATGATGGCGATCAATAAAAAAAGAGGTTTCCCTCTTCCTTAGCTTGTGCGGCGTTTAATTCTCTCACCTTAATCCCACCTTGAACATTTTTCATTTCTTCTTTGGATAATTCTTGAGTGAGGTCATTCAATTCAATCTTACTTCCTGCTCAGCTGGTTTTTGATTTTCAGACATAGGTTAATCTTCCTGAAAAGTGTTTTGTAGGTATCATATCAGATATTAATCGGTTTCACAGTTAACTAAAGTTAATAGGAGCGCGTGAACCATTACCAGGCGACCGATTCTGTTCAGGATCATGCGCGGTCCGTTGCGTACGATACCGCGATGGGTTATATAAAAGGCGTAGGTGACCTGCTGATTGATCTTTCCTACTGCATCGCTCTGATCGGTGCGGGGTTGTGCATCATCCTTCATGTGGCCGGCTGGGAAAAATGCGCGCGGTGGGCAAGGATTCTGACGGTGGCGTACGTGTTAATCAAATATTTATTGGGGTGATTGGGGAAACAAAGTCGTATTGATGTACTCGTTTCATAATTTTGTATTTCGAACGAAACTCCTGGATTGTTGTGGTGATTCCGAGTTTGGTGGCAATTCGTTGAACTATCGACCACCCACCGTCTTCGTAAAAAGGGCATTGATCCATATACTCGCCAAACGGAGTCTCATACACATCGCGTCCTACCATATCTAGTTCGCAATTTATTCCATAGGTATATGGTGCAGGTAGAATACTTGAAATATCGAAGCCAGCAAACACAGGTGAACTTTGCTCTCCGTTCAAAATATGTTGAATGGCGACATCGAAAATGCGATTCTCAATCTCGACCCATGAATGAGTAAAAACCTGATCATCAGACTTACGTCTCACAACGCCAATTTTTAAATCTGACGAAATACCCTGCTCGGCAAAAAGTACACCCATAACACTTGATAATAGATGGCATGCACCCGCAAGAGGGCGCTCATTAAAATCAGCTTGGGCTTCCAAAAAAGTACGTTCAATCACTTCACGCTGGGGGTGATGGAAATAAATTTCACTAATAACATCTTGCAAGTATTTAGTCTGCAGACCGTGACATCGCTTGAATTTCTTTCCACTACCACAATAACAAAGTTCATTTCTGCCCAAAATTTTCATTTTTACCTTTCTCCATTCAAGACTGATCTATTCTACTCATCAGGCGGGATTTTAGCCTTATAGTAATTAAACATTTTGAAGGAACAATGAAGGGAACCTTAAAAACAGGTAAAAATGACCTTAATGGTTGCTTAAGATATTCGATGTTAGATTTGACTTCGAATGGAGGGGGGATGACCGGATTGGCTGCAGCCGCCGCACTTCTTATAAAAATTGGACCGTATGTGATCGGCTTGAAAGTTTGTACGTCACTTGTCGATATAGGTACGACGTACGTAAAATACCAGATAACGAAGGAGGGGCGCCAATGAAATCTATTAAGCTCACTGACGTTATCCGCATCATCAAACCGGAGTATGTCTTTCTGAAGCTCAAACCTAACTCGATTCGTAACAACTATACACAAAAGCTGGCAAGAACGATCAGCAGCCTTTATAAAAACGTCATGGAGAACGTGAAGAAAGAATATCTGCGGGCTGTCCGGGTGCTTGGTAGACAGTTCTTCATTCCGAGTAAGATATCACATTGAATAGGCGGTGCGGTGTTCATATGGGATTTGCGGATATTGAGCAATTGGCATTGACTGAACCTGTTGTCCATCAATGTTTACAGTTATACCGTCGTAAATAGCTTTCCAAAGAAGATGCATTAATCTTGAGGGTCGAGGCATTGGTGGAGCAGAAGAATCATTTTCTCAATGAGGCAGTAAAGCTACGCCAAGAATAAAATGCATATTAAGGATAATAAGGAGTGAATTCCTGGAAGCAGAATGAAGAACAGATACAACATCTCGACAGATTAAAGTGCTCGAGCTGGATGACAGGGTTGTATAGAAAGTAATGGAAGTGGTGTTTGAGCAAATAGGCACTCAAAAGAGTAATTGGGCAAATTGGCTTGAACATAGATAGTAACAATTGATCACGGGAGGTATGTTTAATGGACACAACGGAATTATTAAAGGAGTATCCTCCGCTCCTCGATGTTAAAGATGCCCAGAACATCTTAAGGCTAGGAAGGGCGGCGACATACAGGCTCATGAATGATCCTAGCTTTGGGGCAATTAAGATCGGTGGAGCGCTGAGAATTTCGAAATCAAAACAAAGCAAATACCTGGAAAAAGCTTAGAGCGTATCATTCTCTAAGCTTTTTTCTTTATGCATTCAAGCTAGACGCATGATCAAAAGCTTGACGATTTTTTTGATCGAATTTTTCATCACCGTCATATGCACCAATTAAATAAGCAAGCATCTGAGCTAATTTTAACCTTGTCATTAATAATTGACTTAACTAATTCACTAGTTGTTTTTCCATAAATTAAATGCACGCTCCTCATAAATTGGCTCTGTGAAGTGCCTCGTTACGTTTGAGTTTGAATATGAATGTCTGCCTATTACGATTGACTTGACCACCAAAATGTGTGTTTCTTGTCAATAGCTTCACCCTCCTGAAAAGTGGTCACATATTGGTCACGGGAGCATTATAAAACGCCTAAATACTAGTAATAATCATTAATAACAACTAAACAATTCGTGAGCACCAAAATCCTTGACAACGGTGCATTTTATAGTATTATTAATAACAACTGAATATGTTTGACTTTCTTATCAAGAGTAGGTGGAGGGACTGGCCCGATGATACCCGGCAACCGACAAACCTTTGGAAACAAAGGAATGCACGGTGCTAATTCTTGCGGAAACGCTGTAATAAGCGAATCTGGGAGATAAGAGCGAGGACATGACATTTGAATTTCTATGACCTTTCTCTGATTCCGGAGAAGGTCATTTTTGCTTTTACCAACATCCAAATTGTGACAAAAGGAGTGAACAGGATGCCGATCAAGATTCCAGACAACCTGCCAGCCAAAGAAATTTTAAACCAAGAGAATATTTTCACGATGGATGAATCTGTTGCGTATCATCAGGATATTCGTCCGCTTCGAATTGCTTTATTGAACTTGATGCCGACCAAAGAGACAACGGAGACGCAATTGCTTCGCTTAATCGGGAATACCCCGCTGCAGGTGGAATTCGTGCTGCTTCATCCTAAAACTCATACTTCCAAAAACACTTCCGCAGAGCACCTGGAATTGTTCTATAAAACATTTGAAGATATTAAAGACGAGAAGCTGGATGGCATGATCATCACAGGCGCGCCGGTTGAACAAATGGAGTTTGAAGATGTGAATTACTGGGAAGAATTGACGCAGATTCTCAATTGGAGTAAAGAGAATGTCACTTCCACCCTGCACATTTGCTGGGCTGCTCAAGCCGGATTGTATCATCATTTCGGCGTACCGAAGTATGCGCTCGACAACAAAATGTTCGGTGTTTTCCCTCACACGGTGGGCATTCCGAATACAAAACTGCTGCGCGGCTTTGATGAAGTATTCTTTGTGCCGCAATCCCGTCATACGGAAGTTCGCCGTGAAGATATCGAGCGATGTCCGGAGCTGGAGATTTTATCCGAATCGGAAGAAGCGGGCGTTTATATCGCAGCGACTCGCGATGGCAAGCATATTTTCGTTACCGGTCATTCCGAGTACGATGCATGTTCGCTGAAATGGGAATACGATCGCGACGTGAATAAAGGGCTTGAAATCGCCATTCCCAAAAATTATTACCCGAACGATGACCCAAGCAGACAGCCTTATAACACTTGGAGAGCACATGCGAACTTGCTGTTTTCGAACTGGCTGAACTACTACGTATATCAAGAAACGCCGTTTGATCTAAGCGCTGTGAACAAAAGTCTGGCCAGTGCACAATTGTAAAAATGAACCTGTAACCCATGAAGGAGGAGCTCTCTTTAATGAAAATCGAAAGTCGTCTCGCCCAAATCGGATCTCAAAATGAACCTGTTACCGGAGCTGTCAGCTTCCCGGTTTATCAAGCAACCGCCTTCCGCCATCCGAAGCTTGGAGAAAGCACAGGATTTGATTATGCCCGTACCAAAAGTCCGACCCGCACGGTACTTGAGAATGCCATTGCGCAGCTTGAATCGGGAGATGCAGGCTTTGCCTGCTCTTCGGGTATGGCGGCTTTGCAAACGATTTTTGCTTACTTTAGCCAAGGTGATCATTTGATCGTTTCCTTGGATCTTTATGGCGGGACATACCGCTTGCTGGAGAAAATTATGTCTCGTTTCGGCGTGACGGCAACGTATGTGGACACAAATGATCTGGACGGTCTCGAGGCTGCGTATCAGCCGAATACCAAAGGGCTCGTCATAGAGACTCCGACGAATCCGCTCATGATGATTACGGACATCGAGCTTGTCTGTACATGGGCCAGAAAAAAGGGCATCGTATCGATCGTCGACAATACGTTGTTGACGCCGTTCTTGCAGCGCCCGATCGAGCTTGGCGCCGATATCGTCATACATAGCGCCACTAAGTACCTTGGTGGACATAATGACGTGCTTGCCGGCCTTATCGTGACCAAAGGCAAAGAGCTTTCCGAGCAGATGGCGTTCCTTCATAACTCCATTGGAGCTGTGTTAGGGCCGCAGGATAGCTGGCTGCTTATGAGAGGAATGAAGACACTGGCACTCCGCATGGAGCGTCACGAGTATAATGCAACCGCCATCGCCAAGTTTTTGCTTGCGCATCCGCTTGTCGATGAAGTGTTCTACCCGGCGCTAGAGAGCCACCCTGGCTATGCCGTTCAGAACAAACAATCGAGCGGCAACACCGGCATCTTCTCCTTCAAAGTGAAGGATGCCAGACTGATTGAACCGATTCTCCGCCATATTCAGCTGATCGCATTTGCAGAGAGTCTTGGAGGCGTCGAATCCTTGATGACCTATCCGGCTGTGCAAACTCACGCGGATATTCCGCTCGAAATTCGCCAAAAAGTAGGCGTTGACGATCGCCTGCTGCGCTTCTCCGTCGGCATCGAGCACGTTGACGATCTGATCGCCGACCTGACGAATGCTTTCAATCAAGCGCAAGCTGAACTTGAAGGAGGTGCTCTCTAAATGAGCACTTCCAATGAAGATAAACGCAAGCCGCACGGCAAGTTTGCCACGAAGCTTATTCATTTCGGCGCCGAGATTGATGAGGCGACCGGCGCATCCAGCGTGCCGTTGTATCAGGCTTCAACATTCCATCAAGCAGATTTGGAGGTTTCGCCTGAGTATGACTACACACGCTCCGGCAACCCAACGCGCCAAGCGCTGGAAGACTACATCGCTTTGTTGGAAGGCGGTCACCGCGGTTTCGCATTTGCTTCCGGTATGGCAGCGATTTCGTCCGCGCTCATGCTGCTTTCACAGGGAGATCATGTAATTTGCACAGAGGATGTGTATGGCGGCACGTATCGATTGTTGACAACAATCATGAACCGGATGGGCGTTGAATCCACGTTTGTCGATATGACCGATATCGAACAAGTAAAAGCGGCGCTGCTTCCCAATACCAAAGCTGTGTTCATGGAGACCCCATCCAACCCGACACTCAAAATTACGGACATCGCTGAAATTACGGCATGGGCCAAAGAGCATGACCTGCTTACGATGCTGGATAATACCTTCATGACACCATATCATCAGCGTCCGATTGAGCTAGGCGTTGATATCGTACTCCATAGCGCAACGAAATTCCTTGGAGGTCACAGCGACGTTCTTGCCGGCTTGGCCGTAACCGCCAATTCCAGTCTGGGACGCCGGATGAAGCAAATTCAGAACGGCATGGGCAATGTGCTCGGCATTCAGGATTCATGGCTGCTCATTCGCGGCATGAAGACGTTGAAAGCACGTATGGAAGCGTCGGAGACAAGCGCTCGCCGATTAGCGCAGTGGCTGTCCGAGCAGCCTGATATCGATTATGTATATTATCCTGGGCTGCCAAACCATCCGCGAAGAGATGTTCACGAGAAACAATCTCTGGGGTATGGCGCGGTTGTTTCCTTCGATGTAGGATCGGGTGAGAAAGCAAAGAAGCTCTTGAGCAAAGTACGTATTCCATTGGTCGCCGTGAGCTTAGGTGCGGTTGAGAGCATTTTATCCTATCCGGCCATGATGTCTCATGCGGCGATGCCGAAAGAGGTGCGCTTGCAGCGGGGCATCACCGACGGTCTCGTCCGTTACTCGGTCGGCCTTGAGGATATTGAAGACATCATTGAAGATTTGGAACAAGCGCTTAGAAGCTAATGGAAGTTAATTGCTAGAGCCGTTCATATATGTACCTTTTAGCTTATGATTAAGCAAACAGCAAGATTTACAAAAGCAGCGTTAAGCTGCTTTTTTGCCGTTTTCGTGAATATTGCCCGCTGAACGGCGCAAAAAACTGGGAATTGCCGTGACGGTGCACGGTGAATATGGTACCATAGATGGATACAAGCAAAGTTCCCCAAAAGTGAAGAAATCCTTCGAAGCCTATTCCTGTTACTTTTGGGGGAGCCCCCGTGAACCACAATAATAAAAAGGAGTGAGTAGTCGTGAAACCGATTGATCGCATCTTGCATAAATCACTTTCGGGCGGACGTATTGATGTGGAGGAATGCATCACACTGTTCGAATCCGATCAAATAGAAAAAATTGGCGATACAGCCAATCAAATTATGAAAAAATGGCATCCGGATCCCATTACTACGTTCGTGATTGGTCGAAACATTAACTATACGAATATCTGCGATGTGTACTGTAGATTTTGTGCCTTTTATCGCGCTCCCGGTTCGGTCGAAGGCTATGTGCTTCCGGATGAAACGATTTTCCAAAAAATCCAGGAAACGCTTGATGTCAACGGCACAGAGATTCTGATGCAAGGCGGTACGAATCCGAACTTGCCATTCAGCTATTACACGAATCTTTTGCGTGAAATTAAAAAACGTTTCAACATAACGATGCACTCGTTTTCCCCGGCTGAAATTATGAAAATGAAGGATGTTTCAGACGGTCTGTCATTGGAAGAAGTCGTACGCCAATTGCATGAAGCAGGATTGGATTCCCTACCTGGCGGCGGCGCCGAAATTTTGGATGATCGCACCAGACGCAAAATCAGCAAGCTGAAAGGTTCGTGGCGCGATTGGATGGACGTTATGCAGACTGCGCACAAACTGGGCATGCATACAACGGGCACGATGGTTATCGGCTTCGGCGAATCGATGGAAGAACGTGCGCTCCACATGCTGCGCATTCGTGACGCACAAGATGACGTTCTGCTTCAAAAGCTGAACACGCCTGGTTTCCTTGCCTTCATTCCTTGGACATTCCAACCGGACAATACGAACATGAAAGCGGAAAAAGTGACGCCTGAGGAATATTTAAAAACGCTGGCGATCAGCCGCATCATGCTCGATAATGTACCGAACTTCCAGTCGTCTTGGGTGACGATGGGACCTGAAGTCGGTAAACTCACGCTCAGCTACGGCTGCAACGATTTCGGCAGCACGATGATCGAGGAAAACGTGGTCTCCGCCGCGGGCACGACGCACAAGGTTAACGTCAGCTCGACGCTGGACATTATCCGCCAAGCTGGTAAAATCCCTGCGCAGCGCAATACGAAGTATGAAATCCTGCGTGTATTTGACGATGAGAATGTCAAAGTGGATCGGGATTTTGTGATGCAGAACTAAAATAGTCTAAAATGAAACGCTCTACTCCACATTCAATATGAATGGAGAGAAGAGCGTTTTTCATTTTGCTTCTTGCAGCGGAAACATATGGATGACTGTTTTGTTTTTGCCTGACTTCTTGGCGGTATAGAGCGCTTGATCGGCTCCGCAGAAGAGCTGCTCCTTGCCCATGCCTTTCTGATACTCGCAAAGGCCGATGGAGATGGTCACCGCTTGACCGTTTAGCTCGTCGTATTTGTTCTGAGAAACATGCCAGCGAATCCGCTCCACAATCTCATGTACTTCCTCTGTGCTCTTTTCCGTGAAGATGACCGCAAATTCCTCGCCACCATATCTTGCAGCAAAATCGTTGAGCCCGACGTGCTCTTTCAAAACCCCGCTTACACGGGTCAACACGGCATCTCCAGCCCGATGTCCATAAGTGTCGTTCACTTTTTTGAAGTTATCGATATCAAGGACGGCAACATGAATGCATAAGTGCCCGTATTCGCTCTGTTCAATTAATTTTTCGAGATACTCATGAAAAGTAATATGGTTGTAGAGGTCTGTCAGCGCATCTGTCTTCGATAGCTTATCCATAATGATATTTTTAATCATAAGCTCTTGTTTGAGTTCGGTCGTGGTATGCAGGTTCGTTAAAATTTCAACGCCTCTCTTCATAATCCCGAAAGCGATGAGAGTGGCTAATCCTAGTATAGGAATGGCTGCGAGTAAGTCTGAGAGGGTAAAAACGATTGTTAAAGAAAGTAAAGAAAGCACGACTGAAATTAAAAATTTGGCTCGTTGAAAATAAAAGATCGATACTAAAATGGGGATCAACACATGGAGCGGAGCCATTCTCACATCGTAGTTGAAGTAAATGATGGTAAAGGTCAGTGCGGAACCGCCGGTTATAATGAAATAATCTAATTGATGTCGGGCCAGCCGGTATGCCGTTTCCATTGCAACCATGATGATGATCATGATAAGCGTGGAAATGAAGATTTGATAGGCGATGGCTTGGTCTTGGTTGTCCCCTCGAAGGAAGTAGTATAATTCCACGGGAATTTGAATGAGGACAAGTCCCCAATAAATGTGAAGCAGTTTGCGGTTCCAGTTTGATTTGTCTGGATTATATGCACGGGTATACATGTATACTCACTCCACCATATCCTACTAAAGAACTATTGTCGTATACATCATAACATGAATATTGCAAGGATTGGAATAACTTTCCTTAAAGAATCGACAGAATGTGAAAAAGGAAATGGCAAATTGTTGTTTGTATATATGATTCCGATCGACCATATACTTTTAAGAGGATGCACTTACAGCGGAAAGGAGTGAGCCCATGGAATGGTTTACAGTTACTGTGATGAGCGTCAATGAGTCATATGTTCGTTCGCTTCATGCTCAAATTGAGCATGAGCTTCGGCGTTTACATAGCGTACAAGACGGTCTGACTGTTCACTGTGATTTGCATGATAATTACGCACATATTCGTGGTGTAGGGATGAGCCATGGTCAGGATGCATCGTCTTCTTTGCGTAAAAAAATCATGGGAGGTCTTGCCGGTGTACTCGCTGAGCATATTATGGCGGAGAAAGAGTCACAAATCCTTCGTCAATTGATTGTGAAGGAATTTAAATACGAGGCCAAGGAAGATTTGGAGTTAATTGAGGGCTATTGTAAGCAATTTTTGTACGGAGAAATTGAGTCTGAGGAATCTTCCGTATCGCGTTTAGAAGAGGGAAGGATTCGCAGAAAACAGCTGGTTGTTCAGCCCTTAATCGAATACTTCGAAGAGCATTCAGAACTTGTTTTGGACGGTTTTTTAAAATTCCGTTTGCAAGATTATGTGGAAGAACTTAGAGAAATTGCCGAATATGCAATTGATGAATATATGATGGATCGTCAATACCAAGAGTTCATATCACTCTTACAATACTTTGTTTATATCCAAGAGGCTAAGATTCCAGTAGCCCACCTGATTCACAAGGGGGGGCACGAATTTGTCATTTTGAATGACAAGCTGGAACCCATTGATGCCAATGAATTTGATGCGACTTTTAAGCTGGAAGTTATTGAGAAAGACATTAATTTCGAGGATATGATCGTTAGTACGCTCATTACCGTGTCACCGGCGAACATTTATATTCACACAAGAGATCCTGAAATGACGATTATTAAAACAATTCGGCAAATATTTGAAGATCGGACAACGGTCTGCTCGTACTGCCGCACCTGCGATACGTATTTGGGTGAAGGTAAAAAGCAGGATCAACTATCCCCTTGACCTTGTGTGTGGAGCCAATTATAATAATGTTCGAAGGCGTTAAGATCAAAGACATGAACTTTCGGAAATGAACTGCCCAGAGAGAGGAGACGCGGCTGAAATCTCCTTCCGTGACACCGTAAGTTTACCCCTTTGTAGCCGTGTTGTGGAATTTAGCCTACGATCAGGTTAATAGTATACAACACCGGAATCATTCCCGTTACCGAATGCTGATGAGGATTCGCTTCATTCTTTGGATGGATATGCGGCGAGTCGAACTAGGGTGGAACCACGAGCTGAGCGCACTCGTCCCTTTTGGGATGCAGTGTGCTTTTTTGCGTTCAATATCAAATCACGTTACATTGTGAGGTAAATTTAGGAGGATAACAACATGGTTGTACAAGTAAAATTACCGGATGGAGCTATCAGAGAGTACGCGGTTGGGACGACAATTGAGCAAGTAGCGGAGTCGATTTCATCCGGTCTGAAGAAAAATGCGGTTGGTGGCAAAGTGAATGGCAAATCCGTCGATCTGTCTTTCGCTCTGGAGCAGGATGCAGACGTCGAAATCTTGACCTTGGATAGTGAAGCGGGTCTTGAAATGTATCGCCATAGCACAGCGCACTTAATGGCTCAAGCGATCAAGCGTATTTATGGCGAGAAAGCAGTGAAACTGGGTATCGGTCCCGTGATCGAAGACGGATTCTACTATGATATTGATTTGGAAACTCCACTGAATCCAGAGGACTTGGTGAAAATTGAGAAGGAAATGGAGCGCATTACTCAGGAAAATTTGGCGATTACGCGCCGAGTCGTTTCCCGTGAAGAAGCGATCCGCATTTTTACAGAGCTCGAGGATCCGTTCAAGCTCGAATTGATTCGTGATTTGCCGGAGGATTCGGTTCTTACGATCTATGATCAGGGCGAGTTCTTCGATCTTTGCCGCGGACCTCATTTGCCATCTACCGGCCGGATTAAAGCTTTCAAATTGCTTAGCGTAGCTGGCGCTTACTGGCGCGGAGACGCAAAGAACAAAATGCTGCAGCGGATTTACGGCACAGCTTTCCCGAAAAAAGCGCAGCTGGATGAGCATTTGCATTTGCTTGAAGAAGCTAAAAAACGCGACCACCGCAAGCTCGGCAGAGAGCTCAAAATGTTCTCCTTTTCCAGAGAAGTAGGACAAGGCTTGCCGTTGTGGCTGCCAAATGGAGCTAAATTGCGCCGCACGATGGAACGCTATATTGTCGACTTGGAAGAACGTCTAGGCTACCAGCACGTTTACACGCCGGTACTCGCGAACGTAGAACTCTACAAAACTTCCGGTCACTGGGAGCATTACCAAGAAGATATGTTCCCGAAAATGGTGATGGACAACGAGGAGCTTGTTCTCCGTCCGATGAACTGTCCGCATCACATGATGGTATACAAAAGCGATATGCGCAGCTACCGCGATCTGCCGATCCGGATTGCTGAACTGGGCACTATGCACCGTTACGAGATGTCGGGTGCTCTGACAGGCCTGCACCGCGTTCGCGCAATGACTTTGAACGATGCGCATATTTTCTGCCGCTTGGATCAAATCAAAGAAGAGTTTTCACGCGTTGTGAATTTGATTCGTCAGGTTTATGCAGACTTTGGAATTACGGATTACCGTTTCCGCCTGTCGTATCGTGATCCGAAGGATACGGAGAAGTACTTCCAGGATGACGCGATGTGGGAAACCTCCCAACGGATGCTTCGTGAAGTGGTTGAGGAACTGGGTTTACCGTTCTACGAGGCTGAAGGGGAAGCTGCATTCTACGGACCTAAGCTCGATGTTCAAATCAAAACTGCGCTGAAGAAAGAAGAAACTCTCTCGACTGCGCAGATCGATTTCTTGCTTCCTGAGCGCTTCCAGCTTGAATATATCGGAGACGATGGGCAAAAGCACCGTCCTGTTGTTATTCACCGCGGCATCATCAGTACGATGGAACGGATGACAGCTTTCTTGCTTGAGAATTTCGCTGGCGCGCTGCCAACTTGGCTGATGCCGGTTCAAGCAAAAGTGATTCCGGTCTCCCCGGCATTCGAAGAGTTCTCAAATAAAGTAACAGAGCAACTGCAAGCTGCCGGCATTCGTGTTGAAGCCGATAACCGCAATGAGAAGCTTGGTTATAAAATTAGGGAAGCCCAGCTGGAGAAAATTCCTTATATGCTCGTAGTCGGTGAAAATGAAGTAAACACCGGCAGCCTGTCTGTCCGCAAACGCGGTCAAGGCGATTTGGGCACGCATCCGATTGAACAAGTCATCGGGATGATCCATGAAGAAATCAGTAAAAAACTATAATTGTAAACCATAAATCACGATAAGCAGAGGAGCATGAGCTTCTCTGTTTTTTTTCGTATTTTTCGGGGAATTGGCATGCATATTTCAGCATAATTGGGAAACCTTAAACAGTGGGTCTGCTTCTAGGCGTATAAGCGTGGAAGGTATTGGACAACCTGCTATAGTAGGGGGAGGTATCAAAAATTATGTTGACCGAATTGTTCAGCCAGTCCAAATGGTTCAGTTTATTGATTATTGTTAACGTATTGCTCGCGATTTTCGGACAAGATGATGCCAAAGTCAAAGTAGCGGAGCCCCGGCAGCAAGTTCAAGCGGCTTCAAATGAGTCAGCGGACAGTAAGGCTCGTCCCATAACAAACAATGACACCCATATAAAAGCTCAACCGGTCGTCCATGAACAACAACAACAAGTCAATTACCGTTATGTGCCAAAGCTTGACTCCGACTTGTCTAAGCTAAAGGCTGTCGAAGTTGTAGCAACCGGCTATTTCGCGGGTAAGGAATCCACAGGCAAAAATCCGGATCATCCGGAATATGGGATCACCTTTTCAGGCATTAAAGTCAAGCGCGATGACAAAGCGTTATCCACAATTGCAGCTGATCCGACTGTATTTCCGCTTGGAACCGTCTTGTTTATTCCGGGCTATGGTTATGGTGTTGTTGCCGACACCGGCAGTGCCATCAAAGGGAAAAAAATCGATCTTTATTTTGACACGAAAGATGCGGTATACAAGGAATGGGGCAAAAAGACGGTAAAGGTATTTATCGTGAAAAAGGGTACCGGCAAAGTGACTGAGCTCATTTGGAATCAGCTCAAGGATGAAATTATTTCGCCGACTCAAGCACTCTAGCTGATCACATCTTCCGGTAATTTCCAACATAACTTCTCCAATTCGGGAAATCATACGTATAGGGGAGGTGATGGGACATGGCAAAGAACAAAAACAACAAGAATAAAAGAGCTCAAGATGTGGAGTTCGCTACGGAAACATCAGTATCTAACAAGCAGCAACAAACGAATACGCAAAACCAAAACAGATAAGTAATACTAAATGAACATAGCTTATGAAGAAGAGCCCCTCTAGGGGCTGAAAAAAAGACCTGAGAAGGTCTTTTTTTCGTGTGCATTATTCGATATAATGTAACAAAAAATAACATGGGTTTTATTGGAGAGGGGTGCCAATTGCTTATGAAAGTAGAAACGAAACGGATCGGTTGGTTCTACGGCATCATTTTTATGGGTATTTTGGTGAGTGGTTTCGCGATTTGGTTGGCTTCTCGGTGGTTAATGGCTGCTTGTCTGGCAGTTTTTTTGTTTTTGGGCATTTATTCATGGTTATGCAGCCGTGTAACGTCAAGCAAAGGATTGCATTATGCTGCCCAGGAAGATCAGTTCTTGACATTTATTCAAGAGTCTCAGGTTGTTGCGGACCGCTTGGCAGGGGCCGTTGAAGAAATGAATCGTTCCATCGGACAATTGACCGACATCGCCGACGCCTCCATCCAAGAGGAAGAAGAATTGAAAGCTCGCAGCAACCAGGCTGTGGAGCAACTGCAAGAGGCTTTTGCTGCGATTCAGCAAGTGGCTGCAGCGGCTGAGCAAATTTTGGACGCCTCCGTACATATGCATCAAGAAAGCGAGCAAACGAAGGATACGGTCGTTGATGTATGCCGGTCACTGAACGCGACAGACGAAGTGATGACAGATTTGCATGTAAACAACGATACGATGCAGAAGAAGATTCAAGATTTAACCGTTCACACCTCCCATATTGAAGAGATCAATATTTTTATCGCGCAAGTCGTTTCCCAGACTTCTTTGCTGGCGCTGAATGCATCGATTGAAGCCGCAAGAGCCGGGGAGCATGGTCGCGGTTTCTCGATTGTCGCTCAGGAGATCAAGAAGTTGGCGGCTCAAAGCCACGAAGCGGTAACGCGATCTTCCGAGATTCTTGCCTCCATCGAAAGCGGTGTCTCCCAAGTCGTTGAAGCTGTTGCGGCTGAGAAGAAATCCGTTGAGCATGGCATCGCCGAAATGAGGGTGATGAAAGAGAAGGTGGATACGATTTTCTCTTTGATCGTTCATGTGAATACTCTTGTATCCAGTACGACAAGCTCAACAAAGCAGCAGTCCGCTTTAGTAACAGGCACGACTAGTTCCCTCAGCCGAGTCGTCGATTTGATGAATAAAACGATGGACAGCGTGGAACATACGGTGGATCAAATGAAAAAACAGCGCCGAGAAGTGACGATGCTGCAAAATACGAATCGAAATCTGGATCGTTCTTCTACGGAGTTGATTCAGGCCATTCATGCGGTAGGCATGGAAAAGAAAGCAGAAGCTGTGAATGTCAACACGCATGACATGAAGCAAATGCTGAGTTCCCTTGTGCTAATACCTGACATCACTTCACTGGATGAAGCGAAACATAACTCTCATCTGAGCGCTGTCTTGCAAAAAACAAAGGGGATTGAAGCCATTTGGTCTAACCGTGCAGACGGAACGTTCATCTTCTCGCTCCCGGAGGCGGGGCTAGTTAATGCCAAAGGCCGGGAATGGTGGAAGCGGGCGATGAACGGAGAGCTCTTTGTTTCGCAGGAATATGTGTCAGCTATTACGAAAAAACCATGCATTACGCTGTCCAAGTCGATATTGGATGAAAAGGGAGACCCTATTGGCGTTGTCGGTATCGATTTAATGCTAAAATAAAGTTGTTCTCAAAACATTTATTTTAGTGTAAAATAAGATTACTGTGATGAATGTTGACATAGGGAGATAGGTGAATTATCATGTTGAATGCTTTGCGATCGGGCGGGAAAACGCAAGGTGCGCCAAGGAGAGCTGCAGAGGTGTACCCTTTCTTGGAAGCATATATTGCTCGCAAGGAGCAGCAAGTTGCGGAAATTGAGCAAGTTGTTGAGCGCTACGAAATGAAAAGAATGAAGGAAGAGCGCGCTTATCAGTCGATGTCTTCGCTGCGCCGTATGTTCTCTGGCAGGAAACCTGATCATCATCTGGCTGTTGAATATATTCATTATGTCAAAAAGCCGATGGAGCAAGTGAAGAAACTTCGTAATGACATTGAGCAAGCACGCATGATTTTGAATGAATCGAAGCCGAATGACGTCATTTCGATTCCTGAAGAGATCGAACAAGAGCTTTCATAACTTAAGTACACAAATAAACCCTTCCGGGATGGAAGGGTTTTTCGTTTGGTTTATCGCTTTATTTTCCGCCTTTTAATTGGCCAATATCCAGGAAGCCGTCTTCTTGACTGTAAGCCGGAACACCGTGGATACCAACGTCGAGTCCTACAACTTCTTCGTCTCTGCTCACACGGAGCGGCACGATGAGGTTAATGACTTTCAAGAATCCCCATGTTAGAAGGAATCCCCAAATGCATACCACAATAAGTCCCAACGTCTGTACTCCAAGAAGTTCGAAGCCTCCACCGTAAAACAATCCGGCGGTGCCCTCCTTAATCGCATCCGGCTTTGCAAATAAGCCTACGGCTAGCGTACCGATACTGCCGCTAATTCCGTGTACGGGAAATGCGCCTACAGGGTCATCGATCCCCTTGGATTCCAGGATCTCCGTTGCGTAAACCATCGCGATACCGCATATCACGCCGATAATGATTGCAGCGACATCGCTGACGAACGCGCAGCCAGCAGTAATGCCGACCAGGCCGGCAAGAGCGCCGTTAATCACCATCGGCGGATCCGATTTGCGATAGCGCATCATGGTGAACAGGATGCATGTCGCGCTTCCGGCGGCCGCAGCCAGCATGGTTGTTACGGCTATATGACCAATAGAGCTATTCGTTGCGCTTAGCGTACTTCCCGAGTTGAAGCCGAACCAACCGAACCAAAGGATAAATGCGCCTACAGAAGCCAGCGGCAAATTGGAAGGAGGTACAATGTTGGCGGTACCGTCGGCAGAGAATTTACCGATTCGAGGCCCAATCATCATGGCTGCCGCTAGGGCTGAGAAGCCGCCCAGTGCGTGGATAACGGCAGAACCGGCGAAGTCCACCATGCCGAGCTTGCCTAACCAACCGTTTACAGCCCAGACCCAATGTCCTGCAATCGGATAAATAATCCCAGTCATGGCGATTGTATATAAGATGTAAGCCCGGAAATTAATACGTTCCGCAACAGCGCCGGAGACAATGGAGATAACGGCGATTACGAAAGCGCATTGAAATAACCAGTAGGTTTCATGTGAGATCGATAATTGAATGTGTGTTAAATCTCCTCCCATGAAGAAACCCGTTGTACCGATGAATCCGCCCGCATCTTTTCCGTACATCAAGGCGAAACCAATGAAGTAAAAAATAAGGGCTCCGAAAGCAATATCTACAAATACTTTCATGATGATGCTAACTGCGTTTTTCTGTCGTACAAAGCCTGCCTCCAGCAAGGCAAAGCCGCCTTCCATCAGTAAAATCATCGCTGCGGTCAGGACGACCCATATGGTATCCAATCCACTGGAAAGCTGTTGAATCGCATCCATTCTTTTCATCTCTCCCTGTTTCGTATGCGCAAGCGAATACTCGCCTGCTTTCATTGCACCAATTATACGTTTCTGGTGGTAAAGATGTCAACGAAATACGTAAGAATACATAACATGCGCGGCTTAATGTTCGTGTCTAAATTGGGACATGTTAGTAAAGCTTCATAACGAGTTTGAAAACTCAGTCTAGAGACCGAGGACACCATCAACCCCTCGTCTCTTTTCATTCCTGTCTACATCCTATAGACTAGAAGTATCTTAACAACCATGCACACAAATGGAGGAAGCAAGTATGAATCCGCATATGTTTCAGCGCATTATTTGGGGGCTTGTCCTCGTCACAGCAGGCGTGTTCTTTCTACTTGATCAGGCGGGACTTATCACAATCGATCTTGCGTATATGTTTACCACTTATTGGCCGGTTATCCTCATCTTTTATGGCTTGATGGGGTTTCTATGGCAGCGAAAGTATCATTGGGGGGGTTCGATCTGGAGCCTGATCCTTTGTGCCGTCGGTACGATTTTTCTATTGAGAAATTTAAATCTAACGACATTATCATTAGGAGAAATGTTCCAATATTTATGGCCTGTCGCATTAATCTTGTTCGGGATCATCGTCATTTTCAAACCTGGAAGAAGAGAATCCCCGGACTGGCAAACGTTCAAAGATGCCAAACATCAAGCCAGAGAAGCAAGACGTGCGGCTAGACGAGAGCAGCATCAGAAATATCGAAATCAGTGGGATAACCACAATTGGAGTGGAATGGCAACTACGGAAAGCCCTTTGGAAAAGAAGAGTGAAGTAAAACGAGAATTGAGTGAGGAAGAGAAAGCGGTATTGAAGGATATTCACGGGGAATTTGATGTGAACAAGCATCATAGGAATTGGGAAGAAAGCGGGATGAATGCTGCGAAACCTGAGTCACCCCGGAGAGTGCCAGATCAACATCATCGTAAATATGATGATTTTGTAAGGAATTTTGATTCCGGCGATGTGCTGCATAGGCATGGCTTTATTGGAGATGTCCATCTGGGCCAGGAACCTTGGGAACTGAAGCCGCTCCAAATCTCTCATTTTATCGGTGACTCTGTGATCGATCTGACGCGTGCCGCCATTCCATTAGGGGAGACACCGATCAACGTTACAGCCTTTATTGGCGACGTGAAACTTTTTATACCTAACGATCTTGATGTTGAAGTGCGTGTGATGGCCAGCTCTTTTATTGGTGATATGAAGGTGCTGGATCGCCGCGAGAGCGGATTCCTTCGCAGTGTTAGAACGCAAACTTCCCATTATGAGGAAGCGGAACGGAAGCTGATTGTCACAACAAGCATGTTTATTGGAGACATTACGATAAAAAGGATAGGTTGAGACACAGTATGTACAAATTGCGCATGTTTAATATGAAATGGCAGCTTCTGAACTACTTTCTCATATCCAGTTTGATTACCGTATCCAGCATCTATATTGTTCTCGAATATTTTAAGGAAGAGTTGACCTCTTGGGAATTCAGACTATGGTTTGTCATAGCCATTCTTGTTGTGTGTCTATCTGTCGGCTATGTGGCAACGAAAAGATGGCAGCGCAAAGTCGATGAACTTCATCTCGCGCTGCTTGAAATTTCCAAAGGCAATTTCTCCAGCCGTATTGAGATTGAACCGGTTGAGCCTTTCTTATATTTGTATGAGGCATTTAATACGATGGCTTCGGCTGTTGAAGAACGAGTCCAACTGCTCCAGAAGCTTGGCGAGGCGGAAGCGATCCGCGATCAAGAACTGACGGAGAATGCGGTTATGGAGGAAAGGCGCCGACTGGCGCGGGATCTTCACGATACGGTCAGTCAGGAACTTTTCGCGATCCATATGTCGGCTTCTTCGCTGCCGAAAATTTTGGAGAGAAATCCGGATGCCGCATCCGGGGTAATGAACCAGTTGATTCAAATGTCCCATCATGCGCAGAAACAGATGCGCGGACTGATTTCACAGTTAAGACCGATAGAATTAAATGATATGAGCCTACAAGAAGCTCTGGAGAAATGGTTTCCGGAATACTGCCGGACCCACGAACTTCAGGGCCAGCTTGATGTCGTCATAGGTGAAACCATGTCCGAGGCTATCGAACATCAGTTTTTTCTAATTATCCAGGAAGGCCTTGCGAATGTGGTTAAGCACGCATCAGCGAAACAGGTTAGACTGGCCATTCATGAGAGAGAGCACCAATATGTTCTTCAATTGCAGGATGACGGCCAGGGATTTGAGCGGAGCGACATCCCTTCAGCTTCTCATGGGCTTTCGACAATGAGAGAGAGGGCGCAGAAGCTGGGCGGCGAAGTGGAAATTGATAGTAAGCTGGGTACGGGGACGAGAGTACGGGTTAAAATTCCGCGTTTTGCAGATCAAACGAATGTGTTGACCTTGGTTAGAGAGGAAGATCGGAATGAGCACTAATATTAAAATTATGATCGTCGATGATCACGATATGGTCCGGGTGGGACTGCGTACTTATATTTCGTTGGAGCCAGGCTTAGAAGTGATTGGAGAGGCAAGTAACGGAAAAGAAGCATTGGACCAACTTGATCAATTGAAGCAGAAGGGCTCTCCGCTTATGCCTGATATTATCTTGATGGACCTGACGATGCCGGTCCTGGACGGGATATCAGCCACGAAGCTCATTTGTGAAACATATCCGCAGATGAAGGTCATCATGCTAACCAGCTTTCTGGAAGAAGCCAAAGTTGTGGAAGCCGTGGAATCGGGTGCAATCAGCTACATGCTCAAAACCGTTTCGTCGGATCAGCTTATCCATGCGATTCAAAGTGCTTACCGCGGGATGCCCGTGATGAATTCTGAAGTTTCTTTGGCATTAACGAGAGGGATCAGGCAGCGTAATGCCCAGCCCGAAGAAGAAGGGTTGACGACGCGGGAGAGAGAAGTGCTTCTGCTCATCGCGGAAGGAAAAAGCAATAAAGAGATCTCGGAAGAGCTTTTTATCAGCATTAAAACAGTTAAAACGCATGTAAGTAATTTGCTGATGAAGTGTGAATTGGAGGATCGTACCCAACTGGCGATCTTTGCTCACCGCAAGGGATGGGTTTAACAAAAGGGAGATTCGGCACATAAAAAGTACATTTTGGCACATTCTATGGGTAAGCACCAATATTTCGAGCGCCCAAGGAGTGTCAAGCAATGAAAACATTATCATCTTCACTGACGCAGGTGCAAGAGTCTTTTGACAGTGTACGTGATCATCTGCACGAATTTGAATTTGCCCTAGGCGGTAACTGGGACTATGACCACGGATATTTTGATCGTTATTTAGATGAAGCGCATAAGGTTTGGCTCCGAATACCGTTTCAAGTGGTAACCGGCAGAATCGAAGGAGACACGGAGGCAACCGATGCGGTTGTGAAAATGGGAACGCCTTTTGTCCTGAAGCATGTTTATAATGAAGGGCTGGATCAAGGTGCGGAAGCTGAAACCTACGGCGCTTTCATCGATCAGTTTCAAACCCCGGTAGATGCCGATGCGGAAATCGAGGACAAGTGGGTCAAGGAAGCGTCAGGGCTGTTAGAAAAAATTGAAAAAGCATGGGTTCATTGAACTGGGATTTCGTGTAAATGCCAAGAAAATGCTTAGAAGTTCTGTTTTTTACCTCCATTTTATTGTTTTTTAATATTGGTTTAAGGTTGTAGGTGCATGATAGACCCATAGACAACAAGACCTACTTCGCTAACTAAAATAAACTATGCATATCATGCACTTATAACTTTATTGAAAATGTGGAGGTAAGAACGATGGAAGACAATAAAAAAGACTACAGCGACTTCTTTAAGCCGCAGAACAACGATAATAACAATAACGACAAAGGACACGAAACAAAGCAAGAACCGAATCAAGAGAGACCTTCCTACTACTACTCTTATGGTCCTTACAAATCAGCCTTTAATGAGAATAATGAATCGGATCAACTTACTACCTCAGCTTCAGGTTCCGAAGGGACATCCAGTGTGGAAGTTACACCGCCTAAGAATCTGCGTCCTTTCAGTTTCCAATCGGATGGCGGGGGACACCAAGGTCCGGGACCTTGGGACTACAACGCGAAGAAACGTTCATCGGTAAAAAGTATTTTCGCGGCTTTCATGGCCGGAGCATTGGTTGTAGGTGCGCTGATGTTCACAGCGGACAAAACGAATTTATTCACAGGAGGCCACCAGCCGCTTGCATCCGGCAGTTCCTCGTCAGCATCAGCAACGAAGGGCTCGAGCAGTAACGGAGGCGAAGTGAAAAATGTAGGCCTCGACGTTGCCCGTCCGAACAACATCTCAGAAATCGCTCAAAATGCTGGACCTGCAATCGTTAAGGTGGAATCCTTGGTAAAATCGAAGAGAACGTCGCGCAGCGGCGGCAGCTCGCTGTTCGATGATCCGTTCTTCCGCCAATTTTTTGGCGATAATGGCGGCGGCAATGCCGACCCTAACCAAAATCAACAGGATTCCGGCAGCGGAGATCTTCAGGCAGCCGGGATGGGAACCGGATTCATTTTTGAGAAAACGGGTTATATCCTGACGAATGAGCACGTGATCGATGGTGCCGATGAGGTTCAGGTGACCGTACAAGGCAATGATAAACCGTACACAGCTAAAGTGCTTGGTACCAGTTATGATCTGGACTTGGCTGTACTGAAAATTGAAGGCGATAAAGATTTCCCGATTCTTCCGCTCGGCAAGGCTGAAGATGTGAATGTCGGCGATTGGGTTGTTGCCATCGGTAACCCATATGGCTTCGACCATACCGTTACAGTCGGTGTTCTGAGTGCCAAAGAACGTCCGATCAGCATTCCGGATTCCAAAGGTACCCGCGAATACAAACATTTGCTGCAAACGGACGCATCCATTAACCCTGGTAACTCCGGTGGACCGCTGCTCAACATGAATGGCGAAGTTATCGGTATTAATACCGCGGTTAGCTCTCAGGCACAAGGTATCGGATTTGCGATTCCGACGAGCACGATCTCTTCCGTTCTTGAAAATCTTAAAAACAACGTCCAAATTCCTAAAGAACCGGTTCCATACCTCGGGGTAGGGCTTCAAGATATCGGCAAGGATTGGGTTAGTGAATTGAAGCTTTCGAATACGGACGGGGCGCTAGTAGGCAGTGTACAACGCAAAAGCCCTGCGTTCCAAGCAGGTCTCCGTCAATACGATGTCATCGTGGACATTAACGGCACGAAAGTGAAAAACTCTCAAGAGCTTATCACGAAAGTGCAGGCTGCAAAAGTCGGCGATAAAGTGACGCTTGGTATCATTCGGGATGGCAAGCGCGTGGAAGTGCCGGTCACCGTTGGCGATAAAAATACACTTTCCAGTAATGCTGCAAAGTAAACTATCATAACAATTAGGAAGTGGAGTCCCGCGGCCGCAAAGCTTGCAGGCTCTGCTTCTTTTTGCTTCATCATGATTTTTGTTACAATGGAAGAAAGAAGGGCGGTTATATGATGAGAGAACAAATTTTGGTTATCGATGACGATGAAAAAATTACGTCTATGTTAAGACGCGGACTCGCATTTGAAGGATATTCCGTAGCAACAGCAGGAAATGGTTCAGAAGGGCTGAAACAGATGCTCATCAGTGAGCCGGATCTGCTTATTCTTGATGTCATGATGCCGCAGATCGATGGCTGGGAAGTCGTTCGGCGCGTACGTGAAAGCGGGAGCGAAGTGCCAATCCTGATGCTTACAGCTAAGGACGAAATTAGTGATCGTGTAAAAGGACTCGATCTGGGAGCCGACGACTATTTGGTTAAGCCTTTTGCGCTCGAAGAGCTGCTCGCACGCGTGCGTGTGCTTCTGCGTCGAAGAGCGGAGCGACCGGAGCAGCCGACAAATCGACTTGTCTATGAAGATATCACGTTAGATTTGGATACGCGGGAAGTTTTTCGTGAGGACAAGCTGGTTGAACTGACGACCAAAGAGTTTGATTTGCTTCACTTATTTATGTTGAATCCGAAGCGGGTACTTTCCCGTGATGTCATTATGGAGAAAATCTGGGGTTATGATTACAGCGGAGAATCCAATGTTCTCGAGGTGTACATAGCGCTGCTCCGCCAAAAAACAGAAGAGTATGGGCATAAACGAATCATCCAGACCGTCCGGGGAGCGGGTTATGTGCTGAGAGGAGACTCGTAGACATGTCTGTTCGCCTCCGGCTAACGCTGTGGTATTCCGGCATATTGGCACTGACCATGCTGCTTTTTGGGATTGCTTTATACTTCTTCTTAAACTACTTTTTGTATGATCAAGTTCGTTCGGAATTGAAAATTAATGCAGAAGATACTTATACTCGTGTTCAGAAAAGTGTCGCCCTCTCGCTCAAAGGGCTCGTTATTGATCTGGAACTTGTAAACCGGGACATTTATTCAACGAATACGTTTCTGCAATTATATAATGTTCAACTAAAAAGTTTTAACCGATCTGCGAATTTGCAAAATTACGATGTCACGCTGCCGATTTCGAAGGCGACTATCGATAAATTAGGCCAGACGGATGCGTTCTTCGAAAAAACCAAAGTGATTGGCCAAGATATTCTCATTTATAATCAGGCGATTTATGATGTACCGAATAATCCCAACAAACTGATCGGCATCCTCCAAGCAGCCGTGCCTATAGGAAGCTACGAAAAAACGTCCGTATCTTTGGGGTATACCTTAATTGTGTGGGCGATCTTAACCATCATCGTCGCAACTTCAGTAGGTTGGTTCCTGGCGCGAAAAGCGCTTAAACCAATCGACCAAGTCATCGAAGCGGCGAATCAAATCGAAAGCGGCGATGATCTGGAAAAGCGTATCCTTTACGATGGACCGAAAGATGAAATCGGCCGATTGACCGATACGATCAACGGTATGCTTTCCCGCATTCAGGTTACGTACTCCGAGCTTGATGAGGCGTACCGCGCGCAGCGGAGATTCGTATCCGATGCCTCCCACGAGCTCAGGACACCGCTCACCACAATCCGCGGTAATGTCGATCTGCTCGAAAAAATGTGGAAGATGACCTCCGGCAACACGCAGCTGGCAACTGCCGACCAAATGCAGATGTCGCTCGAAGCGATGCGTGACATTGCCGGCGAGGCACAGCGGATGAGCCGGCTGGTCAATGACTTGCTTGCTCTGGCGAGAGCGGATGCCGGTGTATTGATGGAGAAGACAGAGGTGGAGATGATGCCCCTTGTCCAAGAAGTTGTAAGGCGTGCACAGTTCCTCTCCCACACGGCTGAATGGCAGGTAGGGAATCTTGATGCGCTGGAGGATGCGATTGTTTATGGCAACCGTGATTACTTACAGCAACTGATTTTTATCTTCATTGAAAATGCGTTCAAATATACGCGAGAAGGAACAGTCACGCTCGATGCGACCCGGAATGACAATTTCATCGGCATCCGCGTTGCAGACACGGGTATCGGCATGGATAAAGAGGATATCCCTTACATCTTCGATCGTTTCTACCGTGCAGACCTCTCAAGAGGGCAAACGACCGGAACCGGGTTGGGGCTTTCCATCGCCAAATGGATTATTGACGAACACGGCGGTTCAGTCGAAGTGACGACGCGTAAAGATGAAGGAAGTACCTTTATCATTTGGCTGCCGGCTAACTTTCCTCTGTCTGTGTAATCCGGTATAATGGAAAGAAGACATTTTTAAACATTATTTTCGGAGCAGGTGGAAGAAATGGAAGTTGTCAAAATATCACCACGAGGTTATTGCTACGGGGTCGTAGATGCCATGGCATTAGCGATGCAAACCGCCAAGAACCTTAATCTGCCTAGGCCGATCTATATATTAGGCATGATCGTTCATAACGCGCATGTGACAGACTTTTTCAAAGAAGAAGGCGTCATTACGCTAGATGGGGAAAACCGCCTTGAAATTCTGGAGCAAATTGAGCAGGGGACCGTCATTTTTACCGCCCATGGCGTTTCGCCGGAGGTACGCCGCCGTGCAAGAGACAAGGGGCTGACTGTCGTCGATGCGACATGCCCGGATGTGACGAAGACGCATGATTTGATTCGCGAAAAGGTAGCCGAAGGCTACGATGTCATATATATCGGAAAGAAGGGGCATCCCGAACCGGAAGGCGCGATTGGTGTCGCTCCCGAGCATGTGCATCTGATTGAAAAGCTGGAAGAAGCCGAGCGGCTGCATATTCGATCGGAACGTATCATTATTACGAACCAAACGACAATGAGTCAATGGGATATTAAACACATTATGAACCGCTTGTTGGAGCTCTTTCCCAAAGCAGAGATTCATAATGAAATTTGTCTCGCGACTCAGGTGAGACAAGAGGCAGTGGCTGAACAAGCCAAAGAAGTGGACCTTGTCATCGTCGTCGGCGATCCGAAAAGCAACAATTCGAACCGCTTGGCGCAAGTTTCGGAGGAGATTGCGGGAGTCAGAGCATATAGAATATCTGACATCACTGAGCTGAACCGCGATTGGCTTAAAAACGTTCGCAAAGTAGGGGTTACATCCGGGGCATCCACACCTACACCGATCACCAAAGAAGTGATTGCCTATTTGGAAGGCTATGATGCGAAAGATGAAACCAGTTGGGAAATAAAACGTACTATTAATATGAAGAAGCTCATTCCGGCTGTAAAATCCAAAGCTGCGAGCAGTGAGTGACTGCTTAACTATTCCACTCGATAGGATTGAGATCCAGCATGCAAAGCGCACAGAAGGTGAAAACGAAAAAAGCACGCTACGATTGGCAAAGCACCAAACGTTGGTTTAAGTATAAATATCTGCTGCTGCTTCGCGCCAAAGGCGGTCCATCCAAAGTAGCAAGAGGCTTTTCGATCGGTTTGTTCGTCGAAATGTTTACACTTCCTACCGCCGGGTTTGCATTCGTACTGATATTCCCGCTCGTTTATTTATTAAGAGCAAATTTACCTGGGGCATTAATCGGTTTTGTATTCGGTAAAATCATCTATATCCCATTCTCGATTTTAAATAAACAAGTCGGCGATTTGTTGGTACCCAAACACTTTAAGATTTATCTCATTCACCACTTGCCGCATATGCTTTCCAATATTATTAGAAGCGGTTTGGATTTAATTGTTGGCGGTATGGTTGTAGGTGCTGTGCTCGGAATTATCGCTTATTTTCCCATCATGCTGCTGCTCAAGTTTCATACGAATCGTCGTAAAGAAAAACGCAGAATCCGCAAGGCGCAGCTCGCTCCATCGGATGCAAGTGAACAATGAAATAAATTAATGCTTGACGAAAATTCGTCGAGCGTTGTATATTTACTTTAGTGATTAAAAGCATAGAAGCGTAGAAGCGAACAAGCGTTGAAGTATTCAAGTGTTGATAAATAACCTTTATATAGGAGCGTGTAACCAGATGATCGCTATTACATCCAACAAAACATCCGATGACCGTATTCAAGAGATCGTACAGTTTATTGAGAAACAAGGAGTGCAAGCACACGTATCAAAAGGTGAAGATCGCACCGTTATCGGCATTATCGGTAAAGCCGACCCTAAATTAGCAGAACAGCTGCGTCAAATGTCTGGAGTTGAACAAGTCGTGAAAATCTCGAAGTCGTACAAATTAGCAAGCCGTGATTTCCATCCGGCAGATACAGTTATTAATATCAAGGGAGTCCAAATTGGTGGCGAACAGCTTGTGGTTATGGGCGGTCCTTGCGCAGTAGAAACACCGGAACAAATCGATGAAATCGCTCGTTTGGTGAAAGCTGCAGGCGGTCAAGTTTTACGCGGCGGAGCATTTAAACCAAGAACAGGTCCTTACAGCTTCCAAGGTGTTGGCGTAGAGGGCTTAGTTATGATGGCTGAAGCCGGCAAGAAGCACGGACTTCTTACGATCACAGAAGTCATGACTCCGGAATACGTCGATGTATGTGCGGAGTATGCAGACATTCTGCAAGTCGGTACGCGTAATATGCAAAACTTTGATTTGCTTCGTAAGCTTGGCACGATTCAAACGCCGGTACTACTGAAACGCGGATTCAGCGCCACTTACGATGAATTCTTGAATGCGGCTGAGTACATACTGGCCGGCGGCAATCCGAACGTGATGCTTTGCGAGCGCGGTATCCGGACTTTCGAAACTTACACACGCAATACCCTTGATCTGTCTGCAATCCCTGTTCTTAAGCAATTAAGCCACCTTCCAGTTATCTCCGATCCAAGTCACGGAACAGGACGCAGAGAGTTGGTTGTGCCGATGACCAAAGCCTCCGTAGCGGCGGGAGCTGACGGACTTATCATCGAAATGCATACAGATCCGGACAATTCGATGACCGGCGACGGTGTTCAATCTTTGTTCCCGGATCAATTTGCTCAATTGCTAGCTGACCTGGAGAAATTGTCTCCGCTGCTCGGTAAGAAATTCGATACGAAAAAAGAAGCGATCTTCGCTTAATCATGCTCAAATTTCAGGGGACTGGTTGTCTATGCCAGTCTCTTTTTTGCGTACATAGGTCTAAAATGTGAATAGTGTAAGCATAGCTTACACATCGATAAAAAATACCTGACATAAGTATTGACTGTGTTAGCAAAATAGCTATATAATATGTGCAAGATAACAACCAAAAAGATGAACAATAAACATGTAAAGTACGTTGAATGTACGGAAATGGGAGGTTTTTTAAATGTCAGTTCAAAACGTGTTGAACCTTATCAAGGAAAAAAACATCGAGTGGGTAGATTTTCGTTTCGTAGGCCTTTCCGGTAAAGCGCAGCATATTTCTTTGCCTGCAACAGAAGTAGACGAAGAAACTTTCGTGAACGGGGTAGCTTTTGATGGCTCTTCCATCCCAGGATTCCGTGGTATTGAACAATCTGACATGGTTATGATGCCAGATACCGAGACTGCATATGTAGATCCTTTCACAGCACATCCGACTTTGGTTATTATGAGCAATATCTTTACACCAGATGGCGAACGTTACGATCGTGACCCTCGTTCCATCGCTCAAAAAGCGGAAGAGTACCTGCAAACAACTGGCGTTGGTACGCAAGCATTCTTCGCACCTGAATCCGAATTCTTCATCTTTGATGATGTTCGTTATGAAAATGGCATGAACAAATCCTACTTCGAAGTTGACTCCGAAGAAGCTGGTTGGAACACTGGCCGCAAAGAAGAAGGCGGCAACCTTGGTTACAAAGTTCCTGTTAAAGGTGGATACGTTCCAGTTGCTCCAGTCGATTCCCAACAAGACATTCGTTCCGAAATGTGCCGTCTGCTTGCAGAAACTGGCCTTCGCATCGAGCGTCACCATCACGAAGTGGCTACAGCTGGCCAAGCTGAAATCAACTTCCGTTTTGATTCTTTGACTAAAACAGCAGACAACCTGCTCAAATACAAATACATCGTTGCTAACACAGCTAGACAATATGGTAAAGTAGCGACATTCATGCCTAAGCCACTTTTCGGCGATAATGGTAGCGGTATGCACGTGCATATGTCCATTTTCAACGAAGGCGAGCCTTTGTTCTATGAAAAAGGCGCTTATGCAAACCTGAGTGAGCTTGCAATTCACTACATCGGCGGTATTTTGTACCATGCTCCTGCATTGATTGCAATCACGAACCCAAGTACAAACTCTTTCAAACGTCTCGTTCCTGGTTACGAAGCTCCGGTTAACCTGGTATTCTCCAAAGGTAACCGTTCCGCAGCAGTTCGTATTCCAATTGCGGCTGTGACACCTAAAGGTTGTCGTATCGAGTTCCGTACACCTGACAGCACAGCGAACCCATACCTTGCTTTCGCAGCAATGCTTATGGCAGGTCTTGACGGTATCAAAAAGAAAATCGATCCTCGCGCTCTTGGTTACGGTCCTTTCGATACTAACATCTATGAGTTGTCCGATGCAGAAAAAGCAGAAATCCGCAGTGTTCCAGGAACATTGGATGAGGCTTTGGATGCTCTTGCAGCGGATTCCGACTTCTTGCTTGAAGGCGGCGTATTCACGCAAGACTTTATCGATAACTACATCGAACTGAAACGCGGCGAAGCGAAAGCAGTTGCGATTCGTATTCACCCGCATGAGTACAACCTGTACTTCGATTGCTAATTCTTAGCACTTATACCGTTATAACCAAAAGCTGTTCCCGCAGTGATAGTCATTGTGGGAGCAGCTTTTTTACCACATAAGAAAGTATAAATTTTCGGTTCCCGAAAAATGCTTTCTTATTGGCGATAAAACCTACCTCTAAACGCGGTCGCTCATCTTTGAATGGCCTCGATAGAGGTTTTCTCATTTTCGGGAGAAGATACATGACCTGGCGTATGAGACTAAAGTCGTAGTTGATCTTATCAATAATCATTCTAAATACTGACGTTAATGCGATAAAAATGAGCTATACTAAGATTATAAACAAGATGAGAAATAGAAATGGAAGGAAGATTCACATGAAAATCGTGATTATCGCAGGAAGTAATCGTAAAGAAGCGACAAGTACAAGACTGGCAGCGTATATTCAGGGGTTAGCCGAACAAGCGGGAAATCAGGTATCTTTCATAGATTTGTATCAATCTCCGGTGCCGTTCTATTCCCCGGATGAAGACCATGAAGATCATCAAGGGCTGGCGAGGTTGAAACAAGCGATGAATGAAGCTGATGCCGTTGTATTGGCTACGCCTGAATACCACAGCGGAATTTCGGGAGTTCTCAAAAATGCCCTCGATCATTTGAGTCAGGATCATTTTGAAGGAAAAGCGGTTCTATCCGTTAGTTCAGCCGGTGGTTCTGTCGCCGTAAGTTCATTGACGCAGCTTCAGACGATTGTGCGTAATTTGCACGGAATTAACTGCCCTGAATGGATATCCATAGGCGGGGACCAAAGAAAAAGTTTCCAGGCAGGCATAGCGGCCGGCGATATCCAGCCAAATGTTGAACATCGAGTTCAGCGCGTGGTGGATTCGTTTCTCGAAGTAGCTGCTGCATTAGTTCGTAGAAATAAATCACATCAATAAATCGCCATACAATAGAAGAAGATGAAAGAAGCCGGGGGCTAAACCTTCGGCTTCTTTGAGTTCGGGGGCGCAATTGTGAAGCGTACAACAACAAACAGCAAGTGTGCAGCTGTAGAGATGTTTTTCATCGTTCCAGTAGCGATGGGGGAAATGAAGTCGTTTCTCTAACTATGTTTTGCACACTTACTGACGAGAAAAATCAGTTTTGTGCGTCGAGCGAAGCTCTAGAAAGATGTTTACCATCGTAACAGCCATGTGGGGATGTTGCAATCGTGGTTCTAAACATTCCTGTTAATGCTAAGAAATTGCCTTAGACAAAAAAGGAGCGCCTCGGTATG
>NZ_JBHTHA010000038.1:0-3385 GCF_042676385.1 Paenibacillus sp. GCM10027628
CTTCAGTCAGCTCCTTGCGGTTCAAATACCCGCGTGCGACGCCGTCCCCGCCTACGTACAGTTCGCCGACGACGCCGATCGGCACCAGCCTGCGCTGCGCGTCGAAGATGTAGCTCGTCAGCGTCGGGATCGGACGGCCGATGTTACTCAGGTTCGTTTCGATTTCGCGATCCGTTATTTCTTTGTAAGTCACGTGCACGGTCGTTTCGGTAATCCCGTACATATTGATCAGCCTTGTGTCCGGATACTTCGCCTTCCACGGCTTCAACATAACCGGATTCAGCGCCTCCCCGCCGAAGATGACATAACGGACGGCAAGCCCGCTGTCTGCAAGCTGCAGCTCCTCATGGATCAACGCGTAGAACGCGGTCGGCGTTTGGTTCAGCACCGTCACGCCCTCCTGCCGCAGCAGCTGCGCGAATGCCTTCGGGTTTTGCGCCGTGGTCTTCGGTACAACTACGCATCTGCCGCCGTGCAGTAGCGCTCCGTACATTTCCCACACGGAGAAGTCGAAGCAGAAGGAATGGAACACCGTCCACACGTCGCGTTCATGGAAATCGAACTGCAGCCGGTCATGAACGAGCAGACGCACGACGTTCCGATGCTCGATCATCACGCCCTTCGGCTTGCCGGTCGTGCCGGACGTATAAATGATATAGGCCATATCGTGCGGCCCGCCCACCGGTTCCAAATCCGTCGTATCTCCGGCGTACAGCTCGGTATCGCCCATGTCCAGCGTGACGCCGTCNACGCTCGGCGAGCAGGCCGACCCTGTCGTCCGGCCCCACGCCATGGCTGCGGAGTACGCGAGCCAGACTGTTTGCGCGTTCGTTCAGCTGGCGATACGTCAGCTGCTCCTCGCCGCAGGAAGCAGCGATGCGCTCCGGTGTCTTAAGGACCTGCGCCTCAAACAGGCCATGGATCGTTTGATCCTGCGGGTAGGATGCTTCGGTCAGATTGAATTCATCCAGCAGCGTTATTTTCTCCGCCAAAGATAAAAGCTCAAGTTCGCCCAAGCTGCGATCCGGTTCGTTCAAGGCCGACCGCATAAGATGAATCAGGTGAAACGCGATTTGCTTCATTAAAAATTCGCTATACAAACCTGTGTTGTAGCGAAGTACCAGTTCAATCTGCCCCTCGGCATGCGCAAACTGGAAAATAACGTTGGATTGTACATGATCGATACTGCTAGCGTCATGAATGCTGTCGAGCAAAACGAGCGTAGGCACGTAAGGTTTGTTGTCATTGCCCCCCGGCAAATCAAGCAGCTCAGCTAATTTGACATACGGAAAGTTTTGATGCTCATTGGCGGAGGTGACGGTTTCCTTCACCGCTGCCAGCCATTGCTTGAATGTGCAATCATCCTGCACAAGTGTTGTTTGCAGCAGCAGCACCGAGTTCACCAGTACGGCATTTTGTTTGTTTTGCTTGAAAACCGGCATGCCGACCGCAAGCTCGGATTGGGAAGCGTAACGATGCAGGATGTATTTGACTCCGGACAAAAGGATCATAAAAAGAGCAAAATCGGACTTATTCGCGATACCCAGCAGCTTGTGCGAAAGCTCGGACGGAAAGCCGTATTTGATCGCTGACATACTGCCGGAGGTTGTGGCTAACCGATCGGCATCTCGCGGAAATTCCGACAGCACGATTTCGCCCTGCAGCTTGTTCAGCCAATACTGCTGCTCTTTTTCAAATTGACCGTCAGCAAGCATCATATTTTGCGTATATTTATCGATCATGGGATCCTCCTAAAAGTATTCCGTAGGAAAACTTACTTCGTAAGCGTCGGCTGAGCACTAAAATAACTAAAATAGAAACTCCACTTTACCTGGCAGCACATTTTCCAGCTTGTCAAAGCGCTGAAGCACAATGTCACTCAACAAAAGGGCCGGATTTTCAGTAACCTGCTGCAATAACGCTTGATAATCGTCCATCATCCGTTCAATCGTCTCTTTTTTAAATAACTGCGTACCGTATTCCGCATGGATCACAATATCGCGCTCATCCTCGAACGCTTTCACGGACAAATCGAACTGGGCGATTTTGTTTTCCCTGTGGTAAGGTTCGAATTTAAGACCGGCAAACTCCGAAGCCTTCATGTCCTGGTTCTGCACGCTGAACACCGTATCGAAGAGCGGATTCCGGCTTAAATCCCTCCGCAGCTCCAATTGATCGATTAGCATCTCCAGCGGATAGTGCTGGTGTTCCAGGGCATGCAATGAACTGCGTTTTACTTCCTCCAGGAATTGCCCGAACGTTTTGCCGCTTTCCGGACGAGTGCGGATCGCGAGCGTATTGACGAACATGCCGATCATGTTCTCCGTCTCAGCAACCGACCTGCCTGCTACCGGAGTTCCCACGATGATATCCGTCTGCCCGCTGTATTTGGCAATCAAAACTTGATAAGCCGCAAGCATAATTATGTAAAGCGTGGCCCCGCATTCGGACGCCAGCTTATAAATTTGATCATGCAATGGCTGCCCGGACCTGACAATGACCGCATCCCCTTCAAAGCTTTGCAACGCCGGTCTCGGATAGTCGGTCGGCAGCGTCAGCACTGGAATTTCGCCGGAGAACGTCTCCAGCCAGTACGCTTCATGGATACGCATCGTTTCGGAACCGAGCATCCGGTTCTGCCAAACGGAGAAATCTTTATATTGGACCGTTAATTCAGGCAGGTCGTCCCCGTGATACAGACAAGCAAATTCATTCAGCAAAATGCCCATCGACACACCGTCGGATACGATATGGTGCATATCAAACAGCAGCAAATAGCGCTGTGCACTTATATGAACAAGCTTGACTCTCAACAGCGGCGCCTTTTGCAGATGGAATGGCCGTACAAACTCCGCTGCGATGGACTCCAGTCCGACCTCTGTACTTCTGTCGTATTCGACCTGAAAATCAACATCCCGATGTACGATTTGCACTGCTTCGCCATGAACCGTTTCGAATGTTGTCCGCAGTGATTCATGCCGCTCGATCAAACGGCGGAACGTCTGCTCGAATCTATCCAGTTCCAGTTCGCCTTCGATAAACATGGCGCCTGGAATGTTATAGCTAGTACCCGAGCCTGTAAATTGGCTCATAATAAACATCCGTTTCTGGGCGGAGGAAACGGGGTAATAATCGCGCGGTTCCACTAGCGTGAGTGCCGCAAACGCTTCTCTGTCAGCCTCTGCGATTTGCAGTGCCAGCGCCTCAATCGTCGGCGATTCGAACAGCACCCGCAGCGGCACGTTCACTTGAAGCTGCTGCTTGATCCGCGCCAGCAGCGTCATCGCCTTCAGCGAGTGGCCGCCGAGCAGGAAGAAGTCGTCGCGGATGCCGACTTGCGGCACGCCGAGCACGTCCTGCCAGATGGCGGCGAGTCGCTCTTCCG
>NZ_JBHTHA010000039.1:0-46768 GCF_042676385.1 Paenibacillus sp. GCM10027628
CGAAGGAAAATAACTCTTCTTGTTGAATTACATACATTAGAGTACTCCTTTCTCTTCTCTTCTCTTGTTTTGTGGTGTAGGAACCTAAAACTTCGAGAATTTGGGGAGGTACTCCTTTTTTTCATGCCAAAAACCCTTGCTACGGCAAGGGTTTTGAATTATGAAATTGCCTCCATAGTTGTTTAATAAACACCCCAGGCCTCTTAACAAGGCACTGGGGTGTTTGTATATGGAGGTTATTTATCAATAAGCCGCCCTCACAAAAAAATTTCCAATTGAATACATTGAAATACGAATATTTGTTCGCTAAAATGAGTATAATAAAAGAGAATATACGTTCGCATTATGGTGGTGTGAAAATGAGTATTAATCCAAGAATCGAGACAGAAGAGGATGTTCAAATCATCAAGGAGTACACATTGCTGCCCATTTTGCTGGATATGTTAGCGAGAGATATCGAAGAACTAGGCATGTATAAGGATAAAATCGTGTTCAATCATGTCCTTTTTTATCTGAGGGAGGTGGAGCATTCCATTTATCCCGAATTGCAAAGCATTAAAAATACGATGAAGAAACGGGATATTAAGGTTTTGAATACGGAAACGAATGCATCGGGCATTCAAGTTGAATACAAAGTTCGCGGCTACATCCACCACTTCACGATGCTCCGAAGTTTGGTCAAAGCAGAGTTAATGAACACGCTGATGAATATGCGGAGGCGGTTAGGATGAGCGAACAACGTGAAAGAGTTATCTTTCTCGCGGACTGTCAGAGCTTCTACGCTAGCGTGGAAAAGGCCGATCACCCCGGCTGCCGCAATAAGCCCGTAGCTGTGGCTGGATCGGTCGAACGCCGCTCGGGTATCATTCTGGCCGCCTGCCCAATTGCCAAACAATATGGCGTCACGACAGCGGAACGTCTCGGAGATGCGCTTAAGAAGTGCCCTGATCTGATTGTCATGCGTCCGCGCATGCAGCATTATATCGACATTTCTCTATTAATCACCAAGATCTATGAGGAATTTACCGATCTTGTGGAGGTCTTCAGCATCGATGAGCAGTTTTTGGACGTAACGGCCAGCCTGCCCTTTTATGGGGAGGATCCTACCGCCATCGCCGCCTCCATTCAGCACAAGGTGCTACGGCAGACCGGCGTACGAGTAAGAATCGGGATCAGCTCGAACAAAATTTTGGCGAAAATCGCGACCGATATTTGGGCCAAGAAAAATGATAGTGGCATCTTCATATTGCCGCAAACGGAAGTTGAAAAGCGGCTATGGCCGGAGCCTGTCAACAAAATGTTCGGCGTCGGCTCCCGGATGACCGCGCATTTTGCCCGGCTAGGGATGCATACGATTGGCGATATCGCGAGAACCCCTCTGCCTAAGCTGAAGGAGAAATTCCGCGCGCGCTTTGGCAAGCAGTCGGACATTCACGCCGAGGTGATGTGGCGGACGGCGAACGGCCTTGACGATAGTCCCGTGACTCCGGGGACCTTTAACGCGGCGCCCAAGTCAGTCGGCCACATGATGACATTGCCTAGAGACTACAAGGAAAGCTGGGAGGTAGATACGGTTTTGCTCGAGCTCACCGAAGAGGTGTGCCGCGATTGCCGCCGTAAGGGATATATGGGCGCTATCGTTTCGGTTAGCTGCATGTGCAGTCCCTACGAAGCCCCTACCGGGTTTTCCCGCCAAATGAAGATGCCCGATCCTACCAACAACACCAATACCGTATTTGAAGCGGTTAAGCTACTTTTTTATAAATTTTGGGATAAAATGCCCGTTCGCCGCGTCGGCGTCACCTTAAGCCAGTTAACGGATGACCAGAATTATCAGTTGACTCTCTTTGAGGACCAGATCAAGTCCCGAGCTTTAGAGAAGGTGACCGATCGCATTAAAGATCGATACGGCAGCGCCGCAATCGTCAGAGCTTCTTCCCTGACAAGTGCAGGGCAAGCGACCGATAGGTCGATGAAAATCGGAGGGCATTATAAATGAGCAAAAAACTTGAAAAGAACGGGCTCTGGGAATCCAGCCGGATGATGCTGCCCCAGCATCGAGAGTCGTTTCAGAACAGACTCCGTGATCAGACGGTTCAAATCAGCCGCCCCACAACCGAAGAAATCAACCTCATGCGGGATTCAATTTTATTGCCTGTCATGCACACCATTATCCTCAAAAAAGCCCGGGAAGTAGAGCGCTCCTCCGAAACTTTGCGAATCCTGTATGCAAAAGTGGCCCACGTTCTCGCCAAGAACATCCATAGCGATTTATCTAAAGTAAAGAGGACTTTGCTGGAGAAAAATATCCGCGTTTTTGAAGAGGAAAAAGATGAGCGCATGATCCATTACCGGTACACCTGCCGCGAGTACGAGGATCATTTTACGATCACCAGAGACTACATGCGGGCTGAAATCGGCGTCAGGATTGGCCGGTATGCGGACGGTTTAATGGCGACTTTATATGGTAAACCGGCGGGTGAAGGGAATGTGTAGAGTAGAAAAAGCTGGCACCGATCCGTATCGGTGCCAGCTTTTGGCATCAGGGCTTAATTACTGAGCAATACCACTAGGTCAATAAATTGGACATTGTAAGTCTTGCTGTTTAACGTATACTTCAACCCGCCTATGTTGTACATCTTGTAATTCAAGCCGGGTAAAGTCGGTAAAGTTTTTGTATCAAACGCTACTCTGAGGTAGGTTACTCCTCCTAGCGTGATAACTTCACTATTTATCGTCCCTAATCCTTGGAGTTCAACACCAGCATTGGAATAATCCAAAGTTCCTTTCAATGGTGTACTCCCCGTGCCAGGACTATAGTCTATATCCTTGAATCTAATTAGTAGAGAATCCGCCGTCTGCGATGTGACTGGCATTCTGTAGTTGTTATCGACCTTCTCCAATGCGCTATAGACCTGAGATGTAACGGAATCATAAGGAGTAACGCTATACACTTGTAGCGCAACAGAAGTTTGAGCGGAAACGGACACTTGTTTTGAACAGCCCAGATCATTACAAGCCTCAACGGCGAAGGAATACTTTTGTCCAGCTTGCAGAGCATCAATTTTCTGCAAGGATTGATTCGTACTTGTTATTATTTTTTGGCCATCCTTATAAACATTGTAGGAAATAGCTTTCCCCGTCCAGTTTTGCGGTGGCGTCCATAACAATGTAATACTGTCTGTGGTTTCGCCAAATACTTGCAAGCCGGTTACTGCTTCCGGTATCGTGTACAAGAGGATGGTATTCACACCATGCGGTTCACCTGAAACGATAGTAAAGTCCGATGTTGTGGATATCGAATATCCTTCCTTCATTGCTGTTACCGAGTAAACGATACCTGGAGAAACTTGATCAAACGTATAGAAACCGTTCGCATTTGTTCTGGTTTCCTTATTCGTACCGTTTAACTTTACTGTTATATCTGCCACCCCCTGAGATGGTGGTACAAAAACATATCCCATTACAGAACCGGGCACATTAACACCAGGTATAGGTATTTCTTGTCCTTGATTTGTCAATGGACACGTTGTAGCTGAACATTTATTTGTAATACTGCCGTTTAAAGAAATACCTGTTCTTTCATTCTTATAGGTCAGGTTATAGATGGTCCCCGCAGTTTGCTCTCCTACATTCAGCAGTACCATATTTGGAAATTGAGGATAGTACGTAGCATTCACGACTTGGAGACCGTTATCGAAACGATAATCTGCTGCCACAGAATTAGCGACGGGCGCATCAAACACAACCAATACGAGATCAGAACGTAAACTATCCAACCATTTAACATGGGCATCATGTTGTTTAACAGTAACAACAAACGTTTTCGTTAAAGTATATGCCTGCTTGTATAGGGTAGCCGTTATTGTCACGGTAGCATCCCCAGCCCCCGATGCCGGTCGTGTTAAAGGCCCCCAATAAGAGAGAATATCAGGCCTGTCGGTTGACCATACCACTACAGTGTCTTTACCAACCGCATTGGGAAAAATGGGTCTTTTAGTAACGGAAGCAGTGGTATCTCCTTCTGCATAACTCAAACTCAACTGGTTCAAGCTATCTCTCATCTCAAAAATAAATTGCTTGTTATTTTGATAGGATGTCAGATTACTGAAATCACCATCTGTAAATCCGTATCTCTTCGCATTTGCTATTGCTTTCTCTGCTGCATCTATTCGTGCAACCTGTACTGTGTAGTCTGATCCTATGGAAGCAGCAACCCCAATAGCTTGATTCGCCTGAAGAAGTGCCTGTATCTTGACTCTGTCCTGAAGCCCACTGTCCATCTGAATGCCGCCTGCCCCTGCATTCGAGACCTTCGCAATAGCACCGGGGTCCCCAGTCACATTGACAGGTACAGCTGCATTGATTGTCTTGATATTGGCCGTTGCGTCCACTTCGATTGCAGTTCCTGTACTATCGCTCGGTAGTTGAATCTCTTGAAGTTCTCCCTCTCCGCTAACAGCTATTCGAGTATCCTTTGCAGTTACGCTTACTGTCTGTGTAGACGTTCCTGTTGAAGAGGTGATGCTTGCACTAGTTGCGAGCTTTAAGTTCTTTAACACGGTCGGTAGAGGATTACCACCAGTAGGAGGCTCCACTCTAATTTGTGAGTCTGGAGCTTCAACCGTTACTTCACCGTCAATGTTCCCTCTCAGCGTAAGACTCTTGCCGGCCGCAGCATTGGTGAGCTTGATCTTACCCAATGTACCATGTGTCGTTGAGGATTCGAGTATGGCTTGTGAACTGACTTCGGTATCGGTCACAACCGCGCCGTCCATCGCCTCGATCCTAACATTTTGGCCGTTGTTATTTATTGCATTGATCCTTAATTTTGTAATAATAGTTTGCTTTAATTTAATTGAACTCGTAGCACCTGATTGAATTTCCAGTTCTCCCGGGTTGATGTTACGCAGTGTAACTTCTCCTGCAGGCCCTGGATTTACAATCAGTTTTTGTACAGTAGTCACAGGGCCACTTGCAGGACCATATGTGCCGGAGGCTTCAATCTTAACTTCTCCCTGTGGGGTACCACTGGCAAGCAATTGTTCTACGGTCGGGCTGCCACCGCCGATGCTGCCAAATCCGCCACCGCCTCCGCCTAACATCGCCGCTGCGCCAACAAAAGCTTTACCGCTAGCTATGCCTTTGTACGTCAATTTGTAGGATGTACCCGATGCTTGTGTAGAAGTAGTAAGCACTACAACCGTATTGCTTTGTGCTTTTATAGCTGCAGCCGTTACCTTCAAATCGTTGTCAAACGCAAAATCTTCTTTGTTGACTATCGTAAGAGCTGAAGCGAAAGTAACTTCAATGCTCGTGTTATTCGCTGCTTGTAACGATACAATTTCTGATCCAGACTCAGCTTTTTGACCGTTTACGAAATCCTTCGCTTTCGTTTTGTATGTAGACGCATTTGTCTTAAATGCATAAGCCAGCCTTGCCAGAGCTTGACGCTCCGCTTTGTCTTTCGGATTAAAGAGTAGGGTTCCATTCGGCCCCTCTATACCGTTAACAAATCCGATTTGAACTGCTAGAGATACCTGGGATTGCGCCCAAGCGGAAACTTGCTGCATATCAGAAAGCTTAGTACTGACCGGCGTTCCGGCCGCTGTTGACTCCAGTCCAAGTGCCCGTATGAAAAAAACTATGAGTTCCTCACGTGTTACCTTAGCATCCGGCGAGAATGTGGTAGCGGATGTCCCTTGTGTAATACCGGACCCTACGAGTGCACCAACGTACCCACGATACCAGCTGGCAGCAGCAACATCCGAGAATGGCTCGGCCTTCGTGGCTTCTTCTTTAAGTCCCAAAGATAATACAAGGATTTTGGCCAATTCTGCCCGAGTTATCGCTTTCTGCGGTTGAAAAGTGCCATCTGCATAACCGGAGATAATGCCTTCTTTCACTAGCGCCGAAATCTCTTGTTTAGCGTATGAATTCACTATGTCTTTAAATTCTTCATTGGCTGCTCCTAGAGCCATAGACGGCAAGATGACACTCATAAGCATGACCATGATCATCATAGAAGCCATAATGCTAAGTGCTGAACGCATTTTCATTCTTTCGTTTCCCCCATAACCCAATAATTTGCTTGCTCCATTATCCATTACGCAAACTAGTTCTAAATGCCTAAAACTTGAATACGCAAGCCCATTATACATGGAAATAGAGTCGAAAAATAGGGTTATTAAGGAAATTTTATTAATTTCCGTTATTCATACCTGTCACTTCAAGCCTCACGGCCTCCGGAATTCAATAGGCACATTCATGGGAACCGCTAACAAAAGCGATTTGTCTATTACTCTTTATTTTTACCAGGAACAATGATTATATGACTGAATATAAATTGTTTATCCGCGTCAGATAAATTCGACTTATGAATAAGGCTTGCTATCCTTTCTTCCAATTCATGAATGGTTTGCAAAAAGACGTCCATATCTCCCAGATGTTCATTCATCCGAACGTTTCTCCTTTCTTAAATAGATAATAAAGCGAGTTTCTTCGATATGATTGAGGATGTTGCCATAATCATAGGATTAAAAAATGAAACGCTTATGAATCAATTCTTAAATATTTCTTAACTCCCTTATGATGAAACGCAAGAAACCAGCAAACCCAAGGGTTTACTGGTTTCTTTTCTAATGAATTGAATGCCTTCGACTCAAACTGGCTGCAGCATGGCTTGCGAGATAGTCGAAAGTATATCGTTTGCGATGTTATCGGCTGCATGCTCTTTGCGAAGCGGAATCATTCGCATTTTCATTTCTTTTGCATAAGAATCGTCGGATAGGAACCTTATGAGTTGCTCTTCAAGCTCGTTGATGCTTTTGGAGATCATCGCGATCCCTTTACTAAGGAAAAACAATGCGTTCTCTTTTTCTTGTCCGCCAAAAGGCTTGAAAATAAAGACTGGCAGTGACAAGGTCAGCGCTTCGGATAGTGTAAGTCCGCCAGCCTTTGTTACAATACATGAAGAGACCGCCATTAATTCTTGAATATTTTCAACAAACCCGAAAATATGAACATTATTAACCCCTGCAAAGGTATCTCTTAAGTTGTCTTCCATTTTTTTATTCCGCCCACAAACGATAGCTAGTTGACAATCCGCCCGAGATTGTAAAGATTTTATCATGACCTCGATTTCACCCAATACTCCGTAGGCTCCCCCAGCTATCAATACCGTCTTTTTGAAAGGATCTAACAGCGTCTTAAAACTATTGTCAGTGTTTGATACATGGTAAAAGGTTGGCCTGATCGGAATCCCGGTCACTTCGATTTGTTCATCTTTGAAGCCCATGATTGTTAATTCACTCTTCAGTTCATTAGTGGCAACGTAATATTTATCGGTGCTGGGATGAACCCAGCGATTGTGCAAGGCATAATCCGTTAATACCGTAAAGGTTGGGATTTCCAAACCCTGAGCAATTTCAGGCGCTGCACCGAAGGGGAAAACATTGATAATCGCGTCGGGCTGTTCTAGGCGAATGATTTCTCTTAGCTTCTTCTCTCCTAAATAATTGAAGTACTTGCTCCAGGGACGATCCAATTTATTATCGCGCGTAATATAATAACTCCAACCGTAGTAGTCTAGCCCATATTTAGGGGTTCGAGTACTGGTTATATATAGTTTTCTGGAAACCTTATTTAGAAAAGGGTGGGCTTCGTGCAATAAATCAATCACTGTCACGTCTTCGATACCTTGATTTAAGAAACTTTGTTTGAGTGCTCGGGAGGCCTGTAAATGTCCTTCGCCATATCTGGCAGTCAGAATCATGATCCGTAGATTTTGTTTTCTCACATGATTACCTCCGTGTATGAATATGTAATGAGTATAATGCCACAATAATTGAAAACACATACCTGCTTTTATATCCATAAACGGTTAATCGGAATGCCGGTTTCTTCAAGCCTCACGGCCTCCGGAACTCAATTGGCACATTCACGGGAATCTTAAACAAGATCACCCAAAAAACGGTAAGTACGGCCGAAATCAGATAGGCTCGCAGCGGTTTTACTGAAAACAGTTTCAACATAGGGAACATCGTGCAATCGAACAAGACGGACCACCCGAACCCCCAACCGTACTGATAATGAATGCGTCCGAACAGGTATAACACGTACTCCATGCCGCCGTAAATTAGAACCCAATAGGCATAGTGCCGGATGACCTTGGCTCGGCCTTGTGGATAGTTGCTTAGGAAAAGCAGCGCCGTGCCGGGAAAAATAATAAACGTATACACCATTTCAGTTATACTGTACGTGCCGGATACGTCCGGCTTCAACTGCCATAGCAAATGATTGGCACATAGATAATGATAGAGCAGATTACCCATAGCGAAGTATGTCATGGTTGTATGGTACTTCTTCCAGTTCCGCCAATCTCCCCATCTATAGGAGGCCACAATCACAAAAAAACCTATGAAAAAGTGCATAGAAATCCCCTTGTCATATCAACTTTACACAAAAATTATCATTTCCCATATTTTTCCTGTATATACAAATACCAAAGACAAAAAAATAAAGCCCAACCGCAAATGCGATTGGACTTGAATATCACTCCATCAAGACACTGTTATCAGCCTTAATAAGAAATCGACTTTCGGAATCCGGTAGCCGCCGATACCTTGCGCATTCAGCACCATTAGGCCGGAGAGAACCGATAAATAGGAGGAAATCAGCTCCTCGGGATTACCTGTAATAATTTCGCCGGATCGCTGCCCTTCCACAAATAAGGGAAGTAGCGCATCAACGAACTTCTTCATGGAATAATCTTCAATCAGTTGCTTCACCTTGTCGGGAACGCCATCCGACGTACGCGCCTGATGAATCAGCAAGAAATAGGGCGTGCCGCTTTCGTCGAGTATGTCCTCCGTTAAAGCTCTTAGCTTGGCGATCGGCGAGCCCGGTAAGTCATAGATGCTGCTCATGGCTTCTTGCGAACCAATCATAGCTCCTTCAACCAGCGTAGTGAACAGCTCTTCTTTGGATTTAAAATAATGGTAAAGCAAACCGTGACTAATGCCGGCTTCAGCGGCAATCATACTCATTTTCGTTCCAAGGATGCCCCTCTTCGCAAACACCTGAAGGGCTGCACCCATAATTTGCTCTCTGCGTTCATCGCGAATCTGATGCAATTGTTCATCGTTTAGAGGCGCCAATGAATCCGTCACTCCTTTTACAATTGAGTTTCAAGATATAGAAACCGATCACTTACTCATTGACATAAAAGATGCTCCAGAGAAGGACGGTATAAGCTGATCCAATACTTTCTCTAACGGCTGGCCCTGCTGAGACAGCTCCGCGAGCAATTGCTGCCCTTCATCCGATGCGGTAAGAACCGTTGTTACCACTTGCGGATTTATAATTTCGCGCGGCGAGAACGTTAAGGTGTTGACGGCCCAGTATAAGCCAAAGAGCTGGAAATTTTGGTGAGTTGTCGCATGTTTGAGATGCAGAGCCATGTATTTCTTAGCAAAATCAATGCCTTTAAGCGGCTCTAACCCTTCATAGGTCACGCCTTCCCACTGCAAATCATTCGCGCAATTCAGCCACCACGCAGGTTCGATCACATCTTGCAGTTTGTGAAGAACGCTCTGTTCAAAATGAGGCTTGGGATCGTTCCGCTGCTCCCGCAAGCAGACCTCCAGCATCTCTGCTTCTATCGCAGCGATGGTCATGCCTTGGCCAAAAATCGGATCATAGGTGCAGAAAGCATCCCCCAAAACTAATAATCCGGAAGGCCAGCGTTCCATTTGCTCAAAATGGTGGCGGTACAATTCCGGTACGCGGTATCCGCGAGGCGCCGTGAGAGGTTCAAGCTCCTGCAGCACTTCGGCAATGAGCGGACTTGGGAGCTGAGCAACCGCTTGTTCGTACTCATCGGCATTTGTAGGCGGGTAGTGACCGCCCGGACGATACAGCAGCACTTCTGCGATGTTGTTTTCAATAAAGGAAAAGACGCCTGTGAAAGTCCCGTTCGCCGGCTGCCCTGCGATGTTGATGACATCCCATTTTTCTATTAGGTTCGTGAGATGAGAAGGCACCTTATACCTCCGGGTGCTATACCCAAGAGCAACTTTCAGCAGGTCCGGCTTCGGCACTTCGTAACCCAAATCCTCAAGCCATTGCGCCAATTTGGATTGGCGTCCGCTGGTATCGAATACCATATCGGCGGTTAACGTTTTCTCCTGCCCGCCCGCTTCGCGATCTCGAACCTGAATTCCCGTAACAGCGCCCTGGTCGGGAGTCGTTAATAAGCCGAGTACATCGTGTTTGGGAAGAAACTGAACGTTAGCGATAGCTTTCACCCGTTCACGTAAAACCCATTCAAGCGCCGCTCTGCTGAACTTGATATCATTGCGCGGGTACTGCCCGATCATGCTGCCATATTGGTTCATGTTATGAATGGTTTTATTCAGTGACGAGGGAGCTCCCAGTGCCACCAATTCTTCTTCATACCCTGGAAAAAAACGATCTGTAATCATCTTACCCCGCATCGTAAACCGATGAGGATGAAAAGCTTGCGGCGTCCCTGCGCGATCTGTAGGGATTTCGGGAAACTCATCCTTATCCACGACGAGAACCTCTTCATAATAATCAGAAAGCACTCTTGCCGTCAATAAACCAGCCATGCTTCCCCCAATCACAATTGCTTTACCCATGTTCTGAACGTTCTTCATGTTCATCGCTCCTTCGATTTGATTATTCATTAGGCTCCAGCCTCCCATATTAAACGTTTATTTTAGATTGACTCGATCAGTCAATGATTAAGCAAAAAAAATATTGATTACCAATCAGCTTCATCCCACCTTACCCCCACATCTCCATGACCTATTCCTCCCTTCGATCTCAGTTGCGTTGAGTTTTAGATTGACTCAATCAGTCAATATTAAAATAATCCATTTTCCTGTATCTGTCAATAGTTAGCCATCAAGTTTTTTTCCCCGTTTAACCGACCGTGACAGCCTGTCGTCACGGTCGATCTCTCTGGGGAACGGTTCCTCAAAGCACATTTATGGCGACAGCCTACGGAAATCGCTGGGTGACATGTGCGCCACCTTTTTAAAAACGCGGCTAAAATATTTTTCATCCTGATAGCCCACCATTTGCGCCACTTGGACTATTTTGAGATGGGGACTCAAGAGCAGCATCTTCGCTTTTTCCACACGGATCCGACTGATGTAATCGACAACCGTTTCTTGAAACTCATGTTTGAATTTACGGGAAATATATTCACGATTCAAATGAAACTTCGATGAGATCTCTTGCAAAGTAATATCTTTCGTATAGTGCATCTCGATATACCGGGCTATTTCATGCATCGGATTGTTGCCTAAGGCTTGCAGGGAAACCAGGATTTGCGACAGCTCGATCAATTGATTGGTCACCTGCTGCTGCAGCAGGGATAAGGAAAACCGGCCGCCCTCGTCCAGAGGAATGGCAAACTGGCTGCTTTCCGCGGGGATCTGAGGCGCTTCGCTGAACTCTTGAAAAAAGTCCTCCACCCAGCTCGTCTTCGCCGCATGGTATTCATCCCACCACATTTTCAATTGCTCCACCGTAATATGATCCATCGCGGAAACGAGTTGGAACCATTCGCTGGCGGTGCTTCGAATGAGCTCAAGGTTCCCGCTTCTTACGGCTAGCCGAACCTTTTCTTCAAATTTACCGAAACGAAGCGTGCCGATCCGGGGCGGCGCCGACGGATGATATTCGTGTATGTGAGAAGTGGGCGCGAGCAAATTGCGTCGGTTTAAAGCTTCTTGGGCCTGGGCATATGCCTTATGAATTTCCGCAGGAAAAGCGCATTCCATGCTGAGGCCAAACTTAACCGACCCTTTTAAATACCGGTCGATCCCGCCTAAAATCCGGTGGAGCCATGTCTGATCCGTATCGGGTACATCCCAAATCAACAGTACCATCTCAGAGGGATTGTTCCAGTTGCGAAAGGCGGTGCCCTGCTGGGCCGGCTGCAAGAAATCGTTGGTAATATTTAGCAGCGTAAAAAAGAGCAAATCCAAGTCGGCAGCGAACTTGTCGCGGATCGACTGCTGCAGCGTCTTCATGTCGAGAATGGCGATCCGGCAGGCGCTGACGCTAGCAAGCTCAGGGAATTCCCGCAGGTACGATTGACCTGGGACCGGCGCGAGACCGGAAGCCGATTCCGCAAGTAATCGGGACAACAGCTTGTCCCGGTACATCGGCTTCAACTCGTTGACCTCCATGCTCTTCGCCTGAAGCTGAAGCTTTTCCCGTTTGGCCTCATTCCAGCTGGCAGCGGCTTTGTTGACTGCTTCTTGCAATTGGTTCCGGTCGATCGGCTTCAGCAAATAGTCAATTCCCCCGTATTTAACGGTATGACGCACAAATTCGAAGTCATTGTAACCGCTGATGACGATCTTCTTACAATCTGCTGCGTTCTTTTCCATCCACTCCATTAATTCAATCCCGGATGTCAACGGCATCATCATGTCGGTAATGACGAGCTGGGGGGCCTGCTCATGAATGATCCTTACCGCGTCCGAACCATCTTTCGCTTCCAGCACCTCTTGAAAACCAAGAGCCCCCCAATCGATCAGTTTGCGAACGGTTTTGCGGACATGTTTCTCATCATCGACGATTAGCACTTTCATATCATGGTTTCCCTCCCTGCAAAACTGGTACTGACATCGTGATCTTCAAGCCCTGCGGCTGGGTTTCTTCCAGATTCAAGATCGCTTGTTCACCGTAATATAGGCGAAGGCGGAACATGACGTTAATCAGTCCAATCCGATCCCCGCGGTCAGAAGATTCAGGATGCGGGTCGGATAACTCATGCCGAATAGCGGCGAGTCTTTCTTCGGAAATGCCTATTCCGTTGTCTTCGATGCCGATATGAAGCATATCGTTATGCAGCTTCGTACTGATCTTCAGAATGCCGATATGAGACGATTTATGAAAACCGTGTTTGAAATAGTTTTCGACGAGCGGCTGAACGATCATTTTCGGTATCGGTACCGGTCCCGCACGTTCGTCCAGCGCATATTCAATCTTTAATTCCTCCTCGAAACGCTGCTGCTGCAGCAGCAAGTAATGACTGACGTATTCGAGCTCCTGCGATAAGGGGACGACCGTTTCTTTCATGTTCATGCTGTAATGCATCATCTTGCCCAGCGAGGAGACAAGCCCGTACACTTCGTCCGCATCGTGATCCAGCGCAGAAGCACCGATGGACTGCAGCGCATTGTTGATGAAATGCGGGTTGATCTGCGCCTGCAGCATTTTCAGCTGATTCGTCTTGTTGGCGAGCTTCAGCTTGTACTCCTGCAGGATCAAGTCGTTGATCGTTTGCATCATCGTTCGGAACCGTTTGGCCAGCAGGCCGAATTCATCATTTCGGGAAATATCGATAGGCTCTTCCAACTGACCGGCTTGAATCTTGTTCATGCTGCGAATCAATTTTTTGATCGGAATTGTAAATAGTATGGAGACGTATAAGACGGCCGCCATGGCCAAGGTCAGAAACAAAACGGCCACTACAGTATTAATCATTGTAAGATTTCGCGTATGTTTGTATAAATAGTTATCTGGGATCCCTTTTACTAAGGTCCATTCTAAAAAGGGATACGATAGTTTCGAGTATAGCAAGATCCCCCTAAAATCCGATTTGTTCCATTCTAAGTTACCGACTGCATTCGTTGTTTGGAGAATTGGCTCGGTCCAGGATTTGTGTAGCGTTTGTCCGACAAGAGATTCATCGGAAGCATAGATAACGGCTCCTGAACTGTCGATGATATAAAAATCCTCGCTTCCTTTTTCAAATAATTGATCGCTTAAATTCTTGATTGCGCCTAGTTTGATATCAATGGACAGAAGCCCGATTTGTGCTGGCGTTGGTATTCGATATAACGGCCTATGGAAGGTAAACACAGGATCCGGTTTAGAAGGAGTCAATTTTTGAACACCGTAATTGTTGCTCGGATGCGTCGGCTCCATTAATGCGGCATTTGGTGGAATGACTCTATTCATAGCCGGTGGAGGTGTGATCTGCTTGCTCGTGAAGCCGCCATCATACATCAAGTAGGATTGCCCATCCTGAGATAAATAAAGGTAGACCTGGTAAATGTCATTCGCTGCACGGGAAACGAGCTGCATAGCCGTGTAAATATAGGATTCGTCCTGATTATCGCTTACCCCTTTTGACAAAATGCGGTCCATCGCCGGAATGGAGTAAAGAATTAAAGAGGCGTTATTGACGGTTTCCAAATAGTTGGCGATATTCCTCTTGCCTTCTGATAGCAGCCGGGTATTTTCTTGGATTGTACGGTCTTTAATGGATTCATTTGTATAAATGTACGTAATAACAATAGACGAAACGATCGGAACAACGGTAGAAATCAAAAGCAATGCGATCAATTTGTGGCGTACGCTGGATTGAAAGAAGTGCATATTGACCTCACCACGCTTTCGTTTTGATGCTAGCGCTTACATCTTAGCACCGTAGAATCAAAATTGTCCACCTAGCTGCACAAATTCCTGAGTGGGAATTGCAGACAACCCTCCTTACAATAGAGTTACTTGGGACACCAAAGATTGGAGGAGAAGATTTATGAAAAAATGGATGTCATCGGAATGGGTGCAGCAGAGCGTTTTTGTCGGCCCTGTAGTTATCGCATTCATCATTGTCATGGTGCTGCCTTTTGCGCTAGGTATTTATTACTCTTTTTCAAGTTGGAACGGCGTATCGAGCAGCGCCAGTTGGGTCGGTCTACAAAATTTCAAAACCATTTTTACAAAAGACCCCGATTTTGGCCGATCCTTCTTGTTTACAGCCCGGTTTACTATTGGCGTAGTGATCATAAGCAACCTGCTTGGGTTTCTGCTAGCTTACGTGCTGTCAAAGCCGCTAAAATCCCGGAACATGCTGAGAACGATATTTTTTATGCCTAATGTGCTTGGCGGCTTATTACTCGGCTTTATCTGGCAGTTTATTTTTATCCAGAGCCTTCCCGCTATTGGAAAAGCAACAAATCTTTGGCTTTTCAACTTGTCTTGGCTCGGAACGGAATCAACGGCCTATTGGGGACTCGTTATTGTAAGCGTATGGCAAGGGGCAGGCTATCTAATGGTTATTTATATCGCCGGACTTACGAATGTGCCAAGCGATCTTTTGGAAGCGGCGGAAATCGATGGAGCGAAGAGCAGGCAGATCTTGCGTCACGTCATTTTCCCTCTCATTATGCCTGCCGTAACGGTTTGCCTGTTTCTAAGCATTTCATGGACATTTAAATCATTTGATGTGAACTACTCCCTTACGCAGGGCGGTCCTTACAAATCAACCGAATCTGTGGCCATGAATATCTATTTCGAAGCATTCAAATTCAATAGATACGGATTAGGCACGGCAAAAGCTTTCATCTTCTTCATCATTGTAACCGTTATCACCATGATTCAAGTATCGATGACGAAAAAGCGGGAGGTGGAAATGTAATGAGCGGAAAAACATACTCATCCAAATTATTCGTGGTAGAAGTTATTATTTTATTGGTGGCACTTTTATTTCTTACCCCTTTTTATTTTGTCTTTACCAACTCTTTTAAAAGCTTTGCGGAGTTGCTTACAGGCACAGCCAGTTTGCCGAAAAGCTTGAATTGGGCGAATTATATGCGTGCCTGGCATGTTTTAAACTTCCCGCTGGTATTTAAAAATTCATTATTCATTACAGTTTTCAGCGATATCTGTATGGTTATCTTTGCATCCATGGCTGCTTACCGGTTGGTTCGCCGTCCGAACAGAGGCAATCGAATGTTGTTCTCCGTTCTTGTGGCCGCGATGGTTGTCCCCTTTCAAGCCATCATGATCCCGCTCGTCAAGGTCGGCAACTGGCTGCATTTTTTAAATAGCATGTATGGAATTGTTCTCTGTTATGTCGGCATGGGTTCTTCTCTCGCCATCTTCCTCTATCACGGATTTATCAAATCAATTCCGCTAGAAATTGAAGAATCGGCAGTTGTAGACGGGTGTACACCGTATGGTGTGTTTTGGAGAATTGTTTTCCCGCTGCTTAAACCTATGTCCGTTACCGTCATCGTACTGCAAAGCTTATGGATGTGGAATGACTTCCTTCTCCCGCTTCTTATTCTGCAAAAACCGGAGCTAAGGACGATTCAGCTTGCCACAAACGTTTTATTCGGTCAGTATACGAAACAATGGGACTTGGCCCTTGCGGCCCTCGTGATGAGTATTGTGCCGATTCTGATTTTTTTCCTTGTCTTGCAGCGGCATATTATTCAGGGAATTACGGCAGGATCCGTCAAAGGTTGATTGTCCGCTAAACAAATTTGTCCACCTAATCAGTCAAAACCATGAGTGTTTGAGAAAATAAAACTAGCCTATACTCATGGTGTAAGCGCTTCAGACCATTTTCATAGGGGGTTAAAAGAATGAAACGAATTCTTTTAGGTTCATGCGCCATATTGCTTACGGGTTCCGTTTTAGCTGGCTGTAGCGGGAAAGAAGAGACTAAATCAGGGGGGGATGCGGCACCAAAACCCAATAAAGAAGTAACGATTAAAATTATGAATTTCAAGGTGGAGATCGTCGAACAATTTAACAAGTTGAAAGATGAGTACGAGAAGACGCATCCAGGCGTAAAACTTCAGATCGATACCCTTTTTGACGATTACCCAACAGGACTGAAAGCGCGATTTGCTGCAAACGACATGCCGGATATATTTAATAACGGAGGCTACCAGGAGCTGGATACTTGGGTCGAGCATTTGGAGGACTTATCGGATCAACCTTGGGTGAAGGATGTCCTGGATGTTGCGAAAGAACCGACGGCCAAAGGCGGAAAAGTATACGGTATGCCCGTGAATCTCGAAGGTTTAGGCTTCTTGTATAACAAAGATCTATTTGCTAAAGCAGGTATTACCGAACTTCCCAAAACATTATCTCAGTTGGAGGAAACGGCCAAGAAACTGCAGGCGGTTGGAATTGCTCCTTTCATTAATAATTTTGACAGTTGGTTTGGTCTCGGGTACCACATGTTTAACAACCCAATGGCCAAGCAACCGAACCCGAATGAATTTATTCAAGGGTTATATAACGGAACTGCTACATTTACCGGTAACGCTGTCTTTGCGGATTGGACGAAACTGTTCGATCTCAATATTAAATACGGGAACAGCAATGCACTAACGACAGATTATAATAACGCCACTTCACAATTTGCCACAGGTAAAGCAGCCATGATTCAAAGCGGCAATTGGATTCAACCCATCATTAATAAGCTGAACCCGGATCTGAAAGTCGGCATACTGCCGATGCCGATTAACGATGACGCAGCCTTGAACGATAAAATTTTCGTTGGTGTGCCGAACAACTGGGTAGTCAATAAAGATTCTGCCGTTAAAGAGGAAGCGAAGCAGTTTTTAAATTGGCTGGTCACTTCCGAAACAGGTAAGCGTTACTTAACCAAAGAGTTCGGGTTCATCCCCGCCTTCAAAAGCATTAAAGCCAAGCCCGCTGATATTGGCAGCATCGGTGAAGATATTACGAAGTATATTGAACAAGGCAAAGTATTAGGCTGGCATTGGGCGAAACTTCCGGAGGGCGCAGCGCCGGAATTCGGGGCTTCGATGCAAAAATATATTGCCGGTAAAATAAACCGCGATCAGATGTTGGCCGAGTTCCAATCTTCTTGGGATAAGGTGAAGGCGAAAAAATGAAATACGAAACTAAGGAGAAGAGAAAATGAGCTTACAATTTGGATTACAGCTTTATTCCGTAAGAGACGAGCTGCAGAAAGACTATTGGGGCACGCTCGAGAAACTGGCAGCCATCGGCTACAAAAACCTTGAAATCGCCATCCATAACGCTGATGAGGGGCTAGAGCCGAACGCTACGGAGTTTAGGAAGCGCTTGGATGCGCTTGGGATGAAGGTCGTCTCCAGCCATATCGGCCCGCTGGACCGCTACGAGGAAATTATCGCTTATAACCAGGAGCTTGGCTGTACGTCCATTGCTTTGGGAATTGCTTTCTTTAAAAACAAACAGGAAGTGCTCGATTGCTGCCAACTGCTAAACCGGCATGGCGAAGCCTACAAGAAAGGCGGCATCGACTTCTACTATCACAATCATTATCAGGAATTCCAGAAGTTTGACGACAGGTACGCCATGGACATCATCCTGGAGAACACAGACAAGGATCTGGTCAAAATGGAGCTGGATACTTACTGGGCCATAAGAGGCGGTGTCGATCCGATCGCCTACTTGCAAAAGCTTGGGGACCGCTGTGATTTGGTGCATCAAAAGGATTTGCCGGCAGCCGTCAAGCAGGTCAATCTGGTTGAAGCAGCCGGAGACAATGCCGAGATTACGTTCGAAAGCTTTATCGAATCGCTGGGTGTGGGTGATTTCGCTGAAGTCGGCGAAGGAACGCTGGATATCGCAGGCATTATTAACACAGTGAGACAGATTGGCGCTGCAAAATACATCTTCGTCGAACAGGATTTGACGAGCCGAAACCAGATGGAGAGCGTTGAAATCAGCTACCGGAACATCTCCAAATTTTTTGAAGCTTAAAGAGCAGGGGGCCGAACCGGTCCCCTTCATTATGATAATCAGGAGGAACACAAGTGAGAAAAGTAAAAGTAGGCATCGTTGGTTGCGGCAACATTAGCCCGATTTATTTTGAAGCCGGACGCAAGTTCGATATCCTCGACATTGTCGCATGCTCAGACCTCAATATGGAAAGAGCGAGAGCCAGAGCGGCCGAATATGGCATCTCCAAAGCATGCAGCGTCGATGAACTGCTGGCCGATCTGGAGATCGAAATCGTCATTAACCTGACGATCCCGAGTGCGCATGCAGAGATTCATCTGCGGGCGCTTGAAGCCGGCAAGCATACGTACGGCGAGAAACCGCTGGCGATTAGCCTGGAAGACGGACAACGAATTTTGGCCTTGGCCAAGGAAAAGAACCTGCTCGTCGGTTCGGCGCCGGACACCTTCCTCGGCGGAGGCATTCAAACGTGCCGCAAGCTGATCGATGAAGGCTGGATCGGCAAGCCGGTTGCGGCAACGGCATTTATGATGGGATCGGGGCCGGAAAGCTGGCACCCGAATCCGGGATTCTTATATCAAGTCGGTGCGGGGCCGATGTTCGACATGGGCCCTTACTATTTGACGGCGCTCATTAACTTGATCGGTCCGGTTCGGCGTGTTTCCGGCTCGGCGCAGATGACGTATCCGGAACGGACGATCACCAACGATATCGATTACGGTAAGAAAATTCCAGTCGAGGTACCGACGCATATTGCCGGAACGCTGGATTTCGCGAGCGGAGCCGTCGGCACGATCATTACGAGCGTCGATATCCAAGGCTCCAAGCTCCCGCATATGGAGATTTACGGATCGACCGGCACCCTGGTTGTCCCGGACCCGAACACGTTTGGCGGGCCTGTCTATATCAAGCGGCATAACCAGCCCGACTTTATGGAAATCCCGTTAACCCATGGATTTGCAGAAAACAGCCGCGGGTTGGGCGTCGTGGATATGGCCTACGCCATTACGGGCGGTAGAGAACATCGCGCCAGCGGCGATATGGCCTGCCATGTGCTGGAGCTGATGCATGGTTTCCATTTGTCTTCCGAACGGGGACTGCATTACGAAGTCAAAAGCGAGTGCAAGCGGCCCGAGGCGTTGCCAACAGACCTTCCGAGGAATGCGCTGAACGGATAGCATGATGTCGCAGAGGCTTGCCATCATACTTGTTTTCATCGGTGCAGGTTGTTACGGACTGCATGCAACAATATCCAAAATTGGATACGCGCATGGGCTGGATACGGGTCAAATCACCGGCATTCAGTTTATCGTCGGCGCGATTTCGCTTTGGGGGCTTGCCGCCTGGAAAGGCAGGAAGTGGCAACGGCCTTCACGCAAAGCGGCGCTCAAACTCATGACAGCCGGTACGTTGGCAGGGTTAACGAGCTTGTTATATATTGCTTCCATTCAAACGCTGCCTGCCTCCATCGCCACTGTACTTCTGTTTCAATTTGTATGGATCGGCGTCTTCTACGAATGGCTGTTTCAGCGGATCAAGCCTGATGGCCAAATACTCTTGGCCATCGCACTTACGATCGTGGGCGCATTGTGTGCAGCAGACGTTTTTCACGACCAGTTTAAAGAACTATCCATCATGGGGATTTTGTTAGGATTGGGCTCTGCCTTCTCCTGCGCCGGAACGCTTTATGTCAGCGGGAAAGTCGAGACGGGCGTCAGTCCGTGGCTGCGGTCTCCCCTCATGCTGACCGGAGCGTTGATACTGGTTATGGTCATCTATCCGCCCTCTTTTATCGTAACGGGAGTTCCCTGGAACAGCTTTTGGCTGCTGGGCATTGTCCTTGGGCTCGTGGGGACGGCTGTGCCGACCTTATGCTTAGCGTTCGGAGCCCCGCGGATCAGCGCCACACTGACGTCAATGCTCAGTTCCCTCCAGCTTCCGATCGCGATTGTCATGGCTTGGAGTGTCTTATCGGAGCCGATATCGGCGCTGCAATGGGTCGGAGTCGGTTGGATTTTGGCGGGAATCACGGTCAAAGGAGCCCGCTTCCCAAGGTAGTTTACAAAGAAAGAGTGCTCCACAGCACTCTTTTATTTGTCATCCGCATTCTGCCGTCTTTTCATTACGTTGTTGACCAAATTTTGTGTTGCATCTGAGGTCGACGCCGCCACATTTTCGATGGCGTTCTGTACATAATTCGTAGCTGATTGAACTTCGTTATTAAAGATATTCGTTTTGTTTGCAACAACGTTGTTCAGAGGGTTAGTAGGATCAGACATTTTTCATACCTCCAGTTATCTGCTTGTCATTAAAACATTGAACGCTTCGATTGAGCCTATCTATCCATCTCATCGTTATCCATAATTTTCGGATCCTTCTATTCGGTATCCATTTCAGAGGCGGCTTCGAAGACATTCGCCTTTGGTACCTGAGTCAGCTCTTCCTTTTGCTGTACCCAATAGCCGACATTGCGGTACCAGTCCGCAAATGAATCGTCCAATTGCCGCTCTCGATTGTCATCCTCATTAACATCGGAGTCGACTTCCATCTTCTCCCCGAGAACCTCTTGCTGATCCTCCCCGTCATTCCGATTTCGTATTCGATCGATACCATCAAATAGATTCACGCCGAGTTTTCCTCCTCCATCCGTATATGGATTAATCTGCATAGATACGGACGGATTTATTCAAAATCTTGTGAACCAAACTCAGCCGATGAACCTAAAAGATCAAGCGAGCCCGCATGAACAGCATAAACCCCGAGGTTGCCCTCGGGGTTATCTTTCGATGCTATTAATTTTGTCCGGCCCGTTTTTGCCATTTCGCTTTCAATGCAGCCTCCACTTCGGCCAAAACTTGTTCCTTAGTTTTGCCTTCCGTGCTGATGCCTAATTTGGCAGCTCGCTTATTGAGAGCCTCCACTTTTTTCGCGTCTCTAGCTTGAACAAGCGCAGAGCGGATTTGCTTCGCCGTCAGGCCATCTGTGGAGATGCCGGCCTTAGACGCTTTTTCTTGCAGCTTGGTTAGCTCTGCTGCTTGGATAGCCGCCTTCAGGTCTTTGCTCGATTTGCCGTCGGTGCTAATGCCAAGCTTCGTCGCTCTGGCCTGCAGCTTAGCTAGCTCAGCCGCTTGAATGTCCGCTTTGAGCTGAGCGGCGGTTTTCCCGTCCGTACTGATGCCCAGCTTAGCTGCCGCTTTCTTTAGGCGCTCCAATTGCTTAGCGGCTACCGCACTCTTTATTTCGGCTTTAATTTGCCCATTTGTCTTGCCTTCGGTAGAAATGCCAAGGGCTTGCGCTTTATCCTGAAGCAGCTGTTTAGCCGGGTGGAAGGAGCTGCTAGTCGATGCAGCCGTGCTTCCTGACGTCGTATCGGCGGCAAATGCCGCAACTGGAACGGATAGAGCTATAGCGCCTACCAAAGCTAGTCCTGTTAGTTTTTTCAACATAAGTATCGCTCCTCGGTTTTCGTATTTTGTCTTTGTCTTAGGCTTACGAGACTTATACTACCGGATAAATATGTCATAAGTTTGTCATGGGCGAAACGGGTAAAAAAATCGAAAAAACGGTCCCTTGCCTCACCTGTGATTGCACGCGGATCGAACCTCCGTGAGCCTCTACGATATGCTTGCAGATCGTCAGTCCCAGCCCTGCGCCGGAGCGGTTGCGGCTTTCGTCAGCCTTATAGAACCGGTCAAACAGATGCGGCAGTTTATCCGGCGAAATGCCGGGACCGTTATCCCAGACTTCGATCCAGCTTTCATTTTTTATGGATTTCACGCGAATGCCCGCTGTCGAGCCTTCCGGAATATGATTGATCGCGTTATCCAGCAAATTGATGAGTACCTGACGTAAACGATCAGCATCTGCGTAGACAACAAGCGGCTTGCCTTCCTCCGTCAAAAGCTCGATATGCTTGGACTTCGCTTTCATTTTCAGCTGGGTAACCACCAGCGCCATCAGCTCCGAAACGTCCACCGGCCCCATATGGAGCTCCACCTTTTTCTCCTCAAAAGAGGAAAGTTCCAGTAAGTCATCGACCATTTTGCTGAGCCGCACCGTCTCGCCTAGGGAGACGCTGATAAAATCCTGCGCATCCTGCGGCTCAACGACGCCGTCAACAATGCCCTGAAGCGAAGCGCGAATCGTTGTGAGCGGCGTACGCAGCTCGTGCGAGATTTCGGAGAGAAACCGTTTGCGGCCCTCTTCAACTTTCTCCAGTTTACCGGCCATCCGGTTGAGCGAGTCTGCCAGAGAGGCGATTTCATCCTTGCCCCGCACCGCGACCCTGCCGCTGAAATCCCCCGTTGCGAGTGCCTCCGCCGTCCTGCTCATCGACTGAATCGGCTTCACGAAATGCCGGGAAACGAAATACAAGACCGTTATCGCCAACAGGCCGATGAGCAGCGCCGATACGAAAATCGCACGGTTAATATCATTGATCGTACCTTGAATGTTCACAATGGGCGTGTACAGAAAAATGCCGCCGACGACCTTGTTGTCGATAAGCACAGGCTGACCTACGATCAACATTTTGACATTGCTGTTCACGGCAAAATTACTCTGCACCGTCACCGGTACCCCGCTTAGCACCTTATCCACCCACTCCTTGCGGGCAGGCGTTTCGCCGACCGATGTGAATTTATCGGAGTTCGCTTTAGGATGCTTGACCACGGCCACCCGAACATTCGAAGCCTTCTCGATGACGCTGACTTGCTTGCGAAAATCTTTCTGAAGCATCGTATTATCAAGTAATTCCCTGGTTAGCTCCTCTACTTGCTCTACCTTTTCCAGGAGAAGCTTCTCGCTGCGGTCGTATGTTTTCTGCTTCATGGAATAACCAATCGTCCCGGAAATCGCCATAATCGAAACAATCGTTATACTGATATAAATGAATAATAGCTTGCGGTAAAAAGAATTCAGCATACGTCCGGCCCCTCAAACTTATACCCGACGCCCCAAACGGTGCGGATGCCCCAGTCCTCTTCCCTTTCGGATAGTAGGGACAGCTTCTGCCGCAACCGCTTGATGTAAAGATCGACGACACGGTCCTCGCCTTCGAAATCCCAGCCCCATATCTTCGCGATAAGATCTTCCCGCGTGAAAACCTGGTTCGGGTTGCGTACAAGGAAAAGCAGCAGCTCATACTCTTTTTTGGGCAAGGCGACTTGCTGCCCTTCCACCGTGACCTCGTGCGAAGTCGCATCCAGCCGCAGGCTGCCGACTTCATAGACATTCGTTTGCGCCTGCGAGCCTGCCCGGCCCGTCGACCTGCGCAAAATCGTCGCAATGCGGGCGACCAGCTCATTCGGATCAAAGGGCTTGACTAAGTAATCGTCGGCACCCATTTGCAACCCCTCGATTCGCTCCTCTACCTGACCTCTTGCGGTCAGCATCAGGATCGGCACATCGCTCATCGCGCGGATCTTCTGGCAGACGGACCACCCGTCCCGCTTCGGCAGCATGAGATCCAGCACGATAAAATCGGGCCGAAGCGCTTCAAACTGCGCCAGCGCCTGTTCCCCGTCATGAGCGGTCTCGACCGCATAGCCGCTCTTCTCTAAATACAGCTTCGTAATGCGGCAAATATTCGGATCATCGTCTACGACCAGCACGGTTGTCATTCGGTTCACTCCTTGTTGATGATATGGGTATAAGATAAATCTACATTTCGATGCCCTATCGCCTTGGTCAAATAACGGCCAGCTTATACGTTTATTCTCGGCAAAAAGCTGAGTAAAAGCAATGGTCATCCCTACGAAAATGAGATAAATCATAACAGCGTTCTTTTTCCGCAGCAGCGCGGCTTGTTCGGACAAGTTCTAATCATCCATCGCCAAAATCCCGATAGTATTGATATAGTGGGTCAAATGGCACTGAAAAAACAATGTATACATTTTTATGGGGCGTGAAATACATGAAGATTATGTTGGTGGATGACGAGCCGCTGGTGCTAAATCAAATCCGGCGAATGCTATCGGGATATGCCAAAATTTCGGTCATAGGCTCGTTTCAGAATGCGCGAGAGGCTATTGCGCGAATGCCGGAACTTCAGCCGGACGTCATATTTTTCGATATTCACTTGCCGGAACTTTCAGGTATCGATGCAGTGGAGTTGGCCATGGAGGCTTGTCCCGGAGTCGATATTGTGTTTGTAACGGCATATACCGAATATGCTATCCAAGCGTTCGATCTGAATGCGGTCGATTATTTGCTTAAGCCGCTGCTTCAAGCTCGTTTGGATCAAACGATAAAGCGCCTGATGCAAAGAAGATTGCATAAACAAGAAGATATCCGGTCAACGGAGCCATCCCGCATTCTCTGTTTGCGGTCTCTCCGTTTTCAGCGCAGCGGCGGGTCTCCTGAAATTCCGAAGTGGCGGACGGCAAAAACGCAGGATCTGTTTGCTTATCTGCTGCATCATCGCGGCAATATCGTCCTCAAGGAAACGCTTTTGGAGCTCCTATGGCCGGACCTCGACGCGAAACAGGCGATGAAGCAATTGTACACATCAATTTATCACATCAGACAGTGTTTGAAGCAAATGGCCATTGATGTCCCCATCCGCAATCTGACAATTCAGGAAGGTTACGTGCTCGACACAAGCCGCATACGGGTTGACGTGGATGAATGGGAAAACGGTTTGCATCAGGCGGGCGGAGGGAATTTGGCCGACAGTCACTCCGAGCTGCTGCGGCTGCTTGAACTTTATGAAGGGGACTATTTCAGGAGCACGGTTATTGGTGGGCGGAGAGCGAGCGCGAAAGACTGCGGAAGCTATGGTATCAGCACGCCCGGTCGTTAGCCCTATTCTATGAGAAAGCCGGAGCGCTGGAGGAAGCGCTCGCGATTTACGAACGTATTCAGGATGCGGATCCGTATAACGAAGACGACGGACTTGCACTGATCAAGCTTTATACGGCAACCGGACGGCGAGAAGAAGCAGAGAGGCACTACCGTAAGCTGGATCATCTGTTTTCCAATGAGCTGCGGATCGGTTTGACCGACAAGCTGGCAGATTGGGTGGAATCCACCGAGAATGAAATTGCCCCTGACGCAATGAGCGTGACGAAGGAGGACATCGACAAGGCAAAGACAAGGCAACTATTCATTGTCCGCAGCGTGGTACCCCTAACCATGTAAATTCGCTTTGCGAGAGCATGTTTCGAGCTATTTTCAAAGAAGCGCCCTAGGGCACACGCTTAGCCTGGAGAAGGGAGGCGATCGCATCGTCCGCCCCCCCCCTCCTCCAAGCCAACTGCCTGCGAACGCTAAAGATTGACAATCCTCACGCTTCATTTCGGCACGACAAACGAAACGGTCGTACCTTGCTCCGGATAACTCCGAATTTGCAAGCCATTCCCATACAATTGTTGCAGCCGCCGATTGACATTTAACAGGCCGACTCCCTGCCTGCTGCCCGAACGTAGTCGCAATAGTCGTTGCACCGTTTCTTCATCCATTCCAACGCCGTTATCGGTAATTGTTGCTTCTGCATGGTCTTCATATTCGGTGATTTGAATACGGATCTTTCCTCCCGACGAACGCCTCGTTATACCGTGCCGCACTGCGTTTTCCACGAGTGGCTGAATGGAAAGGGGGGGAATCCGCAGTTCCATGCTCGCCTCGACTTCCCAAACAATATCCAGATTGCCGTCGAAACGTTCCTTCTCGATATACAAATAAGAACGGACGAGAGCAAGTTCCTGTTCGAGCGAAACAAGCCGTTCGGAATTTTGGAAATTAAAGCTTGCCCGCAAATAATTCCCGAATTCATCGAGCAAAAGGCGCATTCTGTTCAGATTAATGTCGCTAAGCGCCGCTATCGCATTGAGGGCGTTGAATAAAAAATGCGGCTGTATTTGCGCCTGCAGCCATGCCGCTTCCATACGTAGCCGTTCGCGCATCGAACGGTGTACATCGGTTAATGCCCGCACCCGAGCTATCAACTCCATCGTATCCGCAGGTTTTACGACGTAATCGTTGGCGCCTGCTAAAAATCCAGCGGCTATGTCTTCAGACTTGTTGCGTGCGGTCAGAAGCAGAACGGGTAGCTCCGAGCTCGAATAGCATTCGCGGATCGCGCGCGTTAACTCATATCCCGACATGTGAGGCATCATGACGTCGGCAATAACCAGATCCCACACTCTTGTTCTCAGTTGGGCCAATGCTTCCTTGCCGCTTGTAACCGCAACGATATCGAAGCTTTGCGCAGCTAAAATGTCCTCTAATACTTTCAGGTTAAGCGGGTCGTCGTCCACAGCCAATATGATCGGTCTATCCGTAGATCCGGAACTTGGCGTATCCGCCTCTTCGCCGGATTGAACGTTCGAGCCGGCAGCGCCTGTTTCCATATAAGCAGGCAATAGAATCGACGCAGCTTCCATTTCCGGTTGAACGGACGACGAATCGGGCAGCGCCAAAGTAAACGTGAATACTGTGCCTTCACCGGGGGCAGAGCTGATCTCTAACGCTTCGCCGTGCAGCTCTACGAGCTGCTTGCAAATGCCGAGTCCGAGTCCGATGCCGCCGCCTGGAGCCGCCGTCATGCCGGTGTCGCCTTGCTCGTAGGGCTTAAAGACTCTTTGCAGCGTTTCCGCGTCCATGCCGACGCCCGTATCCGCAACGCTAATGTACGCTTTCCCGCCCTTAACGGCCGCCCGGATGGTAATTGTCCCTTCGTTAGTAAATTTGACCGCATTGTGAACCAGATTGAACACAATTTGAACGAGCCGGTTTTCATCAGCCATCACAGAAGGAAATTCGTTCGGAATCTCGCTAACCAACCGGACCGGCTTGCCTTCGGTCATGAAGCGAAGCATGTCGAATACCCCGGAAGCGACCGCTTGAACCTGAACGCTTTGTACCTGCAGGCGGATGACGCCCTCTTTGAGACGCGTCAAATCTAGCAGGTCATTTAACATAAACGACATGCGCCGGCCGACGGTGATCATCAACTCCAAATTTTTGGCGCTCTTATCGCTCAGCACATGCTTTTCGCTGTCAAGAACCGTTTGCGCCATATTCAGCATCCCGTGCAGCGGATTGCGCAATTCATGCGATGTGTTCGCCAGGAAATCGTCCTTCAGTTTGTCTGCCATCCTTAACTGCTCGTTCAGCTTGGCGTTTTCTTCGGAATTGCGGAAGTACTGCTTAAACCAGTAAGCGGAAAAACAGACGATAGCTGCCAGCACGTCAACCGGGTAGTAGACGCTCGTTACTTCCGAGCGAGTATTAAGCGCTCCCCAGACGGAGCTGGATAAGATGCTCGTGGCGGCAAGCACCAAAAAGATGGCGCCAGGCTGATTTCTGGCTATCATTTTGCCGACCAGATAGACAATCCAGGCCCATGGGAACCAACTAATCAGCGTGAATACATTTGCATTGATCGAATAGTAAATGAGCGGTGGCGGCATGACCGCCACCCCCCCCCAATATAGAGCGAAAACGCCGGCGTACGTACGGAACAATCCAGTGTTTGTTCGGAGCTTGGCAAATATCCCTATCAGTAATAGGAAAAAAAAGGAAAACGACAAGTACGAGAGCACCTTGATTTTCAGCGCCCATGCATAGTTGATGAAAGGCATGCATACCAGCAGCAGGCTGTCGTTATCAGACACAATCGAAAGACCAGAGACTAGAAGCAGCATGAAGAAGACAAGAAACGATTTTTGCCGATTGAACACGTATAACATCAAGGCGTACAAGCCATGCAACATCAGTATCATGAATGTCACAACCTGAAAGCCAATGGAGCTCCAGCGTTCGGTATCGATGGCCGCATCCGACCCGAAGCGGATGTCCCTGACAATGCCGCCATTAAACGGATTTTCGAAATTGGCAACGCGTACAAGCAGTTCGATCTCACTCACTCCGTTTGCCTTATAGAGCGGGGTATAAGAAATCCGGCGGGGCGTATACGTTGTCGCTTGCTCAGTCGGTTGGCCGACTCCTGCTATCTGACCGTTGAATTCAACAACTGAAGAGGCTTGAATTTCTTGAATCCAGAATTTGAAAGACTGTTGCGGCAAAGGATCGACAAGAATGCGCAGCCGGTACGTCCCATATCCGAACGACGACTTTGACCCTGCCGGCAAAACGCTTCGCCAATCCCCGGGAACCTGAATATAACGCTTATCAAGGGATTGCCGCCCCTTCTCTTCATGCGTGATCAATGCTTCCGGATAAAACTCCCACTCGCCTTTCAGCGTAATGGACCGGGATTTCGCGAAGTCCCAGCCGCGCAGATCGAGCACGCCTTGAACCGCACTAGGATGTACAGGCGTAGTAAAAATTCCGGACCAAAACCACCGAATGCCGAGAAGTATGGAGAGAAACAGGACGAACGATGCAACATATTTTAGAACGGTTTTGTTTTTTATCCGTATCATAAAGAGACACTCCCAACGTTTTGTCGAGCAACTCCACCATCTGCTTGCAAATGCTGGAGTTCCTATTTTCGACAAGAACAGCGTCAATTCCTTGTGCCGCAATCGGATATTTGTATGTTCCCGATTGCAAAGAAGGGCCGTCCCTTAGCTTTGTATTCGCCTCAGGACAGCCCCGCTTCAAACCACTATCGTGTCTACTTGGAATTTCGGTTATCGATCAGATTGGCCTTTATCAGCATCCGCTGCACGATGGCCGCCGTCTCCGCTCGGGTAATGTCGCTCGCCGGTTTCAGTCCTGTGTCGGAGCCTTTAACCAACCCGCTCTTCACCGTCGCCGCGACAGCTTGCTTCGCCCACGCATCTACCGCCGCGCTGTCTGTGAACGAGGCGAGTGCGGATGTGGCGTCAGCGCCGCTGACGTTCGTATCGAGCCCCGCCAATTTCATTGCCCGTGCGATCATCGCCATCGCCTCTTCGCGCGTGATTGTTTTGCTCGGGCGGAACGTTCCGTCCTCATACCCGTTGATGATGCCGTACTCCTGCGCTTTCGCCACAGCGCCGACGTACCAGTCGCCGGACTTCACGTCGCCGTACGCTGAAGTTTTCCCGTTTTCGGGGAGACCGAGCCCTCTGACGATAATCGCCGCGAACTCCGCGCGCGTGATCGCCGCATTCGGATTGTAATGAGTAACATCGACCCCGTTCACGATTAACCGCGATGCCATGTCGTTCACCGCGTCTTTGGACCAATGCCCTGCCACATCCGCAAAAGTCATCGGGTGCCAGATCAAGGTGTACATGCTGTTCGTCAAGCTGCTCACAACTGCGTAATACTTCCCGTCGCGAAAGGTAATATAGGTTGGCACGTGATAGACCGTTCCGTCAGCAGCAAGCACGGTTGCAGTTGTAATCTTGTTTGGATCGATGCCGTCCGGCAGCGGAATTTCACGCTCCACGTACGCATTGAACTTGTCAACATCCACCGTTTTGCCGTTGTACGAAGCGGTGACCGTGAATTCGACCGGCGGCACGACGACGGTAAACTTGCCTTTACCCGCGGTGCTTTCCGCGAGTTTGACCTTCGCGTCATCGCTTTTCGCAATATCCACATGCATAACGATATCCGACAGATTCACTTGCCCGCCAAGCTGTGACGCCAAGCGGTCAATCGCTATTTCGGACGCAGGCAGTTTGTAGTTGCCGTTAGTCGTTTGAACTTCAAACATTGCCTGCTTCTTTTCCATCGCTTTCACTGCATCCCCGGTCAATACAGCCGTCACTTTGTCCGCGCTCACTGTCGCAACAGGGACGATGATGACCGGCTTGTCGCCCTCTTGCGCAAGCTGAGCCGCCAATTTGGCCTTATCCACTGTCGCCGTCACCACGGTTTTCCCATCCTCTTTGTTCGTAGTGCCCGCAGCGATTTGATCATATTCCTTGCCGTTCACGATAACGCGGAACCCTATCGAGTTGTCGGATGTACTGTCCCCTGTGCCGACAGCACCGGTGGAAGGCGAGCCCGTCGAAGGCGAACCGGAGGAGTGCTCTGTAGCCGACGCGCGCGTCACCGTCACGGTGTACGTTTGCGTCGTGCCGTCCTGAGCCCTCACAACCACCTTTATCGTGTTGATGCCCACGCTCAGCGGCAGCGAATCGGAAGCTGCACCGCTCGTAAGCGAAATCGGACCTTTCACCAAGGTGCCGGCGCTGTTGTACACACTCGCCGTCACTGTGGCATGAGCAGAATCATATACCGTCGCCGTCACTGTTGTGCTGCTCACGCTGTTCGCTGCGCTCGCCGTATAGCCGTCTGTCGTCCCCGCCGCAAACGCAGGGCTTAACGTACCGCTCGACAACGTCAAGCCGTTCAAATCCGCATTGCTAGACGTTGGAGCCGATGTGCGAATCGTTGTTCCCACGCTGATAGCAGACGCGCTCTGCGTCGCGGTCGCTTTCACCCGGGTCACAAACGTATAGTTCGTATCCGGCGTCAGTCCGCTGAACGTCGGGCTGTCCTGCCACGTCGCACCGCCATCTTTGCTGTATTCCTGACCGGCGACTGCCTGCAAAGTAATGCTCGTTGCCGTTTTACTTGCTTGTGCAGGCGCTGCCGGAGCCGCCGCACCGTCTGCTGCCGCTACCGCACCCGTCGCTGAGCTCGTCACGTTGCCAGTCGCATGCGTACCGTCGGCGGTGACCTTCACAGTGATAGCCGCGCCCATGTCATCTGCGGTTAACGTATAGCTTGATCCCATCGTATTCGTGATGGCAATCCCGTTTCGGTACCACTGGTAAGTCGGCACATTGCCCGACGTGCTAGGCGTATACGTGATCCCCGATAAGTCCGCCGTCAACGTTTGACCCACCTTGGCGATACCTCTAATCGCCACGCTGCCTCCCATCGACGGAAGAGCAGCCGTACCGGCTTCACCGGGAGCCCGTCCGGCGCTGGAGTCGCCTTTGACGCGGACTTGAACATTAGCAACAGAACTCGGCACGATTGCCATCGTCTGCGGATTGGCAGTTGCTATCGTCCATGTTTTACCGCCATCCACCGTATATTCATAATCGGAAACATTGGCATATCCTGATACATTGTTCCACGACAGCGTCTTCGCACTTGCGTCTAAAATTACATTGGTCGGAGCCGCCGCACCGTCTGCTGCCACTACCGCACCCGTCGCCGCGCTCGTCACGCTGCCTGTCGCATGCGTGCCGTCAGCGGTAACCGTCACGGTGATGGCCGAGCCGACATCGTCTGCGGTTACCGCGTAGCTTGGATCCGTCGCACTCGCGATAGCGACTCCGTCACGGTACCACTGGTAAGTCGGAATGTTGCCCGACGTGCTCGGTGTATACGTGATTCCCGTTAAATCTGCCGTCAACGTTTGACCCACCTTGGCAGTACCGCTAATCGTTGCGCTGCCTCCCATCACCGGAAGAACAGCCGTTACGGTGGACGTCTTCGTGTCCGTCGTGGTCGTATCTGTCCATGCGCTGCCATCCCACTTTTGCTTCGTGAAAGTAGCCGTTACGGTGTAACTGCCTGCTGTCGCAGGCGTATAAGTGGAGGTATAGGTGACTCCGCTTACGCTGAACGTTCCCGATTTGCCGCTCTCCGTCGATGTCCAGCTTGTCGGGATGTACCTTTCATCCCCGTACACCGCTCCTGTTTCCGACTGCCGGTCTCCCGCTGCCGTTAGTGTCACCGAACCGCCTACCGTGACGCTGCTCGGGCTTTCTTTGACACTGTTGTTCGCCGCACTAGCTAACGTGCCTGTTTTTACATCCATAGAGAATTGATTCACAGGTACACTGTTCGTACCTATTAAGTTACCTTTGCCATTGTAGGACACATTCACTGTTTTACCGGTGACATCCGTTCCTGTTGGTAAAGTAAAAATCATTTTCTTAGCGTCAGTTGGGTCAACATTAATGACCGGTGTTGTTGGTGTACCGTCATTTGTAATTGTAAACCCGGTTGAATTTGTCCATCCCACCTCTTTGTCGAACGTAAGAATAATTTTATTCCCGCCCGCTTCCACTGCACTATTCGGTACTGGCACTGGAGCAGCAAAGGTGAAGAATTGTCCATTCGCTAAGGCTGTTTTTGTCGTAAAATAATCTATTCCCTCAAAGCTTACTACTGTTAATTGATGCTCTGTGGCATTCGTGAAATCAGAGTCGTTACCATTTACAAGCAACGTCGAATTTGCTGGAATCATATTCTTCGGAATCGCAATTAGCACTTCACCGACATTCCCAGTGTTCTGAACTTTCCAGATACGTTCTGCATGGTTTTTGTCTGTCGACCCAATTTGCTTATCAAATTTTAAGGGTTGTCCGTTATCGCCCCAGATTAACGACTGTTTATCTGCAAGCGTTTCTGAAATATTCTCATTTTTCATTGACAATTGTGCTCCAATGCCAATTGTCAGCTTCGATGTATCGTTCGCCGAACGGCTTTGCTTTTGATATAAACCTTGTGCATCGTCACGGGCAATACCTGCAATATTACTATTATAGTTCAGATCTGCATTCCAAATTGGAGTGGCATTCGAATCTAAATAATTAAGATTGTTTAACGATTTTCCGTATTTAATCGCTAAATAGGAATTGATTTTAAGTCTGTCTGTTGCCGTCAATGGACCTGAATAGAAAATTATTTCGCCTACTTGGCCATTATAATAACTTACTGGATTTCCATTAGTATCATATTGTGAACCCAATGACATTTTATGGTTAATACCTGTTAGAGGATTCGTTCGACTGGGTGCAGAAACAAGCGCATTCCCATCACGATAAATGGATTGACCTGCGTCTACGGAACTATTGATTCCATAATTAAAATTCCAAATATACTTTGGACCCACTGTTCCTGCAAGAGCAGATACTCGCTCAGTAGCTTGGCTCCCTGCATCCCAATAAACAGTTCCGCTATAAGGCAGATGCACATTTAATCTGCCCCCACCGGACGTTTCTTCCCATAAAATAGAATTCGAACCAATTCCTATACCCGACATTAAAAATACATTAAAATTATTGTACGCGCTACTTCCCAGAACACCATTGGCATTTAATAAATAATCATTCGTCCCGTCAAAAGTTACTGCCTCATTAAAGTTAATCCGGTTGCTTCCATCATTATAAACAGGCTGTTTGGTGGCATCGGTTTGAGAGAAGTCACGGTTATTACCACTCTGATCTTTCCATTCTGAAACTGTACCGTTCGCCGTAGTCACGCCGGCATCAGCACGGAGCCATAAGTGAAGATTTGTGGTAACCCCGCCTGGCCCTACTGCCGCCGCTTTGGCCGTCTGCGGAGCCAACACTGCAGGCCATAAACCTATGGTCAAGGCGCCGACCAGCAGCAGCTTGAGCGACTTCTTCCAGTTCATCCTACCCTTCCTATCAAACATCATTTCATCATCATCTCCTGATACAATTAATTTGCGCGAATTTCATCTCTACCAAATAACAGAATATTCCATTTTTAACATTCCGCCTTTTAAAAAATCAACTCCAACCACCGTAAAACATCAGCCCGTTCTTATTCACTTCCGCTCTCATCTCTTATTCAATAGTGAGCCAAATCACCTCAATCCCGATATTTCGCTAAAATCCATGTTCTTTCGACAGGTGTGATCCTAACATAAGGAACTATACAAAATCTCTACAAGCTACGAGTGCTTTCACACGCTGTTCTCACTCACGCAAAATGCTGGTGTTTGATCAATTCTCGTGTCGCCAAGGCGCTGGTGCTAAATCAAATTTGTAAAACGCAAGCAGGATTTCCGCCTGCTAAACTTTACAATCTAGGCATGATCGCACCGATAATGGAGGTATAAAGTCTGGAATGTAAAGAAAGCCCGCCAATATACGAAACATTGACGGGCTTTCTTGTATTGAACTTACTTAATCAATGGCATTTTGTTACGGTACCCAAATTTCCTTACCGTTTGATTTTTCGTAATGATGGGCAATTGAAAAACGAAACACAAAATAAAAACACTAACGGTTTGCAAATGCAGACACGTTAGTGTTTTTTATGCGCCGATACTGGCAGCCCATGGGCTTTGCAGGAAAAACTCCCGCTAATTTCGTCCACAGATCGATTTTTCACTATTTAACCGGAAAACCTACCGTTAGTTTCAAGCAATTCAGCGCTTTCCTCCAAATCACCCTACATTAGTTGGAGGTTTTCCCGTTATTTACATTCCTTCAACGAAATCGGCTAAATTAGCAGGAGATTTTCCCGTTACCTGACGCCTCATCCGCTAACAGCCAGCATCCTGACTAATCCTTGCTATTACTTTACACCTCAAACGAGCTCTTGAGCGAAACAATCAGGTTGAACACCAGACGATCGTCTGTCGTATATTTCGGGTCCACGTTGAAATAGCCGTGGCGGAAAAACTGGAATTTATCATGAGGCTTCGCCTGCTTCATGTTCTCCTCAACAAAGCCTTGCACGATTTGCAAGGAATTCGGGTTGAGGTTCTCGAGGAACGAAGCTCCTTCGTTCTCTTCGTCATCCAAGATCAGCGGCTCATACAGGCGGAACTCCGCCGGCACAGCACTTTTCGCGTCCACCCAGTGGATCGTGCCTTTCACTTTACGGCCGGTGAAGCCGCTGCCGCTTTTCGTTTCCACATCGTACGTGCAGTGCAGTTCCACGACTTTGCCGTTCTCATCCTTGATAAAGTCATTGCACTTAATGAAGTACGCATTCTTCAGCCGCACTTCGTTGCCGGGAAATAACCGGAAATATTTGTTCGGCGGGTTCTCCATGAAGTCGTCCTGCTCGATGTAAATCTCTCGGGAGAACGGAATTTGGCGGGATCCCATTTCCGGATTCTCGGAATTGTTCTCCGCATCCAGCATCTCCACTTGATCCTCCGGATAGTTGGTGATAACCACCTTAAGCGGATTGAGAACGCCCATCGTGCGCAGCGCCTTCAGCTTCAGATCCTCGCGGATGAAGTGGTCGAGCATTTTCGCATCCACAACGCTGTAGCTTTTGGCAACGCCGATCTCGCGGCAGAAGTTGCGGATCGCTTCCGGCGTAAAGCCACGGCGGCGAAGACCGGAAATCGTCGGCATGCGCGGATCGTCCCAGCCGTCAACCGCTTTCTCGTCGACGAGCAGCTTCAGCTTTCTTTTGCTCATGACCGTATTGGTCAGATTCAAACGCGCGAACTCGTACTGTCTAGGTACGTTCGGCATTTCACATTCGCGAATAACCCAGTCGTAGAAAGGACGTTGGTCTTCGAACTCCAATGTACAGATGGAGTGAGTCACGCCTTCAATCGCATCCTCGATCGGATGGGCAAAAGCGTACATCGGGTAGATGCACCATTTGTCTCCGGTATTATGGTGATGCGCATGAACGACACGGTAGATGACCGGATCGCGGAAATTGATATTCGGCGAGGACATGTCGATTTTCGCGCGAAGTACGCGTTCGCCGTCCTTGAACTCACCCGCGCGCATGCGCTCAAATAACGCAAGATTCTCCTCCGCGCTGCGTCCGCGATACGGACTTTCTTTGCCCGGCTCGGTCAACGTGCCGCGCGTATCACGGATTTGCTCCGCAGTTTGATCGTCGACATAGGCTAGCCCTTTACGGATCAACACTAATGCACGATTATACATCTCTTCAAAATAATCCGAAGCAAAGAACAGACCGTCCCACTGAAACCCGAGCCATGCGACGTCGGCCTTAATGGATTCAACATATTCCGTATCTTCCTTGACCGGATTCGTATCGTCAAAACGGAGGTTCGTCAAGCCTTTGAACTCATCCGCCACCTCAAAATTCAGACAAATCGATTTCGCATGACCAATATGAAGGTATCCGTTCGGCTCCGGGGGAAATCGGGTGATCACCTGGCTGACTTTGCCTGTTTTCAGATCTTCGTTTACAATGTTCTTAATGAAATTCGATGGAGTGCTTGTTGCTGTGGCGCTTTTCGTTTCCATTGGTTTCCAGCCTTTCTCCCGCGGGTTAAAGTTTTATTTTCTATCATACACTAAATCTTACTGAAATATAAAGGAGCTAGCGTGATGAAGACATTCGAACAGTATCTGGATCAATATGCAGAGCTAGCAGTGAAAGTAGGATTAAACGTTCAAAAGGATCAAACCGTGGTCATTATGACCCCGATTGCCTGCGCCGATTTTGTGCGTAAAATTACGAAAAAAGCCTATGAAGTCGGGGCCAAAGACGTCGTCATCGACTGGGATGACGATGAAGTGAAGGCACTGCGCCTGAAGCACGCGCCGGAGTCCACGCTTCGCGAGTATCCGATGTGGCGGGCGAACGGGCTGGAGGAGCTTGCCAAAGGCGGCGCAGCCTTCCTGCAGATCTACGCGCCGAACTCGGATTTGCTCAAGGATGTAGACCCGGAACGGGTCGCCATCTCCGGCAAAGCAGCCGCCACGGCGCGTGAAGGGTTCCTGAAATATTTGCGCAGCAATCAGGTGAACTGGTTGATGGTTTCATACCCGACGGCAGAATGGTCCGCCAAGGTGTTCCCGAACCTCAGCGAAGAGGAACGCATTCAGAAGCTGTGGGAGCAGATTTTCAAGCTTACCCGTGTCGATGCGGAAGATCCGGTTGCGGCATGGAATGCGCACGTTCAGAACTTGACCGGCAAACAAGAAATGTTGAACGGCAAAAGATTCAAACAGCTGCACCTGCAAGCGCCGGGCACCGATCTTTACATCGAGCTCGCGCCCAAGCATCTTTGGGTTGCTGCCGGCAGCACGACGGACAGCGGCATCTTCTTCCTCCCGAACATGCCGACAGAGGAAGTGTTCACGATGCCGCTTCGTAACGGTACGAACGGCACCGTTCGCAGTACGCTTCCACTGAGCTACCAAGGTTCCCTGATTGACGGCTTCTCCTTGACGTTCGAGAACGGCAAAGTCGTGAAAGCGACCGCCGAAGTCGGCCAAGAAGTGCTGAACAAGATGCTGGATATGGACGAAGGCGCCCGCTATTTAGGCGAGGTTGCACTCGTACCTTATGACTCGCCGATTTCGCAGTCCGGCATCATTTATTACAATACTTTATTCGACGAAAATGCTTCTTGCCACGTAGCGCTAGGTAATTCCTATCCGTTCACCATCGAAGGCGGAACGGCAATGAGTCCCGAAGAACTGGCCGAGAACGGCTATAATAAAAGCTTGATCCACGTCGATTTTATGATCGGCTCCGCCGAGATGGATATTGACGGCATCACCGCTGACGGTACCCGCGAGCCTTTGTTCCGCAAGGGCAATTGGGTATAAAGCACCGACTGCACAACAAAGCCCGGTCCAATTGGAACCGGGCTTTGTTTATTTATCCTCTTTTATGATTCATCTTCAGACCTACTGTTGGCCGATTGATTTCCTTGGAATGCCTTTGCCGCTTCCTCTGCGGAAAACTCCGTATCACTTGCGCCTGGGACAGGTAATTTGTTTAGCTCCGTAGACTGAACGGCCGCTTTTGATGCCTGAGCCTGATTCTCTTGATTGGACACATCGACACCTCCTTCCTAAAAATAACAGCAACGTATAGACTCCCCGAGTATGAATAATTTTATACAACGGCGATTTTTAATGATGCCCTCCATGACTAGGCTCCAAGGTTTTGTTGACGGAAGAGCCTTTCAGCACCCACTTGCCATCCTTCCACTTCCAGATGGAGTTCGCGTAACCGATGGTATCGGCGTTAGCGATGCCGCTAATCCGCTGAACGCCTCTCAGCTCGCAGACGCCGTCGCGCTCGACAACGATAGGTTGCAGCGCGCCAAACGGATGGACGTCAACGATGATCGGTTTAACCACCTTGCCATCCTTGTACACGCCGAAGCGATCGTAATCCTCTTTCTTGTCTTTGATGTCGATTTTGTAGGATTTGCCGGTTTCCTTCAGTTTCAACTTGACGACGTAATTGTTCTTGAACGTTGCAGTCACGTGGAGCGGATCGGGGAGCGGAATCGCCGTCGGCACGTTATCCTTAAGCGAATAGAGATAGTAATTAGATAGACCGCCGCTGCCCCCGGTTTCGGCCGACACATAAATCTCAGGCAATTTGTTCCCGTCAAAATCGCAGAACATCATCCGTGGATTGTAGCCGCCTTCCAGCGGAATCACCACCTGATTTTGCCCTTGGCCTGAAACGACAATGAATAATTTGGCGTAGTACGGGCTTGAGCTGTCCATCTTCGTGCCCACCAAGGAGACCGTGTCCAGCTTACCGTCGCCGGTGACATCGATCTCCCGGGCTTGCAGAAGCTGCCCCTGCGACGCATTCGGCCCTGGAGACGGCAACTCATCGTTTCCTTCAGCTACAGCTAAGCCCGCTCCCCACAAGGATAAGCTGCTCAATAGCAAGGTGATCGCCGCGGTATGCAGGACAGTTTTTGCGATTTTTCTAAACAAAGCGCCCACTCTTTTCGTCTGGAATTTAAAAGCGAGCTTATTATTTCATTTTTTTCCATAACCTATGCGGAGCAGGCATTGACCCCGAAAGGATTTCGCCCTTAATAATCGAAAATAGGTTTAAGAATAAATGAATGGATGAGGTGCTTTGTTTGAAAATTGACCGATTGCTGGCGATTACGATGCTTCTGTTAAACCGGAGACGAATAAGCGCAAAGGAGCTTTCCGACCGTTTTGAAGTATCCATGCGCACCATATACCGGGACGTCGAGGCGATTAATCAGGCCGGCATACCGGTTGTTTCATATGCAGGGAATAGCGGCGGCTATGAGATTATGGATCAGTTCCGGCTGGATCGACAATTTCTGTCTTTAGAGGAGCTCCAATCCATTATTGTCGGGTTAAAAGGGATCCGTTCCACAGTCGGCGACCAAGAGGTCAGCGGGCTGCTCGATAAAGTCGGCGCACTCATGGCCAAATCCGAGCAAAACAACGTCGCTGCCATGAGCAATCAATTGATCATCGATTTGAACCCATGGCGCAGCGGAGACGCCGAAAAGGAAAAACTCAATCACCTGCGCACCGCAATCCGCGAATCGCGTCTCGTTTCCTTTCAATATACAACTTCACAGAGCGAAGTCTCTGTGCGTACCGCGGAACCTATGGGAATCGTCGTCAAAGGATTCGGCTGGTATTTGTACGGATTTTGCTTACTCCGTCAGGACTATCGCGTTTTCCGTCTTTCTCGCATGAAGGAGATTGAAGTGTTAACCCGAACGTTCGTGCAAAAAGAGCAACCGGTCGAACAGCTCCGCTGGGAGCATAAAGATTTGTCCGCTTGCGTCAAGCTCGTGCTGCATATACAGCCGAACATGCGCGCTCAAGCCGAGGACTATTTCCAGGCGGATCAAATCGCTGAGCAGCCTGACGGCTCGCTGCTTGTTACCGCCATTCAACCGGATGAGCCTTGGCTTCATGGGATGCTGCTCAGCTATGGTCCTGGTTTGCGAATCTTGGAGCCGACCCATATCGCTGAGATCATCAAAGATAAAGCACAAAAAATCGTAGACATGTATGCCATCCAAACCTGACAATACGTTGTCAGTGGGGCTTGGTTATAGTAGGAGATGAAGTTAATTAACTAACTCTTAGGAGGAATCCCCTTATGTTCACGACAATTCAAGCCTTTATTGACGAATGGAGTTACGAATCTAAAGCTACTCAGCGTGTACTGGACACGCTCACTGACGCATCCCTCAAACAGCGCATCGCGCCTGATTTCCGCACACTTGGACAATTGGGCTGGCATATTGCCACCACCACCCATGAAATGCTGTCCCGCACCGGTCTTAAGTTCGAAGCGCCTGAAGGCGAAGAGCTTGCGCCGGACTCTGCGCGGACCATCGCTGAAACGTACCGTCATGCAGCTGCAGGGTTGACTGACGCAATCCGATCCCAATGGACGGATGCCTCCTTAGCGGAAACCGTTGATATGTATGGTGAAATGTGGCCCAACGGCTTGACGCTTCGCATCCTCATCTCCCACGAGATCCACCATCGGGGCGAGATGATCGTCTTGATGCGCCAAGCCGGTCTGCGGGTGCCGGATATTTACGGTCCTACCCGGGAGGATTGGCTGGATCGCGGCATGCAGCCGCTCGTGTAAACGACTTGGGCTAGCGAGGAGCGATTATGATTAACCCAACCTTTGTACATCTAAAAGAATTCCAAGTCATAGGCATTTCGACCAGAACTTCCAACGCCCTAGAAGCCGGCGGACACGGATCTATTCCGAAGCTATGGGAAAGCTTTTATCAGCAGCAAATAAGCCGGAAAGTTCCCAATCCAATGCCGGATAGCCCAACTTTTGAGGTATACACAGATTATGAGAATGGCGTCACTGGCGCATACAACGTGTTAATTGGATTAAAGGCGGCTGACACCGCAGATGTGCCGGCCGGTCTCGCTGCAACATCGATTCCCGCTGGGACATATGCGATCTTCACAACCGAAAAAGGCCCCATTTTTCAAAATGTGCCTGCCTGCTGGGCAGCCATTTGGGAATTTGTGGAGCAGGGGGGCATCGAGCGTGCTTACACGGGCGACTTCGAGCTCTACGATGAAAGAGCCAGCAACCCGCAGGAAGCCGTTGTGGATATTTATATTGCGGTTAAGTAAGCGAAGTGGCTGTCTTGATAGTTCGCAATGCGCAACGAACTGAATCTCCAAGTATTTTTAATGACAGTCATTGCAGGAGGCAAATGGAATTGAATATTCCACGCAGAATTTCTAAAAGTCGCTTTGAAAAAGCAAAAACATACATAATGTCAAAAGGGCGAGAACTAGAGCGCGCTCGGTTCGAATTCGAATTTGAAAATGGGAGCAGGGAAAGTGTTATTGCACGGCTTCAAACATTTCAAAATGTGGACGGTGGATTCGGACATGGCATAGAGCCTGATTTTTGGTTGCCACATTCATCACCAATGGCCACATGGGCTGCAGGGCAAATCCTAATGGAAATAAACGCGGACATTAATGAACCAACAGTTGGGTCGATGATTGGCTACTTGACAAACACAAATGACATTAAAACAGGAATGTGGGACTCCGTGCTGCCTAAGAATAACGATTATCCACATGCTCCTTGGTGGCATTGGCATCCGGGTGTTCAGGAAAAATGGATGTTTAATCCCAGTGCAGAACTTGCTGCTTTTCTTATTCATTGGTCTCCCGAGAAAAGTGAAGCTGCGGAATTAGGTTGGAACTCAATCCAAAAGGCAGTAACACATCTAATGAGCAGAGCTGAAATGGACAGGCATGAAATTAACAATTTTCAGCATTTGCTTAAAATAATAAAGCCCCATGAAGCCATTTTGAGTGTCAGAATTCAATATTCATTGAATGACGTTTCCGAAAAAGTTATGGAGTTAGCGGAACAAAGTGTTGATAAGGATGCATCCACATGGACAGGAGGCTATAAACCTCTCCCGCTTGATTATATTGACGGACCCGACCATCCACTATGCGAAAGATTCGGTTCATTGGTAGAACAAAATCTCAATCTTTTTGTTGAACAAATGTCTGAAGAAGGAATTTGGGACATTTCGTGGGGGTGGTCAGATTTTCCGGAACAATTTCGAGTTGCAAAGAGATATTGGAAAGGCATTCTGGCCGTTAATCGCTACAAGCAACTCAGGGCATTTGGCTATTTGGAATAGACATTGTTCAACTCACGGATACGATAGTTGAACAAGCAAGGGAGCAGTTCGCCACGCCGGCGGCAGCTCCCTTTTTCATTGGCGGGCAGTTTTGTTTAAGCTAGTGAAACTAACGGAGAAGGATTGTCCAAAATAGGGATCAGATTGCCGCGGGCCGGCTGCTGTTCCTTTTATATTGAAGTAACGGGCAGGATAATGGTCGGTCTAATATTTATATACACCAGTTTGTTCAAGGAAGTGAAAATAATGAATCTACCTTATAGAGTTGGATATTTATTAACAATACTCTGGATTATCTTGATTGTTTATGGTTTTATAAATTTTGATTCAGATAATGAAAGTAATAAGATTTTTATTGTTTTGTTTTTTGTTTTTGCCGGGCTAATTTTATTCCCAATTTACTTCATAACTGTTTATCTGTATTACCGCATTATTAAGAAAACATCATGAGTTAGCGTAACGGGCAGTCTTCACTAATGCTTTTTCACATAAGTGAAACATGTTAAGATAAAAGTGCTTTAAAGCAATGCATGAGGGAGAGTTTAACTATGATCATCCAATTCATTCGTTATAGGTAATGTAAGGTGCAGATCACATAACCCTGCATTTTTTTAAAAATTGCTAGGGCTTATTTGACTGTGCCTTTTTTCATTCACCTAATACGAATGAAGGGGTGCTTTTTGTGTTCCAAAAAAATAAAAAGTTGATTAGTGCTGAGAAAATTGAAAAGTATCAAGAGATATTTAGATGCCCATTGTGTAAAAAAACGATGCAAGGGATTAATTTCCAAAGTTTAGTTTGCAGCAATCAGCACTGTTTTGATATAGCAAAGCATGGATACGTTAACCTATTGTCCCGAGGTAGTAGTACTAAATATGATAAAAAAATCTTCGAGTACAGAAGATTACTCAGCAATAGTGGCTTATTTAATCCCTTACATGTCGCGGTAAGTAAAATTATAATGAATCAACACGCAAGCAATGAACTTATAAGTATACTGGATGCAGGTTGTGGAGAAGGGTCTCACTTAAATAACATACAGTTAGAAATAAATCAGAAAAATCCCAACGCTCTATTAGCTGTAGGAATCGATATTTCAAAAGAGGGAATTAGTATTGCCGCAGCTAGATATTCAAATGCGATCTGGTGTGTCGCTGACATTGCAAACTGTCCATTTGCAAGTAAGCAATTCAAATACATTTTAAATATTCTTTCACCGGCAAATTATTTAGAATTCCAGAGATTGATTAGTGATAATGGTTTGGTGGTTAAAGTCGTCCCTGACCAGGATTATCTAATAGAATTAAGAGAAATCTTTTATAAGGGGTCAGATAAACAGGTTTATTCAAATTCTCTTACAACTAGCCACTTCAACGAACAGTTCAAGGTATTAGATGTTGAGAGCATTCGATATCAAGTAAACCTGAGTGAACCCTTAATCGAACCATTGCTAGGTATGACGCCATTATCCTGGGGATCTTCTAAGGAGCGCATAGAAAAAGTTTTACAGATGAATCTGAAACAAGTCACTATGGACTTTAAAATTTTGATTGGTAAGAAATGAATCACATGATTAGATCTTTAAACGGAGTACTATAGTTTAAACATGACAAGGCTGCCAGCTCGATTGGCAGCCTTGTTGGACTAACTGGCAGTACAGTTGAACGGAATAAGTATGGTAAAGTTATCGAAACAAGAACGAATCTGTATGAATTATCGAACAGAATTATACTCTTTTCTTAAAAAAGCACTAATCTGTATGAATTTTCACACAGAATTATGGAATTTGCTGTTTAAAAGGTATTTATGTATGATTTTTCGAACATATCCTTCGTTCAAACCATGATTGCGCTTCTAATACTTTATTTTCTTTGATATTTGACTGACTTAACGCTGCTGTGAAAAGTTGGATGTCGGTTGTAAGAATTCTGGAAACGGAATACCTAAGAAAACTATTGTATCTTTTCCAATGAATTCAGAGGGAACCCGCGGTTGACAATCCGGATCATTGTTCTCTATAATTTCGACTAATATCAAAGTCAAAATAAAAGGGTGAGTACTGTCATGTCTCCTCGTACTAGAGAACAAAATGAAGCCATTCGGAAGCAGCGTAAACAAGAAATTTTACAGGCTGCTATTCGTGTTTATGTCGATAAAGGCTACGCTGCGTCTGAGATGGGGGATATTGCGGATCAAGCCGGGCTTGCGCACGGGCTGGTTTACTATTATTTCAAGAATAAGAAGACTTTGTTCCGTGAGCTTTATGAATATATGATGGAGGAATCCAAGCGCTATACGAGGACCTACTTTGAGCAAGAGGGGTCTGCGTTCGAGCTATTCTACGGTTATGCACGTATCGTTTGTGAACGCGTTATGGAAAGCCCGGTAACCCAGCGGTTTTACATGCGGATCAGCTTGGATTTGCATCACTTGTACGCGCCTGAAGAGTTTTCTCCATTCGAGTGGGTGAAAAACTTCATGAATCCGATGACTCAAGCCATTGAAAAAGGCATCACGCAAGGCACAATTCGGCAAGGTGACGCTAGTCTGATGGCGATGCAATTCTGGGGGTCCGTGTCCCAGGGAATGAATTATTTGGATCAGGTTCAGCAAGAACTTATAGCAGAAGGAATTTCGGAAACAGGGCTGAAAGAGCAGTTGAAGAAGGTTCTGGTTCAGGTGGTCGAATCGTCCGTGTCTTTATTTAGGCCACACTAAATTTTTTTACTTTTTATATTGACTTATAACTCAATCAAAAATATGATGACAGTAAGGAGAGTGATTTGATTATGGTAGTGGAAATGGATCGAAAGGATTGGGAGTCATTTGGGGATGTGGAACTCTTTATGTCGTGCATGGAGCCGACCGTTCTACAAGTTCGCGGGAAAGATCCTGCAGTGAAGTCGCAGGTGATCTCACAACTGAATAGCGGGCAACAAGCATTGTTCATGTTTAGACTCCTGTACCCTGCAACGAATTCAGCAGTTGATTATTATTCATGGATATCGTACTTGCTCGAACAGCCTAATTACTGGGTTGGCATCATCGATGGTTTGCGATTTTTTGGTGATACCTCTATGATACGACTGCTTGAGGAAACCGCTGGGATACTCAAAGCTAGGACTAATGAGATTAGTTCCGAAGACAAAATTGAGCTTCAAGCAAAAATCACTCCTTTATTTGAAAAGTTTCAAAATACCGTTCCCGATTATTTACAACAAATCAGTTCGTACATCCGATCCAACCCAGAGGAATTTGTTCAATTCAAAAACTAGGCGTTAAGTTCAATAAGATGATAGAAGGAGTAAAGTGAATGGCTACTATTCGCAAAGAAATCATCATTGAGGCCAAACCCGAGCAAGTGTGGGATGCGGTACGCGACGTCGGCGCGGTCCATCGGCGATTCGTTCCCGGCTATACCGTTGATACACACCTGGATGGTAATAACCGAATCCTTACCCTCCCTAACGGTGGAACCGTGCGTGAACTTATCGTTAGCCTGGATGATGAAGCACGTAGGCTGGCGTATGCAGTGGTCGAGGGGCGTATGCCACTTGAGCATCATCATGCTACTTTCCAGGTCTTGGCCGAGAGCGACAGCTGCAGTCGGCTTGTCTGGATCACCGATTTTCTGCCCAATGAGCTGGCCACAGAAATCCGGATGCGCGTAGATCGGGGAGCCGAAGTTATGAAGCAAACGATCGAGGCAGCAGTTAAGAATGGATAGCCGTGCGGCGAATTCCAGCTCGCAAGCCGAGCAGTTCCAAGACGAATAAAAACATAAATAACCGGGCACGTTAATTGGGCTTTTCCAATACAAGCCAGGGTGTGACAGCAATGGATTTCTTCCACAACCAGGAATCACTTACAATGATCCAATGGATTCTGCGTGCGGTTATCGGTTATTTGTTTTTGCTTATCGCGACAAAGCTGATGGGGCAGCGTTCCATTTCGCAGCTTCGCTTTCTTGACTTCACCACAGCTCTTATCTTAGGCGACATTATTGCCAATCCGCTCTCAGATGCACATGTGGGCTTATCCGGACCCATGATCACAACCACCGTACTCGTAGTGCTCTATCTCTTGACTTCGTGGTTGAGCCTGAAGTGGAATGCCCTCAAGCATTTCTTGGATCCGGCGCCAATCACACTCATTCAAAACGGGCAGATCCGTATGAGCAACCTGTCCAAAGCGAAAATATCCTTGGACCACCTGTTCTCCGAGCTGCGCAAACAGCAAGTCGAAAATATTCAGAAAGTCGCTCTTGCCCTTTGGGAACCTGGCGGGACGATCTCAATTTTCGTAGCACCTCAGCATCAACCGGCGACTGCCGCCGATATGAACGTACGTACAGCAGCATTCTCTCTTGTACGACCGATCATCATTGAAGGCACCCCCAACCAAAAGGTTCTCCGTCAGCTTGGCAAAGACAACAAGTGGCTAAAAGCCAAGTTACGCGCTATGCATCAAGAACGCAAGGTGGCGCTGGCCACGATTGATGATCATGAGCAGATCCGCGTCTACAAGCTTTCGACCGATGAAAAAGGCGAACAATCTCTATCCTAAACGATACGATACCAGCTACACAAAGGTATGAGCTCGGAGCTATAAGCGCACCTTATCAGTAATTAAGTAGGAGGGGGCGGCTAGCCCCCGACCTCTTACACCACCGTACGTACCGTTCGG
>NZ_JBHTHA010000040.1:0-52760 GCF_042676385.1 Paenibacillus sp. GCM10027628
CTACAAACCCCCACAGCGGACTTTCACCGCCTAGTTAATCACCATGCGTGGCGCACACAAAGAGACCCCCATCAAATGATGGAGGTCTTTCTTCGTTGGGACAGAATTACCGCTAAACCGCGGTCGCTCATCCTCAAATTTCTTCGAGAAATGATTCGATTACATCATTCCACCCATACCGCCCATGCCGCCCATGTCAGGCATGCCTGGTTTATCTTTTTCAGGCTTATCAGCGATGACAGCCTCGGTTGTCAGGAACATAGCCGCTACGGAAGCTGCGTTTTGCAGTGCGGAGCGAGTTACTTTGGCAGGGTCAACGATACCTGCGTCGAACATGTTTACCCATTCGCCGGAAGCTGCGTTGTAGCCGATGCCGACTTTTTCGCCTTTCAAGCGCTCAACGATAACGGAGCCTTCTTGACCAGCGTTAGCTGCGATTGTGCGAACCGGCTCTTCCAGAGCGCGCAGGATGATGTTTACGCCTGTTTGCTCGTCGCCTACAGCAGAAACCTTAGCTACAGCGTTGAACACGTTCACGAGGGCTGTACCACCACCAGAAACGATACCTTCTTCAACTGCTGCGCGAGTTGCGTTCAAAGCATCTTCGATGCGCAGTTTGCGCTCTTTGAGCTCAGTTTCAGTCGCTGCGCCAACTTTGATAACAGCTACGCCGCCAGCAAGTTTAGCCAAACGCTCTTGCAGTTTTTCTTTATCGAAATCGGAAGTTGTTTCTTCCAGTTGGGAACGGATTTGCGTGATGCGTGCGCCGATGTCTTTTTTGTCGCCAGCGCCATCCACGATGATTGTGTTTTCTTTGGTTACGCGAACTTGACGCGCGCTACCCAGTTGATCAGGAGTTGTGGATTTCAGATCCAATCCAAGCTCTTCAGTGATCACTTGGCCGCCAGTCAGAGCAGCAATGTCGCCCAGCATAGCTTTACGACGGTCGCCGAAGCCAGGAGCTTTAACAGCTACGCAAGTGAATGTACCGCGAAGTTTGTTCACAACCAGTGTTGCTTGTGCTTCACCTTCAACATCTTCAGCGATGATAAGAAGTTGTTTACCGGATTGAACCACTTTTTCAAGAACAGGCAAGATTTCTTGGATGTTCGAGATTTTTTTGTCAGTGATCAGGATGTATGGGTTGTCGAGGACAGCTTCCATTTTATCCGTGTCAGTGATCATGTAAGGAGAAGTGTAACCGCGGTCGAATTGCATACCTTCTACAACTTCGAGCTCAGTCGCGAAACCTTTGGATTCTTCAACAGTGATAACACCGTCGTTGCCCACTTTTTCCATAGCTTCAGCAATCAGTTGGCCAACTTCATCGTCAGCAGCAGAGATAGAAGCTACTTGTGCGATGGATTGTTTGCCTTCGATTGGCTTAGCGATAACTTTCAGCTCTTCAACAGCTGCTTTAACCGCTTTGTCGATACCTTTGCGGATAACCATTGGGTTAGCGCCTGCAGTTACGTTTTTCAGACCTTCGCGGATAATCGCTTGAGCCAGAACCGTTGCAGTTGTTGTACCGTCACCGGCAACATCGTTAGTTTTAGTAGCAACTTCTTTAACCAGTTGAGCACCCATGTTTTCGAATGCGTCTTCAAGCTCGATTTCTTTTGCGATCGTAACACCGTCATTAGTGATCAACGGGCTGCCGAATTTTTTCTCAAGAACTACGTTGCGGCCTTTAGGACCAAGGGTTACTTTAACGGCATTCGCCAAAGCATCTACCCCGCGAAGCATCGCGCGGCGTGCGTCTTCACTGAACTTAATATCTTTTGCCATGATAAGGAAACCTCCTCTAAATGATTAAATGTACATACTAAGTAACAAAACGGAAAAGCTAAGTATACGTTCGAACCGATCTATGGGCCTGCTAAATTAGGCTAATACAGCGAGAATATCGCTTTCGCGCAAGATCAACAGTTCGCGTCCTTCGTACTTCACTTCAGTTCCAGCGTATTTGGAGAAAATGATGCGGTCGCCTTCTTTAACTTCCAGCGGAACGCGTACTCCGTCTTTAATAGCACCTGCGCCAACAGCTAATACTTTACCTTCTTGCGGTTTTTCTTTAGCTGAATCTGGCAGCACGATGCCGCTCGCAGTTGTCTCCTCTTTCGCAATGGCTTCAATGACTACGCGATCACCTAACGGTCTGATCATGGAAAATAGCCTCCTTTAGAAATTGGTAATGGTGTGTATGTTGCACTTTTAGCACTCAAACGTCTTTAGTGCTAACAACAATTCTTATGATAATCAAATCGAGACTATTTTGCAAGTCCTTTTACACATTTTTCAATCTTTTGGGCACCCCCCTCATTCTACCCAAATGAAAAGCAAATATTCCGCTCTCTAAAAAGAAAACAGCCTGCACTACTTGCAGACTGTTTTTCTTGATTTCTCACTTAGGACCATATTCCCGTTCCCATTCGGCATCTTTCAACAATTGCTTGCGATAAATAAATCCGGACAAAAAGACGCTAAACTCATATAAAATAATGAGCGGAACCGACACCAGAATCGCTGAAATCGCATCCGGCGGCGTAATCACTGTAGCCAAAATAACCATCAGCATATAAGCGTATCTTCTGAATTTATGCAATCGCTTCGGGTTTAGGAGGCGGATTTTCGTCAAAAACATCACGACCATCGGCAGCTCGAAAACGATCGCTAAAGGGAGAATGATGTTGAACATAAAAGAAAAATATTGCGCTGCCCCATACAGTTCCGTAATATCGAGGCTTTTGCTTATGGATGAAGTAAAGTAAAAGGCCATCGGAAATACGACAAAATAGCCGAAAGCGATCCCAAGCAAAAACAAAAGGAAAGCTGCCGGGATATAAATAATTGAGGCTTTTTGTTCGACTTCGCGTAATCCCGGCTTGACGAAAGCCCAAATATGATAAAGCGCGACCGGCAATGAGATGAGGATTGCCACGGCCAAGCCAAAGTTCATATACAGCCGCAGCGCGTCCCATGGCGAAAAGACATTCCAGCCGATGCCGTTGGCGGGGGGAATGTTTTTCAAATAGCGGATAAGGGGTTTGGCTATGACGAGGCCGCCCACCATGCCAATGACCAAGACGATCAAAATCCACATGATTCGCTTGCGGAGCTCACCCAAATGCTCTACGAGCGACATTTCATCGTTTGTTGTCATGTTTCACCAACCTAATATAGGGATCTTTGAGCGGAGCTCAAAGTCTCTCCTCTTCTGGGATCTTTGAGCGGAGCTCAAAGTCTCTCCTGGTGCATAAAAGATGCGATCCCGAAATTAACAGGAAAAATTACATCTAATTAGACTGCATGCACCTGCATAATCCAATATAACAGGAATTCTTCCTGTTATTTTAAAACATTTCCTTTTTAATCCCCCGAAATAGTTAAATTAACGGGAGTTATTCCATGTAAATAACAAAATACACTAGGCAGAAGCAAGATTAGATGGAGTATTTCCATGTAATATGAGATCAAGCCTAGTTTACACGCTCGACGCCATAAGCATGGTACTCCTTCATAACTTGAACTAATCTGGCAGGCGCCGCGGGTTGCTAAGCGGCGCATGTGCCGTTGCAGGGGCGGCCGGCTCCTCAGCCGCAGCAGCCCCTGCAGGGCTCACGCCCGCCTGCTCCGCAGCGGGCGAAGCAACGGGCGCCGCCGCGCTCTGCGCAGGCGGTGTCGGGTTCGCCGGCGCATCAGCCGCCGGCGGGGTAAGTTGCGCGTCGCTCAGCAGCTCGCGCGTGCCTTTTTTGAACTCGTTGATCGTGCGCCCCAGCGCACGACCGAGTTCGGGCAGTTTTTGCGGCCCAAACAGCAGCAGGGCCACTATGCCTATCAATAAAATCTCGCTGAAGCCGATATTTTGAAGCATGGGTATTCATCTCCATTGGTTTGTAACGGGAAAACCTGCCGTCGAATTGATTACAACAATTGCAGAAACACAGAATAATCGGCGTATTTCGGCTTCATTTAGCACGTTAATTGAATTTCGCGAATTATTTCCCGGGAAAAGTTGCCGAAATTCGTCAAAGAGTCAAAATTTTCATAAAAGCTTGTCAGTTAGCTGCCTGAGCATAGTCAAATAGCGGTTAACACTGATAAAATCCGCCGTACCCCATCTCCGTAATGTCGCTGCGAACAATCTCTTCCCCTGCGCAGATGCGCGGGAGCAGCACATCGAAAGACGTGTACGGGTCGTGCATCACGCAACCCGGCAAGCCCATGATCGGCACATCGCCCAGGTAGGCGATCATCAGCATCGAGCCCGGCAGCATCGGCGTGCCGTAGCTGACCACGCGGGCGCCGGCCTGCTTGATCGCGCCCGGCGTGCGGTCGTCCGGGTCCACGGACATGCCGCCCGTGACCAAGATCAAATCCACGCCCAGCTCCTGCATCGCGTGGATTTCACGAACAATCGCTTCGGCGTCATCCGACACGAAGCGCTGGTCAACGACCTCGGAGCCAAGCTGCGCGATTTTCTCCTTCACGACAGGGCCGAATTTGTCTTTGATTCGGCCCTTAAACACCTCGCTGCCCGTCGTAATGACTCCGACGCGAAGCTTCCGAAACGGCTTCACTTCGACTAAAGCCGTCCCTTCAGCCCGAAGCTCATCTGCTATGCGCTCCACCTCCGCGATCTTCGCTTCCTCGACGATCAACGGAATCACGCGGGTTCCGACAAGCGGCGCGCCGGGAGCAACGACAGCATTCGTACGGACCGTCGACATCACGATCTGATCCAACGCATTCACGCGGTCAACGAACGTCCGATCAATCTTGACCAGCCCGTGAATGGCCGACTTCACGTTCACTTTGCCTTCATGGGGCTCAGTGAGCACCACATGATCGCCTTTTACAGCTTGCGCCATACGCAGCGCGGCCTCATCCTCATGCAGATAGCCATCCTGCAGCTCCATCACATAGATGTGCTCTTTGCCGATGCTTAGCAGAGCAGGAATATCGGCTTCCGTAACCTGGTGACCTTTGCGGAATAGCCGGCCTTTGAACTCGCCTGGCAAGATTTGTGTCAGATCATGCGGGAGTATCATGCCAATCGCATCTTCGACTTTGACCTCACGCAGCATCGATTCAGGTTTCATGGGCCATGATCCCCTTCTTTGCCCGTAAGAATACCGAGAGCATGCGGCAACTGGTCGATAATCGCCATCAAATTCTCCTGAACACCTTTCGGACTGCCAGGCAGATTGATAATTAACGTACGTCCGCGAATTCCGGACACGGCGCGCGAAAGCATCGCTTTTGGCGTTTTTTGCATGGAGATCATACGCATCGCCTCAGCGAAACCCGGCGCCACACGATCGACCACGTTAAGCGTAGCCTCCGGCGTCACATCTCTAGGAGCAAGTCCCGTTCCGCCAGTGGTCAAGATTAAGTCTGCTTGATAGTAATCGGTCATTTCAATTAAGGAAGCCATAATTTCGTCCATCTCATCCGGTACGACCCGATATTCGATGATCTCGCCTTGAATTTCCTCTTCAACCAGTTCGCGGATTACCTGAGCGCTCGTATCTTCTCTTTCTCCCCGGTAACCGCGGTCACTGGCGGTCAAAATCGCAACTTTCCAGCGCATCCCTGTCACCTCTCCCTTGTATTGAATGAGATAACTCCTCTTACAAATGATCTTCTATGATTCAATTCTTTGAAAATCCCCGTTCTTCCCGCCGGTCTTGGTCATTAACATCGTAGAACTGATGACCATATCCTTTTGGACGGCCTTGCACATGTCATAAACGGTTAAGGCCGCTGCGGATACGGCTGTTAAAGCCTCCATTTCAACGCCTGTCAGTCCCGTCGTTCGAACTGTTGCTTCTATGTATAATTCATTTATCCCATTATCGCTAAACTGAATATCAATACCTGTCAGCGCAATCGGATGGCACATGGGAATCCAGTCGGACGTTTTCTTGGCGGCCATAATGCCGGCCACTTGAGCCACGGCGAGCACGTCGCCTTTTTTCATTTTCCCCTGCTTGATGAGATCAAGGGTCTCGTTATTCATAATCAATATAGAGCGAGCGGTCGCCGTGCGCTTCGTCTCTGTTTTCTCCGAAATGTCCACCATCCGTGCTCGTCCCTGCTCATTGAAATGGGTCAATTGGGGGGAATCGTTCAGCGCACTCACCTCTCTCTAGGATATCTCCGTTTTAAAAATCATTTTACTCTCCGTGATCAAACCGTCCACCCGAAAATCATGCCAGGATGAAGGCACCTCAGGGATTAATTGCAGATCAAAAGCGGCCGCAACCGATAAAGGTCTCTTCAGCCCACGTGCGGCAAACAATTGCATGAACCGGTCATAAAATCCGCCGCCATACCCAAGCCTCCCGAAATCCATGTCAAAGGCAAGCCCGGGTACGATAATCATCGAGATTTGCGATAAATCGAGCTCTACGGGTCTATCCGTTCGAGGCTCTCGAATACCATAGGCGCCTTTTTCCAGATCTTCGTAGCTGTTTACGATATGCAAATCCATCGTTTTCGTTTCAGATACAACTTTCGGCAGCAAAACGCGGATTCCTTCCTGCCAGCACCATTCCATGAACGGCGCAACGTCGGGTTCCGATCGAATAGGCATATATGTCAGCACCGACCGCCCATGAGGAATTTGCACATGCGTACCCTCAAGCAGCCGCTCCGTGCTAAGCTTGACCATTCGTTCATGTATGCTCTGCTGTTTATGGTTACGTTCGTCAGGCGATAAGGAGGCGCGTCTGGCTTCCATCTCCTTGCGCAACTCGATTTTCAGCTCTCGGATGTTCATAGATGCTCAGCCCTTCCCTAACGAGGAGTGGTTTCCCCCATTTTAACATAAACAAGGAAAAAAACTATACTCGCACCGCTGCCCCCACCAGAAAGCGCGCCATTACAGGAAAATGGTCAGAAACTGCGGTCTGTATCGTCCATGCCGGCTGAGGATTTTGCAAATTGGTACAGATATGATCGATGACTGCGCCACTATGAAAAGTAGAAGTCAATCCATGTAGTAAAGGAAGCGTTGAAATTTGTCTCAGCTGGGACGATAGGGAAGAAGGGTCCTTATCCGTATTAAAATCGCCTGCTATAATAAGCGGTCCCTGAATCGGAGCGAGTATTTCTGAAATCTGCTTCATTTGAACCGTACGATCTTCGGTTGATAGTCCTAAATGGGTATCAGCAATATGAATGTCCTCGGAGCCGACATGCAAAGTTGCCGTGAGCACACTCCGGCGTTCTTTATCACCAGGTAGAAGGGTCCTGGCACTATTCACGATCGGATAACGACTCAGAATCGCGTTGCCGTATTGTCCAACCGAATAGGATAAACTAGCGGAGAAACAGACGTGCATCCCAAGCAGCTGAGCAAGTTCCAGGGCTTGATCCACATAACCGCTTCGCAGCCGGTAACGGTCTACTTCTTGCAGGGCGATAACGTCGGCGTGCTGTTTCTTCAAGAACTCGGCAATCCGATATAGATTTACTTTACCATCTAAACCTTCACCGTGGTGAATATTAAACGTCATAATGGCGAAGGATTCGGGCATAACCGTCGCGTCCTGTACGGCAGGGCTTAAAGGGAGAGCAATCCCAAGGGATGACGAGACCAAACAGCAAACCATCAGTATACTTATTAGAAGTAATTTAAAAGAAGGACGCAGCAACATGATCCTCGAACCCCCCATCCGTTCCTATTCCAGTAAATTTAAGCATACGATGCCCGCGCGCATGGTGTATACTAGTGAATTGATGGGATTTTTCAGTTTTTTCATTACTAAGCAGGAGGTAGCAGGTCAATGCTATTGCAGGTTTCTAATCTTTCAAAAAGCTATGGAGTTCGCTCCATTCTCTCCAATATAACGTTACAAATCGAAAACAGGGAACGCATCGGCCTCGTTGGTGTGAACGGCGCGGGCAAATCGACATTGCTGCAAATCATTGCGGGCGAGATGTCCTATGATAGCGGCGATATTTTCAAAGCGAAGGAAACGAAAATCGGATACTTGAGGCAAAATAGCGGGCTGCATACGGACAAGTCCATTTGGAACGAGCTGTTAGGCGTGTTCACATCACTGCTCGATACGGAAAAAGAGCTTCGCGAGCTTGAAGCCCAAATGGCCGATCCGAAGCTCGCCGAGGACGAGAAAAAATACGAAGTGACGATGAACCGCTACGCGCAAAAGTCGGAGTGGTTCCGTGAGCAAGGCGGCTACGAAATCGAAGCCAAAATACGCGGCATTCTGCATGGAATGGGTTTCGGCCAATTCCCGCCGGAGACTCCGGTTCAAACATTAAGCGGCGGACAAAAGACCAGACTCGCGCTAGCCAAAATGCTGCTGGAAGAGCCGGATCTGTTGATGCTCGATGAGCCGACCAACCATCTGGATATTCCTACGCTAACCTGGCTTGAAGGCTATTTGCGCGGTTATCCGGGCGCAATTCTGGTCGTGTCCCATGACCGTTATTTCCTTGACGCGTTGGTGACTTCCATTTATGAAATTGAACGCAACGCCTCTAAACGTTACACCGGCAACTATTCGCGTTTCATTGAGCTCAAAGAGGCTAACTACGAGATCGAAATGAAGCAGTACGAGAAACAGCAAGAAGAGATTGCGAAGCTGGAGGATTTTGTACAGCGCAACATCGTGCGTGCCTCAACGACAAAAAGAGCGCAAAGCCGCCGCAAGCAGCTTGAGAAAATAGATCGGCTCGATAAACCGCTTGGGGATTTAAAACGGGCTTCATTTTCTTTTGAAGTTGAGCAGTCTTCCGGGAAAGAAGTGCTCCAGGTCGATGGTTTGGCGCTTTCCTATGATGGTAAAAAGCGACTGTTGGAGCGTGTTTCCTTTGGGCTTCGCCGTTCCGAGACGGCTGCGTTGATCGGACCGAATGGGGTCGGCAAGTCGACGCTGCTCAAAACGTTGATCGGTCAGCACCAGCAAGATGCCGGCAGTTTCAAATGGGGAGCGAATGTGACGATCGGCTACTACGATCAGGAGCAAACAGGCTTGAACCCGTCGAACACCGTACTGGAAGAAGTGTGGAACACCTATCCTCATCTGGAGGAAGCGCGCATTCGAACCGTACTTGGCAACTTCTTGTTTAGCGGCGAAGACGTATTTAAGAAAGTAGCCGCCCTAAGCGGCGGTGAAAAAGCGCGAGTTGCCTTGGCCAAGCTGATGCTGCAAAAAGCCAATGTCCTTATTCTCGACGAGCCGACGAACCATCTCGATTTGTACAGCAAAGAAGTGCTGGAGTCCGCGCTGATGGATTATGAAGGCACGCTGCTCTTCATCTCGCATGACCGTTACTTCCTTAATAAGATGGCGGAAAGCATGCTGGAACTGCGCCCTGATGGCATTACTAGTTACTTAGGAAACTACGACGACTATGTGGAGAAAAAAGCCGAGCTGGCGGAGATGGAAACGAAGCGACTCGCTAAAGAAGCTGAGAAAAAGGCCGGCAGCGGCGGTGGCGCTGTGACCGGCAGCCCCGCAGGAAGCAGTGGAGCGAAAAGCGAACAAGCCGGCGGAACCGGCAGCTATGAAGCGGATAAGCTGGCGAAGCGCGAAGAGCGCAACCGTCAGCGCAAAATTGAACAGCTTGAGCAGGATATCGCCCGTCTGGAGGACGAGGTGTCCGCGCTGGAGGCGGAGCTTGCCGATCCCGCTGTCTACAATGACTACATGCTTGTTCAGACGAAAAGCACGGCAGTTGAGCAGAAGAAAAGCGAGCTCGCAGCTTGTTACGAGGAATGGGAGACGCTGCTGGCTTAAGCTCCGGCAGATTTTACTCCCGGAAATCAAATAAAAGCTTGGCGGAAGTTCCGCCAAGCTTTTTTGTGCGTTTGCCAATGAGGGATTAAATCGTATCGAGAAATGGCTTACTAGGCAAGAAGTGACTAGTTCGGATGTAGCGAATTGTTTTTGTTTTTGCTCGCATGACGATCGAGTACGTTTCGGCACGATGTCCAGGTAAATAAAGTACCCCGCCTAAAAAATCACCAGGCGTGATGCCGGTTGCCGCAAAAATGACATCGCCGTCCCCAACCATTTCTTCCATGGATAATATTTTTAACGGGTCCTGCAGCCCCATTTGGCGGCAGCGCTCCTCTTCTTCCGGAGAAGAAGGCATTAATCTTCCCTGAATTTCACCGCCGAGGCAAGATAATGCCGCTGCGGCAAGCACACCCTCCGGCGCGCCGCCGGAACCTACATAGAGATCAACGCCTGACTCCGGGAAGGCCGGCGCCATCGCTCCGGCAACGTCGCCGTCGCTAATCTGCTTAATGCGAACGCCGACGCTTCGCAGCGTTTCCATATGAGCGGCATGTCTTTCCCGAGCCAAAATCGAAACCGTTAACTCCGAAATCGATTTATTTAATATTTGCGCAGCCTTCATCAGTGTAGTCTCCAAAGGCTCAGATAAACGAAGACGTCCTTTTAATTGCGGCCCGCAAGCCAATTTCTCCATATAGATATCCGGAGCATGTAACAGATTTCCTTTGCTGGCTACCGCGACTACAGCGAGTGCGTTATTGATTCCTTTAGCTACCAGCTCGGTTCCTTCCAAGGGATCAACGGCAATGTCCACTTCCGGCCCATCCCCATTACCTACCTGTTCCCCAATATATAACATAGGAGCCTCGTCCATCTCACCTTCTCCGATAACGACCGTACCTTTGATTGACACTGAATCGAACATCGCTCTCATGGCCGATGTAGCGGCCCCGTCCGCACTATTCTTATCGCCTCTGCCCATCCATTTTGCAGCTCCCAGTGCGGCAAGCTCTGTGACTCTGACGATTTCTAATGCAAGTTCTCTCTCGATATAAAACCCCTCCTTAGAATAACTACCCTGAGAATAACATCAAAAGCAGCGAAGGACAATATCGTTTGTTAAGAGGCCTCAAGCTCCTGCAGCCGCAGGAGCAGCATCGGTACGGCGACGTAAATGATGAGCGTCGCCGCCGCTACAATGCCGGAGTCATTGAGCAGCAGCGCTGCGATGGCTCCGATCATGTTGGCCGAGAACCCGTACATCCAGTACGGGTATTGGTGCTGCCACAAGCGCAGCCGCCCGCTGGGGCGAAGCACGAGCACGGACATCACGAACAGGCTCGTGATGAGGATTTTGCTCCAGACGGATGCGCGAAGCAGGTGCACGTTCATCCGCAGCTTGCGCTCGATCAGATGTCCGATCTGATCGAACCGCCCTTCGCGCAGCGCGTGAAACGCGCGCCCGACGTGGCTCTCCCGCGCAGCCGCCGCGGGAGAATCGGCGCTGTTGAGCAGCCACAGCGCCAAAAGGCCCAGCGCGAGCAGCGCTGCCAGCAGGGGGATGCCCCTGCTCAGGCGCAGCTCGCGCCATCGGCCGCCGGCGAAGCAGCGCGCGCCGGCTACGCCGAAGGCGATGGCGGCGCTGAGCGCGCCGCCTGCGTTCGCGCCGAGTGACGGTGCCGCCAGGCACGCCGTCACGAGCAAGAACGCCGCGCACGCCGCGAGCGCAGCGGCGCGCGAGGGCTTGGCGGCCGACGGCGGAGCCTCGGCCGCCGCGGCGGTTTCCAGCTCCGCGAGCGAGCGCGGAGCCGTGTCATCGAGCCCGCCGCGCAGCGCGGGCTCCCGGTCCAGACGGCGCTGCAAGGCCGCCGTCACGCCGAGGACGAGGGCGCCGATCAGGACGCCCATGTACTCGTTGCCGATGCCATAGTAGCGAGCGCCGATCATCGGATCGTAGCCCAGCGCAGAATATTTCATCGCGTGGGCTCCGGTGCAGCCATCTACCGCGATGATCCCCGCCGTTCCGCAGCCCAGCCAAACCATGGCCGAGGACAGCCGGCACTTTTCCAACATGAAAGACGATAACAACGTCCCTATCACAAACAAAGTAACCAGACCGATGATTGCTGCTTGGATTCCCCAATTTGCTGTTAAGGGCGCCACCAGCCCTCCTAACAACAGCATAATGACAGGCGCTGTTAATAAAGACAGAAGCAGTGTGCGAACGCTCCGCCGCCAATAGATTCCACAACGGGCAGCAGTTCCGGCGAGAAAGCCATGTTGGCCGGCCGCTTTCTTTTTAACCAATACAACAAACAGAAGACTTACAAGCAGAACAATCATCTCAAAAGTAACGAAGGGATATAGTAATTGCGGTCTAAGCCGGTAGATCGTTTGCATATTGACTTCATCATAAAGCAGCGTCCTCAAGGCATGTTCGACAGGTAACGATGTAACAGGCAGTCCAACCATACCGCTTTTGGCCGGAATATGAAATTCGTTTAACAAGCTAGCCGTGAAATCCTGTACCGTAAGAACGCCTTGTCTGCGGGTAGATTCCGAATATAATAAGCCCCCTTTGCCACCGGCTGTATAGCGAATGGTTGGTGACAAGTAAGCTTTCGCTTTAGCCGCATTCACATGAACTTCCGGTGAAAAGACCCATAAGCATTTATCTGACGTCATGCGTGCTGCCACGAGACCTAACCACTCATCCATTTCGCTCAAGATCTGATTTTCAAGCGCTTTAAACCGGGTTGGTTGATAATGTTCTTTATCTGCATACAGCCTATACAAATCTCCCAGTTCAATAAGCGAGATGCTTCTCGGCTTTTCCGGTTGACCCGCTGTTGGTTCCTGACCGCTTGGCAATGCGGCGTCGCTAAACCCTTTTTCCCATAAAGCCAGCAGCTGTGTATAATTTGTTCTTACTCCAAATGGTCTATCCACAGTTTCCGTATTCGTAAGGGCTCCCACTGCCCCGTTATCCACAACACCTTGAGAATCCATTAGCATCTGCGCACCATATCGGCGCAATCTTTTCTCGTCCGTATGGTCTAGATTCGTCATCCCCAGGTCACTGCTGCCCCAAACATTCCGCTGAATCCGATGTTCTTTTAACAAATCTCCCAGCGTACCCGGCAGGGTATCAACCCGCTGCTTCCGGTTCGCACTTTGCAGAATAGCGATGTCTGGAATGAGCAAGAAGCTGCTTCCTGTCGCGATATCTGCACTTCGTCCCCGGTATCCCGTGTATCTGGACATCAGTTCACCGGCCTTAACTTCATTAAGGCGTTCTTTAGCTAAATAGGCCTGTACTTTTCCCACACCTACCGCAGTTGTGCCCGCTCCTATGGTCACATATACATCCCGCATGGATCGGTTCGTTGTCCGAATATTCATGGCTCCGACAGCACCTTGTTCCGTTAGATGGCGCAAATTAGGCAGTGAAGCCAGTCGGCTTGGTTGCAGCTCCAAAAAGGACAACGCCGGTATGGAGATAACCGCGACATGTCTGACCTCTGTGGCGGCACGATCCGAAGAAATCCCTGTTCCTTTACTCACAAGAGCGGATGTCTGCTGGCCAGATGCTCCGAGTGAGCTTGTGGACAACTCTATGCAAAACAATAAGATACCCACAGAAATTGCGAGCTTTCGTAAACTCATCGAATGTTCCCCCGATGTTTTTGCTTATAGCATTTTCATCCAATGGGAAACCTATCCACTGACGGATTGTTCCGAAAATTTGTGGAGATCGTTTTTTTACTTATTCACTTATCCACATCGTTATCCACATAAAAAGAGAGGCATAATCTGCCTCTCTATCAGTGTTTTTTCCCTTTTCCACATTTTTATCCACATTATCCACAAAAATCTGTGAAAAAGTTATTCTTTTCCTGGTCATTTTAAAACCCTTGATAGCATTGAGTTTGCTATAGTTATGCACATTATACACAGGTGCTGTGAATAACTTTGCACACATGGTGTGTATATATCTAAGTTTTCTTACAATTTCGTTAAGAAGCTGAAGACGCTTCGACTTGAGGCACCGGATTGCTTTGCATGCGAACCGCTTGGTTGCAAGCTGATACGAATGCCTTCGCAACGGCGATCAGGACGTCTTGATCGATCCCCGTATTTTTATAAAGCTGACCGCCTACCGAAACGGTAACTTCCGCCTCACCGGTCGCTTTTTCGCCTGTGGATAACGAATGCAGCTCCAGGTCGGAAAACTCCACATCCATCGGCATCGCTTGTCGAAGGCTCTGAACGATGGCTTCGATCGGGCCTTCCCCGGTTCCGGAGTATACATTCTCTTCGCCCGTCCGGTTATTGCGAACCGAGACGGAAGCGACACGGCTGCGGTCACTGCTGCTGACGACTTGCACATGGTTCAGCGTGAAAGCTTCCATTTGCCCTTCAACCGTTGAGCCAACCAGTTCCATCAGCTGGTCGTCCGTTACGATTTTCTGCTCATCCGCTTTTTCTTTAAAGCGCGTGTACAGAGTTTCCAGCTCTTCCGTCGTCAGATCGACGCCGAATTGGCCGACTCGATGTTTAAGTGCATGGCGCCCGGAATGTTTACCAAGAATGATCATAGACCGTGGGATGCCCAGCTTCTCGGGATCCATGATTTCGTAGGTGTTCCGGTTCTTCAACAATCCGTCTTGGTGGATGCCCGCCTCATGCTGGAAGGCATTGCGGCCGACGATCGGCTTGTTGTAGGCAATTGGGAAGCCCATGATGCGGCTGACCATTTTGGAGGTATTAAAAACTTCGCTTGTGACGATACCCGTTTCTACGCCCATCGTTTGTTTGCGCGTTTCAATCGCCATCACCAGCTCTTCCAGCGAGCAGTTGCCGGCACGTTCTCCGACGCCATTCACGGTTACTTCGACATGAGTGACGCCTGCCGCGATGGCGGCCAAACTGTTCGCTACCGCAAGGCCAAGATCGTTGTGGCAGTGCGCGCTGTACTCAACCGTATCTCCGCCTCTGACGCTCTGTCTCACTCTGCGGAACATGGCGCCGTATTCTTCCGGAAGCGCATAGCCTACCGTGTCCGGAATGTTCAAAATCGTCGCGCCTTCTGCGATGACGGCTTCAAGCACTTCAAACAGGAATTCGTCTCCCGTACGCGTCGCATCCATCGGCGAGAATTCAATGCGGTCGACGAATTGCTTCGCATACGCGACCATGGAGCGGGCCATCTCGACGACCTGCTGGCGGGATTTGCGCAGCTGGAAATCCAGGTGAATGTCCGAGGACGAGAGGAACATGTGGATGCGGCGCTGCGCTGCGTCATTCGTCGCTTTCACCGCAGCGTCAATGTCGGCCTTGACGGCGCGGGCGAAGCCGCAAATTTCAACCGTCTGCAGTTCACGCGAAATTTGCTGAACGGCTTGAAAATCGCCGGGACTTGAGATCGGGAAGCCCGGTTCAATCGTATCGACCCCCATCATGGCCAGTTGTCTGGCGATGCGGATTTTCTCTTCGGGATAAAGGGATGCGCCTGGCGCCTGTTCGCCATCTCTCAGCGTCGTATCAAAAATGCGGATGCGTCTCATATTGTTGTTTTCCATGTGTTTCTTCCTCCTCGAATTGGGGCGAGCCTTCTAAGGCTACGCCATTTTATTTGCATTTTAAATGATATTGATGTTGGTACGCGAAAAGAATGTAGGTTGATTCATCTGGATTGCTATCTCAGCAGGACTTTGATTTCAAGACGGCTGCGGAACCAAGCAAAATCACCTTCTTGTAGCTTGAAAGTATTCACCTTCAGCTGAGTATAGAGAATAAAGTCGCTAATAACGCACCGTTGGGACGCTATTGGAATGGCGGAATGGTCCAAACAGGTCTCGAACGAACAAAAGTCTATAATTAGAGAACCATGTTCTTTACATATGGTCATTTGGTCTCTAATCATCCCTAGACGGGAAATCGCCCCCCTTTTAGCGTCTCGACGGTCTCTATTAGCGACAATTGTTCTCTGAGGCTGTTTGGTGGCGGAATGCTGGTGCACTGACGGAATGTCGACGGTCTGGCGATGAACTGGTGCACTGACAGACTGTCTACGATCTGGCGACGGACTGTGGAGAGACTGTCAACGGTCTCCCTTGCGAATCATCAGCCAGCATACACGGATATCAGTTTCCTAAATCGTCGTTTACCCACCAATCAGCATCTTGCCTACTTTTCTTTAAAACAAAAAACCCGCCATCTCTACTTAAGAGACGACGGGTCTTCACCACGGCGCGGTACCACTCTTGTTGGCTCCATAAATGGGAGCCCACCTCAGACATAAAACAACTGCTGTCCTATGTCACCTGATCACGGAGGTCATCCGTTCGTCCCTAACAGCCGGCAATAGCTGATCAGGACGACCGCTTCCAAGCGAGTTCGGGGCGTTCACGGACTGCGTCGCATCATCCCGCAGCTTTCTGTACCGCCTACGTAATCCCCTACTACTCTTGTTCATCGCGTTTGTATATGTTTTTTGTTCTTGTCGGTTCAAGTTTCCCTTGTTTGCAGACCAACCAAAAAAGCCTGCCATCTCTGTAAAAAGAGACGACAGGCTTGTAGCCTTCCGCGGTACCACTCTAATTGATCCGAGCTCATACGCTCAGAACCACTCATGTACCCGATCACGGGGGTCAACCGTCAAGACCTACTTGGCTGCTGGATCCTTGGCATCCTTATCAGTCTTACCGCTCCCGGGCGAGTTCAGGCGTCGTTTCGTCTGCGCTCTCACCAACCGCGCAGCTCTCTGAGCGAAACTGTTCATCCTTACTAATCCCGTTCGTTGCGTTTGAAAGTATTGATTGTGATTATAATATGCAGTTTTGGCGAAGTCAATACAGTTATCTGAAAATTTATTTTTTGGAGCTGCCGGTAATTACCACTCTTCGAGCTTCAGCAGCGGTTCTGCTTTCAGATCCAGCGAGTCAAACTCCTGCTTGTCCCACTTGAGGAAGGCAGCTGCGGCAATCATCGCTGCATTGTCCGTGCACAAGCTGAGCGGCGGCACGAGCAGCGGCACGCCCAGCTGCTCGCAGCGCTCCGCGAGCCGACTGCGCAGCCCTTTGTTAGCCGCTACGCCGCCGGCGAGCAGAAGCTGCTTCGCGCCGAACTCTCGCACGGCACGGGCGGCTTTCTCCACAAGAACGTCGATGACGGATTCTTGGAAGCCTTTGGCGATTTGCGCGGTTTGTACGGCTTCGCCGCGCATCTTCGATTGGTTGACGACGTTCAGCACCGCGGATTTCAATCCGCTAAAGCTGAAGTCGTAGGAGTCCGCTTCGAGCCAAGCTCGCGGCATCGTGATTTCGTGATCGGCTTCCTGGGCCAGCCGATCGACATGCGGTCCGCCGGGGTACGGCAGACCCATCGCTCTGGCGACTTTGTCGTAGGCTTCGCCTGCGGCATCGTCGCGTGTCCGGCCAATAATGCGGAATTGGCCGGGCCCTTCCATATGGATCAGCTCCGTGTGTCCGCCGGACACTACCAGAGCGATCAAAGGATATTCCAGCTCATGCACGAGCTGGTTCGCATAGATGTGACCGGCGATGTGATGGACGCCGATCAGGGGCAGTTCCATGGCGCAGGCCAAGGCTTTGCCGGCGACTACGCCAACAAGGAGAGACCCGACAAGTCCGGGTCCCTGCGTTACAGCGATGGCGGAGAGGTCGCTCAGCGCCACTCCCGCTTCTTCGACCGCTTCCTGCAGCATCCATGTGATCGACTCCACATGTTTGCGGGAAGCGACTTCCGGCACTACACCGCCGTAGCGTTGGTGTGTTTCGATTTGGCTCGACACAACATTCGAGCGTATGACCTTGCCGTTTTCCACAATGGACACGGAGGTCTCGTCACAGCTTGTTTCGATCGCCATAATGTAAACGGGTTTTTGATTCTCTTCGTGCATCATCTGTTCTCTATTTTGCGTTTGCGATGTCAACTTCTTCACCTGTTCTACGGTCTCAGTCTTCGAGACTATCCCTTCTTCTCTTGGACTTGGGCAGATCCGCCCACATAACAATGGCGTCCTCGCGGTTATCGGTGTAGTATCCTCTACGAACACCTACCGAGCGGAAACCTAGCTTTTCGTACAAATTTTGGGCGACATAATTCGAGGCGCGGACTTCCAGCGTCATGCGAATGGCTCCGAGAAACGAAGCTGTCCGCATCAATTCCCGAAGCAGACGCTCTCCGAGTTTGCGACCTCTATAGGTATTGCGGACCGCTACATTGGTTACATGCGCTTCTTCCATAATCAGCCACATTCCGCCATAACCGGCGACTTCGCCCTCGATATCCATAATCATATAATGGGCAAATTGATTGTTCGTTAATTCATTCTGAAAAGCGCCTTCCGTCCAAGGCGTCGTGAATGCTTCCTGTTCAATTTCACAAATAAAGGGAATGTCCTCCAAGCGCATGGAACGGAACACCAATGACGATTCCGGAATGATATGCGGTTGATGCTGCTCCATGTTTATCTCTCCCCTTTAAGCTGTTTCTCTTTCGCCAGCAGATTCACTTCCGCTTCGGGAAGCTGCGTGTAATTCGGAACGAAGGTATGAACTTCCGCCTTCTCTCCTATGGCCAAGCGCGGATACGCCAACTGACCTACATATTGAGCCTCAATTCGATAGGGCAGCGTACTTACTGCTCCATTCCATTGCTGCGCGAAACCAGCGATCTGTTCGGAGAAACCTTCCGTTTCACCGACAAAAACAATCCTTTCGGGCGCATCGAGCCCGCTTATCCCCGCAGTGTCTTGCCGTAGCTCATCATGGGTCGCTAGGGCCAGAAGCTGCTCCGTCCATGGTTCCATGACCCGTATGCCATCTGGCATAATGGTTCGCCATATTTCGCCACGATCTTCATAAACCGCTGTGAAAGCCTGTTTTCTACGCGCATCCATAAGCGGAATGACCCATCTCACAGCAGCCTTGTTTGCTTCTACCTCTTTATCCTTGTTGCTTCCGCCGAGTGCCATTGCTTCCAGGCTTGAGACGCCGATCAGATCCAGACCTAGCGACCAGGCAAATGTTTTGGCCACAGATACGCCAATGCGGACTCCCGTGTAGGAACCGGGACCCTGACCTACCGCAACGGCATCCAAATCTCTGGGCCTCAGTTCCAGATCGGCAAGCAGTTTTTGGATATGGGGAAGCAGCCCGATGGAATGATTTCTTTCGGCATGGGAACTCAGTTCTCCGATTAATTGGCCGTTGCCCAGCACAGCTACAGTCAGTGACGATGTGGACGTATCGATAGCCAGGAGTCGTCCTCTGTGAATATTTGTCGAATCTGTCATTGTAAATGTCCGTTCTCCTTCATCTGTACGCACCAGTCCGTATACGGTGCCCCGTGCGGAATCAAGTGAAATACTCTGTTCTGCTCGCCGTGATGGGCGATGGTGATCGATAGCCTCTCAGGAGGCAACAGGTCTTCAATCAAGCTTGACCACTCAATCAACGTTACACCTGAGCCGTAAAAATAATCTTCCAGCCCCAGATCATCGGCCTCCGCTTGTGAAATGCGGTACATATCCATATGGTAAAAAGGAAGCTCGGCTCCCTCATATTCTTTCACAATGGTAAACGTTGGGGAATTTACAATTTCCGTGACACCCATGGCTCTTGCGAAGCCTTGTGAAAATCGGGTTTTGCCCGCCCCTAAATCGCCATCCAGCGTAATAACCGCTCCCGGCATCAAATAGGCAGCCAGCAGCTTTCCTAGTTGTTCCGTCTCTTCCTCATGAGAGGATTTGTATCTATATTCGGACTGAGTCAGCTTTCCTCATCCCTTTCTTTCGATTGCGCATGCTGCTCCTATTATAGTCCTCGTAAACCTGCCTTAGCAACATAGACCGCCTCCACATGACAAAAGAAGCCCACTCCCTAACAACGGAGCAAGCTTCTTTCGCATGGTTCCATTAATGAACTTCTTCCAACTCCCGCACGGCTACGGTCCGGGCATCAGCCGGATTTTGTTCAGCGTGAACTTTAGCTACCTCTTTCGCGGCATCAACACTGTCGATCCAAACAGGCAAGCCGTTCAATTCCACGTTAATTTTTTCATCCGCAGCTATGATCTCTTGGGCTCGATGAATGTTCATATCCCAATCTCCTTTCACTTAGCCTTTTCTATGGCTCGTCGATAACAGATTCCGGATGATCCATCGTATCCGTGGTCGAGGAATCGATCAATCCATTGTGCATAGTGACGTTTCCGCCTCCCAAGCCCTCGTTAATCATTCGGTCAATATCCATGAAATAATCTTCTTGCCCTTGATGATTCGTATCTTGGGCCGCATTCGGATCTTGCGCCATCCGAGAATCCCTCCTTAGTTTGTAGTCAGATCAACAACTTTAAGATGCCCTCTCTCTTCATAAAGAATTCTCTCAAATCATTGCCGTATAAAGGAATCGCATCAAGAGAATACTAGTCATGTGATATTTATTTGCCCGCTGGGGAGGGATTACGGATGCATACCGTCTGGAAAGGCGCAATCAGCTTCGGACTTGTTCATGTGCCGGTTAAAATGTTTTCTGCGACAGAAGACAAAGATATTTCTATGCGTTATATTCACAAGGCTTGTATTACGCCTCTAGCTTATGTGCGAAAATGCAATACTTGCGAGAAGGAAGTAGAGTGGGAAGAAATTGCCCGAGGTTATGAATATGAACCGGGACGGTACGTGCTTTTTGAAAAAGATGAGCTGGAGTCCATATCCGGGGAAGCGAATAAAGAAATTAAAATTTTGGATTTCGTCAATTTGACGGATATCGATCCGGTTTATTTTCAAAAAACGTATTACCTTGCACCTGGGGAAACGGGAGCCGGCGCCTATAGTTTATTGCTAGAATCGATGAAACAGTCGGGCAAAATCGGGATCTCCAAAGTATCGATTCGCTCCAAAAGCTCGCTGGCGGCTATTCGCGTTATCGATAATTGCCTTGCGATGGAAACGATTTTCTATCCGGATGAAATCCGCCCGATCAGCCAAGTACCCAATCTTCCCGAGCAAATCAATGTGAATGAACGGGAGCTTGAAATGGCCAAGATGCTGATCAACCAACTATCCACCCCTTTTGAACCGGAAAAATATAAAGATGAGTACCGAGGCCGCTTGATGGAAGCTATCGAGCATAAAGTGGCCGGAGAAGAAGTGCAAACCGCGCCGGAAGTGCAAAAAACAAGCGTCATCGATCTGATGGCCGCGCTGCAGGCAAGTCTTGATGCTACGAAACCCGCGGGCACAGTTGAAGCTGGCAAGATGACACTAGACCCGGACACAAGTGTAAAAGAAGTCAAGAAACCGAGATCCAGAGCTAAGAAAGAGAAGGTGCAAGAACCCGTCTCGTGAAACGCAAACAGCGCTGAACCTTGCCAGCCAAGGATTTAGCGCTGTTTTTCAAAGTTGAATCCGGGTTAATCTATACTGTTTCAACAAACAATTTATGGGGGGGTTAACGATTGGATTTTGAACCGATAGTCCCATTTGAGCCAATCAGTACAGAAGAATTACCTTTAGGCAATCATTTGACTAGCCAAATCAAATGGGATGGAGTAAGAATGTTATTATACTTTGATGGTAATATGACCAAGCTAATTAATCGAAGACGAAATGATAGAACTTTACAATATCCAGAGTTAACAAATCCACGACTTTTCTGCTCAGCAAATTCTGTAATATTAGATGGTGAGATTATTGCGCTGTCTCAAGGGAAGCCCTCTTTTTACGAAATAATGAGACGTGACAGTGTTAGAAAAATAAGCAAGGTTACTCAAGTGATGCATCAGGTTCCGATAACATATATGGTATTTGATATCCTTTATTTAAATGGAAGCTGGCTGACTGACCTAAATCTTAGAGAAAGACAAAATATACTACAAGAAATCATTAAGCCTAATCAACAAGTTCAATTAGTGACTAACCATCCGGATATTCAAGCACTCTTTAAAGTAGTGATGCAGCATGAGCTAGAAGGAATTATTATAAAAGACCTAAACAGTAGTTACTTAATAAACGGCAAAGATAAACGTTGGCAAAAGAAAAAAATATTTAAAGACCTATTTGCAGTTGTAGGCGGAGTTACCTACCGAGATAAAGTAGTTAACTCTCTTTTATTGGGTTTATACGATGATCTAGACCAACTCTGGTACATTGGTCATGCAGGTACTGGCAAACTCTCACATAAAGATTGGCAGCATGTAACGGAGATCGTCCAGGGCATACAGACTAAAGAGCGACCTTTTATTAATGAACCCGAAAGAGAAAAGGAATCCGTTTGGATAGAACCCCGGTTAGTTGTTAAAGTTAATTTTTTGGAATGGACACCAAACAAGACGCTAAGACACCCGAGTATTCAGTCTTTTATGGATATCAATATTAAAGATTGCAAAATACATCAAAATTAATATGTACCCATCGTCAATTGAAAGATTCAATCACGGAGGTGGTAAGGTACCGTCGTAATGATCACATCCTTATGCCTGAAAAGCCACGTACGAAGAAGAAACGCATTTTGGTTATGCAAAATATTGTGCCACCATCTTCTGGGGATAAACTGCGGCATGACGATATGAATATGGTCAGGCCTCCCGCCTTCTGATTTTTCGATTAATTGTATAAATCTTGATAGGGGTTCCAGAATAGAGCGATACGGACTCCTAAGCACAACTAACCGACAAGGATTTCCCCATTCGTCCCATTTCTTCTCCATATTCTCGATTGATACATCATCGAACCCAATATATACAGCGATGACCTCTGTGCCTAAACTTTTTGCAAAAGACAATGTATTGTTCACAACCCGATGCACACCGGAAACGAGTACTACGGAGATGATCCGATGTTCATCCGGACGTGTCTCTCTAGGGTCAATCCTTAATTCATCAGCAATTCGATTATAATGTTTTTTAATCAATATGGAGAATAGGATCAGAATGGGTAGCACAATGAGGACAACCCACGCACCGTCAATAAATTTAGTAACCGCAAAAATTGCAGCAACGATTGCCGTGATGATGGCGCCAATTAGATTTATTATATATTTCAAGCGCCACTTCGGACCTTTCTTTCGATTCCAAAGACGTAATAAGCCAATTTGCGCAACGGTAAATGAAAGAAAGACACCAATCGCATACAGTGGGATCAGGGCGTTTGTTTGCGCATGAAAAGCAAAAATCAGCAGAATGGCTAAACCAGCTAATAGCAGAATTCCATTGGAATAGCCTAACCGATCACCACGGTTTGTGAGTGCTCTAGGAAGGAACCCATCAGAGGCTACAATCGCAGATAACTGCGGGAATCCTGTGAAGGTGGAATTTGCCGCTAATATTAATACTATAAATGTTGACCAAATAATAATTTGATAAAGTATCCCGTGACCAAAGTAAGCTTCTGCTAATTGGGACAGCATTGTATTTTTGGGATCGACCGAAATACCTCTAACATAAAGATGGTAAGCAAAACCTAACAAGGTAATACCTGTTATAACTCCAAGAGCGATATACGTTTTTATGGCGCTCTTTTGCCGGGGCTCTCTGAAGATAGGAACCGCATTGGAGATCGTTTCTATACCCGTTAAAGCTGAACATGCTGAACTAAATGCCTTCAATAGCAGCAAAGTGGTCAAGCCTTGAGGAAATGTTCCTATGGGCGGCGTTGTGTTTTGAATAAATCCATGACTCGTTTCGTCAATAAAGCCAGTGGCGATTAATAAAAGCATGCATGCCATAAACAAAAAAGTAGGCCAGGCGAAAACAACAGCCGACTCTGCAACTCCTCTTAAATTGACAAGTACAAGCAAGAAGACGCAGAATATGGCCAGAACGGTTTCGTAAGGGGCGATTGCTTCGTAAGCAGAAGAAACAGCCTCTACGGCCGCGGATACGGACACGGCAACTGTAAGCACGTAATCAACAAGCAACGAGCTGGACGCAATCAAAGAAGGGTATGAAGTTTTAAAATTATCCTTAGCTATCGCATAGGCTCCGCCACCGCTAGGGTAAGCAATGACACCCATAATATACGATACAATGAGGATCCCCAAGAGAATAACCGTAGATGCAGTAATAGGCAATATAAACCACATTGCAGAAGGACCCAGACCTATTAATTCTGTAATCCCTGATTCAGGACCATAGGCGACCGATGAATACAGATCGGCAGAGAGGATTGGGAGAGCTAGTATCCAAAAAATCTTGGTATGTTGAGCATGAAGCTCTTTCGTACGCATAGGCCGACCAATAAATATCCGTTTAAAGTTGGTAAAATTCGAAAATGCATACCACATTGCAAGGACAGCAAGGACGATAAAAATGACTTCTACGACACGAGAGATATGATAATGCAAAAAGGTCACTTCCTTCCGTTCTCATTGTTTAATTACATATATTTTCTTCAGTTTAAATGGTTTACATACACATTAAGCAGATACTTATAGCTACATCAGCTTACTCTTGCATTAGAAACCTGTAGCCAATCCCAGGCTCCGTTTCGATAAATTTGGGTCTAGTCGGATCCTCCTCTAATTTCTTTCGCAAATGACCAATATAGATCCGCAAGTAATGACTATCCGATTCATGGTGATGCCCGCCCCAGACTTGTTGAAGCAACTGCCGTTGTGTGACAACCTTGCCGGCATTAGAGGCGAGTATTTTTAATAGATCGTATTCCGTCGGGGTTAGCTTCACCCGATGACCATCAAGTTCTACAAGCCGCTGTGCCAAATCGACCACTAGTTTTCCAAATTGAAGTATCGGTTCATTTGCAGATTTCGCAACATGCCGAAGCGCAACGCGAATTCTTGCAACCAGTTCTCCCATGCTGAAAGGTTTGGTCACATAGTCGTCGGCCCCGCTATCCAATGCTACAATTTTATCTTCTTCCCGATCTTTGGCTGTAAGCACGATAATCGGTATCCGCGACCATTCCCGAATCCGCTCCAAAACTTCCATGCCGGAAATATCAGGTAATCCGAGATCCAATACGATGAGGTCAGGATGAGTCATACTCGCTTGATATATGCCATCTTCCCCGTTTGAAGATTCAGTGATTTCGAAATGATGGGCTTGTAAGGTAACTTTCAGCAGCTTACGGATCTGAGGCTCATCATCGATGATTAAAATGCGAGCTCCATTCGGTGTTGTCATGTTATTCGCTATCCCCTTCCGGAGTTGATTGGCCAAGAATGTTAGAATTTCCTGTGGGAAGAGTGATGGTAATAATGGTACCCTTAACTTGGTTCGGCGCTGCCGTAATGGTTCCCCCATGGGCTTCAATGATTCCTTTGCAGATCGCGAGTCCCAAACCGGTACCCGGGACATGACTTGTCGCGACGGAACGATAAAATTTATCAAAAATCCGTTCATGGTCAGCAGGCTGAATGCCAATCCCGGAATCCGCTACGGTCATGATGACATGATCGCCGTCCTGCTTAACGGAAATCACAATCTGACTGCGATCAGGCGAATATTTGATTGCGTTACTGACCACGTTAACCAGCACTTGCTCAAGAAGCACCTCATCCCCCAATAAAAAAGGGGTTGGATTCGGCAGTAAGACACGGATTTCCCGATGCTGCTGGAAATCCTTCATTTGCGAGAGGACGACTCCAATGATATCTTCTACATCGCACCACTCTTTGCGCAACCTCAGCATTCCACTTTCCAATTTCACCATGCCGAGCAGGTTTGTCACTAACCGATTCATCCGTAAAGCACCGTCTCTAATGGTTGAAAGCAAATCAAGCCGATCTTCCGAAGAGAAGATGCGGTCTCCTTCGATTAAGCCCGTTGCCGATCCTATTATGGTTGCTAGCGGCGTACGTAATTCGTGAGAAACGGAATCTAGCAACGCCGTTCTGATTTTTTCCGATTCGGCGGTTAAATGGGCTAGTTTAGCCTCTTCGCCTAATTTCACGCGTGCGATAGCGCTTGCGGCTAGTCCTCCAATGGCCTCTAGCAGACGCAGATTTTCCGGAGTGGCCCCTTGGTCCCGATGATCTAGGTTTACAGCCAGAACGCCGTATACTCGCTCCTCCGTACGTAGTGGAACATACAGACCTGAAGATTCTCTTAGCGTGTTAGAGCCCTTACCGGCCAACTCTCCATGTTCATAAACCCATTTAGCGATCGCCATTTCCGATTCCCCTTTGCCCCAGCTTGAATGACTAGAGGAATAAGTCACTGCCTTCAACTCATCATGATGCTCAGGCAAGTAAATCGCGACTTGCGTGTTAATCGTAACGGATACTTGACGTAAAACGTTCTCCAGCAAAGTATTTAAGTCGGTAATAGCCGTCATTTGCCGGCTTAGCGCATAGAGAGATGAGGTGGTGGCCTCTCTTTGCTTTGCGAAGTTTAACTGTTGTCTTAATCGTGCAGCGAGGCTCGCTGTTAAAGCGGCAACTGCAAGATAGACGACAAAAGAAAACGTATACCTCAAATCGGCTACTGTAAAGCTGAGAAAAGGTGGGACAAAAAAGAAATCAAACGCAAGTACACTCGCGCTAGCCGCATAAAATGAAGGCCCAAGCCCCCAATAAACAGCGCTAAAAAGAACGGGAAACAAATAGATGAGCGCAATATTGACCGTTCCTAAACCTAATCCGAAAGTATGTAAGATTAAGGTCAGCATTACAATGAAAAGGGTTACCCCTAAATAAGGCTTCCAAGAGAAATTACGCGTCGAGTAGGTTGAAACTTCCCTTTCTAAGGCGACTTTAGGTTTACCTGGAATCACATGAATGCTGATCCCATGACTGTTACGGATCACCTGTTCAACAACCGAACTGCGAAACCATTCTACAACACGTGGACGATTGGGTTTACCTATGATGATTTGCTTCACGTTACGGTTACGTGCTAAAGACAGCAACTCCTCCGCAACGCGGTTACCGGTAATGGAAATAACTTCAGCACCCAGTTCTTCGGCTAACTGTAAGTTGCCTGCCAACTGATGTTGTTGTCTCTCGCTCCCCGGCATCACTTGCGGAGTTTGCACATAGACGACCATCCATTCCGATTTCAGACTTGCGGCCATTTGCCGTCCCAACCGAATGAGTTGAGAGGAGAAGGGGCTTGCACTTACGCAAACCATCACTTTCTCCGCGACAGGCCAAGGACCTGCAATGTCCTCGGATTGCATATATTGTTCAAGCTGGCTGTCTAAACGCTGCGCGGCATAGCGAAATGTCATTTCCCGCAGCGCATTGATATTCCCGATTCGAAAAAATCGGTGCAGCTCTTCTTTTTTGTTGTCATTAAAAGAGGAAGTATGGAATCTCCCAATCACTTCTTCCGTCGGGATATCGACTACCTGAATTTGATCCGCTTGTTCCAAAAAGGTGTCAGGGACGGTTTCGGTAATTTTCCATCCTATAATTTGAGTGACAGTATCATTTAAACTCTCAACATGTTGAATGTTGAGTGTGGTATATACGTCTATCCCTTGTGAAAGAATGGCTTCTACGTCGAAATAACGTTTTGGCTTCAGGGCACCCGGAGAATTCACATGTTCGAGGTTGTCAATCACAACTAGCTTGGGGTGCCTCTTGATAATTTCTTCTGTGTCCATTTCAAACGATTTGTTACCTTGATATTGAATGGAACGAGGTGATACGGACGGAAACATCCCCTGAGCCGCCAATTGCTGCGTATCCGGATATTGTTCAGCTTCCACCCAGCCAAGCAGAACATCTATCCCCTTATCTCTTTGTTGCTTTGCTGCCATAAGCATGGCATAGGTTTTGCCTACGCCAGGCGCAGCGCCTAGAAATAAAGTTAATTTCCCTCTATCTTTACGCGATGAAACCATTCTAGTCACATCCTGAATAAACGCTTGTATTTAAATCCATTATAATGCGATATTGGGATCAAAATCCGCTACAATTAAAATATCCATATGCCTAGAATGACGAATTAGCCGTTTGACTACAGAACCTTTCCATAACTCTTCCCAGAAAGAAAGTTTAGATTGACCGATAACCAGCTGTGTGGTTTCTACCTCATCCGCTTTCGATGACAAGACGTCTGCGATTTGCTTGGGATTTTGACACCTATGAACAATAAATTTTCCACCTAATCTGACCGTTAACCTTTCCATAGCTTCGAGTCTTTGCTTTAGTTCGTCAGGAAGCGTCTCCCCGACATGTACATAATTGACATACCAAGCGGCTTTTAACCTGTAGGCGGTTCGGAAGCCGCGTCGAATTAATCGTTCCGCATGCGGTGTACGGTTCACACATACATAGATGACTTCTTTTCTTCTCCACGGACCTCGGAGCGAGCTTTTTCGTTCCAATGACTCCAACCTCTCATCGACATCATCGGCAATTTCACGAAGGGCAAGTTCACGCAAGGCAATGAGGTTGCCCGTTTTAAAAAAGTGACTTAACGCTTGATCGACCTTGGCCATGGCATAAATTTTACCCTCCCGCATCCGCTGCTGCAAGGCTTCCGGAGCGACGTCAATTAACTGAACTTCATCCGCCATTTGGAGGATATTATCCGGCACTGTTTCTCTAACTCGTATCCCGGTTATTTGTTCTACAGCATCATTCAAGCTCTCCAAATGCTGGACATTCACTGTTGAAATCACGGATATTCCCGCGTCCAGAATCTCTAACACATCTTCATATCTTTTTTTATTTCTGCTCCCGGGGACATTGGTATGGGCAAGCTCATCTACCAACACAACTTCTGGGCAATTCCGGATAATCGCTTCGGTATCCATCTCCTCAAGTAGAACGCCGTGGTACACAATGTTTTGACGCGGAATGACTTTCAAGCTCCCCATCTGGGCTATTGTCTCCTGGCGATTGTGCGTTTCCAATAGGCCAATTTGGACATCGATGCCTTTTTTCAGATGGTCATTTCCTTCTCGCAGCATCATATAAGTTTTCCCTACGCCGGGTGCGGCTCCTATATACACTTTAAATTTGCCACGCTTGATTTTACCGATTTTTTCCGCCACTTCTTGCTCGCTCAATCGCCGATATCTCTGCTGTTCTTTGGCGGACACAATTTTAGCGGGAAGAATCCGTTCGCCCTCATGTTCAGCCCGATCGGCTACCAGAAATACATCAATATTTTTGGTGATTTTCAAAAGATCGTTCACAATCGAGCCCTGCCAAAATTCTTGCCATCTCGTATGTTTGGTATGCCCCATGACGATACGTGTAACATGATGACTGATCGCATATTGGACGATTGTTTTTGGAATGCATCGGCGCTTCTGGAAGGGCAACTCTTCAAACTCGCCCCCTACTTTCTCTACAAGTTTAATCATGCTCCTGCGGAATGTTATCGCTTCTTTCGATAATGGTTTCTTAAAATTACGGAAGGTGACCACGACAAGATCTCCATTGAGTCGTTTGGCAATTTGCTGGCCTCTCCGAACATAAATCGAGCCATTCCAGTGGTATTGTGTAGATACAAGAATTCTTTCTGCGGCTCCGGATGGGCCCACGAGTCCCATTTCTTCACGGTGCTCTTTCAAAGACTCATTGACATCCTCGGCAACTAATCGAAGAGCCAGCTCACGCAAAACTCCTAAATTGCCGCGCTTGAAGACCGAAGCATCTTTGTTTACTTTCAGATGCCCTTCGGCAAGCCGGTTTAATATCGTTTCCGGGGTCACGTCGATCAGTCTCACCTCATCGGCCAACTCCAGCGTATCGACAGGAACGGTGTGCTCAACTTCGATCCCCGTTAATTTTTGAGCCAGTTCTGTGTAACCTTCCAATTCGTACACATTAACCGTCGTTATCACACTAATCGCATGAGAAAGTAAAAACTTGATATCCTCTATCCGTGTCGGGAAACGGGCGTCCTCCCGATTTCGATGGGCCAGCCCATCAACGAGAACGACTTCAGGATTCCTCTCTACTAACGCGTCCAAATTTAAATCTTTGAATTCAACGCCGTCTTTCGACCAATGAATACTAGGGACTCTCTCCAAATCCCCCAATTGTTCGACGGTCTCGGGTCTTTGAAGCGTTGAAACAGCGCAGATCACGACATCGATTCCATGCTGCCTCAAGGCGTGCCCTTCCCGCAGCATATGATACGTCTTGCCGGAACCGCTCACCGGACCGATATAGATTTTCAAAGTCCCACGGTGGAGCTTGGAAATAGAGTGCAAGATCTCCTCTGGCGTCTTCCTTTTAAAACTTTCCAAAGCTCATTTCCCCCTTTATTAAAAGTTGAATGACAACGGAGAAAGCCACTCCCACTTGCTCGGGAGCGGCCGTGTGATCACAGCTTCACTTGCTTCATCAACTCGATGTTTAATTCGGTCACGTTCACTCGGGGCTCACCGAATACACCAAGCTGCCGGCCTTTCGTATGAGCTTCAATGATTTGATTTATTTGCTGCTCACTAATTCCCGTTTCCCGGCTGATTCTCGTAACTTGCGCTTTGGCCGCTTCCGGAGACAAGTCCGGATCAAAGCCGGAGCCGGAGCTCGTGACCAAATCGGCGGGAATGTCCTTCAAATCCGGATTATCCTTCTTGATTTCGTCGACTTGATCAGCAATCCCTTTCACATAATCCTCGGAAGCGACTGCCATATTGGAACCGGCTGAAGCGGTAGGATCATACTTGGCATTCGATGCTCTGGGATGAAAAAGCTTTGGCGACTGGACGCTTTGAGCCAATAATTCCGAACCGATAATTTGGCCGCCCGACTCAATCAAACTTCCGTCAGCTTGCTTAGGAAAAATAGCTTGAGCAGCCCAGGTTGTAACCAGAGGATAAATCAGTCCGCAGAGCAGCATCAGCACTACGGATACACGGATAGCGGTCAGTATCATTTTCATATTTTCATTCTCCTAACTACTCTTTTTAAGCGATGTGAAGGCCAAAAAGCACGAGATCAATAAGTTTGATGCCTATAAACGGAACAATAACGCCACCGAACCCATAAATGAGAACGTTTCGCGTAAGCAGCCTATCGGCTGACACGGCACGATATTTCACGCCTTTCATGGCTATCGGTATAAGCAGCGGGATAATGATCGCATTGAAGATCAATGCAGAAAGAATCGCAGACTGCGGCGAAGCTAAATGCATGATATTTAGCGCTTGAAGCTGGGGCATCGCCAAAATGAACATGGCTGGTATAATCGCAAAATATTTGGCGATATCATTGGCAATAGAGAATGTGGTCAAGGCCCCGCGCGTGATCAGCAACTGCTTCCCAATGGAAACGACAGATAGCAATTTCGTCGGATCAGAGTCCAAATCGATCATATTGGCAGCCTCTTTGGCAGCCATTGTCCCCGAGTTCATGGCTAACCCGACATCCGCTTGAGCCAAAGCCGGGGCATCGTTCGTACCGTCGCCGGTCATCGCGACCAGCTTGCCTTCCTGCTGCTCTTTTTTAATCGCGGCGATTTTATCCTCAGGCTTCGCTTCGGCAATGAAATCGTCCACACCCGCCTCTAGCGCAATCGTAGCCGCCGTAAGCGGATTGTCGCCTGTACACATAATCGTTTTGATCCCCATCGCTCTCAGCTCTGCGAATCTTTCTTTCAGTCCTGGCTTTACCGTATCTTTCAAGTAAATGACACCATAAATGCGTTCGTTAATAGCTACGGCGAGCGGCGTTCCTCCGGCTTTCGCAATCCGGTTTGCGATCTCATCCAAGTCGCTTGGCGTGGTGCCGCCTTTTGATAAAATATGTTTCTTTATCGCATCAACTGCACCTTTACGGATTTGTATGCCATTCGATAAGTTCAAACCGGACATTCGAGTTTCAGCCGTAAATTCAACGACATCAGCATCTTTATACTCACTTTCAGCCCACGCCTCCCCGAGCTTTCCCGCTAGTTCTACGACAGAACGACCTTCCGGCGTTTCATCCATAACGGAAGCTTTGAGCGCTGCAAAAGTCATTTCTTTGGTTGATACGCCTTTAACAGGAAGGAACTCGGATGCCATCCTGTTTCCATACGTAATCGTACCTGTCTTATCCAAGATGAGCGTGTCAATGTCACCTGCAGCTTCTACAGCTTTACCGGACATGGCCAGTACGTTAAATTGTGTTACGCGATCCATACCCGCAATCCCGATTGCAGAAAGCAACCCGCCGATCGTAGTCGGTATCAAACAAACCAGCAGGGCGATTAAAGTGGCTAAATCAAGATGTACATTCAGATACTGTGCCATTGGAACCATTGTGATGATAACAATAAGAAAAATAAGCGTTAATACGGCAAGCAATGTTGTTAAGGCGATCTCGTTCGGCGTTTTTTGCCGTTTGGCTCCTTCAACAAGTGAAATCATACGATCCAGGAACGATTCGCCGGGGTCGGTCATCACCTTCACGACAATGTAGTCGGAGGCCACGCGTGTTCCTCCAGTAACCGAGGAAAAATCACCGCCTGCTTCCTTAATGACTGGGGCGGATTCACCGGTTATCGCCGATTCGTCGATGGATGCAAGTCCTTCAATGATTTCTCCATCCGTAGGGATTATTTCGCCGGCATCCACACGGACAATATCCCCTTTTTTCAACTGCGTAGAAGAAACTTGCTTGTAGGATCCGTCTTTTTGAACAAGCTTTGCCATCGTTTCGGATTTGGTTTTCCTTAGTGTATCCGCCTGTGCTTTGCCCCGACCTTCGGCCAGCGCTTCAGCAAAGTTTGCAAATAATACTGTGAACAACAGGATGAAAAATACAGCGATATTATAGCCACGATCTACATTTGTAGCAACAAAGAGATCCGGCTTGAAAGATAACAATAAGGTGATGAGTGTACCTACTTCGACAATAAACATAACCGGGTTTTTAATCATGATCGCCGGGTTTAACTTTTTAAAGGCATCGATGCTTGCTTGTGATACGATTTCCTTCGTCAATGTTTTCTTACGTTCAATAGCCATATAGATCCTCCTAAACTAACCCCACAAAGTGAAGAATGCCTTCCAAGCTTATTCCAGTTACTTTGCGGGGGCCCCAATTTTCTCTTAATGCGGCATTGCCAAATGTTCAGCAATTGGTCCCAATGCGAGTGCAGGGAAGAAAGTGAGCGCCCCGATTACGAGAATGATCATGATTAAAATCCCCGTAAATAAAGGGGTATTCGTCCGCAGAGTCCCTGTAGTTACCGGAACAACTCGCTTTGTTGCAAGAGATCCTGCGATCGCAAGCATCGCAATCATGGAAACATACCGCCCAAACAACATGACAAGTCCTATGCCAACATTGTAAAAATTCGTATTTGCGTTCAGTCCGGCAAATGCAGAACCGTTGTTAGCTGCGCCAGATGTAAAGGCGTATAGTACTTCAGAAAGACCATGCATGCCTGGATTAGAAATTGAAGCGATCGATTCTGGGCGCATTAGTGCCAAAGCCGTCGGCGCAAGAATGATTAATGGGTGGACAAGAAGCGCGATTGAGGCTAATTTTACTTCCTTACCTTCAATCTTTTTACCGAGAAATTCCGGCGTACGTCCTACCATCAAACCGCATATGAAAATGGATAAAATGAGATACAATAAACCATTCAGCAGCCCTACGCCTTTTCCGCCAAAAACGTTATTGAGCATCATTTCCGCAAGGGCTACAAAGCCACCCATTGGTGTTAACGATTCATGCATATTGTTTACAGAACCTGTTGTCGCGGCTGTGGTCACCGCTGTGAATAACGAGGATTCGGACAGTCCGAACCGGACTTCTTTGCCTTCCATATTTCCATGAACGCCCATCGAATCCATAGCAGAAACTCCACGATACTCAGATACAAAAACTGTTGTCAGCATGACTAGAAATATGAAACCCATGGCCGCGAATACGGCCCAGCCTTGCTTTTTATTTCGGATCATCAGTCCAAAAGCATAGACGAGCGCGGTCGGCAGCAGCATCATACAGACGATGTGTACCAAGTTGGTTAGCGGAGTTGGATTTTCAAAAGGATGCGCCGCGTTTGTACCGAACCACCCGCCTCCATTCGTTCCGATATGCTTGATAGATTCAAGCGATGCCACCAAACCTCTGGTAATTGTTTGTTTGGCCCCTTCCAGCGTGGTAGCATCTACTGCACCTTGCAGTGTTTGCGGTACGCCTTGGAACACCAAGAACAATGCGACAATGAAGCTAAGCGGTAAGAATATACGTGTAATCGAACGAACTAAATCTACATAAAAGTTGCCGAGATTATCTTGACGACCAATTAACCCGCGGATGAAAGCGATCGCCACTGCAAAACCGGTTGCCGCCGATGTGAACATCGGGAACGTAATCGCAAGCAATTGCGACAAATACGAGAGAGCATTTTCTCCGCTATAAGACTGCCAGTTGGTATTGGTAATAAAAGATACTGCCGTATTAAACGCTTGTGCTGTCGGCATATTGTCAATTCTATCCGGATTTAACGGCAAATATTTTTGCAACCGCAGGACAAGATACATAAGAATCAGCATAATGAAATTTGAAAGAAGCATTGCGCCCAAATATGCTTTCCAACCCATTGATTCCTCTTCGCGAACGCCCATGACTCGATAGGTTACTCGCTCAAACGGGCCGAAAACGCGGTCCAAACCTGTCTTTTTATAATCAAATACTTTTACCAGATAGCTCCCCGCCGGCTTAACCAATAACATGATGATAATCAGCGTTATGGCTACCTGTACGAATCCCATGCCCATGTTATGATATCCTCCTCATTCAATGAAGCAATTGTCTCATCTTTAAAATTTTTCTGGCTTTACTAAAACATATCCAAGGTACAAAATCAGGACAAACGCAATGATTCCAATGATCATCATGAAACTACCTCCTCACCGGTACAATGAAATCTTAATACGGTTCGGTGTAAAAAGGGGGTAAATAAATCTTGCTCTAGGTGTAAAAAAAACATAAAAAAAGCCTTGGAGCAGTGAATCTCTACGCTCAGGCTTCAAGAATGAATTATTGGAGACAGGATAAACTAACTGCATAGGAATCGGGGTTTCAACAATAGACTAAGGGAGCTTTTCATCATGACAATCGAAGAAGGTATTCAGCGAGTAGACGAAGCTAGTCAAAAAATGGTTGAAGCAAACACACTAATCAATGATGCAATCATGAACTCATTTCTATTTACTTGGAGATGGTGGCTTGGGATTGCTTTATTTATACTTCCATGGATAGTTTGGATTATATATAGAAAGAGAGAAAGCACGGCAAGATTTTTTTTGGCCGGGCTTTCCTCCATTATATTGGGCATTTTAATCGACAAATTTGCAATAGCCTTGGGGATATGGTCATACCCGATAAAATTTATTCCTAATTCGGGTTTTACTCTTCTTCCCTTTCAATATTCTATGCTTCCGGTAGGCGTTATGTTTGCTCTTCAATGGAAACCTAACATGAATCCGTTTTTAAAGGGGATTCTTATGGGAGGATTTTCAGCTTATATCGTTGAACCCATCTTCACTCAGATGCGTTTTTATAATCCAAAAAATTGGCTCTATACCTACGATGTCTTTATCTATTTTACTATTTTTATGGTGGCTTACTGGATAAGTAACATGAGCGCCTGGGGACCAATAAGATCGGACAATAAGGCTGATCGCAGCCTTGAGCTCACTCTTCATTCATTAGGCAGAAAGCAAAAGGCAAAATAAAATGAACCTTACGCATGCACCACATTAAGCACCAAATGCTTGTCAATAATAATTTCAAAAGAACATTCTCATCGTTTTCTAATAAAGCGGGCTGCCTCCTTGCAAGCCAACGGTTTCCCTTTCCTATAGCAAATAATAGGAGACTTTATGTCTGCTATACTGTGTTCAGGCAACAAAGCCACACACAATACTAGGAGGGAAACTACTATGAAATTACAACATACATGGGGCAAGCGTTTGGCAATCATGACTATCGGAGCAACCATCGCCATCTCAGGAGGGGTAATCAGTAGTCCCCAGCCTACACAGGCTGCTACGGTGTCCGCATCGACAAAAGCTAATCAAATTATTTCTTTAGGTGAAAGATATATGGGTACACCTTATAAGTTCGGTTCCCAAGTCGGACAAACTCGGACATTTGACTGCTCGACGCTTACGAAATTTATTTATGGTAAATACGGCATTAACCTGCCTCGGACAGCAGCGCAGCAATCAAAGGTAGGTACTTATGTTTCGAAGAATAACTTGAAAAAAGGCGATCTCCTGTTCTTCTCCGTTCCTGGTCGTCCCGGCGTAGGTCACGTTGGCGTCTACCTCGGAAACAACAAAATGTTGAACACTTACGGTGCAGGCGGTGTTAGAATTTCTCCGCTTAATTCGTATTGGAATTCTCACTACATCACAGCGCGCCGTGTCATCAAGTAAGAGAATGAAAAACAAAGTAGAGACTGTCCTCAGTGGCAGTCTCTTTTTTCATTGCTGCGTACCGGCAGGAAGCCAGTGAATAAACAATGTTCCTTTGCAAACAATATAACTGGTATTTCAAGAAAAGGAGGACAGCAAATGGTAAATGTACTAGAAACAGCAATGGATATCATTAAATCAATGACAGATCAAGATGAAAACCAGCCGCTTCATGTCGGAGAAGTAATGGGATGCTGGCTTTATATGGCCGGCTTGGAATTGGCGAAAGTAACCGTTCAAGCTGGAATCAGCACCACTTCCGATCATGAACTGAAATTTATACTTGAAGAAGATTCGAAACTCGGCGCCAGCCAAAGGGAACGGCTTCAACAATTCATGCTTGAACAAGGACTTACCTTACCTAATGCCCCAGAAGATATGCCAACATCGGATCCTAACAGCATTCCTCTCGGCGTAAAATTAACGGACAACGTGCTAGCCAACGAGTTATCTCTAAAAATCGCCAGTTTGATCTTGCAGGCTGCCAGCGTAGCTACACAGTCTATACGCACAGACGTCGGTTTATTGTTTATTCAATTCCAAGGTGAGAAATTAGCTTTTGCGGCAAGATTGAAACAATTAATGCGCAAACGCGGTTGGATCAATATGCCTCCATTTTATCTGCCACCCGGTTCTCTTTCGTGATTCCATCAAGGGTTGGACCGAACAATTCCTGAAGAAAGCAATTATAAGGGTTAAGTCAAGCAAAACATCCACATTGGATATGCTTATCTAATAGCCAATGTGGATGTTTTTCTATTTTAAAGAACCAAGGTCTCTAAATAGAGAACATTTTGACGCATTTGGTGGGTAAATGACCACCAATCAGGCTTCGAACGAATAAAATTCCATAATTAGCGACGATTGTTCGTTGTTTATGGACTTTTGTTCTTTCGAGCCCCGAAATGGCTATTTCTCCGAAATTTAGCGTCAAACTTGTTCACTAATAACGACCTTTGTTCTTTGTCAAGCGGGTAACCCGAAGGTTACCCCTCATTTCTTTGAAAGTGACCGAAGGTTGCATGATGTGAAATCGAATCTGCGGAAGAGCGAGCCAAAAGGACTAGGCGATTAGCTCCCGATATTGCGTCCCGCGGGTCTTTATTAGAGAACCGTCGTTCCAACGATGAAGCCAGAACCAGCGGATTATACACAATAAAGCGCCATCCCCGAGTCTTTCGACCTATGGGATAGCCCTCTTCATGTTCAATGCTTACGCGAAAAACTTCACACGGTCTTCAAGCGGGCTAAATTCTTTCGTGCCCGGCTCAAAAGTTGGTTTACCAAATGGCATTTGTGCAATCAGTTTCCACTCGCTTGGCAGATTCCAAGTCGCTTTCACTTCTTCGTCAATCAGTGGATTGTAATGTTGAAGGGAAGCGCCCAGACCTTCTTGCTCCAGAGCCGTCCAAATCACGAATTGCAGCATACCCGAAGATTGGTTGGACCAGATCGGGAAGTTGTCTGCGTAGGCTGCAAATTGCTTTTGCAAACCTTCAACCACGTTTTGATCTTCGAAGAACAACACAGTGCCGGAGCCGCTGCTGAAACCGTTCACTCGCTCTTCCGTTGGCGCAAAGCTGTCCGCAGGAACGATTTTTCTCAATGTTTCTTTGGTGATGTTCCACAATTTATCTGATTGTTCGCCGAATAGGACGACAACGCGTGCGCTTTGTGAATTNAATAGGACGACAACGCGTGCGCTTTGTGAATTGAATGAGGAAGGTACATGCTTCACCGCTTCGTTAACGATCTCTTGAATGCGCTCATTCGAAACGACTGTTTCCTTGCTCAAACCATAATATGTGCGTCTTTCTTTCACTGCAGCCAAAAATTCTTTACCCATCTTCCATTCCTCCACTTTCTATTTTGGTTTTTTCAACCATAAGATAGTAAATATGAAATTTAATAATAAATTCATATTAACTTTTAATTTAGTTGTTACTAACTATTTGTTATTAACTTTTATTATTATGCTCCCTATTCACCTATTCTGTCAACCCCTATTTTTCACTCGTCCTTCCGTGTTTGAGATCTCCTCCGCCAGGGAATAATCAGGGGAAACGGGCAAATTAGGAGGAGTCGGTACGATGGCGGTTACAACCAAAGGAACACTTATCGTAGAAGGAAATGAGCTGACGATTACGAACCCCGGCAAGCCATTGTGGCCGGAAGCCGGTATTACCAAGGCCGATTATCTGGCCAAACTGACAGAGCTTTCCCCTTATTTGCTGCGATATTGTCGAGACCGCCACTTGACGACCATTCGCTTCCCGCATGGCTACAACGACAAGTCGTTTTATCAAAAAAACGCCCCGGAGCCCACTCCTCCTTTCGTTAAGCTGGCGCCTCTGGACGGCATTAATTATATAAACATGGACTCTTTATCCACTCTTGTTTGGCTCGGCAACCTGGCTTGTCTGGAGTTCCATCCTTCTTTTCATCGGATTGGCGAGACACTTCCTGCAGAATGGGTCATCGATATCGATCCATCCTTGGAAGAAGAGCCGCGCATTATGGAAGCTGCGCATATTATCGGTGAAGTGCTGGATGCTTTGCGCATTCAATCCATTGCCAAGACGTCAGGCGCAACGGGCGTCCAAATTTACATTCCGATTCGACATGGATATACATTTGAGCAATTAAGAAAAATCGGTCATTTTGTGGGAGCTTTTGTCGTAAAGAAATATCCCAATCTCTTCACCATCGAGAGGTTCAAGAAAAACCGCGGAGACAAAATTTACGTCGATTATCTCCAGCACTGGTACGGCAAAACGCTTTCGGCCCCCTACACGCCACGCGCCAAAAAGGATGCCTCCGTCTCCACTCCCCTGTTATGGAAAGAGGTCGAGCTGCATCCAAGTCCTCGCGAATTTAATTTAAATACGATAATCGACAGAGTTCGGCGAATGGGAGATCTCATCGAGACGGTCCCTCAGCAAAATTTGGACGCCATCCTGGAGAGATTGTAGCCGCACGCAACGCGAACTAGAACAATGGGGACAGCATCCGGGCAATAATCTCTTTCGCTTTTTCCAAACGGGACCGCTTCTCAAACTCAGCCAGCTTTAATTCCTCGCATTCTTTTAAATCTTGTAGAAAATCAAATTCTAATCGCTCGATGACGTCCTTATTGAACATCACCGCATTCAGCTCAAAATTGCTGAAGAAGCTCCGCATATCCATATTCGCTGTGCCAACCGTTGCCATAAGATGATCGATGATCATCACTTTGGCATGCATAAAACCTTTTCGGTACAAGAAGATACGTACTCCCGCCTGCATGAGCTCCAATAAATAAGACCTTGTTGCATACTGCACGATGCGTGAATCCGCTTTGTAAGGAAGAATCATGCACACATCCACACCGCTAACCACGGCCGTTTTGAGCGCCATCGTGATGCTTGGATCCGGTATGAAATAAGGGGTTGTCAAGAAAACCCGCTTCTTGGCCGCTACAATTCCAGCAAAAAACATCTCCTGTATAGCATCCCAGTGCGCATCGGGACCGCTTGAAATCACCTGAACAAGAGAAGCTGCAGGGTAAGCATGCTCCGGAAAGAGCGTATCCTCGCTTATCCGATTCCCGCTGACAAACAGCCAGTCGGTCAGAAACGTCTGCTGCAAATAATAAACAGCATCCCCGTTCAACTTCAAATGAGTGTCCCGCCAAAAACCGAGCTTAGGATCAGCTCCCAAGTACTCATCCCCGATATTGATGCCGCCAAGAAAGCCTACGGCTCCGTCCACAACAACGATTTTACGATGATTGCGATAATTCATGCGTTTATCGAAGAATGCAATCAGCGGCGGCAGAAAGGGATGGACCTCGATACCTGCCTGCTTCAACTTTTGGATATAGTCGCCGGAGAGGCTATAGCTCCCGATCCCGTCATAAATAACCCTAACTTTAACCCCCTCATTCGCCTTACGGATCAAAGCTTCTTGAAAAGTCTTCCCCGTCGCATCGTGCCGAATCGTATAGAACTCAAAATGGATATGTTTCTTGGCTTGTTTGATGGATTCAAGCATGGATGCATATGTCGCTTCCGCATTCGTCAATACCTCAACTTGATTGTTCGGCGTAATGGGCGACCCCGGAATGTTAAGCAGTAGCCCGCACAGCCGCGGCTCCTCATACAATTCGTAAAAGCTGGAATGCTCCGAACGGTCTAACATAGCTACATGGTTCATCAGCTGATGCTGTCTTTCCGCTATTTTGCGCGGTCCCTTGCGGCGCACCATTTTACGCTGCGAATATTCTTTTGCCAAAAAGTAATACATGATGAATCCGATTACTGGAAAAATAAACATGACAAGCAGCCAGGCAACCGTTTTCGCAGGTCGTCGGTACTCACCGATCAGAATGGTTGCTGTCTGAAATATGAATAGCAGCAGCACAATCACGATCCACAAACGGCTTCATCTCCTCTGGCACATTGACCGTATTTGCAAGTGGTATGTGGTAAGTGTTAGTAGCTTCTGCCAAGAGATGCGCAAGTATACCCTGAGCCACTTTCCATAACGATTGAGCAAAACTTTCCAACTTTCGTAATAAAATCCTGTCATTAAGCAGAATATAATAGCGGATTCCTATGATTTCATTATTTTCATTTGGGCAGGAGGTGCAACCATCATGAGCAACGCGTCCAAAGAATTAATGAAACGTATCCTGCGCAGGCGACAACCCGACCAGTCAAAAGGCGCTGGTGGTATGGATGAGCTCACCGATTCTCTTGATTACCACTTCATCGAAGAGCTGAAGCAAACCAAGCTTTCCCTTCTCCTGGATGACAATCATTCCTTCATTAAGGAGATGTTTTATGACTGCTCAGATGTCGTCGTTCGGGAATTCGAGATCGAACCGAAGATTCCCGCCCTGCTTTTATTCGTGGACGGGCTCGCCAATACAGAGCTATTGAACGACACGATGAAATCGCTCATGCTGCTCGGAGGCGGTGAAACCGCTATTGAACGTATCGTCGGCTCGATTCTCCCTGTATCGCAAACCCAAGTCTCCGACAATTACGGTGACCTTCTCGTTTCCGTGCTGAGCGGCGACACAGCGCTCCTGGTCGAGGGCAATGCGAAGGCCGTACTCTTGGGCATTCGCGGTACGGAGAAACGCTCCGTCGGGGAGCCGGAGACGGAAACCGTCGTACGCGGACCGAAGGAAGGGTTCGTAGAGAGCCTTCGCACGAACACGTCGATGATCCGCCGCAAGCTAAAGACGCCTAGGTTAAAGATGAAATCGATGAGCATCGGCAAGGAAAGCAACACGAGTCTGGTCGTGTGCTACATGGATGATCTGGCGATGCCCTCGCTCGTCGAGGAGGTGGTCAAGCGGCTGGAGCTTATTCATATCGATGCCATTCTTGAATCCGGCACGATCGAAGAATTAATTCAAGACGACGCCTATTCGCCTTTTCCGCAGGTCCAGTATACGGAGCGGCCAGACGTCATCGCTTCAGCGCTGCTGCAAGGACGCGTAGCCATCATCGTCGACGGCACGCCTTTTGTGCTGGTCGTACCGTTTGTATTTATGCAAATCATGCAAGCAAGCGAGGATTATTATGAACGTTTTCAGATTTCTACGCTGTTGCGCTTGCTGCGATATGTTTTCCTGTTCCTTTCACTGACGACACCGGCCTTGTACGTTGCGATTACGACTTACCATCAAGATCTTCTGCCAACAACACTCATGCTTAGTGTGGCCGCCGCGCGGGAAGCCATTCCCTTCCCTGCTGTCGTCGAAGCCTTCATTATGGAGATCACGTTCGAGGCCCTTCGTGAAGCCGGCATCCGGCTGCCTAAAGCCGTCGGCTCCGCCGTCAGCATTCTAGGGGCCCTCGTTGTCGGGCAAGCTGCCGTTCAGGCCGGCATTGTTTCGGCGCCTATGGTCATTGTCGTCTCCATAACGGGAATCGCTTCTTTCACGATCCCGCGCTACAACGGCGCTATTGCCATAAGAATGCTGCGATTTCCCATTCTCATTGCGGGCGCTCTTTTCGGCTTCTACGGCATCTTCATTTCGTTAATGCTTTTACTCGGCCATTTGGCCAATCTGCGTTCTTTTGGAGTCCCTTATTTATCTCCATTAGGGCCTTTATCTACCGGTGACTTGAAAGATACGCTCATTCGCGCCCCTTGGTGGAAAATGGAGAAGCGTCCGGAATTTATGGCTTTACAGGATGCTCAACGAATGGACAGTAAACTGCCCGAGCAAATCATGAGAGATGGAGGCATAGATGGCAGCCAAATTCAACATGAGCATAAGGCAAGCGAGGAGGGCAAGCAGAATGGGAAATCTTAAGCGGAGAGTTCCTCAACTGATGACTCTCTGCATATGGATGACTCTCCTGACGGGCTGCTGGGATCGTGTAGAAACCAACGATATGGCTTTCGTACTCACTTCATCCGTGGATTTGGAGGAGGACGGCAAGTATCGTGTTGCCTATTTGTTTCCCCTTCCCGGCTCCATGGGCGGAGCAACCGGTGGCGGGGGCGGCACGGGCGGGGGCAAAAGTTACTACATCGATGCCGAGACAGGGACTACGATTCGCGAAGCGTCCAGCAAGCTGCAAAAGCGAATGTCCCGCAAAATGTTACTTTCACATCGACGAACCATCGTCATAGGCGAGAAGTTGGCTAAAGCGGGAATCCATAATCTTTTCGATGCGGTCCCCCGCACGCCGGATAGCCGGTTGACCTGTTATCTGATTGTGACCAAAGGCAATGGCTATGAGCTGCTCAATGCTGAACCCAAGTTTGAGCGCTTTCCGGCAGAAGTCATTCGGGAATTAACCAAATCCCGGCAATCGATCCCTACTACAACAAAGGATATCGGCATCGCCCTTAGTTTTAACAGCGATCCCATTATGACCTATCTCGAAAAAGCGGAAAGCCAATCGGCCAAGAAGCCCTCGCAAGAAATTCAGCTAGCCGGCTATGGCCAGTTCAAGGGCACGCAAATGGTCGGAATTTATAAGAATCAGGAAGCGAATGGACTCTTATGGCTTCGAAATAACGTCAAGGAGCATACCCTCACTTTTCCAATGGATAATGGGAAGGTCATGTCTATACTCGTAACGGGCGGCCGCTCCTCCATTCAGCCCCAAGTGAGTGGTGATCAAGTCACCTTTCAGGTCACCCTGGACGCATTCGGGATTGTTCGAGAGGATAATTCCGGACAAGATCTGAACGAATCCAAGACTCTACATAAGGTAGAACGTAAATTCGCGGAGCAAATTAAGAAGTCCATTCAAGCTACAGTTAAGCAAATGCAAAAGGAAGACACGGATTCTGCTCAGCTGGGTCTCCTCGTTTGGCGGAAGTATCCTTATGCTTGGAAGCATGGTTTGGAGGAGAATTGGCCGAAGATATTTAAAAAAGCGGAATTTCGGATCTCGGTCGAAACATCCATCGTAGAGACAGGTCTGATCAACCAAAATATCGTGAAGGAAGCGATGCATCAGTGAATCCATTTTTCCTGCTCTGCTTTTTTCCCATCCTGCTAGCAAGTCTGCTAATCGACAGAAAAAAGCTGAACGAACAAAAAACAAGGGTCAAAGCTACGTATGGGATCGTTACATTCCTTACATTCACGCTGCTGATAACCAAAATGTTACACATAAAAATTCCGATGCCGTCACGTTTTTTTATTCATACGGTATCCCCGTGGATTAGCAAGCTGATCGGCATATGACCCCGCTTCGCGGACTCACCTATTTTCAGCGCACGGAAGGAGGTGTTCTCCTGTTTGGATCATAAACAAATCATTAATCAACGGCAATTCTCTTGGCTGGTCTCTTCCGTCGTCACCAGCGGCGGCATATTGACCTTGCAAAATGTGTTGATACGAATCAGCGAAACGGATGCCTGGGTCAGCTATTTACTCTCTATTTTATATATCTTTATCGTTGCCGGCTTTTTCGCGTATTTGTCGAGCCTGTATCCTCAAATGCACATTTTCGAAATATCCATGCTCCTGCTCGGCAGATGGGGCGGAACCTTGGTCAATCTGCTTATCGTTTTTCATATATGGCTAATTGTCTTGGGCGACCTTGCTTCGGTTGCCAGATTCACCGGCACTTTATTACTGCATAACACGCCGTTAGAAATCTTGATCATGCTGCCCTGTCTGTTGTTGATCTATTTCGGCCGAACCAGCGTAGAGGTGATCGCTCGCGTCAACGATATCTTTTATCCGCTTTTCGTCGTCACGGTTTTATTGATGCCGCTGCTGCTGTCGAACGAATTCTCCCTTCAGCTCATATCGCCGGTGCTGACGACCTCCTACCAGCATGTAAGCTCCAGCAATTTCCTGGCCATCGGGGGAACCGGTGATGTTTTCTTTCTGGGTGCTTTTCTTCACACGATTTGCAATACCAATCAGATCCGCTCCTCGATCAGACACGGGGGATTGCTTGGCATTTTTTTAATGACGCTCATCCTATTTCTTATCCTGATCGTGCTGGGTCCGAAGATGCCGGGCAACTTTTTATATCCGACTTACAATCTGGTGCAAATGATCCATGTCACCGACTTTCTGGACCGGCTCGATCTCATTATGCTAACGATATGGCTTCCGACCTTTGCTTGTAAAATGGTTGCCCTTTACTTGGCGCTGCTCATAGGCATTAGCTCTATCATCCGTGAACACGACTATCCGACGATCAATAAGCCGGTTGCCCTTTTCCTGGCGTTGACGACGATTCTTTCATTCAAAAGCACAACGGAGCTGAACACATTCGCCAATTTCAGCACCCCCGTAATTGTCATTTTTTATCAGCCAATGGTCATAGCCGTAATGATCGCAGCTGCGATGATGCGTCATCGGAAGCACCCGCCTGCCGTACCACAATCGAGCGACGTAGCGAGTATGAGGGCCTCCCCTTCCCAGAAGGCGGCAAAAATGAGCGTGCGATTTTCCTACAAACAGTGGGTGTGGATTGGCAATATTCTGATGCTCTTCTCAGCCGTATGCATCGGCATCGGATTGGCCATGGGCAAGTATATGCCGGTCATAGGTACGGCTTGCGGCATCTGTTTCGGCTGTTGTCTATTTCTGACGGCGATGACAACTTATATGGAGGTGAGCTTATTGAAGCAGTCGCAAGCAGGTAAATGAAAAGATCCCCGAATTCCCGGAGGACCTGCGGTTTGAAAGAAAAAAACGTACCCGCCGTTTAAGCAGGTACGTTCATGTTAGATAGGCACAGCCTGGTTCATTCGACTTTTGGCAACTTTGAGATAGCCATACATATTAAGGAATTCGCTGTCAGCTGCGAATCGCAACTTCATTGATCCGGCAGCTTCCTGGATATACGGTTTCAACGCAGATGCGCCGCCGCCAATCACATAGAAGCATTGGATGTCGGGATATTTACGCCAGCGCTTTTTGATCATCTCGAGCATGCGCAGGGCTGCCCGGCGGAAATGCTGGTCGACAATCGGCCGGATATCAACTTGGCCTTCGCCGATCAATTGAATCGTGAATTCCCGATTCTTAACGCGCTGTACGAGCTTCGCCCGGCTCGGGAAGACGTAACCATAGGCGTCCTCCACATCCCGGATGATCGCATCCAGGTATGTGGCGATGCCGATCTGTTCGCCATGACTGAAATGATTGTCGATCGCCATCCGTTTGATGACCGGAAAATCCGTCGTGAGCGCACCGATCTCGCAGACGCCGATACAGCCGTTGTAGATTTCTTCGTCCTTGACCATCAGGCTGTCATGCGTAGCAAGGTGGAACAATGCGGCTGCGCCTTCGATGGAAACAGCGACCTTCCGGATTGAGACCTTGATCTTGCGATTATGAAGCTGTGGCGTGGAAAGGAAGGTCACCTCGTGTTCGCCAAGAAGTCTTTGCTCGAATTGCTGATTGAATTTCGCAAATGCGCGTACGGGAAGTCCGGTTCCGAGCACATACTCCACTTCTTCGGTGGTGCCGTAACCGCCTGCGCCGACGGATGCTTGATTGATCAATCCTTGATAAGCCAGCGCCGTTAACGCAACAATGAGAGATTGGTCGGAAACCGCTTTGTTATCCGTGTCTTCGAGCTCCTGGTTATCTTCATGCTCCAAAGCGAGCTGGCCGACAAAATATCGCTGGTTTCTTTGCGAAAGGGACGGGCTGTAGATCATCACGTCCAGCGCCTTCCAAGGTGCATCCTCTTCCTGCAAAATATGCCTTTCGTATCCGGGCGCGATGATATTCGGGATGACCAGCGGTTCTTTAGAACCATCCAGCACCAACTTGATGCTGTCGTTACCTATATCCATACCTGCAAGCTTATTCATAAGCGCCTCCATTGCGATTACCTTATTATGCTAAGTAGATTCGATCTATTCCGACAGGAATCCTTCCTACTAAAGTCTCATTTTCATGTGTCCGCCAAGATATCAAGAGGGTTTTTATCGAAATGTGACGAATGGATTACAAAGAAGATTACCAAAATCAACCACGACAGGAGATTTATATAGCCGTTATGAAGCTCAAATGGAAACCCAAAAAGCTGACGCTGGTCATCATACCCGATGCCAATCAATCCGTCGTCAGATTTCGAATTCCCCATCTGTTCGCTTATATAGCTGCTGCATGTTTCTCTGTGCTGCTGCTCATTTCTATCACCATTTACACCCTGCATGCGCATACCGTGAAAACGGCCAGCGACCTTCAAACCAAGCTGAATGGCGCGAATCAACAATGGAGTGCCACGCTAACGAGCAAAAACCAAACGATTGAGCAGTTGCAGAACGAAGTGATCCAGCTGTCCCAGCAAGCTGAACAGATGAAAGCCAAGGTTGAAGAAATGAAGAAATTAGAGAGTGATATCAAATCGATCGCACAGATCGATGGCAGCGCCAATCCTACTAAAGACCCAGTTGCGATTCAAGATGGTCCAAAGGATGGAGACGCCTCATCCGCTCAAACGGGTATTGGCGGCAGTCCGAATCCGGTCTCTCAAGAAGATATTATGAAACTCGGCGAACAAACGCTCGCCTCCCTCTCCGAATTGGATAGCGATGTAAAAGAACTGCAAACAAGCTTTACCGAAACGAAGGAAAAGGTAGCCGTCAAACAGCAGCAGCTGCGGGTGACGCCAACCCTGTTCCCAACAAAAACCAAGGTCATCACATCGACCTTTGGCTACCGCACCGATCCTTTTACATATCGCCCAAGCTTTCATTCGGGCATCGATTTTGGAGCCAAAGAGAATGATCCCGTCTTCGCCACTGCAGACGGCAAGGTCGTCAGCACCGGTACAGACCAGTTTCATGGCAACAACATCGTCATCGAGCATTCCAAGGGCCTCCGCACTTGGTACATGCATTTGAATAAAATCTTGGTGAATAAAGGGGATAACGTAGAAAAAGGGAATACGATCGGTCTCGTTGGCTCTACCGGACGAAGCACTGGCCCCCACCTGCATTATGAAGTGCTCAAAAATGGAGAAAGCACGGATCCCAAACCTTATCTGAAATCGATGCGAAAGGATGATTAACGATGTTTAAAAGCAAGAAGCTTTCGATCAATCCGAATACGACCGACACCCTTATCGGGGAGGGAACTTCGTTCGAAGGCCGTATTAAATCTGAAGCCAGCATTCGAATCGAAGGCAGCATTACAGGCGATATCGAGTGCATGGGAGACGTCATCGTCGGCGAACATGGAAGCGTCAAATCCAATATCTCCGCAAGAGATGTCGTTCTCGCTGGAAGCGTCCAAGGTAACGTAATCACCAAGGGCAAGCTGACAATTACTTCCACAGGTTCTCTGCAAGGGAACATTAGCGCAGCGTCATTCATCATTGAAGAAGGCGGTCTGTTCCAAGGCAATAGCAAGATGGAAACAAAAACAGCGGCTAACGCTTCGCAGAGCGGCGAGCCTGAGAATGGAAACAAGCCCGCTGCAGCACCTGGCGGCGCATTTGGCGGGAATACCGTTGCGATGTAATCGGCAGTTAGTCGCTGCATTTGATTAGGCATGATCTCAAAAGTCATGGTATAATGGCTGGAAATCCCTAATTTCTGGCTGATGCAGGAGACATACTGATGAGAGAACAAACGATTTTATTCGATCTTGACGATACGCTCGTTCACTGCAACAAATATTTTGATTTCGTCATCGATCAGTTTGTAGACCTGATGCTGACATGGTTTTCCGGACATGCGTTAACGCCGAAAGACATTAAACAGAAACAACTCGAAATCGATCTCGCCGGCGTCCATATTCACGGATTTATGCCGGACCGTTTTCCCAAATCGTTCGTTGAAACTTATCAATGGTTTGCGGAGCATTACAACCGTCCGGCAAATCCGCAAGAAGAATCTTGGCTGCTGCAGCTTGGTCATACCGTCTATGAATACACCGTGGAGCCTTATCCGCAAATGAACGAAACGCTGGAATCGCTCCAGCAAGCGGGCCACAAGCTGTTTTTATACACGGGCGGGGACGCTTCGATCCAGATGAAAAAGGTTCGGGATTGCGGCCTGGATACCTACTTTGACGACCGGATCTTTGTCACTCTGCATAAGACAAAATCGTTTATGCAGTCCCTGCTTCAAGAACAGCGACTGGATCGGCATCACACGTGGATGATCGGCAATTCGGTCAAAACCGATGTACTTCCGGCTCTGCACGCAGGCATTCATGCGATTCATATCCCCGTCGCGCAGGACTGGGAATATAACAATGCCAAGATCGACATCGCGCCCAAAGGAGCATTCCTCCAGCTGAATTCGCTGCAAGAAGTGCCCGAGGCGATCCAGGATTATATAAGAAAAGCATAGCCAGGCTGCCATAGGCGGTCCGGCTATGCTTTTTCCTTTTTAGGCCGCGACATCGCGTCTGCGGAATATTTCCCAAGATAACACGTTAAACAACAAGAAGTAGAAGATCAGCACGCAGATGGAGAAGCCCATCGTCATCCCTTCCGCCATCGGTCTTCCCTCCAGATATTGGGTCAGATCCGTATTGGCAAAGAGGAAGTATTTGCCCCAGCTGTAACGCAGGAGCAGCATGGTCATGATTTGACCCGCAAACATGATGAAAATACTGATCCCGATCGCCAGCGATGAGCTGCGAAATACGGTCGATATCATAAAAGCAAGTGTCACGACCATGATCAATTGGATCAGCTTAAAACCGTAAGTCGCAAGCACATACAGCAGCATGCTGCTTTCATGCACGGAGCCGTCTGCGCTTACTTTCAAGTGCGGGAGGCCTATGTTCTGGAAGCCGTATAAAATTCCATTGATGATAACTGCGCTAAGAAACAATACAACTAATAGTGCCGCTGCGAATAGCAGTGTCGCCGCATATTTGGAGAAAAGAATCTTGGCCCGTGTCGCCGGCCGTATGAGCAGCAGCTTGATCGTCCCCCATGTAAACTCTCCCGCTACCATATCGCCCGCAATAATGACTGTAAACAGGGTGACGATTTGAATGAGATCCGACGCGCTTTGGACGCCTCCCCACAAGGTATTCTGAACAGGAGGCATATCATGATCCAACGCGTATTGTTGGAGGGCTATCTCTTCCTTCATGCTCTGTTTGAACTTCGCAGGGAGATCGGGATTGGTCAGTTCTTTTGTATTGTGCTCGATAGAATCTTTGGCAGCCACTTTCCAATCATGTTGATTGCTTTCATAACCGGAGTGGGAGAAAACCGAGGCCATAACAACAATGGCAATGAGCAGTAGACCCAGAATCCATGTGCGCAGCCTGCGGTAAATTTTCATATTTTCGTTTTGTATGAGATTAAGCAATTTGATCACTTCCCGTCATTTCCAAAAATTGATCTTCCAGAGACTTCGTCGTGGCGCGAATGCCATAGACATGAATTCCCGCATCGACAAAACGTTTGTTCCACGCTGCGATCTGGTTCCTATCGAGGCTCATGACCAGTTCACGTCCTTCTACTTCAGCTTTTTCCTGAGCTTCGGCTAACAGTGCCGTCGCTCTATCCATAGGCTCTAATTCAAACGCAACCCGCTGCTCGCCTTCAGCCCGAACGTATTCCTTGATCAGCCTAACGTCAACAAGCTTGCCGTTCTGAATAATGGCGACACGGTCGCACATCAGCTCCATCTCGGACAGAAGGTGACTGGACACTATGACTGAAATCCCGTCCTCCCGCGTGAGCTTGCGCAGATGGTCGCGAAGCTCGCGAATGCCTGCGGGATCGAGCCCGTTCGTCGGCTCATCCAGAATGAGGACGGACGGCTTATGCAGCAGCGCCTGTGCAATTCCCAGCCGTTGGCGCATGCCTAGCGAATAGGTTTTGACCTTATCATGGATTCGGTTTTCCATACCGACTAGGGTAATGACCTCCTGAATGCGCTCCTCGTGAATCCCGGGGATCATTCTGGCGTAATGCACAAGATTGTGATACCCGCTTAGGAACTTATACATTTCCGGATTTTCAACAATCGCTCCAACATGCCGAATCGCCTGCTCAAAATGTGTCCGAATCGACTGACCGCCGATCCGGATGTCGCCTTCGGTAATGGACATCAGTCCGACCATCATGCGGATGGTTGTTGTTTTGCCTGCGCCATTGGGGCCGAGAAAACCAAACACTTCACCCCGTGGAACATCAAAACTTAAATGATCAATAATTGTTTTGGAACCGATTCGTTTCGATATATTTTGAATCTGTACAATCGGCAATTGTGAATCTGCGTTAGACATTTGGTCACTCTCCTAAGAGTTTTTCGCCAGAAAAACTGGCTTCGGAAGCATAAAACTTATACTACAAATTGTATCTCACCCGCTTCGACGTTTCCTAGTGGCAGAGGTCATGAAGAAGTCACATGAGAAGTCATGTCAGGACTATGACTGATCTCACTATGGAATTTGCCGGTTTTTATGTACAATGTTCTTACAAGCATGAATATAAAAGGAGTTAACCATGGTCCAAAGAAGAGATTGGCATAGTGTGGAATGGTCTCTATTTATCGTTTTGACCGGTTCAACGCTGCTCAGCCTGCTATACATCCTTTTGCACATGAACGAGTTTAAAAACATTTCTGTTTTGTTTACGATTCTTTCCATTCTCCTTTCTTATGCCCTGCCTCTACTATTTTGGAGGCCCAATTACGTTAACGCGCCACTATACCCGTTGGCAGTCCTGCTAACCGGCGCGCCTCTGCAAATCTATCTTTCTTGGATGGAGCAAGAAGCCTACTCTATTATTAATTGCCCATTAATGGTCATTGGATTCCTCACCGATCGAAAAAATGCATGGTGGATCGCTCCTGTCTTCCTTGTAGCCATGCCCGTCTCCTACTTTTTCATCCTGCATCGCGGCATGGGACTGGGTGAACTATCCAGTGAAATCTTGAATGCTGCGCTTTTATTCGCAATCGGGTTGAGCTTACAGCGCGTGGTGACATCGAATGAAAAAACCGAAAAGCTTTTAGCGGAAAACCAGCGCCAATATCAATTAATCCATGAGCAAAACAATGCCCTGGAGCAGTATGCAAATCAAATCGAACAGCTTACACTGCTGGAGGAGCGCAATCGCATGGCGCGTGAAATGCATGACACAGTCGGACATACCTTCACGTCGGTCATCATGGGCATGGACGCCGTATCCTACCTGATCGAAGCCTCACCGGAAAAAGCCAAATCGAAGCTGGACGTGCTGCGGAACGTAACCCGCAATGGGCTGGAAGAAGTCCGCCGAAGCATTCATCAGATGGTGCCGGGCGGGGAGGATATGATGCTGTCGCAGCAGTTAACCCGGCTAGCCAACGAATTCGCTCTGCATACCGGCACCAAAATCTGCTTCAAAACGAACGGAGACGAATACGAAATCCCGAAGCAGACCAAACTTTCTTTAATCCGCTGCCTGCAGGAATCGCTGACCAATGCCAAAAGGCATGGTAGAGCCAACACCGTCGAAATCATCCTGACTTACGGGGAAGATGTGGTCGATTTGCGCATCGAAGATGACGGCATCGGCACCGAGCAGCTGAAGGTCGGCTTCGGTATCAACGCCATGCAGGAGCGGATCTCAGCCTTGCAGGGTACGCTGCAGGTTAGCTCGGCTCCTGGTCAAGGAACCATCGTTTCCTGTTCCATTCCCGCCAAGCGCTTTCCTTCGCTCTAGTTCGTTTTGGAACCGGATGGTACAATTGAAGTAGAGGCTACAAATGGCGGTGCTTGGAGGCGTTTGGGTGAAGTTCGGAGCCGGTTCGGAGTCGGTTCAGGTCTAGTTCCGAACAAGTTCGAACCCAGTTCAGATCAAGTACAGATTAGATTCGTATCTCGTTTGAACACCATTCGACTCCCACTCAGGTCAAGTTCAGGTCAAGTTCAGATCAAGTTCGAACCTCATTCGAATCCCGTTCGAGCCCAGTTCGAACCAGTTCGGATCCCAGATTGCTAAAGAACAAAGGTCGCTATTAGCGTATCCGATTGACGCTAATTTTTTGAGAAACGGTCAGAACGTGGCGCGAGCGAACAAAGGTCTTTGTTTAAAGAACGATGTTCTTTATTTATGGAACCTTGTTCTCTAATCGATCTTTTGCGGATGAAGTAAAATAGTTTGTGTACCAATATTTGGAGTATTCCCTTCAAATAAAAAGGCAGG
>NZ_JBHTHA010000041.1:0-85066 GCF_042676385.1 Paenibacillus sp. GCM10027628
TTATTGGCTTCCTAAAGTTCTTAGAACAACCTCTTTTTTAAGTGTCCTTGACAAAGGGTCCTGATCACTTCGACAAGGCTCTTTTTTTAATTTGAATGCACCCAAAGGGTTATCAACACCATTGAGGTTTTTAGCGATATTTATTGGGTTCACATTAATAGGTCCTATAATGAAAAATATTCCCCCTAGGGAGCTTGACACAACACCAAATGGTGACCTAAAATTAAATCGTCACTAAATGGTGTCCAATTTATCGGCGCGGAAGCAACCGCGAATGTAGTAACCCAGCCCTGAGGGAAATTTATCGCTTATTAGTTACAAATGCGCTGCTAACATTCGTTGTGGGGAGCGTAGAAAATGGGGAGTTAAGCCATCAATGGGGGATATTCGAGACGATAGCCATCTTCAAGCCGGATATTCCGCGGCTTAAGAATGGGCATACTCAGCATTTTCTTAGGAATGAGGGCACAGCTATATCGCATGCATGCGCGGGAGACTTTGGGGCTTAAGCGTACCATATTTTTAGCCCACTTAGGTGTGCAAACCCAGCTCTCGCCTTGTGGGTGCTACGTCCGAAGAGCCGCATACTTTATGGAGGTGGTGAAATTAACGGCTGTCCCTTGGCAATAATATTTAGGAGAGGGTGTTGTGAGCGATAACAACCAGTTGCGGGATGCGTTCGACGCGATTGCAGATCCAACTAGGCGCCGACTGATTCGCCTGTTAGCAGAGGCACAGGAGATACCGCTTCATGAATTAACGGCACAGTTTCAAATGGGCCGTACAGCGGTATCCAAGCATTTGACAATCCTTAAAGAGGCCGGACTGGTACTTGACCGAAAAGTCGGTAGAGAAACGCGATTTAGGCTAAACGCCTCTCCACTCAGAGAAATTCAAGATTGGGTGGCTTTCTATAGCAAGTTCTGGAGTACGAATATGTTGCGCTTGAACCAATTATTAGAGGAGGAAGAAGAATGAGTTTAACATTATCCTTGGATTTTCAGTACACGACATCGATCGAGAAGCTTTGGTCCGCCATAACCGATTCAAGCAAGCTTGCCAAGTGGGTGGTCAACATCCATACCGGTCAGGCGATGGAAAATGATTTTAAGCCCGTCGTAGGACACCGTTTTCAATTTCGTACGCAGCCGACCGAATGGTGGAATGGCATTATTGAAGGCGAAGTGCTTATCGTGGATGCACCCAACCGGTTGTCCTATACTTGGGCAAGCGGAGAGAAGCACACGATCACCTGGACGCTGCAGGATTTAGGGGACGGAAAGGTTAACCTTCATCTCGAACAAACCGGAATCTCAAATGAACAAGCACTCGCAGGCGCTAAGTTTGGCTGGAGTAAATGGTGCGGCGAGCTTGAAAAGGTGTTTGAACAATAACCGCATTCGTGTAATAAATATTTCCTTACCCAATGCTAAATGGATGAGTATTATAGTAGAAACCTGCTTGAAACGAAAAAGCATAAACCGGCTGCATGTGTATTTTGCAGCCGGTTTATGTTTAGTTTGGACAATCTGACAAGTTCTTGTCGTTTCGAGTCAAGTTCGGGCTGCTCGACTTTCAACGCACGATGAATGGTACAATGTAAATAGAAGTAAAAATTAACACGATCGGAAGGATGATAATCATGAGCGAATCTAATCAGGAGTATATCGTAATCTCGGGTGCGAGGGAAAACAATCTTAAGAACGTCTCCTTGCGCATTCCCAAGCGGAAGATCACGATTTTCACCGGGGTATCCGGATCCGGCAAGTCATCAATCGTTTTCGATACGATTGCCGCAGAGTCGACACGACTGCTGAATGAGAACTTCAGCATGTTCGTACGCAACTTCCTGCCCCGAGTTCCACAGCCGGATACAGACGCGATCGAGAACCTGAGCATGGCTGTTATTGTAGATCAGAAGCGGCTGGGAGGCGGTTCCCATTCCACGATGGGCACGATTACCGATATTTCGCCCATTCTCCGTCTTCTTTTCTCCCGGGTGGGTCAGCCCTATGTTGGACAAGCGCACATGTTCTCGTTTAACGATCCTCTAGGCATGTGTCCCGAGTGCAACGGGATCGGTCGCAGGCTTGGTGTCGACATGAGTAGGGCGGTGGACATGTCCAAGTCGCTGAACGAAGGGGCCATTATGCTTCCGGGCTATGCGGTGAACGACTGGGAATGGAACATGATCATGCAGTCGGGGGACTTCGATCCAGCCAAGAAGCTGAGCGATTATACGGATGAGGAACTGGAACAACTGCTTTACGCCAAGGCTAAGAAGGTCCAGGTGGATTTTGGCGGCAAGGCCATGAATATTACTGTGGAAGGTGTCATCGAGAAGTTCACCAACAAATATATCAAGCAAGATGTGAAAACAAAGTCCGAACGCACGCAAAAAGCAGTTATACCTTTCATTTCCGAAGGTCCATGCTCCAGTTGCCGCGGCGCGAGACTAAGTCAAGCTGCGCTGGGCTGCAAAATCAATGGGCACAACATCGCAGAGCTGTCCTCCATGGAGGTCGGAGAGCTCGTTCGCGTCATTCGGGAGATTAACGATCCCGTTGCTAAGCCGATCGTCAAGTCGCTGACAGAGCGACTGCAGCATCTGGTAGATATCGGACTTGACTACTTAACGCTGGACCGTGAGACGGATACGCTGTCCGGCGGCGAGTCGCAGCGCGTCAAGATGGTGAAACACCTGAGCGGCAGTCTGGTGGATGTCACTTACATTTTCGACGAGCCCAGCGTAGGCTTGCACCCACGTGATGTACACCGGTTAAATGAATTGCTTCAGAAACTGCGCGACAAGGGTAATACCGTGATTGTTGTCGAGCATGATCCCGATGTGATCAAGGTGGCGGATCATATTGTCGACGTCGGGCCTTACGCCGGCGGCCGCGGCGGTACCGTCGTGTATGAAGGAAGCTTCCAAGGCTTGCTGGAGTCTAGTACGCTCACAGGAACTCATATGAAGCGGCCTCTCCAACTGAAACACGATTGCAGGCAGCCATCCGGCAAGCTGTCCATCAAGGATGCCACTCTGCACAACCTGCAGAACGTGAGTGTAGACATCCCCACAGGAGTGCTGACAGTCGTTACTGGTGTCGCCGGCTCGGGCAAAAGTACGTTGATTAACGAAGCGTTCCTCAGTCAGCATCCGGATGCGATCGTCATCGACCAATCGGCGGTAGGCGTGTCAACACGCTCGAATCCCGCGACGTACACTGGCATTATGGATGATGTGCGCAAGGCATTTGCCTCCGCGAACAAGGTGAACCAAGGCTTATTCAGCTTCAACTCCAAGGGAGCTTGCGAGAACTGCCAAGGGCTTGGCGTGGTGTATACAGATCTTGCATTCCTCGACAGCGTGAAGCTGCCATGCGAAGTATGCGGAGGCAGACGCTTCAAGGAAGAGGTGCTTGAGTACAAGTTGAACGGCAAGTCAATTGCAGAAGTGCTGGAGATGACGGTGGAGCAGGCATTGGACTTTTTTGAGCTAAAAGAGGTTGTGCGCAAGCTTCAGGCGATGAGTGATGTGGGGCTGAACTATATTACACTCGGCCAGCCACTCAGCACACTCTCGGGCGGGGAATGCCAGCGCATCAAGCTGGCAAGCGAGCTGCATAAGAAGGGCAGCATCTACGTAATGGACGAGCCGACGACCGGCCTACATATGTCAGATATCGGTCACCTTGTGGAAATCATGAACCGCCTCGTGGATGCCGGCAATACGGTGATCGTCATCGAGCACAACCTCGATGTAATCAGCCAAGCGGATTGGATCATCGATATGGGACCGGACGGAGGCAGCAAGGGCGGTCAGGTGGTGTTCGAGGGCACACCTCCGCAGATCATCCATGCGAAGCATTCGATCACGGGAAAATACTTGATGTAATCATAAAATCCAGGTTAAACTTACCTATGCCCAAACCAGCAAACCCTTGAGTTTGCTGGTTTTTTGCACTTCAAGTGCTTTACCTAAAAATATGTCCAATGCTTCTTGAATATCGTCATGGCAACGCTTTCTAAAAGCCATTATAGTTAGATTGTGGAAAGCAATAAGAAGATAACGTGGGGTGATAAGGAATTAGTAAATGTGAATATAAGGATCGTGCTGGAAGTACGGGGAGGAAAAAGAAAGAGCGATAAAAGGTCCATTGGCGTGGGTTCCCCTTTTGATCGCTCGGTGGTAGTGCGACTGAATTTTGGTGAAAATTCAATCGACACTCCAATTTTGACACAAATCCATATAGAGAAGCAAGTACATTCTAACGTGTTTAAATTGAAGGGAGATTACAATATGGTGAAGTTGAAAAGCTTACAATTGATAGGTTTAACCGGCTTGTCACTCGCAATGGCCTTATCCGGATGTTCGACCAATAAAGGCGCGAATACGGCTCCTGCTACGGCAACACCGGCGGCTTCCGCTTCAACAGGAGCAGCAGCGACCAAAGCGCCCGAACCTGCTAAAAGCGGTGAGAAAGTAACTGTGAACTTCTGGACGCCATTCTCAGGGAATGATGGTCCATTCATGAAGAAAATTGTTGATAAATACAACGCTTCGCAAGATAAATATACAGTTAAAATGACGATCCAACCGAGTGGTGATTACTATAAGCTGCTGGATACAGCGATTGCTACGAAAAAAGGAATACCAGATGTAGCCATCATGCATCTGGACCAAACCCCAACGTATATCGCCAAAGATTTGTTGCAGCCCCTGGATGATATTGCTAAAGCTGCTGGCGTGGAGAAGAGCAACTTCCCCGATGCGACGGTCGATTATGCAACAAAGGACGGCAAATGGTACAGCATTCCTTTGGACATTCATCCATTAGTGATGTACTACAATAAAGATTTGTTCGCTGCAGCCGGTATCACGAAACCGCCTACCAATCGGGAAGAATTCGTCGAAGATGCGAAAAAGCTGACCGATCCTTCCAAAGGTATTTGGGGCGCAGCGATGCCGACGTTCTGGATTCAAAACTTCCTGTTCCCAACCATTCTGTTCCAAAATGGCGGAAGCTTTGTAGATGATAAAGGAAATATTGCTTACAACTCGCCGGCGGGTGTAGAAGCTGTGACGTTTATGAGAAGCTTGACGACGATGAAGGTATCTCCGCCTACGGTTGCTCAAGACGGTGACTTTAACTTGTTCCAACAAGGAAAAAGCGCCATGCATTTCAATGGTCCTTGGTCGAAGGATGCCTTCGATAAAGCGAAGATCAACTACGGTGTGGCACCGGTTCCGCAGCTCGGCACAGTCAAACAAGCCGTTTTCGCCGGATCGCATAACTTTGTTATTCCTAAATCAACGACCGATGCCAATGTGCTAGCAGGTGTTGGTGATTTCTTGAAATACGTATCTGCCAACTCGATCGATTGGGCGGAGTCGGGTCAAGCGGTAGCTTCCAAGGCCGTACGTGAAAGTGCAGCATTTAAAGCTATGACACAGCAGCAAACCGAAGTAGCCAAAGAATTTGATTATGTGCAATTTGCTCCAAAAATTTTGAACTGGGGCCCGATTTCCGACAGTATCTGGAGTGAACTAGCCAATGCTTTACAAGGTAAAAAGGATCCTAAGCAAGCGCTGGATGATGCAGCAGCCAAATCAACACAAGCGATGAAGAAATAAACCATAGCGAACTAAATGAAGGCGGGTATCGTATACCCGTCTTCCTTGCTAAGGTAAAGGAGGGAATCCGTTGTCTACCATGTCCAATTTGAAATCCAAGCTGACTTCCAGCTTATTCATATTACCGTATTTTCTAGCCTTTTTGGCTTTTACTCTAATTCCGATCATTTACGGCTTTGTCATTAGCTTAAAGCAGTATAACTTGCTTGATCCTGTGCATCCGTTTGTTGGATTGGGTAATTACAAGAGTATTTTCACTGAGGGTACCCAAGAAAATGATCTCTTCTTCATCGGGATGAAAGCAACTTTGAAGTTTGTTGTGTTCTCCGTTCCTTTTCTAGTCATCGTGGGTTTAGGATTTGCCTTGCTGCTTAATGCACTTCCGGCGAAGCTGCGTTCCTTCTTTCGGTCGATTTATTTTATCCCCTATGCGGTTTCGGCAACTGTCATGGCCGTAATTTGGAAACGAATGTTTGATGTGACCGGCGGATTTATTAATCTGTTTTTAGCCAAGTTAGGGATTCATGAGTTTGACCCGATTCCGTGGCTGCTGGAGAGCCCCTTTGTTTGGTTCGCATTGGTTGTAGCAACGCTTTGGTGGACCATCGGTTTTAACATGATAATCTTTGTTAATGCGCTGAATGGCGTACCTGAGGATCTCTATGAAGCGGCTAAAATAGACGGCGCGAGTGGATGGGATCGGCTGCTAAGGATCACACTCCCTTCTATTAGACCTGTCATTGTTTTTGTGTTGATTACTTCAACCATCGCTTCTTATAATATTTTCGCCCAGCCTAGTTTAATGAGTAATGCTGGCGACGAGACGAAAGTGTTAATGATGGGCATTCTGCAAACGGCCTACACAGCCAGAGAAATCGGGTCTGCTTCTGCAATGGCTATTCTCATGGGCCTAACCATTATGGTTGCTTCCATAATTCAATTTAAAGTCACGAATAGAAAGGAGTAGTGACCCGTGAAACCCTTAAAGATTTTTTATGTGTTGTTGGCCTCGCTTCTAGGCATCATTTTTATACTACCGATGCTTTGGATGTTTTCCAATTCTTTCAAAACCGATATTGAAGTCATGTCACCTGTGTTTCATTTGCTCCCTCAAGAATTTACATGGGATAATTTCCATACGATTTTTGTGGGCGGCGATGTAGAGGTTCCCATTTTTCGCTGGATTTTTAATTCATTCTTCGTGGGTATTGCCGCAACGTTCCTGGTTATTCTACTGGATTCTATGGCTGCCTATGCGTTAGCCAAGCTAGATGTTCCTTTCAAAAAAACATTATTTGTTTTATTTATAGGTTCGTTAATGGTTCCAGGCATAATTTCGTTCCTCCCTCAATATTTGAATTTTAGTCATTTTAATTTGATTAATACGTACTATGTGCTTATTTTGCCCTATTCCGGCGGGGCTCTCGGTGTGTTCATGCTGCTTCAATTTTTCGGAGCATTCCCCAATGAAATTATTGAAGCTGCCAGAATCGATGGGGCTAATAAATGGCACGTTTTCACGTCCGTCTTATTGCCATCTTCGATCTCCATTGTAACGACACTCGCTATCTTCACCTTTATGGGCGTTTTCAACGATTATGTATGGCCATTCTTTACCGTTACAGACTTGGAGATGAGAACGCTAACTGCAGGCATAGCGGTTATGGCAACAGGAAGCTTCGTCCAATCCTATGGCAAATTAATGGCGCTTGCTACCTTATCGACCATACCTACACTCATCATCTTTTTGATCGGTCAAAAGCAGTTTGTTCAATCGATCACAGCAACAGGGGTCAAACAGTAGTTGGCAGGCCGTGAAATCGAAGGTGGAATTTCTAATGCGCATACTTAGTATTTTGCTCGTTAGTATTTGGCTGTTGGCAGGATGCACGAAAGGAGCTGGCGGAGAAGCCGTGAAAGCAACGAAAACATTTACAAATCCAATAATGGACAATGGTGCTGATCCGTGGGTCACTTCAAAGGATGGGATCTACTATTACACGCATACGACGGGGAATTCGATAAGAATTTGGAAATCTCGAACATTAACCGGGCTTTCCAATGCCGAATATAAGGACGTCTGGTTTCCGCCTGTGGAAGGACCCAATACTTCCAACATTTGGGCGCCGGAATTACATTACCTTAACGGTAAATGGTATATCTATTATGCCGCAGATGACGGTCAGAACGAAAACCATCGCATGTTCGTGCTAGAGTCGGAAACGGATGATCCCTTAGGAGCCTATGTCGATAAAGGCATGCTGGACACGGCCGGAAGATGGGCGATTGATGGAACAACGCTGCAAAAAGAAGACGGGTCCCTATACTTCATTTGGTCCGGCTGGGAAGGGAAGGTGAATGTAAGCCAGCATTTGTACATTGCGCCGATGAGCAATCCGTTCACCATTAGCGGGAAGCCTGTAGAGATCTCTAGACCCACTTATGACTGGGAGTTGGTCGGGAACCCGACGATTAATGAGGGTCCGGAGGTGCTGCTGCATAAGGATCAAATTTTTGTGATCTATTCGGCAAGCGGCAGCTGGACGGATGATTATTGTCTAGGCATGCTGAGCACTCGAATGAGCAGTGACGTATTGAATCCGGCATCATGGGCGAAACATGATCAAGCCGTATTTTCAAAAACAGATCAGGTGTTTGGACCGGGTCATAACTCTTTTGCCAAATCGCCGGACGGGAAAGAGGATTGGATTCTTTATCACGGCGCCAAATCGCAAGGCTCTGGCTGGAATCGCAATGTGCGCATGCAGCCTTTTACGTGGAATGCAGATGGAACTCCGAACTTTGGCAAGCCGATCGCCGAAGGAACGCCAATAGCAGTACCCGGCGGTGAATAAAATCAGGCACATCTCCTAATGGAGGTGTGTTTCTTGTATAATTATGAACAACACTGTACACCTGCGATTGGGGGATTCTATGAACTTCAAGGGTAACAAGCCATCAAAGTTAATCGCTGTGTCCCTGCTTACGCTCCTGAGCCTATGCACTGCCAGCTGCAGCCCGCCAGTCGCTACGATAACAGATGATGCCAGCAGCAGTAAGCTTCGCATCACTTTTTGGTCTCCGTTTAGCGGAGGCGATGGTCAATTTATGGCTGAGTTGGTGCAGCAATATAATAAAGAGAATAAGGATCATGTGAAAGTGGAACAAATCAATAATAATTCGGGTGACTACTATACCAAACTCTCAACGGCGATTGTGACCGAGGAAGCACCTGATATTGCGATCGTACATTCCGCTAAATATTCCCAGTATGTTCCAGCTGATTTCTTAACCGATTTGAATGACTTGGCTCAAGAGGCGGGCGTCAATTGGAGTGAATTTAACTCGACGATCTTGAAGAGCACCGTATCCGATCAGAAGCATTACGGCATTCCATTAGACACACATCTTGAAGTCATGTACTACAACAAGACGCTGCTTAAGCAAGCAGGACTTCTGGATGACAATGAAAAACCTATTTTGGCTAATGGCGAAGATGGGTTCAATCATTTTTTGCTTCAAATCCGTGCTCATGTGCCGTCTACAATTACCCCACTAGCGGAGCCGAGTGTCCGAATCGATTCCTTTTGGCTGTGGTATTCTCTATATAATCAGATGAATAAGGACGGTGGAAGATTCTATACCGACGACGGAAAAGCGGCAGGGATCGATAACCCCTCAGCACTGCAATCCTTGAGCTTTGTCAATTCGCTATATGCCCGTAAGCTGATTCTTCCGAATATTAACGATGCCATGCAAACCTTCGCTAAGGGCAACGCCGCACTTTTAATAACAGGGGTTTGGGCGACGGGAACCTTTGAGAAGGTGCCGGACCTGAACTTTGGTGTTATCAAAATACCGCAAATCTATGATCATCCGGCCACATGGGGGGACTCCCACACGTTCTCTCTGCCTTACCATGAGAAACCGGACAAGCAAAAGCAGATCGCAGCGCTTAAATTCGCCAATTGGGTAGCTGCTCACGGGGCGAGCTGGGCTAAGGCCGGGCACATTCCGGCAGTGAAAAAGGCCGTTGAATCCGAGGAGTTTCAGCAGCTTAAATATCGTCCGGACTACGCAAGTTCGGCGGATGATGTGAAGTATTTTCCTAATCAGCCAAGGCAGGGCAAAATCAACGATGAAATTATACGCGAGTTCGAAAAGATGATGGCTGGTCAACAAACACCACAAGAGGTGCTGCGGAATGCTCAAAACATTATTAATGCCAATCTACAGGCACAGCAGATTACAGCTCCAAAGAAGAATACAGTCGATCAAGAATCTCCCGATCGTCATTAAATTAATTGTCATTAGCTTTATCCTGATCGCCGCCCCGCTAGGGATAGCCAGCTATTTGACCTACACGAGCTACTCGGCATCCATCCAGAAAAATACAGGCAAATTCCAAATGGACGTCGTGAAAGAACTAACGGCAAATATAGATACCTATGTCAATGAGCTCAACGTACTTACTTTACTGCCCTATCAATCGCCGGAAATATTGGCTTATTTGGAGGCAAGCCCGCAATCCGATCCGCTCCTTTCTTTTAATGAAAGGGTGACCTTGGAGGATTTCACGAAACGCGTCTTTGCGAATGGAAGGGTAGATATCTCAGGGATTACGCTTTATAAAATGTCGGGCGGTACCTTTACGGTTATGTCTGAAGAGCAAGCGAACTATTCAATGCGGCATGTTGAGCATGAACCTTGGTACGATAAGGTTTCCAAGACGGGGAAGGTCGTTTATATCGGTACATTCAGTAAAAATGGAAACGATCCCAGCAGCCAGATTTATTCGTTTGCCAGAAAAATTCGCAGCGTAGAAACGGGAAAGGCATTAGGCTACTTGGTTCTGGACGTGGACAAAACGATCATCCGCAATAAAATGGAAGCGATATCCAATGATCGCAAGAACATTATGATTATCGATAATGCGGGTGAGATTGTATATAAAAGCATGGAAGATTTGACCGATGGTAGCAAACTAATGTCATATAAAGGTGCTGGAACCGTCTTGTATAAACAATTAACAGGCACGGAGCTGTTATCCTATTACACATCTCCTTTTACAGGATGGACCATCATGGAGATGGTGCCGCTCGTCACCTTGCTTCAGGACACAATTACAATGAGAAATTATACGATCCTTATTAGTTCTGTCTGTTTGCTTCTAGCCGCGCTAAGTATCATAGCCGTTGCTTTCCGAATTACGAATCCGATCAGTGAACTGCGAAATTTGATGAGAAAAGTCGTGCAGGGAGACTTGGAAGTGTCTATCCCTATTCGGAGTCGCGATGAGATCGGGCAGCTTAGCCAATCTTTTAATATCATGGTTTCTAAGCTCAGCGATTTAGGCTATCGTCTCTTTGAATCTGAAATCAGGGAGAAAAACTCGCAAATATCGGCGCTGCAGAGTCAAATTAACCCGCATTTTCTATACAATACATTAGGCTCGATTAGCATGTACGCAGAGATACAAGGCAATAAGGAAGTCGTGAAAATGACGAATAATTTAAGCAAGCTGCTTCGCTACAGCATTAACAGCCACAAAAGCCAAGTGCCGCTTAATTTGGAATTGGAGCATGTAAAAGGATACATGACCATTCAACAAATACGCTTTGAGCATAAAATCAATTTTGAGGTTCACGTTGAACCGGAGCTGTTGTCTTATTCGGTAATTCGCTTTATTTTACAGCCGATTGTTGAGAATAGCATTGTGCATGGGATTGATAAGGGTAACGGCTATGGAACGATTGTACTAACAGGCAAGAAGCAGGAAGATCATATGTTGATCACGATTCAAGACGATGGAGCCGGTATGAGCGCAGTTCGCTTGCAAAACTTACTGGATAAACAATTTAAGCCTCCTCATACCGAAGGCACTGGCGGTCATGGACTTATGAATGTGCACCGCAGAATTGTTTTGCGTTATGGCCATCAATATGGGATTAAGATAGAAAGCACGCTTGGTCAAGGAACCCAAATTAGCCTAACTTTACCCCTAATCGAAGCGGATCTTGAAGGAGGATAGTGAATGCCTAACCTATTAATCGTGGATGACGAAGGAATCTTTCGCAAAGGCATTCAAGTGATGATCGCAGAGATGCAAGCGGACTGGGTCGTTATTGCAGAGGCGATGGATGGTGTCGATGCACTTGAAAAAATAGAGCAGCAGCAGCCCGATCTGATTATCACGGATATCAAAATGCCTCGAATGGACGGAATTCAGCTTCAGTACATTATTAAGGAGCGGTATCCGCATATTTCTTGCGTGGTCATGAGTGGATACAACGATTTTCAATATGCTCGTGAATCGTTAAGATTGGGCGCCAAAGATTATTTAATGAAGCCGTTTGAAAGAGAAGAGTTATATCAATTGCTTGGCAAGCTGCAGGAAGAGTGGGGGCACGGCAAGGAACTTCTTGAAAGTAAAAGAATGGTTGAGGATAGACAAGTACAAAGTCAAGTACGGCAGCAGGTTCTTGCCGGTCTATTAAATGGAAGTATTCATCACGCAGAGGCGGAGTTGCTCGAGAATGTAGGCATTCAGTTTCCTTATCCTTATATAAGCTGCCTGATTGCTAAGCTTGATCGCGATTCAGTTACGGATGAGAGATTCTACCAGTTGGATCCGTCCCTTTTTTCCATCTATATGCAGCAGTTTATTCAGGAAAGCATAGACAGCACGCTGCGGGGACATGTATTTATTATGAATGATATCGAGGTTGTTGCTTTAGTTAATGACGTCGATACAGAATTATCCTCGGCTAAGATAGAAAGGTTAACCGATCAAATCCGTAAAGAAATTAGAGGGCTCTCCAATTTCACCATTACTTTTGGCTTAGGCAGTCCTGTCAAAGATTTGGAGTCCATTTCCAGATCTTATAAAGAAGCGGGACTTGCTCTATTATACCGGTTGGTGATTGGAGGCGATCGATTGCTTTCTAGTGAAACCGTTGCCGAGATCAAAATGGAGAAAATGGAGTGGCAGTCCGCAGATTGGCATACATTGAACCAGTCTGTACAAGAAGGGAATTTAGCAGATGTAGAGCTTCAAGTCCGAGAGTTCGTCACAAGCCTATGTAGTAAATGGAAAAATCCGGAGATTATTCATCAGCAAATTTGTAAAATGCTGCTTCACTTTTATGAGCTGGCGGTCAATCTAGCGGTGGTCAATCAGTGGCTTCAAGATACGGATGTTAAACATGTATTGCTGGAGATTTACTCGTTTTCGTCCAGTAAAGAACTAATCGAGCGCTGTCAAAAGCTTCTGGGTGATCTGAGTGTATGTATAGCTAATCGCCAGAGAAAATTCATTGCCAGTCCCATCGAATCAGTTGTGCGCTATGTGGAGGAACACTTTGCAGAGCCGATTACACTGAATACGATGGCGGAATTCGTCTATCTCAGCCCGTCCTATTTAAGCAGTTTGTTTAAAAGCAAGCAGGGACAATCCTTTATCGATTTCCTCACGGAGAAAAGGATTGAGAAGGCGAAACACATGCTGCTTTACTCGGATGAAAAAATTCAGGTCATTTCGGATTCAACGGGTTTTACGAATATTCGTCACTTTAATCGTGTGTTCAAGACGTTGACCAATCGAACGCCGTCTGAGTTCCGCGATGGTCACCACGGGTAAAATCATAATTAGAGAAAAGACCATTAGATATGTCTACTGAATCATGAAAAGTGTCATTATTTTAAAAATGGAAATGCGTTAATATGTAAGGGGGTTCAACCATTTTGGGATAAGGAGGGTAGAAATCGGATTTCAAATGAATGCAATAAAGTTTACGTTCAATTTAATGTAACCGTAGCGACCTCTGGATATTACGCCGTTTTGGCTGATTGACTCCATTGATATTATGCCCTGGTAAATAAGTGACAAATAAAGAGAAGATTAGGAGTGACATCTATGCTGCGCAAGGAATATCCAAGACCCAATCTGGTTCGGGCCGATTGGCAAAATTTAAATGGCACGTGGCAATTTGCTTTTGATGATCAGCAAGTTGGGACCGAGAAGCGTTTGTTTGATCGTGGAGTGGCCTTAGAACAATCGATTGAAGTGCCATTCGCCTATCAAACAGAGCTCAGCGGCATTCATGATGCTTCGTTTCATGATGTGGTTTGGTATAAGCGAACGTTTCGAGCGGATCCAAGTTTTCAGGGGAAGCGAGTTATTCTCCACTTTGGAGCCGTCGATTACCGCGCTTGGGTGTACGTCAATGGCCAATATGTCGGCACGCATGAAGGGGGGAACGTCCCTTTTCATTTCGATATTACGGAAGTGATGAATGGCGCAGAAGAGGAAGTAACCGTTCGCGTGGAAGACCCTTCGACAGATGAGACCATTCCTAGAGGCAAACAATTTTGGCTGGAGCAAAGCGATGCAATTTGGTACACAAGAACAACAGGGATATGGCAAACCGTTTGGCTTGAAGCTGTGGATGCTACTCACCTGGCTAAATTAAAGCTCCAACCTGACTTAGACCGCGGAGATTGTATAGCGGAAATTGAAATTGCCGGTTCTCCTGCGGGAGTTGAGCTGGATGTTGTAATTTCGTACAAAGGTCAGCAGGTTGTGAACGACCGGATCAAGGTTCAAGATCGGTATTTGAAACGTAACTTCCATTTATTTAATTTGAACATTTTTCGAACTCCATTTCATCATACGGGCTGGACTTGGACGCCGGAGAATCCTAATTTATTCGATGTCGAGGTTACGCTGGTTCGAAACGATCAAGTATTGGATAAAGTCGAATCTTACTTTGGCCTGCGAAAAATTCATACGGAAAACGGCATGGTTTACCTTAATAATAAACCTTACTATCAGAAGCTGGTTTTAGACCAAGGCTACTGGCCAAAAGGATTGCTGACGGCTCCCTCAGATGAGGATTTCAAAACGGACATTGAATTAACGAAGGCGATGGGCTTCAACGGTTGTCGTAAACACCAGAAGGTAGAAGACCCTCGATTCCTATATTGGGCTGATCGGCTCGGCTTCCTCGTATGGGGGGAATGCGCTGCAGCTGTATCCTACCATCCGAGTGCAGTCGCGCGGTTAACGCAGGAATGGATTGAGATCGTAGAGCGGGACTTTAATCATCCTTGCATCGTAACCTGGGTACCGCTCAATGAAAGCTGGGGCATACCGGACGTGCGTCAATCCGCTCAACAGCAAGCTCACAGCCTTGCCATGTACTATTTAATTCGTTCACTCGATCCAACGCGCTTGGTGATTTCCAATGATGGTTGGGAAATGACCGCAACCGATATTTGTGCCGTTCATAACTATAACCACGGACAGCCTGATGAAACCGATAAATACGAAACGTTTAAACGCTCACTTGCGACAAAAGAACAAATGCTAGCGTCTATGCCGGCTAAACGGCCGATATACGCGAACGGATTCGCCCACCAGGGAGAACCTATCCTGCTTACGGAATTCGGAGGCATAGCGTTTACGCTTGGTACGGAGCAAGGTTGGGGATATACGTCCGTAAGTAATGAGACAGACTTTGTGAATGAGTACCGTCGAGTCATTGAAGCCATCTATGCTTCAAAAATTATTAATGGATTTTGTTATACACAGCTTACTGATGTCGAACAAGAAATCAACGGACTGCTGACTTATGACCGTAAGCCGAAGTGTGATCTAGAAGAGATTAGAAAAATAAATTCTTCCTGGCATGAGACAATTATCACCAATCATTAACGCAAGGGACTTATAGTACGAGTGGGAGCTGCATCTGCGGCTCTTTTATTTTTTTAATAAAAAGTGAACTAGAATATGACTATTGGGATTTATTGCAACTTCACTGACAGTATTCGGCTGCTCGGATGACTAGGACATTGTAAGCAGCAGGAGTTTAAGTATGGCAGTTGAAATAAAGGAAAATATAACAATAATGATTGCACAGATTATACGTATAAAATGGGGGAAGCAGATTGGAAGTATTTATTGTCGTTCTTGTTATGCTCGTTCTTATCGGCGTGTCAAACGTCATCTACCGGTTCGTTCCGTTCGTGCCGGTACCGCTCATCCAGATTGCGCTCGGTGCTTGTATTACCGTCATTCCGCTGGGGATTCATTTGCCGCTGGAGCCGGAATTATTTTTTATCTTGTTCATCGCGCCACTGCTGTACAATGACGGAAAGCATACGCCACGCGAAGAGCTTTGGCGGCTTCGTGCGCCGATCCTGCTGCTTTCCGTAGGCCTTGTGTTCGCGACAGTGTTCGTGGTCGGCTATGCCATCCACTGGATGATTCCTGCAATTCCGCTGCCGGCTGCTTTCGGGCTAGCTGCCATCCTATCGCCAACCGATGCGGTCGCGGTGGGCGCGTTGGCAGGGCGGATTCATCTGCCCAAAAGCCTGATGCGCCTCCTGGAAGGCGAAGCCTTGATGAACGACGCGTCAGGCCTCGTTGCATTTAAGTTCGCCATTGCGGCAGCGGTCACCGGAGTCTTTTCCCTGCAGAAAGCTACGTTCAGCTTTCTGCTGATCGCCATCGGCGGCCTCGTTATAGGGGCGCTTCTCGCTTTTATCATCATCGGTATTCGCCATTTGCTGCGACGCGCGGGGCTGGAAGACGAAACGATTCACATGCTGCTGCAGCTGCTGACTCCGTTTCTCCTTTATCTCATCGCCGAGGAGGTCGGCGTATCGGGTATTCTGGCCGCTGTGGCGGGCGGCATCGTACATGCTGTAGAGAGCGAACGGCTGGAGCAGGACATGCCGAAGCTGAATTCCGTGTCGACCAACACGTGGTCGGTCATTTTGTTTATCTTGAACGGCCTCGTGTTCGTCATTCTGGGGACGCAAATTCCGGCTGTGACATCGGTCATTTTTAAAGATCCGGGCTTTAACAATGTTGTTGTTCTTGGTTACGCCGTTATAATCTTCTTGCTTTTGCTTGTGCTGCGCTTCGTATGGACGCTGCTTTTTACGCGCGGCTGGCGAATATTCGGCGCTTCCAGGAAGGAGGCACTAAGCTTCAAAGTGCTGGCGATGACGACAATCTCCGGCGTGCGCGGCGCTGTCACTTTGGCGGGTGCGTTCTCGATTCCGCTGTTTCTGCAAAGCGGGGAGCTGTTCCCAGAGCGAGATTTGATCATTTTTCTGGCAGCCTGTGTCATTCTGCTTTCTTTACTGACCGCGAGCATACTGCTGCCGATGATTGCCAAAAAGCGCGAACCGTCGGACGAGACGCAAAAAGCGATGGTGGAGAACGAGTGGCAAGTCCACGTACTGAAAGCAGCTGTGCGCCATTTGCAACAGGAGAGCAATGATGGGAATGAAGAAGCGGTAGAGTCCGTAATTGCGGAGTACAACAGACTGATTCAGCAGCACAGCATAAAAGATACACAATTTAAGCGTGTGTCGCATCTGAACCAGGATGAAATTGCGATGAGGATTCAGGCGCTTGGCATCGAACGGAATTATATTCAAGAACGTCTCGCGAAGGGGACGATTACAGAAAAACATGCTGAGTTTTACCACAAAATGCTGGATCGGGTTGAGCTCATTTTGGCCAATCGGTTTCACCTTTGGGTGCTCGTGTTCAAGCGGCTATGGTTGAGATTAAGAGAATTGGTTTCGGGTGCGTCAGTCTCTTGGCAGCCGGCTTTCACTGACCAAGATGTGGAGGCGCTCAGGGGGCTGCGCATTCAGTGCGGTCAAGCGGTCATTAACCAAATGGGCCCTCTATGCACACCGGAGAAGGTGAATGATCCGACCGAATGTGTTGTCGCGTACTACAACCAGGTAGTAAACCGGTTGAAATCCATGCACCTTCATTCCAAACGCAAAGAGCATGCCTTTGACGAAACCCGGAAGGAGCTGCATTGGATCGCAGTTCAGGCTGAAAGGTATGAGGTTCAAAATTTGTATGAGCAAGGCAAAATTGACCGGAGTCAAGCGGCTGAGCTTCGCCGCGTGATTCGGGATCGCGAGGCGTCCATGTATGAACAGGATGAGCTCGGCTAAGGAGGGCGCCGCCACGGTTGTGGCGGCGTTTTTCGGCTTAAGGACAAGAACATACTCGTTTTCCCACTTGACACGACACCTAATGGTGTCTTAAAATGTAATAGACACCAAATGGTGTCGAATTTAAGAGTCAACAAATTGCATAGGAGAGGGTGTTGTGAGCGAAAATAACCAGTTGCGGGATGTGTTTGACGCGATTGCAGATCCAACCAGGCGCCGACTCATTCGCCTGTTAGCAGAGGCAGAGGAGATACCGCTTCATGAATTAACGTCACAGTTTCAAATGGGCCGTACAGCGGTATCCAAGCATTTGACAATCCTTAAAGAGGTCGGACTGGTACTTGACCGAAAAGTCGGCAGAGAAACGCTTTTTAGGCTAAACGCCTCTCCACTCAGAGAAATTCAAGATTGGTTGTCTTTCTACAGCAAGTTCTGGAGTACGAATATGTTGCGTTTGAACCAACTATTAGAGGAGGAAGAAGAATGAGTTTAACATTATCCTTGGATTTTCAGTACACGACATCGATTGAGAAGCTTTGGTCTGCCTTAACCGATTCAAGNTGAGAAGCTTTGGTCTGCCTTAACCGATTCAAGCAAGCTTGCCAAATGGGTGGTCAATATCCACAACGGTCAGTCAATGGATAATGATTTTGAGCCCGTCGTAGGACAGCGTTTTCAGTTTCGCACGCAGCCGTCCGAATATTGGAATGGCATTATTGACGGAGAAGTGCTTATCGTGGACGCACCAAACCGGGTGTCCTATACTTGGGCTAGCGGAGGGGAGAAGCACACGGTCACCTGGACACTGCAGGATTTAGGGGACGGAAAAGTTAACCTTCATCTCGAACAAACCGGATTCGCAAATGCTCAAGGTCTCGAAGGTGCTAGGTATGGCTGGGGTAAATGGTGCGGCGAGCTTGAAAAGGTATTGGCCTAGTTGTAAAAGGAAGGAGAGACTTATGAATATCATTTTTGTTATTTTACAAAGTTTTCTGATCGTCTCCATGGCCTTTGGTGGTGGAAGCAAGCTGGCTGGTGCGAAAAATTTTGTTGAAATGTTCGAGTCGCTTAAACTGCCGCAATGGTTTCGGGTTGTTACTGGGCTCGTTCAACTAGCCGGGGCAGCCGGACTTGTTATCGGATACTGGAATCCGGAAGTAGCTGTATGGGCAGGCATTTGGATTGGCATTACGATGCTGTTAGCATGCCTTTCACATTTCAGAGTCAAGCATCCTGTTGGTAGCGCGGTACCGGCCTTTCTGATTACTTTGATTGCAGCGACTCTGATAGTCGTGCACCAGGTAGTATGAAGAAGGGCGGGTTAATGAAACTCGTGTAAAGGCGACCAGATTGACGAGGAGGAGCTAAAGGCTCTCGTTCGCGCCGCGCCGTAGCAATAGACACGTCAAAACCTTGTGACTAGTGATAGCTGGAAATCAAAAAAGAACCTGAATAGTTTTATCAGGTTCTTTTATATTGCATATAAACAGACACGATGATATAATCAGATTACGACTTTGACAAGAAACATGGACATAAGTATTTCATTCTACACTTTAAATATACCATGCCGGCAAGCTCTTGTCAAATGTTTTTTCTCAATCTAATGATGAGGAGAGATATTGAATGAATTCTTTGGTTCTCGGTTTTCAGGAAATGGAAAAAACACAGCTTTTGCTCGTTGGCGGAAAAGGGTTAAATTTAGGGGAATTATCAAAAATTGAAGGAATTCAAGTACCAGAAGGATTTTGTGTTACAACAGTGGGATATCAAAAAGCCATCGAACAAAACGAAACGTATCATGCTTTGCTCAATCGACTAACCATGCTAAAAGTAGAAGATCGAGATCAGATTGGTGAAATCAGCAGGAAGATTCGACAAATCATTATGGAAGCAGAAATTCCTTCCGATGTTGTTAAAGCAGTTACTCACTATCTCTCCCAGTATGGTGATGAACATGCTTATGCAGTGCGTTCTAGTGCGACTGCTGAAGATTTACCACATGCCTCTTTTGCTGGTCAACAAGACACCTATTTAAATATCATCGGCAAAGCAGCAATCATGCAGCATATCAGCAAATGTTGGGCTTCCCTATTTACGGATCGTGCGGTAATCTACCGTATGCAAAATGGATTTGACCACAGTCAAGTTTATCTATCCGTTATCGTTCAAAGGATGGTTTTCCCACAGGCTTCAGGGATTTTATTTACCGCTGATCCGATTACTTCTAACCGTAAGCTGCTAACAATCGATGCCAGTTTTGGACTTGGAGAAGCGCTGGTCTCTGGCTTGGTATCTGCCGATTGTTATAAAGTACAGGAAGAGGAAATCGTCGATAAGATGATAGCAACCAAAAAATTGGCTATCTATGGACGAAAAGAAGGCGGAACAGAGACCCGGCAGATCGAACCCAATCAGCAAAAGACTCAAACCCTTACTGAACAACAAATTTTACAACTGGCACGCATCGGAAGACAGATCGAAGCTTATTTCGGACAGCCGCAAGATATCGAATGGTGTTTGGCCCAAGATACATTTTACATTGTCCAAAATCGGCCCATCACGACATTATACCCGATCCCTGAAGCAAATGATCAAGAAAATCACGTTTATATATCTGTCGGACATCAACAAATGATGACCGACCCTATAAAACCATTGGGATTGTCTTTTTACCTGTTAATTACACCTGCACCCATGCGTAAAGCTGGCGGAAGGTTGTTTGTTGATGTTACACCTATGCTGGCTTCATCTGACAGAAGAGAAAATTTATTTAATACCATGGGACAACACGATCCGCTCATGAAAGACGCACTCATGACCATAGTAGAGCGCGATTTTATAAAATTATTGCCAAATGATAAAAAAGAACAGGGTCCAGGTAAAATCAAAAAAGATATGTCGTCTGAGAGTTTTCAAGCACAAATCGAAAATGATCCGACAATCGTTTCTGATTTGATTAAGAGTAGTCAATCATCGATAGAACAGTTAAAACAAAACATCCAAACGAAATCAGGATCAGATTTATTTGATTTTATTCTAGAAGATATCCAGCAATTAAAGAAGATTTTATTTGACCCACAAAGTACAAAGGTTTTTATGACAGCTATGGATGCTTCATCATGGGTCAATGAAAAAATGAACGAGTGGTTAGGTGAAAAAAACGTAGCAGATACGCTTTCTCAATCTGTGCCAAACAATATTACTTCGGAAATGGGTCTGGCGCTATTGGATGTCGCAGATGTGATTCGTCCTTATCCGGAAGTAATAAATTATTTACAACATGTAAAAGATGATCACTTTTTGGATGAACTGGTTAAGTTTGATGGTGGCAAGGAAACTCAAGATGCAATCTATAATTATCTCCACAAATATGGAATGCGATGTGCTGGAGAAATCGATATTTCCAGAACTCGATGGAGTGAAAAACCAATTACACTTGTCCCCATGATTCTGGGTAACATCAAAAACTTTGAGCCTAATGCCAGCAATCGGAAATTTGAGCAAGGGCGTCAGGAAGCTTTGAAAAAAGAACAAGAATTATTAGATCGATTGAAGCAATTACCGGATGGTGAACAAAAAGCCAAAGAAACAAAACGAGTGATCGACCTAATCCGGAATTTCATCGGTTATCGTGAATATCCAAAATACGGCTGGGTTAATCGCTACTTCGTTTATAAGCAAGCTATACTGAAAGAAGCCGAGCAACTCGTACAAGCGGGCGTTATTCTTGAAAAAGAAGATATTTACTACCTCAATTTTGAAGAACTTCACGAAGTCGTACGCACAAATAAACTGGATTACCAGATCATCAGCAAACGAAAAGACGAGTACAAATTTTATGAAAAACTAACTCCGCCGCGTGTGATCACGTCTGATGGTGAAATCATTGCAGGTGAGTACAAACGAGAAAATCTCCCAGCTGATGCGATCATAGGTTTACCCGTTTCTTCCGGCGTGATCGAGGGGCGAGCGCGTGTCATTTTAAACATGGAAGATGCTAATCTAGAAGATGGAGATATATTAGTCACCACGTTTACTGACCCTAGCTGGACACCATTGTTCGTATCCATTAAAGGACTAGTCACCGAAGTTGGTGGACTGATGACCCATGGAGCAGTTATCGCACGTGAATATGGCTTACCAGCAGTTGTCGGAGTGGAGAATGCTACCAAACTGATAAAAGATGGGCAGCGAATTCGCGTGCATGGAACAGAAGGGTATATCGAAATATTGTAATGGCAATAGGAGCAGATTGCCTAAGTGGATCTGCTCCTATCAAAATAGCGATGGTTAGATATCAAGTTTACGGTTACCAATCCACTTCACCATCTCAGGATCACGATGCGAAAAGAACAGGCTCTGTTTCGTATCTAATGTAGCAATCGACTCCATATCCTCTTGGCTCAATTGAAAATCAAAGATGTTGAAGTTTTCGATAATTCTTTCTTTACGGACAGACTTTGGAATCACAACGACTTCTCTTTGAGTCAACCAACGTAAAACCACCTGAGCAACGGACTTACTATACTTTTCGGCTATGGATACCAATAACTCATTCTGGAACAAGTTATTTTTCCCTTCAGCAAAAGGCGCCCAGGATTCTATTTGAACATTACTCGCTTTCATGAATTTTGCATTTTCGATTTGTTGGTTGAAAGGATGCGTTTCAACCTGATTTACAGCAGGAACTACTTCATTATGAATGATCAAATCGATCAGACGATCCTCGTGGAAGTTACTAACGCCAATTGCACGGACCTTACCTTCACGATACAATTCCTCCATAGCGCGCCAAGAACCATGAACATCGCCGAATGGTTGATGAATTAAATACAAATCCAAATAATCCAATTGCAATCTTTCCAGTGATTTTTTAAATGCATTTTTTGTGCGCTCATATCCAGCATCCTGAACCCAAAGTTTCGTAGTAATAAATAATTCCTCTCTTGCAAAGCCACTCCGTTTGATTGCTCTGCCAACTGCTTCTTCATTTAGATAAGAGGCAGCTGTATCGATAAGCCGATAGCCAGCCATAATAGCGTCATAAACGCTTTGTTCACATTCATTTTGATCTGCAATCTGAAATACACCAAAACCGAGTATTGGCATCTCAACACCATTGTTCAAAATTACATTTTGCATATTAAATCCTCCATTTTTTAAACTCTTCACATCCTTATTATGCACCAGATGACAAAAAGACCGTTATCCCATTCGTGCTAAATGTTTGCCTAATCCTCTCACTATCACTTATGTAATAGACAATTATGGACTATAATCGAACTAACAGAAATAGAAACAAGGAGAATCAAATGTCTGAATTAATCACTAAACAGCAGAATGAACTCACCAAAATCATAGAGCGCTATACACAAAAGGATGGTGTTCACCCAACTGCTATTCCATCCCTATTTTTCATGCGTGTATCGAATGCGGCTGGACGAAGCCATGGAGTTTACAAGCCTTCCTTTTGCATGGTCGTTCAAGGGGCGAAGGAGGTTTGGTTGGCACAGGAACGATTTAGGTACAGTCCTGCCGATTACCTAGTTGCATCCGTTCACTTGCCAGTTACCGCGAAAGTCACTGAAGCCACTCCCGATGTTCCATATTTGGGTTTCAAACTTGAATTTACACCGAGTCAAATCTTAGAGCTTTTACATGATTCTGAATTTCGTGTTGATCCGAAACAAAATCCGAAGCGAGCTATGTTTGTCAGCCAGATAGAATCATCTTTGTTAGATTCAGTCATCAGGTTAGCTCGTTTGCTTGATAATCCTAAAGATATTCCGGTGCTTGCTCCACTATTTACGAAGGAAATTCTCTATCGGGTACTGCAAGGTCAGAATGGGATTATTTTGGAGCAAATTATAATGGAAGGAAGCTCAACCCATCAAATCAAAGATGTTATTGAACAAATCATGAGTAACTATGACAGTCCGTTACGGATTGAAGAACTTGCTGAAATAGCGAATATGAGTATTTCTTCGTTACATAGACACTTTAAAGAAATCACTGCGATGAGCCCTCTTCAATTTCAAAAACAAATTCGGTTGCAAGAAGCTCGACGTCTATTGTTAACGGAATCGGCGGATGCTTCTGAGGTCGCCTACCGGGTAGGCTACGAAAGTGCATCTCAGTTTAGCCGTGAATATTCTCGCATGTTTGGTTTTCCTCCTAAAGCTGACAAAAAGCGTCTGAAAGAAACATATGACCAGGCACAGGCAATTACTGAGCAAGTATCCAATGTGTGAGAGTCATAGTGAGAGTATTAGGCAATCATTTGACACAAATGAGATATCAGTCTCGTTTTCATTTGTTGCATAATGGAGATGACTTGAAGTGACGTAACCAAAAGAAAGGACGATCTAGCATGCAAAAGCGTAAACTTGGTAAAAGTGGTCTAGAAGTTTCTTCAATTGGGTTAGGTTGCATGGGAATGAGCCAGAGGGTCCGTTACCAGAAAAGAAAGATGCAATTTCAGTCATTCATGCGGCAGTTGACCGCGGTGTTAATTTCATAGAACGGGCAAATGATCCTCTAGTGTGAAGGAATCATATCAATTAGAAAGTAGGGGAATTAAGTGGAATATGTGAAACTAGGAAATACCGGATTGGATGTTTCTCGGATTTGTCTTGGTTGCATGAGCTTTGGAGTAGCCGAACGATGGACACATCCGTGGATTCTTGATGAAGAGAATAGTCGTCCGATAATCAAAAAAGCTTTGGATCTAGGTATCAATTTTTTTGATACAGCGAATATATATTCAGTCGGATCAAGTGAGGAAATTGTAGGACGTGCTTTAAAGGACTATGCCAATCGTGATGAAGTTGTCATTGCTACAAAAGTTCATTTCCGAATGCATCAGGGACCAAATGGTGCAGGTCTTTCCCGAAAAGCAATCATGAGTGAAATTGACAAGAGCCTTAAAAGACTGGGTACCGATTATGTAGACCTTTATCAAATCCATCGCTGGGATTACGATACGCCTATTGAAGAAACGATGGAAGCCTTGCATGATGTAGTGAAGGCTGGAAAGGCAAGATACATCGGTGCTTCCGCCATGTACGCATGGCAGTTCTTAAAGGCTATGCATGTTGCCGAGAAGAATGGATGGACTCGTTTTGTATCGATGCAGAATCACTACAACCTCATATACCGTGAGGAAGAGAGAGAAATGCTCCCGCTATGCATGGAAGAAAAAATCGGTGTGATTCCTTATAGCCCGCTCGCATCAGGAAGATTGGCCCGTGATTGGTCGGAAACAACGTATCGTTTCGAAACCGACCAAGCCCAGAAAAGCAAATACGATGCGACTGCCAATTTGGATAAACTGATTGTTGAGCGGCTTGAGACCATCTCAGAAAAACGTGGAGTTCCCCGTGCCCAAATTGCACTTGCCTGGCTTATGCAGAAAGAACCTGTTACAGCTCCCATAATTGGGGTTACCAAAATGTCGCATCTCGAAGAAGCGGTAGCTGCTGTTTCTATTTCGTTAACATCAGAAGAGATGATGTCTCTGGAAGAATTGTATGTTCCTCATCCGGTAGTGGGTGCTCTTCCGTTCCGAAGATAATCGAAATAATAACAAGAGATTCCAAGAACGCCAAATCAAGAAGCACCACTACGCATTGCGAGTGGGCTTCTTTTTCTATTTTCTGGAATAAATCAGTATAAAAATACACAAAATAAAAACGGGAATTTTGGAAAGGGGGGAAGGGATTTGGAGCTGAGCACGCCAGTGGATGTGAACGAAAGGGTGACGATCAATCATGAGGCGTTACGGCAAATTTTTCACAATTGTGCTGATATCGTATTCAGACCGTTAAAACTTACGGATCACTCCGATATTTTACTCGTTTATATTGAAGAGCTGACAGACTCAAATAGATTGGAACAAATTATATCGGCCTGCATGATTAGTCGTGATTTTGATCGATTGACCCAATATACAGTTGCTAACCAATTACCGGAAATTGTAGCTAAAGTCTTGAAAGGCAGTACGGCGATTTTTCTAGACGGTATGCCTTATGCATATTTAGCAGATCTGACTAACTTCAAACAACGCGCAATCAATGAGCCATCCATTGAGGCCTCTATTCGGGGTCCGCGTGAAGGTTTTACCGAGGACCTCAAAACAAATTTAAGCATGATTCGAAGAAAAATAAGTCATCCCAAATTAAAGTTCGAATTGCATCAAGCCGGAGAACTGACGAATACGGAGTTTGTCCTTGCATATATCGAAGAGAAGGCGAAACCGGAGCTGCTTCAAGAAGTCAGAAGAAGACTTCGGTCTTTTCGCTCAAATCAACTATTGGACTCTGGCTATATAGAGGAGTTTATCGAGGACAAGACCTTTTCCTTATTCCCGCAAATCCAAAATACAGAACGTCCGGACACCGTATCCGCGAGTCTACTGGCAGGTAGAGTTGCCATTATCGTCGACGGCTCTCCGAACGCTTTATTGCTGCCCATGACTTTTTGGTCAGGATTTCAAGCAGCGGAAGACCATTATGAACGGTTCTTATACGTTTCGGCAGTCAGAATTATCCGGTTCCTGCTGGCCATTATGTCTTGCTTACTTCCTTCTGTATATGTTGCACTTACGACGTTCCATCCACAGATGATTCCGCTTAATTTAATGCTCAGTATTTCGGTATCTCGAGAAGGGATTCCGTTTCCCACCGTAATCGAAACCTTATTAATGGAACTGATGTTCGAAGGGCTGCGGGAAGCCGGTCTTCGGTTGCCGAAAGCAATCGGCTCGGCAGTAAGTATCGTAGGGGCGCTGGTCATAGGCGAAGCAGCTGTCCAAGCTGGCTTTATATCTGCTCCCATCGTGATGATCGTTGCAGGGACCGGAATTGCCTCGTTTGCGTTTCCGAACTACAGTTTGGCTTTGCCGTTCCGAATTTTGAGGTTTCCACTTCTGATCTTAGGTGGATTCCTTGGTCTGTATGGTGTCGCTATCGGGGTCATGTTCGTCATGATTCATCTTGTAACATTAAAGTCTTTCGGAGTCCCCTATCTAAAACCGATAGCTCCAATTGGGAAAAAATTCTGGAAGGATACGCTGATAAGAATGAACAAACGATACGTTTCGGAGCAACAAAAACAATGAAGAAAATAAGGCTAATTCTGTGTTTAATACTGACAATGATCATTTCTGGATGTTGGGATCGGAATGAAATTAATGAATACGCATTCTGGATTGGAACTGCACTGGATTTGTCGGAGAGTGGAAAACTTCAAAAAAGCGCTCAGGTTGCAGTTCCTGCCAGTATCAATAGCAAAAAAGGTGGTGGGGGAGGGGGAAACGAGCAAAGAGGAAACATTGTACTTACAGCTACGGGAACTTCAATCGTTGACTTAGAACAACAAGTTCAGGATAAACTGCCGCGCAAGATTTTTCTTGGACACCGCAGATCCATTTTCATTGGCGAAAAGCTGGCGAAAAAAGGCTTAATTGATATTATGGATCAATTTACACGAAATACCGATACGCGTATGCGCACAGATATCTTCGTTGTCGATCATGGAGAAGGCAAAGATGTATTGAAAATTAAGAGTCCGTTCAATCAATTCTCAGCGATCGTGGCCGTTGAACAAGACCGATTTTGTCGTTTAGGGGACACTGCTTTACGAGATGTCTTACTTGATATAGGACGGGACGGCATCCGACCTTCCATGCCGATGGTCGAAATTACACCGAATAATGAACAAGAGAAACATGAAATTATCGAAGTGAAGTCCGTTGCTATTTTTAATAAAGACTTGCAAATGGTCGGGAAAGTGAGCGGGAGAGAATCCCTGGAAATGGTTTGGGTGAAAGGCGTGTTGAAAGATCAATATGTTACGGAAGATACGGAGGAAGGCAGTATATCTTTGTATGAATCCAACCTAAAAAAATCCATTCGTACCCAATTGATAGGCAATAAAATTAAAGCCGATGTGAAGCTAGAGGGAACAGGGAGAATTCTTGAAAACAATACGGATATTGATTTATCCGAATCCGCAGAACGTATTCCTTTAGAACGTAAGCTTAATGACATCAAAGCCAAGAAAGTCGAAGCAACAATTAAAAAATTGCAGCTTCAATATGGTCAGGACGTGATTGGCATCGGTGAAGAAATTCATAGAGAACATCCTTACCGCTGGAAAGAAATTCGGAAGAATTGGGATGAAATCTTCCCGACTGTTGAAGTAACGGTTCAAGTCAAATTAAAAATTCAGGATTCGGGGGATATTGGCAAGCGCATCCCAGGAATAGGAGATAGAAAGTGAAAATTTCGATCTGGCAGTTGTTTTGGATGCTCACAACGTTAGAAATTTCAATGAGTATTTGGCTTACTATATCTCCCACGATTGAGATTGCTAGACAGGACGCCTGGATCTCACTGGCAGTAGCAGGTGTCATTGGACTCGTCGTGACACTGATTTTAGTTCGAGTTTGTCAACGGCATTCCACACACACACTGGTGGAGTTTGCACAGAAGCTTTTTGGGAAATGGGTCGGGAAGCTGATCAGTGTGCTGTATATTTTGGTGTGGTTCTCCGTATCGGCAGATATATTGAGAATATTCTCGTTATTTATTAAGCAATTTTTGTTTCACGATACGCCGATCTGGGTCATCGCCATTCTTATGATCGCTGCTATGGTCTACATCAACTACGCAGGAGGCGTCGAAGCTATTGCTCATTTCAGTGAATTAGCTGGCCCTCTGCTGCTAGTTGGCATTGTTATTACTTTTGGATTGAATGTAATGAATCTGCGCCCATCGCTTCTTTTTCCTGTATATGCAGACTCTGGGGCTCTATCTATTTTGAAGGGTTCGTTTGTGAATGCATCATTTCTAGGTGAATCCATGATGATCATGATGTTAGTTCCTTTCATTTCCAATTCGCAAAAGATGCTTAAGCCCACTCTACTAGCGATATGTATCCCATCCTTTATCGCCGTCATTACAGCAATTTTTGTAATTATGACATTCGGAACCAATATCGGATCCACCTTAATTTATCCGTACTTTAGCATGGTGCGGTTTATTAATTATCTGGAATTTATTCAAAACATGGATGTCTGGATTATGTTCATTTGGATTTTTAGCGTCTTCGTAAAACTAGCCATTTACCTGTTCATCAACAGTTATGGAACCGCACAATTGATTGGCATCAAGAATTGGCGGGTCATCATCGGATTTGCGGCCACCGTCATTTTTACGATTTCTTTAGTGCCGGCCAACGTCATAGGTATGTTGGATTTTACGAAATTCGTATGGATTATTTACATTTTTCCAATTTTCATCGTAGGATTGCCGATCATTCTTCTGCTCGTTAGTCTTCTGAGAGGCCAATCACTGGCACAGGGTCAGAAATAGCGACTAATCCTAACTGGGGGAAAAACGCGACACAAAGCCGTGATACAATAGTTATGTGCCGCGTTTTTTTAAGAAACATGATTCATATATGAAACCAGTTTTCTATAGGTGCAAATGGGCATCGATTTGAACGCCGTTGTTCGACTTACCTCAAAAAATGACCGGAAATCGCTCTAAACCTCTCATTAATATACCTGAACGCCATTTGAGCTCCTCGGATACGATGTCTATCCGCAGGTTAGGCAACCGTCGAAGCAATGTCGATAAGGCGATCTTCCCTTCCAGCCGGGCAAGCGGGGCACCGAGACAGAAGTGAATGCCGTTTCCGAAAGCCATATGCTTGTTTTTCTTTCTCGTAATATCCAGTCGGTCGGGATTCTCGAATTGCTCTGGATCGCGATTGGCAGCTGCCAAGCCGACAAAAATCAAATCGCCTTTGCTAACATTTTTGCCATGCCAAGTAAAGTCGAGTCTGGCCCAACGGGATGTGGCAATTTCGACGGGACTGTAATACCTAAGCAATTCTTCGATGCCAGATTGTATTAAGGTCGGATCGCTACGCCACAAGCGTAATTGATCCGGATTTTCCAATAATGCAAGTAGTCCGTTACCGATCAGATTGACAGTCGTTTCATGCCCGGCGACAATGAGCAGCCAGATCGTGGAGGACAACTCTTCAGCAGTCAGCTTATCTCTGCTATCGTGTGCTTGGATCAGCATGCTGATCAAATCGGAACCGGGATGCTTCCTTCTCTCTGTAATGAGATCTTCGATATAGAGGCCAAAAGCCTGGATGGAAGGGAATACTTCTTTCAGCTTATCACGATTATTGGCAGACTCAATGAAGTCACTGGACCATTTCTTAAACAGGTGATGATCATCCTCTGGAATACCCAGCATCTGGCTGATCACGATGATTGGAAGCGGAAAGGCAAAGTCTGCGATAACCTCCATGCTCCCTTTTTCCAGAATTCGGTCAACTAGATCATCGCTTATTCGCTGAATTTCATCCTGCATGTCTTCAATCATCTGGGGGGAAAAAGCCTTGGATACGATGGAACGAAGACGGGTATGATCGGGCGGGTCGCTTGAGAGCATCTGTTTGCTGAGTAGATCCATTTCCTTTTTGGGCAAAATCGCCGCATAGTCTTCAGGGGAAAGAGATTGCAAATTTTTCGTAAAACGTTCGTCATCTTTCAAAATTTGTACTGCATCGTCGTATCGTGTAGAGAGCCATGCCCTCTGCCCATCCGGCATTGCAATTTCATGAAGCGGATCATTTTGCCTGAGCTTCTTGTAAATCTCGTGGGCATTTTTTTTGAAATCAGGTGATGACAGATCGAGGTTTGCGTACGAAAACATGGAAATACATCACTCCAGTCCATTATTATTTAGAGATTTTTTGAACCTCTAATTGGTATTTTATAGCAAACCGATGTAGAACAAAAATCGTCTATATGGAAGGTGATACTGAAATATGATTTCCAAAAGAAGTTTACTAAGATTGTTTTTATCAGTAATTGTAATAGGATTAGGTTTATTGGTTTTGTTATTAGTATATTTATTAATTCAAAGGAATAAAACTGTGATATTGCCTAAACCAACAGGGCAATTTGCAGTTGCTAGAATTGGGTATGATTGGATTGATGATTCTCGAAACGAAGCTTATTCCGAAACAAAGGGCACTAAAAGAAAATTGTCTATATGGATTTGGTATCCAACAGATTTAAATAAAAACGCTAAAAAGACAGATTATTTTCCAGATAAGTGGGAAACCATTCAAGAAAAAGATTCAGGTTTTCCGTATTTACAGCAGAATTTTAGAACAATCAATACGAATTCTTTTCAGGATGTGCCATTATCAACCAGACAAACTACTTACCCCTTAATCGTTTTTGAACCTGGAATGGGTAACATAGTGTTTAGCTATACAACATTGGCCGAAAATCTTGCAAGTCAGGGATATATTGTAGTTGGGATAAACCCAACCTACAGTTCCCGTTTTGTTGTGTTTTCAGATGAAAGCGTTGCATATAGGACACCTGAAGGAACGATACCAGAAAACAATCTAACAGATGAGCAGATGAATGAGGTTGGTTCCAAATTAATTAAAACCTGGACTGAAGATATGAGATTTGCAGTTAATAAATTTGTTGAAATGAATAGTGTGCAGGGGAGCATGTGGACGGGACATATGGATACGGAGAATATAGGTACTCTTGGACATTCATTTGGAGGAGCAGCTGCCGCTGAATCATGTTTGCTAGATAATCGGATTAAGGCGGGTATTGATATCGATGGCTATTTGTACGGTGTCGAGAAAAATCCTGAAAAACCGTTTATGTTTATCATGAGTCAACATCAGCAAAACGAAAGTTATTTCCAAGAATTTAGCAAAATACAGGGCGTTTATAACGGTTTAAAGAAGGATGGATACCTAGTAGAGATATCCAAAGCAGCCCACGCCAGTTTTTTAGATAATGCTATCTTTTTTTCACCTATATTAAAAGCCGTGGGCGTGTTCGGAACAATTGATGGAGAACGTGGTTTGCGAATCACAAACGCTTATATAACTGCTTTTTTTGATAAATATCTTAAAAACATAAACAGCAATTTTCTTAAACAAAAGCCATCCGAGTATCCCGAAGTAAAAATTCAATATAAATAGAAACATCATTTCTAAAGGACTTGTAGATAGCTACACGAATCGTTTATATTGAGTAGATTGCATATTCAACTTTCGGGTAATAAGAGCTCAAATCAAGAAACAGGAGGACCTTCTCAATTGAATTGGCTCAAATGGGATCTGAATCTGAAAATCAGATTGACCGGTGACACGCTGTTCAACCTGCTGTTTTGGATTTACTTTCCTTTCATCACCTTGTTTTTCAGTGATGCCTTTGGCAAATCTATTGCCAGCATGCTGATGGCGGTACCGCCTTTGATCAGTCTGGTGGGCAGCTTATTTGGCGGATTCCTTTCAGACCGTCTGGGCCGGAGACCGGCTATGCTACTAGGTGTATTTCTGCAGACTTCGATGTTTGCCATATTTGCACTATCCTCTTCTCATTGGCTGGATTATCTCGCTTATATCGGACTTGGACTGGGGGGAGCCATATATATGCCAGCCAGTTCAGCCATGGTGGCGGATGTAATACCGGAAAAAGAAAGACGGATGGTCTATGCCACGTTTGTGACAGGAAGAAACATCGGGGCGGTATTCGGCCCTGCGTTAGGCTCGGTCTTCTTTTTCCGATACCGGCATGAACTGCTCTGGACCTGCACGACCTTGACAATGCTGTATTTCCTGACGATCCTATTTATGATCAGGGAGACTCTCCCGGAAACGGCCGGGTTGACCCGGTCAGGCCATAAGCTGTCCGTAATTCTGAAAGAGCAAATAAGCAGCTATGGCGTTATTTTCAGGGATAAGGTATTTGCTCTCTATATTGCTGCCGGCATTCTGGTTACTATCGCCTTTATGCAACTGGACATGTATCTTGCCGTGTACGTGAAAGAATATGTGCCGGCGCAGCCGCTGCTGGTATTTCGTGGCTGGACCGTTTCTCTCAGCAGCACGCAGGTATTCGGCTGGATGCTGGGTCTAAATGGTCTCTTGTTTGTACTATGTGCTCTGCCAGTGACGAAGTTGTTTGAAAAATGGTCTGAACGGAACATTCTCATCATGTCTTCTCTGCTGTTCGGAGCAGGAATGTTTATGATTGGGTTAACGACACATGCATGGCTACTGTTTATTTTCACATTTATCTTTACCATTGGGGAGCTTTCACGCAGCCCGGTTACGGATAGCTTCATCAGCAAATATGCGCCGGACAAAGCTAGAGGTCAGTATATGGGGGCATCCAGTCTTCAGTACTCGGCGGGCAGGTTTATTGCTCCCGTCACGATCATGCTTTCCACATGGTTTCCTCCGCCAGTGGTGTTTGGATTTATTTTCTTGGTCACCATTCTTAGTTCCTTCCTCTATGTAAAAGTGTTTAGAATCATCCCTGCCAGTTACTATGATCACAAACGGGAAGAGGTTGCCAGCTGACAAAAAAACTCTGAAGTCCATATGTTGCGAACTTCAGAGGTTTTTTATTTGAACAGCTTTAGGCCGTTGGGCTGGAAACCGGACTGGCCATCCCTGCTGAGGGACCTCGGAGACACTGTGCGGGCAGAGGGATCGAACTGCTGCAAAACAGCAACATGAAAGTTTACGAAATTGCCGCAAAAGTCGGCTTTAAGGACGACAAGTATTTCTATAGAGTGTTTAAAAGTCGATTTGGTGTGACCCCGGATGAGTACCGCAGGAACAATCATATGAACAAAAAGGAGATAGATGTCAGCACAAAACAATTTCTTAACTAAATCTTGTAAGATGGCAGAGGAGGCAGGAGTTTATACTTTGTTAATAAACGATTTAGAGGGATTCAATAAGCTTGGTTTAGAATAAGTAATAAGGAAACGTTTCCCCCAAATTGTTGCTTAAAAGGAGAACAGAAATGAAATATAGTAAAAAAGGATTAACGGTGCTTTCGTTTACAGTTGGCGCTTGCTTGTTCGTCTCAACGGCATTCGCCGATTCGCTGCTCGGATCTGGGTATGACTCGTTAAAGGGTTCCGTGAAATCGACGGCTGCGATGATGGAGAAAGGGTTAGGCAACTACACGGTGGAGACGCTCTACACCCTCAAAGATAACGATAAAATTCTGATCCAGTCCTCAGAGACCAAAAAGTTTGATACGGTCAATAAAATGTCCGAAAGCAAAACTGTGAATACAGGGACCGACGGCAAAACCACTAGTAACTTTACGTACGAAGATGCGAAATATTCCGCTTGGAAAAATAGCGTCGAGAACAAGTTATACGTCACAGAATTTCCAAATGATATGAAGCGCAGTGCACCGGGAGAGTTCCAAGACCCGTTTAAAGAAAATAGGGCGCCGGAGATTGAAAAAATTGTGGATGCCGTGGTCGGTAATCTGAAGGATTACGTCCAAGTCGAAGAAGGAGCAAACGGCAGCAAGCTATATGCCGGCAGCTTGTCTGAGGCGCAGGTGCCTGCGCTTGCGAATGCGGTCGCTTCCTTCGGGTTCAAGCAATCGTTGAGCCATGATTCCAATATGCCGACAATCAACAGCGATATCTTTGTGAAAAAGGTTGTAGGGTCTGCCGTTGAGAATAGAGCAGGTTACTTGGAGAATGTAACTGGCGATATTACTCTGTCAGGCAAAGATCAAAACGGCGTTCAACATGATCTTTCCCTGAACGTAGTTTTGAAGTTGTCCGATGTAGGCACGACGAAGGTTGTGAAGCCGGACCTCGCGGGCGCAGACGTGGAGAAGGTGAGCTATTCCAATGGTCTGAGCAGCAAATATATAGGAACATATAAGAATAACATCGTCATGGAGAAAGAAGGCAAGTTTGTGAAGATCGGGGAAAGAAAGCTTGAAATTACAAGCGTTAATGCCGATAAAGTGACGGGTACATATACAGAGACCGTCTACCCTGGCTTCGAAAGCGACTATCCGGACAAAGATACGTTCAATTTCGAGTACAACCTGTCGTCTTCGAATCAGGCGTTTACTTACACGAATGCAAAAGGCGAGCAGAAGAACGGTATGATTCAACCGAACGGTAACGGCAATCTTTATGTAGATATTAACATGAAAATAACTGGAAAAGATACTTACAAATCAACGATGAAGCCGTTCTATGATAGCCAATTCGACCGCGTTTTTGAATAAACGTACCCTTCGGGAGGCTGCGATGCGTCGCGGCTTCCTATGTATTTTTATATGAGGAGTTGAAAGAAAGTGACCGTTAAGGCGATTGAAATTAGCGGATTGACCAAGTCGTTTAAGAACGGTCGGGGCATTAGCGAATTGAACCTGGAAGTCGATCAAGGGGATGTTTTCGGATTCCTTGGCCCGAACGGGGCGGGGAAGACAACCGCCATGAAAATGATTACTGGGCTAATGAAGCCCGACCGCGGCGATGTGAAGATTTTTGGCGTCAGCGTGATCGAGGATTATGTGAATGCGATGAAGTATGTCGGCTGCCTGATTGAAACCGCGGAGTCGTATCCTTATTTAACAGCGAATGAAAATTTAAAGCTGTTCGCAAGATTTTATCCGGATGTGGATCAGCGGCGTATTGATGAATGTCTAGAAATTACAGGAATGCTGAAATACAAGAATGAAAAGTCGCAAAAGTTCTCCCTGGGGATGAAACAACGGATGGGGATTGCCGCGGCTATTCTTTCCAAGCCGAAGCTGCTCATTCTGGACGAGCCTCTGAACGGGCTGGACGTGGAAGGCATGCTGGAGATGCGGAAGCTCATTAAGCAGCTATCTCAGGAAGGGACCACTTTCTTCATCTCCAGTCACTTGATTCATGATGTGGAGTTAACCTGCACGAGAATCGGGATCGTCTATGGTGGCCGATTGGTCAACGTAGAATACACCGAGAATATTCTTTCTTATTATTCGTCCTTGGAAAATTATTTTGTAAGCGAGGTGGACCGAAATGGCCGGGTTTAAAGCCGCATTCCTCAATGAAGCGGTGAAGCTGATGAAAAAGAAGAAGCTGCTCTCTGCCGTTATTTTGTCCACACTTGCCGTGATGATTGGACAGCTTGCCGTCACAACAATCAAGCATGGATTGGGACTACGTGTCGTTGGCAGCGTTGAATTTCCGATTGTCGTGCTGCAATTTTTCTCTTATACCATTCTGCCGCTGTTTGCGACTTTCGTAGCGATCGATATGTTCAACGGGGAAACCTCTTCGAATACGATGAAAATCACCCTGCTAAGACCTGTGTCGAGAATCGGCGTATTTAGCGCGAAGGTGCTGAACTTGGCTTTATTTATTGCCGGTATTCTGATGTTTGTGATGATCATCTCGATGCTAGCGGGCTTCATCTTTAATCCGTTTACCGCAAGCTTTGTTGGCGTGTTCAAGGTCCTCGCGTCGTATGCATTAACTTTTTTCCCCGTATTCGTCTTTGCGCTGATTGTTGTTCTATTGGCGAATGTGATTCAAGGCGGGCTAGCTGTCTTCTTCCTATCGATCTTAGTATTTATTGCCTTTAATTTCTTGGGCATCGTATTCTCGGCTTACTCCAGCTTCTTTGTAACCTCGATGTTCGACTGGTACTTCCTCTGGATTTCAGAATCAGTGAATATCTTCAAAATTTTTCGCCAAGTCTTGATTCTGGCAGGTTGTGGTATGATGTTATTTACAACGGGTTTTTATTTGTTCGACAGGAAGGATATTTAGAGAGGTATTAACATGGACTTCACCAAACGGTTTTTTACGATGAACGTACTGGCGATGCTGGTATCCATTGGCCTCACGCTGCTAGCGGTCGTGATTTTTATTGCGACCTATACGAAGGTATTCGGCCATGAAGTGCAGGCGAAGGGATTACAACGCGCCTTCGAGGTCCGGACGGCGATTAGCGAGCTTCAGCGGCAAGCACAGATGGTCGGGTTTGACCAACTGCTCGATCAACAATACCAAAGCGAGCTGACGAGGCGAGTGAACGTTCTGGGGGCCAGTGCCGTCCTATTAAAGAATCGGGAAGTCTTATATGCGACAAAAAGTTTCAGTAAAATCGATATTGAGAAAAGCTTGATTCTATCGGCGGGAGAGACACCGCTTGATACAATTGAGCTGGATGGCGACAATTATCAGTTTGCTCGCGTGGATTATAAGCTGCAATTCGGCGATATGGGCATTTTGCTGCTCCTGGCTCCGATTCAGGTGAACACGGACTTCTACTGGCTGCTTGGCGGCTTTACACTGGGCTTCTTCACGCTCGTCTTTCTCGTGATGAACTTATGGGTATCTTACCGGTTCTCACGGGGCATCATTACGCCGATTTCTCGGCTGAAAGCTGCAGCGAATGCTATTAGTGAAGGCGATTTGAGCCGTGGCATTGCCGAGGAGGGTGAAGGTGAAGTTCGTGAACTGTGCAGAACGCTAGAGCTTATGCGGATCAAGCTCAAGGAATCCGTCTATTTGCAGGAAAAATACGACGACAACCGAAAGTTCCTGGTGTCCAGCATTTCACATGATCTGAAAACACCTGTGACATCCATTAAAGGATATATTGAAGGCATCATCGACGGCGTTGCCAAAACGCCGGAAAAGCTGGAGGAGTACCTGGAAACCGCAAGGTCCAAAGCGATTCTGGTGAACGCGATGATCGACGATCTCCTGCTGTACTCGAAGCTCGATCTGAACCAACTGCCGTATCATTTTGAGAAGAGTGATGTGCTGGCTTATTTCGAGGATTGCGTAGCGGATTATAAATATGAATTCGAGAAGGCGGACATCGCCATCGAGCTAATCAATGAATTGAAGGAATCGGTACAGGTCTTGATCGATCGGGAGCGGTTGAAACGAGTTGTTCAGAACATCCTGGATAATGCGATGACTTATGTAGAGAAGGGCCGAGGGCAGATTACGATTATGCTGCGCGAGACGCGGACCTCGGTCATTATAGAGATAAGAGATAATGGAAAAGGGATACCGGAAACGAAGCTGCCTCACATTTTTGAACGATTTTATCAGGCGGACCCGTCCCGAAAGAGCGGCAGCGGACTTGGCCTGGCCATCGCCAAGCAAATTGTTGAAGGGCATGAAGGAAAGATTTGGGCTACCAGCCAAGTGGGCGAAGGGACTCGGATCATGATTTCGCTCAAGAAGTTTTAGCGCGTTGGGAGAGTTAGAAGATGAAGAAGATTTTAATCGTGGAAGACGACCAAAGCATCGCCAATCTGCAGCGGGACTATCTCGTGCTGAGCGGCTATGCCGTGAAAATCGTAAACAGTGGAACGGCAGCTCTCCAAGTGCTCAAGGAAGAGGAGTTCGAGCTGATCCTCCTGGATATTATGCTGCCGGACATCGACGGCTTCGAGGTGCTGAGAAACGTTCGAGAGCGGGACGATATTCCGGTGCTGCTCGTGTCCGCAAGGGCGGAGGAGATTTATAAAATTAACGGACTGGGACTCGGCGCGGACGATTACATCACAAAGCCGTTCAGTTCGGGTGAATTGGTGGCTCGAGTTAGCGCACATCTGAAAAAGTTCGAACGGATGAAAGAGCGGTTCGGAAAAGGCAATGATGGCACCAAGCTGCAAGTACGGGGCTTGGAAGTGCATAAGGATGCTCGTCGCGTGTTCGTGAACGGCAATGAAGTGATGCTTGCTCAAAAGGAGTTCGACCTGCTGCTGTTCCTGCTGCAGAACGCCAACCGGGTATTCGGCAAAGAGGAGCTGTTCGAACGCATATGGGGCTTGGATAGCTTAGGCGATGCGGCTACAGTGACGGTTCACATCGCCCGCATCCGGGAGAAAATTGAGGAGACGCCGTCTAAGCCACAGTATATCGGCACGGTATGGGGCTCCGGATATAGATTTATCGTATAATATAATAAAATATATCGCGCTACGATTGAAGTCAATGATTACCTGGTGTTTGATAATAACGGTTTTAATGAGCAAAAAGGAAATATATTACTTATCAGGAATGATACGATGGAACCTCTTCAATATTGAAGAGGATTTTTTATATTCTACGATACAGTAATTCGAAGGTAAATTATCCTAAATATATTTATTGGGTTAGAGGGGAGGATTTGAATGATGAATTAATGCCGAAGAACGGCTTGAGGAAGTGTTGCCGCCAATGAATTCCTGGGACTTGCCGGTCATCCTTGGCGGACTAATGAGCGTTCATGATTAGAGTGAGACCCTAGGATCAGATTGAGTAAAAGATATCGTTGAAATTGACGTGAGGCTCAGGTTTCAAACAAAATTTCCCCTGTTCGGGATAAGTCGTACCCTGGAATCGCCAGTAGTTCCTTCTTGAAGGGATCAGACTGCAGGATTCGCAAAAGGGTAGGGATCCAAGCCTGGTTCGTTGGAGTTTTAAGCATCACCAAATCATAACGTTCCTGGATTAGAGGGATGAAATCAATTTGCCCGACGATTGAGGCTGCTTTTTCTATACCAACGCCAACGTCGGCTTCGCCGGACGCAACTTTCGTTGCCACTCCGAGATGATTGGTTTGCTCTTTGTCATATCCGACAAGTTGTCCGGGTTTGATTCTGTGAAGACGAAGCTGTTCGTCAAGCAATACTCTGGCTCCGGATCCTTTCTCCCGGTTTACAAATCGCAGTCCTGGACGGCTTAAATCGGACCATTGTTTAAGCTCGAATGGATTTCCTTGTTTGACATACAATCCTGCATTTCTGGAAAGCAAGTTGACGACTACATAAGAAGATCCAACGAGTAACTTTCGAATATAGGGGAGGTTGTATTCTCCGGTATCTCCATCTAAGAGGTGGGTGCTAACGATGTCAGACTCACCTTTGTACATGGAAATTAAGCTGTCAAGACTGCCGACAAACGATCGTAAAGGCCGAAGGCCGGGAATTCCCTTTTCCATATGCTTGGCCAAAATATCTAAGCCAATGTCATGCCCGGTTATCACGATGGGGCGATTCGGACTTGAGAAGGTCGATGGTTGGGATTGTATGGACGAATGGGCCTCTACAGGATGGTCCGGTAATACGACCATTCTTGACCGTTGTTTGTACGCCTCCAGGTCAGTGGCATCCACTCTCATTTGTTTACCGACCCGATAGGAAGGCAACTCCCCTTTTTTGATCAGATCGTAGACGGTGAGCTTTGATATTTTCAATAGTTTGGCGATTTCCTCTGTTGTATAAGACATGTCGTTGGACATATCGTGATCCTCCCGGTCAGCTGCATTAGTTGCTTGGTTTTAAAACTAATTATAACACAATTGAACGAAATATAGTTACACATAGCGATGTCACCCACTTGGAATCGAATTATTCTGGCGGTAACCTCATAAGCGAATGGGCACGTGGTTCGATCACTGTTGGTCTTAAGTAAACCTTATACCAAATGATGGTGGAAAAATTATGCCCCAAGCCAGTTTGACAAGAGAAGGGGTCGTAAATTTGTTCGCTCGATTGTTGAAAATCGTTGGGGACAATTAAGATTAGATATAAATAGTTCGTTGTAGTTTACAAGAGATTCCACGAAAAGTATAATAGTTTTGTTTAAATATAATTAAATATATCTTTGGAGGGGGATTTATGCTTAAAAATGTAAAGAGTAGTGCGGTTCTGTTAATTGTTTTGTCCTTGATGTTAGCAATAGCAGGCTGCGGTACGGCACCAAATTCAACAACAACCAGTAACGCCAGTTCACAAACTCCAAGTACGAGTACACCAAGCCCAAAAACGGCTGAAAGTGTCGAATTGACGGTATCTGCTGCAGCGAGCATGACGGATGCTCTTAAGGAAATTCAAAAGGCTTATGAAACAAAAAATCCAAATATCAAATTGAATTTTAACTTCGGCGCATCCGGTGCATTGCAGCAGCAGATTGAGCAGGGAGCCCCTGCTGACTTGTTCCTTTCTGCGGCTACCAAGAACATGAAAGCGCTCGTTGATAAACAACTCATCAATGCAAATCAACAAAAAAATGTGTTGAGTAATGAATTGGTGGCTGTCGTTTCTGCTGATGGAAAAGCATCGATAGCAAGCGTTGCGGATTTGTCCAAGTCCGATGTGAAGAACATTGCGATCGGCATTCCTGAAAGTGTGCCGGCGGGAGGATATGCCAAAGAAGCGCTCACAAACTCGAAACTCTGGGATTCTTTACAGTCCAAGATGGTTCAAGGGAAAGATGTAAGACAAGTTCTTCAATATGTAGAAACAGGAAATGCAGATGTTGGGTTCGTCTATAAAACAGACGCATTAACCTCACAAAAAGTAAAAGTCGCATTCGCTGTAGATGCCAAAACATATGCGCCCGTTGTATACCCAATCGGAGTTGTGAAGGCAACGAAGCATAGCAAAGAGGCCGAAGGTTTTTACAACTATTTGCAGTCCAAAGAAGCACTTGATGTTTTTGTGAAATATGGATTTTCCGTCCTGAATTAATTATGGTCGTTATGAATTGGCATGAATTTTGGACTCCGATCAGACTTTCGTTGCAAGTATCCATTCTGTCCAGCTTAATAGTTGTCATAATTGGTGTGGCTATTGCCTGGTGGATGTCTCGAAAAAAGTTTAAAGGCAAAACGATTCTTGAAACAGCTTTTATGCTTCCGCTAGTTCTTCCTCCAACCGTGGTTGGATTTATACTTTTAGTCATACTGGGCCGAAAAAGCTGGTTTGGGAAATGGATTGAATGGCTTTTTGCCGCACCGATTATATTCACCTGGTGGGCTGCCGTGATCGCTTCGATCGTGGTGGCCTTCCCACTTGTATATCAAACGATGAAGGTCGGATTTTCCTCCGTAGATCGGGATATGGAAGGGGCAGCGAGCTCGACGGGAGCCAATGAATGGCAGGTCTTCAAGTACATAACGCTTCCATTGACTTTTCGTTCACTAGTTACTGCTTTTATTCTCGGATTTGCTCGTGGCCTTGGCGAATTCGGAGCGACGTTAATGATAGCAGGGAATATACCTGGAAAAACCCAGACCATTCCTACAGCTATTTTCGTTGCGGTTGATGCGGGCAATACGACGATGGCGTGGGCCTGGACAGGTTCGATGATTGTTATTTCATTCATCATGTTGCTTTTTACTAGGCAAAGGGATTAGTTTATGATTAAAGTCGCGAATGCAGCGACTTTTTTTGTTGTTGTCGATCATCTACTCGTCTGAGCCCAATTAGATATTTACAGGTTGAACCGTGACAAGACTTCAACTCGTTTTAGACGCAGCAGGAATGATCGTAACGAATCTGTCTCCAGCGTCCGAAAATGACAAGAGTTAAAAGAGCATATGTTTGTGTCGCGTAAGCACAGGCAGTTTAGTCGAATAGAGGGGGGCAATTTGTGTTGAAGCTCATTCGGCGGAACTTAAGCGATGTAGAAAAGAAGAAAGTACAAAGTCGACTCCAAGCAGCGTATAAGCAAAATGGAGACGGCTTTTATGTGCATGCACCGAAACAACGAGGGAACGTAAAAGAGGAACTGGGCTACATCGGTCGATACATGAGAAGACGGGCTATTGCCATCCACCGACATAGCGACAGCCAGTTACCTGATCGGCTTATCGAAATTTCAAATGGTTAAATGAAGGGCAGTTTAGCGTAGAAAACAAAAGAGGCTCCTGCCCAGACGTAAATATCAGGCATTTTTTTATCGACAAGCATCCCTTTTTCTCTTTCGCACATACGTTATTAATGCTAACTGAGATATGGGAGTATGTTACGATTAATGAAACCTCTTATTGGTATTCTGGCACACAGAATAAATAAAACGTTTATGAATGGCAGTTTTTTGCGCGACTTAGTCCGTGAAGGCGAAAAACTAGATAGCCAGGTTGTTGTGTTCTCTCATTTAGATCTAAAAGAAAAAGACAAAAAAATTCACGGATTTATGCCTTCCACTTCGAATCGCTGGAAGATGAACATCTATCCTTACCCAGATGTCGTGATTGATTTTTGCCGGTATCTTAAAAAACCTTTTCGGGATATGCGCCGCCGGAAAGATTTGTTCACTTATGCCAATCATAAGTTCACCTACAAATGGAAAGCTACAAAGTTATTTAGTAAATCGGAGAAGGTGAAGCAATGGATACCGGAAACCTTGCTTTATACTCCTCAAAACTTACGGGACATGATCCGCAAGCATCCTATCCTCTACATTAAACCAGGCAACGGTACTGGTGGCCACAGTGTAGTTAAACTCTCACGAAAATCCGGTACATTTCACATCAAGGGCCGAAAAAAATCGGCACGATTGACGCATATTGTTCTGCCCTCGGAAGATTCGGCAGTCCGCTGGCTAAATTCATGGGTGAGTACGCAGCGGATCCGCACCGGAAACTTCATGATCCAGCAAGGGTTGAATCTGGAACTGATCACCGGACGCGTACTGGATGCCCGACTGATCATCCAAAAAAACGAAAGGGGTAAGTGGGTAGTGACCGGGAAAGGCATGCGGGTCAGTGCTAAAAACAGCCCCACCACCAATCTGGTTCATGGAGACGGAAAGGCATTGCGTTTTGAACCGTTCATGATCCGACGGTTCGGCCCGGAGAAAGCCAAGCAAATCAGCCGGGAATGCGATCATATGGCCATGAAATTGATGGAAGTGATTGAGGAGCGGTATGGCTCAATGGTGGAGTTCGGTTTGGATGTTGGTATCGATGTGAAAGGGAATGTCTGGTTAATTGAGGCGAACCCGAAGCCGAGCCATTCCATCTTTTTGGGCACGAAGGAAATGGGCCTTTACCGCAAATCCATACAGCGTCCCATTCAGTATGCGAAGTATCTAGTGAGAAAAAAAATTAAAAATGGATTGTAGAGCCTATTCTATGCTTCTGATGAGGAAGAGGGTTTACTTTGTAGTACTCTTATAAAACATTAGACGCCTATTGCCGAACAGCTGCATAATAATCATAATTTTGTGTCGCAAGTAAGCCACTTTCATGCCGTTCCGGTGTAGAAGTACCACAGATTCGTCACTTCCGGCGGAGGGCTGTACCCGAAAGAATTGTACGTCTATCTCCGCACAGCAGCTGGCGCTGGCATCGGTTTGGAGGCGACCCGCGCCTTGGCTAAAACCTGTGCTCAGGTGATAGTCCATACGTGCAATCCTGAAAAGGCCCGAGAAGTGTTAGTCGAGATTTCGAATGCGGAAGTGGAGTCCCTCGACATGATGAATGCCGAATCCATCGACGCCTTCGTACACCGCGCGGCTACGAGTTGCAATTTGCCTTCAATCATCTCGGGCACTTTCACTTGACAATTCGGCTATGGCCGGCTCTGCAGCACTCATTTTGTCAACCTGTCCAACGACACAAATGTTCCCTCATTGTCGTTGAACGACACAAATCCGCCTACATTATAGCGAACCCAATTTAATCGGAGAGCCCGAGTAACCGATGATCGTCGGGATAAATATGTAGAGATTTGTCCCCGATGATGGATTTCATGTTCTGGAATTGCCATAAGAATTCTCCACACACTAACTTCATGGCCATGAAGGGTTATAACCTTTTTTGTCAACACAGTATTGCCAACTTTTAATAGACCCTCTGTTAGTCTAATCTGACATGCCTCTAAATAATTTGAAATATCTTCAAGAGAAGCCCCCTTACCACTATCATGTCCTGTGTATGTCCACGTTTCATATTCAAATATACCAAGAAACATCAATCGAGATGATGCGATATGTCGCAATAAATCACCTGTAGAAAATTTATCTTCAGAAGGTTTCCAATCTAAGAGTTCATTAGGTATTGCTTTCATATATTGCATCCTTCGTTTATGAATCCCATCTAAATATTTTACATATTCCTTTATATCATGAATCATATTGTCGCTCTCCAATTTTTTCGAAGTAATTAGTTTTCGGGCTGGAAAAAACGCGTACCAGTCATCAAGGGAGAAGTATGCCCTTTTTCTGATAACTAACGCTGAGAACAGTGTGGGAGTCATTCCAAAAAGGTGAAGCCAAGACACTGTAATGTGACTTGGCTTTTTATCATTTGAAAGGTGGTATTCATTAAATGAATGAGTTAGATTATCAAGATTTTTATGATAAGGTTGGAAAAATAAACGGTTGGGATTTTAGCCACTTGCAGGTAACGTCTGAAGGGGTTCAGTGGGATTTTTATGAAGAAGTAATAAAAAGGTGTAAAAGTTCGGATGTTCTTCTAGACATCGGAACGCCAAAGGGAATTTGCACAAATTCCAAAAGGTTCATGATAGTGGCTACAAAGTAGATTATATTCCATTATGAGGCAGCTATACTTGCGCTGATTGTTGTAAGTCCGATCAAATGAAAGCGGCCCCGAGGCGGAAATACGCTCGGGGCCTTCTCTTTACTGGAGTGTTGAAATTACCATACGAAAGCAGTAGTAATAATAACCAAAAGAATAAAGAGTACTAATATGGCGGCGGCGCTTGTTCCATATCCATATCCATAACCTGACATACTCAATCACTCCTTGCTTTTAAAGAATTAACTTACGCAATATTCTATGTCAGTAATAAATTCTTGTTTGGACGAGGGAAGATATATCACTTAGAAATAGGCAACATCGGGATCAGCAGTTTGAGATTGTTTTTGGAATAGGAATCCTGTGGTGTAAGGTGACGATTGTCCTTTTAGTCGAAAAGCTTTTTCAACTTCAACTGCAGCATGGCGTGCATCTTCTACGGTTCGCTTACCAGTAATGATGTCGTTCATCAAGTTCAAAGCCATAAAATTCGCCGCTTCTTGATCGCATTTAGCCGTAGCTTCACCAGCCGTTCGGTCTGGATATAAACTACCATCAAACCTTGCTAAGTCATCAAAGAATTGAACCGGGACTTTATAATCAATGGTTTGTGCTAAATAATCAAGATGGGGGGTTGGAGTGTTATGAGGTACTGTATGAAGATGAACAACTGTCCGTTTCCAAGGACCATTATTAAACCATGTAATTTTTGTCCAGCTTGCGTCATTAGGTAAACCATATTTGTTGATTAACAAGTAAACTGTTTTTTTGGGTTCCCCAGTCCACCGCTCCAAAATGTTATTTAATGCCGGAGGAATAAGGGAATGTTGATCATGATACCCGCTGAACCCGCTATACATTTTGAAAAGTCCCTCCCTCTAACAGATGTAATTATATATGTAAGTAATCTGTCTCTAGTTCAAAGAAATTCTTATCTGATTGGCCTTATCCCTTATGAAGTTTGGATCTTTCGAGCGACTCGTTCTCCAAGCTCGGAGGACGCCTGGTACAGGTAGCTAAGCACGATGTTTTGCGTATCGAGGGATATGCCGGTAAGATCGACGACCAGGTTATCTATCAAATGTTCTTGCTGCAATGGGGCAAGAGCAAGATAATACTGACCGGCTTGCGCGAAGTCGTCTTGCTTGGGCAAGTCGGAACGCACAAGGCGTCCTTCCACGAATCTCCCATTGCCGCTGGTCACAAGGGAATCAGGCGTCCAGTTCTGCTGATGATTAATCGGAATCTTTCGGAAATCCGGACCAAGCCGCCGGCGCTGCGAATCCCAGTAAGGATTTGCACGCCCCTGCAGTATCTTATCGTCAGATAACTCTGCGCCTTCCAGCAGGTTGGAAGGGGAGAAAGCCAACTTTTCCACTTGCTCCATATAATTATTTGGATTGCTATTTAATACCAATTTCCCGACTGGCAGTAAGGGATATTGCCGCTCATCCCATACCTTTGTACTATCCAACGGATCATAAGGGAGAAAAGACTCGTCTTGGGGGTTCATCAGCTGCACGTAAAGCCCATATTCAAACATTTTGCCCGCGTTCAGTGCATCGAATAGGTCCTTGCCGGCATAATCCGGATTCTCGCAAGCGAGCCGGGCTGATTCTTGTCGGTCAATATACTGCATGCCCGCAAGAGGCATCCAATGATATTTCACGTAAGAGCGCACACCTTGCGCGTTTTTCCAGACGTAAGTGTTTACGCTGTGACCCGGGATGTGGCGAAGACTCTTCACAGTACCCGCGTCGGAGTAGAGCCGGACGAGAAAATTTGTGCATTCCGGTGCTCTGGCGACGAAGCTCCAAATTCTTTCCGGATCGATGAGGTTGTTGACGGGAGACGGCGAGAAGGCATTGATAAACTCGGGAAAGCGGATGGCGTCTCTGACGGCGAACACGGGGATATGGTTACAGACAAGATCGAACACCCCATGATCCGTATAAAACTTGGTAGCGAATCCGCGTACGTTACGGGAAGTATCCGGCGTGCCTTTGTTGCTGACGGCTAAGGAGAATCTTACTGCGACTGGGACCTGCTGACCCGGATTTTGCAAGAAACAAAGCTGCGTGTAAGTCGTCATGGCATGTACGGTCTGAAAGTAGCCGAAAGCACCATATCCTTTGGCATGAACGGGCCTTTCTAACAATTTCGAATGGATGAAAGTCTCCAGCTTTTCATGCAGCACGTTGTCCTGTTCCAATACAGGACCTCGTTCGCCCACAGTCTGCGAATGAAAAGCAGCCGGAGTATCTCCGGACCTTTGGTTAGGGCGAGTTCCATTATCCTCATTCATCTTTCAACCTCCCTTACTGGCATGTAAAATGTTTGGATTTATCAAAAAGTATCAAGATCTATTATGCGAATTGGACTATGCGACGTCCAACGAGTTGACCGTGCATGGATAGTTGATAAATCGAATTATTGCAACTCCGTTTTAGAATGGTATTGGAACAATGCTTTTAAATACAATGCATATATATTAATTTTTAGAACTAAGGAGGACTTTAGATGAGCTCGCAAATCCTTTTACAGCATCAAGATTATTATCAAATGATACATTAGGCCTTCCTATATTCTTATTACTTCGTGAAATGAAAGTATGGGGAATCAAACAGGGGAGCAGACCGCCGCGGCAGCTGTTCACTGTTCATTGAAATAACTTGCAGATAAACGAAATAATATTAGTAGTAAATTCGAAAAAGTGAGGCAAATCGAACAGTTGATCTTATTTTCATATTGCTTTAATGAATCAAGCCTATAATAAAACTGACCCCCTTTAAAATATAAATAATTATGACCCACAGCCCGTTGCTGTGGGTCACTTTTTGCTCATTGAATGGGTAGAATAACAGAAATGGTGTTTAAAGTTATTTCGTGTATAAAATACCCAAAAATGAAACTTTATAAGAATTTTATTGTCTATACTGAGAGGCTTGAGGTATAATCTACGATCGAAAGAGTATGGGAGTGAAAATAGCAATGGAGAAATATTGGAATCACAATACTGCATTTCACTCCCTATCCGTGTCATTGACCGACTTCATGGCGGGATGCAAGATCCGGTGTTCGGATTGCAGATCCTAAAGAGTCATTATTTGAGATTCGCCAAGCGACACAAGAGGTGCTTCCAGGGGCAATTATCCGACGCCGTTTCTATTACCGTTACCTAATTTCCTGGGACAAACCGATGATTAACCAGTAAAGAATAGGCATTTGTGTTGTAAAAAGCGATTAAACTAAAGGAAAACGATAGTGAGGAGCTGCCGCTGGATAGCTCCTTTTTGATGTTCGCTGAAGTAACTGGAGGTTAGTTATAAACAGATTTGAACTTTTTTCCATTTTCTGACGTCTCTTTGAAGAAAATTAAAATAAGATATTGATTAAAAACTTTGGGGGAATTGTGTGAGCATATTATACGAAAGGTATACCGAGGGCATTTTTTTTACTGGAGATACTAAGAAAGATATGGAACGTTTTAGTGCATCCTTGGCTTATCGAGGCTAGAGAAGAGTTGCTCGCTCTAAGCTAGCGGTCATAATATCTTTTTACCACCTTTGAGTCGCCACTTTACCTTGGCAGAAGATTGGAACTGATGGAGAGTTTGTATGCCTAAAATCATTTTATTTAGAGGAAGAGCTGGGACTGGTAAATCGACAATATCCAACGAACTTGCTAAGAGACTCAATGTACCCGTGTTGCATAAGGATGATATTTACGATTCTGTTGCTGGTTTCGTTCCAGAGCACGGTTCAAGAAACAAAATCTGTTTCGATTTTCTTTATCGCTTCTTAGAGAACGTTATCCATTCAAATACTGCCATTATACTCGATTACGGACTAAATAATATTGAGGATGTAAGGAAATTAGAAAAGTGGATTGCAGACAGAGGTGGGGAATTAAAAACGATACATTGTGTCTGCAGTGATGAATCAACCTGGTCAGAAAGACTTACTAAACGAAGCATCAATCCATTACCTAACCAATTAATAACTAATTTATCTGAGCTAAAAGAACACTATAAGAATATATGTCAAGAGTTTTCTGAGGGAGAATTAATTTTGGATACTGTTATACCTAAAGAAACAAATATTGAGAATATCCAATCATATTTGTTTGAGGTTTGACACAGAATATTACGCTAATAAAAACGACGGAGGAAAAATACAAAAAGCACTAAATAACATAGAATAGAGGAATTTTAGGTAGCCATTGGCTACTTTTTGTTTATAGATTAAAATCAACATTTGACAAAGCCTGATTCAACTAATAAAAACGTTAGTTGAACGGAACAGAAGCAGTTTGCTCGCTGGCAGCTGCTCTTTGTTTTCGTTGACGGACAGTTATGCGGAGTGATTATATAAAAACACTTAAATTAATATCAATAATGCCATAATGTTTTTGTGGATAATAGTTCCAATTGGAGGGGTGCTAAGTTTTGGAGGGGTATCAAGTCAAAGGCTACAGAAAAGAAATCTACCTCACACCAGCGATGCTCTGTCCTCCTCCAGAAACATGGAAAACGGTTGTCAGTGTAGAAATCGAAAAGCAATACTAACGAAAAACAAGAGCTGAAAAGCAAACCCACGAGGTACCCTGGTTCGATTAACATATTAAAGCAACTAATCAACAGTGTTTTACGATTAAGAGGAAATTTCTGACCTGATGCGGTGTTTATTAAATAAAAAGGGGAGGAAGCATGTCACTACTGAAGGAAAGTATCGATGTAGAAGAGTATAGAAATTTACATTATGAAATTTGGACAAAACTCCAAGAACATGATGAGCTATACGTAAAAACTTTTCTAGAGAATAGTCTAAAATCGCTTGAGAAAAAAAGAGGTAAGCTCTTTTCATATGAGACGTTATTAGACTACTTTAAAAGTCCAATCATTTGGATTTCAATTATAGTTGGAGTTTTAATCGTACCAATATTCTGTTTTTTAGTTATATGGATTTCGCTAATTATCGAATAAGTGCAAAACAATTTGGTAAGGAGGTACCACGATGCAGCCCTTTGCCGCACTAACTGGCAGATTACGCTAATACCTGGCAAGTGATATCGCTGATGGGTGTCGGCTTTCGCATTAAGCTGGTGACGGAGCGTTACTTCAAAGAGCAGTATGCCGCTATCCACCTTGTCTATAAATGTGTAAGCAGTACCTTCCACCCCTCGCTACGAAATGTGAAAGTGAATGCTCGAGGTTGGATTAATTTCAGTAATGCAAAGGAAAGAAAGGAAGATCCTCATGAATCACTCATTGGCGGGTATTGAATGGCATGAAACAAACCCAATTTTGAATAACCTGATTGCTTCATGGGCTGAATTGACGCTTAGCCCGCTTTCACCGGGGCTTGAGGCGGATGTGGTTAAGATCACGCAGGGGGAGAAGCATTTTGTGCTGAAGGTTTGGAACAAACGTTCTAAACCTGATGTCCTGCGCCAATATCGCCTTTTGGAAGCTCTTCATCTTCAGGGAGTCCGCGTATCCGAGCCGATCGCCTATGGTCGAAGTGAAACTGGGGACGGTGTGCTGCTGACCCGCTATCACGGCACTACAGTAACGAAGGTGAGTCCGAGAATTTTTAAGAAAATCGCAGCAGTTCTAGCCGACATTCATCGGCTGCCTCCGGATGGATTGGAAGGTATGGTGCTCGATAGGTATGATTTTGTTGTGTATTTTTTCCCGGGGATCGAGGCGTTTCCGGCGATGAAAGAGGAACTGATCCGTCTCGTCGCTTTAGCGGATATGAAAATGGACCGGATTATTCACGGCGATTTCAATTTATGCAATATTCTGGAAGAGAATGGCCAATACACGGTGATCGACTGGACCAACGGGCAACTGGGGGATCCTAGGTATGATCTATCATGGGCTTGTCTGCTTCTGCGTATCTATTTGAGCGAGAGCAAAAGCCTTACGTTTTTGTACAAATACCAAGATGAAATGCCCGTAGCGACGGGGGAGTTGGAGATCTTTGAAGCGATTGCCTGCCTGAGATGGCTGCTGCTCGACCGAATCGCCGGAGTGCCCAAACACGCGGATACGATGAAAAAGGTAAGAAAAATCGTCAGGGACAATCGATTTCTAAATGAGAGTGTGCTGCTATAAGGGCAGCCACAGGTGAACATAAGTCCAAGCCAATATATTAACCAATTCATACACTATTACTATCTTGTGATTAGGAGGGTGAAAGGGATGGGATTAATATTTAATCGAAATGTTAGAGTTACTTTTTTCTCCGGTTTTAACTTTACTGGAAGAAGTTTAACATTTAGACGAGGCGTGGCAGTTCCAAATCTGGGATTATTCGGTTTTAACAACATCATCTCTAGTTTCCGGTTAAGAAATGTTGTAATTCCTAGTCAAGTTACGTTAGTATTGTTTTCAGGGCTCAACTTTACAGGGAATTTTCGGATTTTCCGTGGCAGCCAGAACATTCCAGACTTACGAGCTTTCAACTTTAACAATGTAACCTCGTCGTTTATTCTGGTTGGATTCCGGATAACAACTTCTCAGATTCGTTCCATTCAACGTACAGGCAGAATGCCAAGCAACATTTCCGTATTATAGGCTTAAGGGACGCTGAAAAGCGCCCTTTTTTCTTGAAATTGGGGGAACAATCAGATGGCAAAAAGAGAAAGATTACTTGTATGGTATGATTTTAATGAGCCCAGCATAGCTCCTTTCACTGGTACTACTTCCCTAGGTCAGTCGCTGCCTTTCACCTTACCGGCGAATACAGAAGTTGAAATGGCGGTTATAACCTTGAATCATATCAAGGCGGACGATCGTGTGAATTTATCTGCAACGGTCTGCTGGAACGCTGATGGCGACGCTACGAGCCTTGTCGGGTTCCGGATTCGGCGTATTGGTTCACCTGTATTTTTTGAAACTAGAGATACTTCTTTTTCTAGTTCCGGCGATACAACCACTAGTATGAATCATGCAGAAACCGGAGTTACTGGGGGATCAGCAACATACGTTCTTACCGCCACGTCTTTTCCGAGTAGAGGTAATGTTCAAATTATCGGCCCTATCTTTTTTGACGGTTCTGTTATCGACGATAACCCTGGTGTTTAATTCCAAAAACCAGAACTTTCCTCCAAATTAAGGGGGCACAACATCTATAGTGTTGTGCCCCCTTTTAAATGAATCGAGAATTAGGATTAAGTACAACCGGTCGTTTAGTAATAATTTATAGTGTAATCAAGATTGAGTGCGGGGTATCATCTGATTAAGCTCGAGCAGTGACCAAAGCTTTTCAGTAATCTCTTCTACAGAACAGGGCATTGTATGGGTAAACCACCATTCAATCACTCCGACAATCGCCGAACTCAAAAATTGCACTAAGATAGCTTTACTCAACTCATCTAGGCCCAAATTGCTTTCAATGATTTGTTCCATTATTTGCTTATTCATTATTTCTTGTAAGTGGTTTCTGAAGGAAGGAACGCCTTTGTTGCTTAATAAATTCCTATAAAAGAGAGCATTCTTCTCCAATTGTTCAAGCGTACGGAGCAATGAAGACTTAGATGGATAAGGTTCTGTTTCATCTACTACGGAGCAGCTTTCGATCAATTAGTACAAGTGAGCCTCCAGGCACTTATCCAATAGATCGTATTTGTCCGAGTAATGCGAATAAATGGTACCTCGATTTACATCAGCACGCTCTGCGATTTCATTAATCGTTATTTTTTCGAAATCTTTTTCTCCTATCAAATGGATTAATGCATTCATGACAATGAGGATATTAGTTTTTGGCGCCGGAGTTCAAGGAAGTTATCTTGCTCATGCCCTAGTGCGCGGGGGGAATGATGTCACAGTCCTTGCCAGGGGGAAGCGAGCTGAACAATTGAAGAAAGACGGACTTGTCATTCGCCATTATTTTCAGCTTAAAAACACTGTCGATGAAGTAAAAGTCATCCATGAGCTTCAATCTGATAATCTCTATGATCTCGTTTTTGTTGTGATGAAATACAATAATTTCCCATCCGTGCTGCCTATTCTAGCTGAGAATCAGAGTCAGAATATTGTTCTTGTCGGTAATAATGCCGATGCCCATGGGATGCAACCTATCATGGGCTGCCATTTGATGTGCGTGTCGTACTGCAAAAGCCTTTGAACCGATGGCATCTTTCCTGGATGAGTGCCAAGGTTGCTCCCCGGAAATCCTCAGTTGTTACCAATATAGCCCAAGGAGCCAAGGATGTAAGAATCAACAGGGCACTGAAAGGAATCGATCAGCATTTAAACAGCATCGAAGTAATGAGGAAATTAATCGATGTTTCTTACCAGATTGCTCAAATACTGGGCTCACATTTTCCACTAACGATCGTAGGTCTGGATATGGGTATCGACAAAAAAGGGGAATTCTGGTTTATCGAGGCAAATACCAAACCGGACTTTAGGGGGTTAGGTAAGCTGGATCAAAGGCAGTACAACAAATACCTTGAAGCCAAAAAATTGACTGCTAGAGGTTGAGATAAGTCCTTACAGAAATTGCTAAGCTCGATATTGAATCATTACTATGATTGGCGTGTCACATATTCCAATGACTATTTTCCGCTTAGCATTGAACATAATCAATCCAGACTTTCATTTAGAGTGAATAGGTATTCCGATGAATTTTCTGTACCTCTGCTTGGGAAACGTGAGACATAAATTGTCTCGCGTTTTTTCCCGACTCTTTTCCTTTGCTGGATAAAGCTTTATCCGATAAAACAGGCGAATTGAAGTACTTGATCCTTACTTCCAAATGATGTATATTGATTTTACATTGACATTACTGCAGGTCTAAAAAAGGAGGAGCCATGTCACCACGTACCAAAGAACAGAATGACGCGATCCGGGAGATGCGGATGAACCAAATTATGCAAGCGGCTGCGGAAGTATATTTGGAGAAGGGCATTCATTTGGAAATACGCGATGTTGCGGTCAAGGCAGAGCTCGGCTACGGAACCGTGTATCATTACTATAAAAATAAGCACATGCTTTTGGAAGATTTACTGTGGGATGCCCTGAATCGAACGGAGTCGGCAGTACTGCCCGCTTTGACGGGGGACGGCGGCAGTTTGCTTAAAGCTGAGTCGTTCTCCAGGCTGCTCCTGCGGAAGTGCATCCAGGATCCTTCCGTATTTATTTTGCTTAAAACGGTTGCGGATAATTTTCATCACTTCCCGGGAAACCGGTTCAACAAGCTGTTTGCCGAATTTCAGGAACGGATCTATTTGCCGTTTGTGGAAATGATTCGTGAAGGAATCGGTTCCAAATCACCGGAGAAAACAGCTAATCTGATATTTGGCTCGCTTGTTGGCTACACAGCGTTGAACATCCACCACAATATGCGCAGCGAGATGGATGTGGAAGGGATCGTCGTTATGATTTTTTCAGGCATACAGTCAAAGGAGAGATGAATGGAATGGTCATCCTGAAATCGAGAGCAGAAATTGAAGAAATGAGAAAAGCCGGCCGAATTGTCGCTGCTTTTCATCAAGCAATCGCAGGTATGATCCGGCCGGGTATCACAACGCTCGATATCGAGTCGTTCGCGGTGCGGTTCCTGAAGGAGAATGGTGCCAAGGCTTATACGATAGGCTACAACGGCTATCCGTTTGCGACATGTGCGTCTGTCAACGACGTCATTGCGCATGGATTTCCGAACCGGAATCCGCTCAAGGAAGGCGACATCGTCACCATCGATATCGTCGCGGAAGCGGATGGCTGGATCGGCGATTCAGCTTGGTGTTATGCGGTCGGCGAGGTGACGGAAGAAGCCCGTAATCTGATGAGGGTAACAAAAGAATGCTTATATCTTGGTATTGAAAATGCTGTCGTCGGAAAACGGATCGGCGATGTGATGCACGTAGTTCAAACTCATGCCGAGCGAAACGGATTCTCGGTTGTGCGTGATCTGCTCGGACATGGCGTAGGACGGGAGATGCACGAGGAACCTAATTATCCCCACGTCGGGAATCCGGGCAAAGGGTTCCGCTTGAAGGAGGGGATGGTTTTTACGATCGAGCCGATGCTAAATGCCGGAAAAGCATTAATGACGATTGATGCCGACGGATGGACAGCCAGAACCGCTGACGGCTCGCTTTCCGCACAGTACGAGCATACGGTCGCCATCACTGCGGATGGCCCGATTATATTGACCGCACAATAGAATTCAATCCGCTATATAGAGTGAAAATTGCAGGAACAGGCATCTGTCTGCCGGGTTGTAAAATTAAGGATGCTGAGATGGATGCCAAGTTAGAAGTGGAGCCGGGCTGGGTATACAAAAAGACACATATATTCATTAAACTTTAAGATATCTATCCCAATATTGGAGGGAAATGCCGGCTAAAAGTTGCAAGAACATCATTATCTCATTCATTCCCGACGGATAGTAGGGCGGAGGCGAGTACTGCATTCGTTAATGTTCTTTATCCTTTTTAGTTTTAATGATTGACTTGATTGTAGCGCTATCGTAAAATTTAGTTATGTTAATTTTAGGTAATGCACTTACTTAAGTGTAAGGGGATGATTTATCAATGATTCATCAGCGTGAATGTCCAGTTGAGACACTCATTCATGTTTTAGGTGGCAAATGGAAGCCAATGATTTTATGGCACTTGATTGAATCCAAAAAGAGATTCAACGATCTGGAAAAGCTTATACCTGATGTTTCACAAAAAATGCTTTCACAACATCTCCGAGATTTGGAACGAGAAGGCATAGTCGATAGAACGGTCTACCCTGCTATCCCTCCAAAAGTAGAATATTCGCTTAGTGAATACGGCAGAACATTGATTCCTGTTGCAGAAGTCATGTGTGCTTGGGGAGAAAATCATAATAAGCGGAAATATGAAGAGTCAGCGTCATAAATCTGGTTCAATGAACTTGTACACGAATTCAATCAACTCAAAACAAAAGCTGCCACGGGATTCCGGGCAGCTTTTGTTTACCTACCGTCGCATTCCTGATATGAATTACTTATCGGGTTTGAGGTAATGGTATCCCTTTCTTTCATACTTACTTTTAAGTAAGTACCCTACTTTAAAGTGGGTTCTTAACATAATTTTGAAGCGATGTTAAGCTTGAGTTAACCAAATATTGGGGTCCATTTAAGAGGAGGAAAGAACAATGAAAATTATTGTTTTTGGAGCGACGGGGAATACAGGGAAAAGAGTGTTGGTACAAGGGATAAAAATGGGGCATGAAATGACCGCATTTGTGCGAAATTCTGAGAAGCTTTATGATCAACTTGGTGAGCATTCCGCAAAGCATGTGAAGGTGATCGTGGACGATATTATGGACCCGGTGAGCGTCGGTGAGGCGCTCGCGCATCAAGACGCCGCCATTATTGCTGCCGGCCATGCGGGCCAGGGAGAAGAGTTTGTTCGTATCGTCGATAACATTATAAGCCAATGTGAATTCCAACCTAGTTTCTCTGGGCGGGTATGGATAATGGGAGGAGCCGGCCTGCTGGATATTCCATATACTGATCTTATCGGCAACAATTTACCCGGCTTCCCACCTGAGTATAGAAATCACAACCGGAATTTCGAAAGGCTACAACAGTCTGGGCTCGATTGGTCCATTATGTGTCCGGGAACTATGATTGATTCGCAAGAGCATCCAGATCCGGTTCATCTACATGTAGCAACGGAAACCTTGCCCATTCCGATTCCAGAGACGATTAAGGAATATTCCGAGGCAGATATAGCCGGTCACTTGTTCAGCCGACTTCAAGAGCTTAATGTTACTTATGACGATGTCGCAAGATGTATGTTGGACCATCTTGAGCTCGGAGGAGCGTTTAAAAGAAAAAGGGTCGGTCTAGCCTATCAAAGCAATATTACGGTGCGCTGAGGGGAAGGGGGATAATGGGGTTGTTTGGATTACTGCTTGTTTTGCATATATTGGCTTCGATCGCCATAATTGGCCCCGCTATCGTGATGCCTATCATTCGAAGATCCGCTAGAACCGTCGGCCAGCTGCACTTTACTTTTGGTATAACGACCAAACTTGCCATAATGCCTAAAATTGGCGGAGCCGTGCTTATTTTAACCGGGGTTTGGCTTATGATCATAACCAAGATGGGGTTATCCCAAATGTGGCTGAATGTATCCATCCTTCTATCGCTGCTCATGGTCGTCATGATCGACGGATGGATCGAGCCGCGCATGAAAAAGATCATAAAGATCATATCTGAAAGTCAAGACCAGGGTAATGAAATACCCGCCGAGTTCGGACTGCTGATAAAAAAGATCGTACCAATCGAGACGGCGGCACAGCTGCTGATGATTGCCATATTGGTGCTTATGGTCGTTAAGCCATTTTAAAGAAGCCGATGGGGGCGTCCTAACCACATTTTGACCGCTAACGCATCGTAAACATCAGTAAAAGGACTTTCGAATGTGGAAAAGGCTGTGCTTGCTTTACGGAACGGCTTTGTACGAAACGATAGCCTACGGAGGGCCGTCGTTTCGTATTTTTATTGGAGTCGGTTCGAATGGAAAAAGATAGTGAAACAAATAAACCGGATTCCTAAGCGTACAGGAATCCGGTTTATTTGTGTAAAAAGTTGGATCTCTTCGCGTCTTATAGAAACGGATGCGGATGCGGATTGAGCTGCCCAGCAGTCAGCGACTCATTCGAATATCCAAGCTCCACAGGCACCCGAAACGTTCTCTCCAGCCCCGTCAAGCGTTGCAAATGATGTCCGAACGTCATCGGCAGCATTCCCGGAATCAGAACTTTTACGCAATGCAGCCCGTTACGCAGCGTTTCCAGCGACGTCTGATCCACCGCGATGACATCGAGGTTCAAGTTGCGAAACACCTCGATCGTGTCCTTCAGATCATCGGTCAGATCCGCATGAATTGCCTTACGCTTGAACTCCTCGTCAAACGTTCTGAGCGGACGCTGTCCATCCAGCAAAAATTGCAGCCGTTCCTCTGCTTGCGGCAAACCGTACAACATAGCATGATCCTCCATATGCAATACGAGAAACGGATCGTCGAGCATACGCATAAAATGTTCCAGGCCCGTCTCAAATTTCTCTTGCAGGAAGATCAACCTGCCGGCCAATTCGTGAATGGCGCTTTTCGCGGCCCGTACCGGATCCAAATGAGCTCCCGCCGCACAGATAAGATTCATCTTTTTCGGACTGACGCTTTTCGCGAGCGCCCAAATGCTCGGAATCCCATTCTCCATAGTCATGTTAAACAAATGTACATCGTATCCGGCAACTGCGCGCAGCCTTTCAACCATGAGCCGAAGTTCCTGATCGTTAGCGGAATAGGGGTCCAGGCGCGGGATAGGCAACTGCGTGTACCAAGTCATCAGGAACGAGTCGCGCTCCACCACTTCCAAAATTCCGTACAAGATGGCTTCCTCCAAGCTTCCGCCTAACGCACATCCGTTGGAGCCTTCCTGGACAAAGCCGCCACCGAATCCCGAGCTGTAATAAGCGAGACTCTCCGGAACAAGGATCGGACACTTCCGTACTAGCGAATAGCCCCAAATCCAATCGATCGGGAGGTCGGGATCAAACGGTTCGTAAGTGAAATCAGGCTGCGCGTACTGTTCCTTCGAATATAACCCTAACTTGGTGGGGTCGAGCGCATTATCCGCAACACGGTTGTAACTGTCGTAGATTACGGTCCGTTTGCCGCGGGGGGTTACACCGCAGTGTCGCTCCAATCCTTCCAAGATCGCAGTCATTTCGCTTTCCGCATAAGAAAAGCTGCGGCCTCCCGTTATCTCATCTCCCATCAGAAATGACGGCAGATTGACCCCCACCCCGGCAAACGGTGACACGAGGTCAAGCATCTTGGCATTAAAAACGCCGGTTCGGGAATCCATATAGTCTTTGGCCAAATGTTGTTTCAGGTCGACTATCGGACGGCAGCGGTAACTGTCGGCGCTTATCTTTGGTCTCGGATTGAGCGAAATATTGGCCGCCGCCGATGAATCGTCGGGTATGCGGCCGCACACCGGACAAAGAGGGTCAGGCAGAATGAAATGGAGCGAGCTATTCAGAGTTTTCAGGTTAACGATATACATATGCTCTTCCGTATGGGCTCGGCTGCCCCGCAGCACTCGCTGCGTCTCGGCAATCAACAAGTGAGCTGCATGCCAAAGTCCTGCAGGCGAAGATCTTACGGAAGATTGTGTGTCCGCAGGCGAAGATCTTACGGAAGATTGTGTGTCCGCAGGCGACGCCGTGAAACGCCGGTTATCCGCACACTGGGAGCATCCGGGCACACCCGGACGAACCAAAGGCCCGACTATGCCCTCATCCTTTGAAATAAAGCCCCGCAGCCACGGGATGTTGGCCTTCTGCAGCGCCTCTTCAGCCTCGAAGTATCCGGAGGAAGGCCAGTCATCGTGCAGCACGAGAACCAAATTCGCCTCTTTAGGTATGTTTATAGTGAAATCTGTCTGTCGAACGACCTGATAACTGTCCAATAGCTTTCCGCATACGATTTCGGCCAATAAACCTTCTCCGACAACTGATAGGATAGTATTCACGCAGATCACCTCATCTCGCAGCAATGTGCCCCGCTCGTTTCGGCGGGTTTCTCCGCTAATCTTATGTCTCCAATAGAAAGCCGTTGAAACATGTATTTTAAGCTTATTTGCAATTTTAGGAAGCGTATATCCATTTACCATTAAACTTGGCTTCTCGGATTGATACGCTAAATCAATTTTCTCCTATTATCAACCTTTCTTTAACGGAGTTCAGCGATTCATCCCCCCATCCTCTACAGGTGGCGGGATGAATCGCTGTCTTCTTTGTTCAACCTTTCGAAAATCTTAACTTTTTGGAAAGCAAAAAATAATGTTATATTGTAAATAGAACGTATATTCGTATTTCGGCGGTTTGCATATGAGAAAGCCTATACCTTGAATCAAGGGAAGGAGGTGAAAACAACATGATACGATGTGTCAAATCGTCGTTTAACGCATCCAAATCTGACCTTGACCGTTTTTATCAGTGTAACCGGATTTCGGCTGAAATTTGGAACGAATGCCTCGCCATCGCAAAGCGTAATTCGCTAAATAATGATGGGAAATTGATCAGCAAATCACAGCTTCAATCCGAGCTGAAAGATCGATTTCCTTTGCACTCACAATCTGTTCAAGCGGTGTGTCATAGAAGTAGTAGATGGTGAGTTCCCACCCACTTGCAAAAGTGTTGCTTACGTTAGCTTGCTGTTTGGTTTCCGCTGCATATGTAGCGAAAGACAGTAGCAAACCTGCTGTCTTGTAGAAAGTTACGGCAAGTAGTAGTAAGAAACTCCTGCCTCTAAGCGAAGTGTAGGCAGGGGAGGTTCATGATGATTTCATTATATATTATTGATGATTACTATATGCACGTATTGGACTAAGTGCTTACAATATTTCAATAATAACCACAATGCCGATTAAAAGATTGTATTTCCTACTTGCTGAAGGAAAAGGATTTGGGATTCCAGTTTTGATTAGATCCGGAACAATTAAAGATTACCAGCGAAGTATTCCTCATCTCCAATAGTCTCGGCTACACCTTTACCCACGTTGTTTTGAACTTATCGCTTAGAAGGGTAGAGATGCCTTTATCTTTGAAGTACGCAACGACTGCTTTTGCGGTGGGGGGGCGTGGAGTATTCTTCTAGGGTTCGCGAAATACTGAGAAGCTCTTCTTCATTTGATCGCGTTACTACAACTTGGGATAATGTGAAAGACCTAAAAGAGACTAGAGGGAGTCGGAAGGCCCATGGAACACGCGATGATCATGGAATGCAGCGCCATATGGACTGGAAAAGTGGCGTTTTTGTAGGTGAATGACTGTTTTTATTTATTGGTGGACAGGCATCCAATCGATGTTACCTAAACAGGAGTATATTGTATAGCAATGTATCTCTGTTGGCATAAGGAGGTGGACGTTTGTGACATCCCAAATTCGGAAAGAGGACGTTCGTAAAATGGTTGGTAAACAAATTATTGCACTGAAAAGAGACGGAACAAGCGTATCAGGCAAATTGGTCAGAATTAGCGGAAACACATTGATTGTAGCTCCGCAAAAAGGTAAAAAAGTACAGGTGAAAGCGATCATCCCATTGGTATTGTTTGATCTCTTAGCCATCGGCACTGAACCATTTGCATTCGGTGGTTTTGGCGGATTCCCGTTTGGCGGCGGCTTTGGCGGCTTCGGTCGTCCAGGATTCTGGTGGTAAAATGAAATAAAGGGGCTGCACTGAAAGAATTAATTCGGCGCAGCCCCTTTTTTTATTGAAGTTTTTATATATGGTTAGGCTCCTCATAAGGTTGTCAGCGAAATGGTTCAGAAGCATTTCAAAATTCCTTGGCTTCCTCATGGGAAAGAACGGAAGCGGCGTGAATATTCGCGCACACCACCGGAGTGGCAGGCTTACCAGTGTGGAAATTCTCGAGCAGCTTACTGGCGTGTCGCCGGAAGCCCTATTCTGTCCCGAACCATAACAAAAGAAAAGCTCGCACGGGCAGGATATTATGACTTCCCTGCACAGTACGAGCGTCTTCGTCAATTGCACTTAAACGGTTGAACCGCCTTATACAGAACGGTACGCAAGGTGGTGTGGAGGTCGGCTATCCAACAATGGATAGCCTCCTATCCGATAGGATTAAGGAATTACCAAACAAATGCTGATGTGATGATAACCAAAAGAATAAAAAGAACCAAAATAGCTGCTGCACTTGAACCGTAACCTGCACAACTTGCACCATAACCAACTGCTCCCATGTTTACTCATTCCCCTCTGTTGATTTGTACTACGTGATAAAATATGTTCGTTATACTGTGATTGCTTGGACGTTTGAACCAGATTGAGTGTTGGAAAAGCCTGCATTCGTAAAAAAGAATTCGGATGGTCCCTGCAGCTGGGTGACGGCAGCTATGTTGGTGTTTGTTGTAATACTGGAAGTCCGATCTACATTTTTGAGAAAAAACGGCTTTACGAGTCTCCACCTGATTTTAAAGTGAAGTATAGATTTTTTACTCAAGAAGAAGGGGGGAGGAAAATACTTCCACGACAAGGATATAGAATTGATTTTGCTTTTGGCAGTATTAGAAATTAGGCATCGCTAAAATGTGGATATTATTTCCTAAAGAACGAGAGGAAAGACATATTCATGACATTAAAGTAGGACTTAATCTTAATTGAATCAATACTTATTAATACCCACACAACCTAAGCATTATTGCAATATTATACCTTTAAGATGCACTTGATGAAATACAGGAATAAGCAAAAAATCGATCATTAACACTGTTCTTTCATTTGGTTATTTGTGTTGTATGTATGATTAATTGAGGAGTTGGTAATATTGCTATGATCTATGCAGCTCTTGGAGATTCTATCACATTTGGAGAAAATGCTTCCTCTTTTGCAAATGCGTATCCCCAATTGACCGTATCTACATTAAATTCAAGTTCCCATAAAGCTACTTGTTATGTTATGGCTCGGCCTGGTTGGACCAGTGATGATCTGTTAGATTCAGTGATATGGCGGGGGGCCTCAGTTATTCGGCAGGCTGCTGTTGTTTCGATATGGATCGGAGGCGTGGATTTAGCAAACGCAGCATTGATTTCACTTCGAAATCAGCAGCCATTAGCCGCAAAACAAATTGCGGCAAACTATAGACGCAACCTAGGTGCCATTGTATCCCAAATAAAAAAAGGATGCCATGCCCGCATCATCTGCTGCACGCAGTACAACCCATTCCCTAACAGTCCTCTTGCTGTTGAGTCAGTAGACAAACTTAATCGTATAACGAAAGAGCTCGCCCAAAGTTACGATGTAAGTATTGCTCCCGCTCATACATGGTTCGAAGGAAAACAAGCGAATCTTATCTATGGATATCGAAATGGAAAAATTGAGGATGCCTTGAGTGGATCTCTGCCCATCCATCCAAATGATAAGGGGCATCAAGTTATTGCAATGGGAATGGCACCCTATCTAATCCCAAAGTAGCATAGAGGCGCGGGAAGTATTGAATGATCGATTGAAATGCAGGGAAGAGCTATGATATCCGTTATTCGACTTCACCGATTTCCTCAGGCAACTGGGCAAGTTCGACCCAAGCAACCGGAGAGCCAACCCCTGCAATAGCAGAAACGGCTCAGAGCTTTACGGTGACTGGACTCAGCGCTAGTACGACGTGGGGTAGTGGAGTTGATGGACCAACGATTCAATCCGACTTCACCTGAAAGTGAACTAGAGATTTATACACCAATAGAAGTGAAATAGTCGATGCAAGAAGAGTGGCCCCACAAACAACAGTTTGTGGGCTTTTATACGTTTTGGCATACCTTATGATAGGTGCTGCAAAAGTAAGTATTACTTAAGATTGATGTAATAAAAAAGGCAGGAGCTTTTGTTAAAGTAGAAACAGGTTGACAAGAGGAGGAAGCATGTATATGACCTATATTCTTCGTACACATCAGTTAACAAAAACCTATCATGGAAAAGAAGTCGTATCGAGTAATTGTTCATTGCTAGAGGCTAGTCAATTACGATAAGAAGAAGTTTTTGATTTCATAATGAAAGGATTGTCATTAAATGAAAAGAAGGGTATTTCAATTGATACTAGTATTTATTACTGCATTTCAAATTCTACTTTCAGGTTGCCAAACCACAGGAAGGACTGTAGAAGTACCAATAAGTCCTTTATCTACTAAAGAGGTTAGTAAATTTGTAGAACAATTTTTTCAGCAGGATAAAATCAAAAAGATGAATGTACCCGGGGTGGCTGTAGTTGTAGTCAAAGGGGATAAAATCTTATATAAAAAAGGATTTGGTTATGCAAATCTAGATGAAAAAATAGCCGTTAACCCAGAAAAAACTGTGTTCCTAATGGCCTCTACTACAAAGTCGTTTACTGCCACTGCGATCATGCAGTTAGTTGAACAAGGAAAGATTGACCTAAATGAAAATATTCAAACCTACTTAACAGATATCAAAATTGACAATCCATATAAAGAACCAATTACTGTGAAAGATTTACTAGATCATACAGCTGGATTTGCTTCAAGTGAAACACAAAAGGTTGATTTTGAAGAAGATTTAATAAAGATCCATCCAATGAGACCTTTTTTGCAGTTAAAAATGCCTCCAGTAGTGCGAAAGCCTGGGGAAGTGTACGTGTATGATAATTTTAATTATACTTTGTTGGGTTACATGGTCGAAAAAGTATCAGGTATGCCATTTGAACAATATATGAAAAAATATGTATTTCAACCCTTGGAGATGAAAAACAGCAGTCTCTATTTATCTCCTGAAATTCAGAAAAAACGATCCCTTGAATATGACCCAAACGGCCATGTAATCCCTCCCTATACTTGGACACCTACGATTGATGGAGCTGCAGGGCTCAATGCAACACCTGATGATATTGCCCATTTTATGATTGCCCAACTGAATGGTGGCGTTTTCAAAAATAAACATATTCTTCAACCAAAAACTGTTCATATGATACAAGAATATCAATCCAAAATTCATCCAGCATATCCAGATACAACACTAGGGTTTGAAAATTCGCTACTCACTCAAGACCACCATAATCAGCTCGTCATTTCTAAAGGAGGCGATGGTGAAGGGTTCAGCAACTTACTAACACTGCTACCTGAACAAAAAGTGGGCTTCTTCATTGTAGGAAACAAGCCTTCTGACATACGCCAAGAGTTTTATAAACAGTTCATGAATCATTTTTTTCCTACCCAGGAACACTCAACATATTTGAAAACCCCTCAGGAAGAATTGCAGCGTTTTGCAGGAACTTTTATAGATTTGCGAAAGGATTTTTTAATCACTCATATTACGCCGCATGGTGATGGAGAGTTAGCACTTGAAAATAATATCTCTTTTATTAGCAGCAATAATATTTATAGGCAGATTGATCCATTACTATTTATCAACGATGAAGGACAGATGCTAGCTTTTAAAGAAAATCCAGATGGTTCGATTGCGTATATGAAAAATCTTTTGTCTTATGCTCAAAAAAGTAAACTTCCATATTTCTCTGATGTCCAAAAGGATGATGCTTATGCACAACAAATCCGTAATGTGCAAGTGTCAAAACTGTTTCCTTCAACATGGGAAGATCGGTTTGAACCGAATAAACCTATAACGTGGGGAGAATTTATAACCATGACGATGCTAGTACTAGAAGTCTCCCCTACGATTGAACCAGAACAAAGAAAAAATGGATCAATAGCAGAAGAGGTACAAGAAGCAAAGGACATCGGGATTATAAACGCTCCTATCAATATAGATGCGCCGATCCAACGACAAGAAGCTGCAACTATTTTTATGAAAGCAGCCAAAAAACTTAGAATGCCAGAGATAGATACGTTAAATGCTCAGATAACAGGAGAAGTAAATGACTCATCGAAACAGGGAGTTCAGGCAATGGTAGCACTAGAATTATTTGGGCCTGAAGTTACTAAAACCAAAATAGGTGTCGATTACCATCCCAAACAAAATATGCTTAGAAAAGAAGCCGCTGCATTAATTTCTGAAGCTATTTTTAAGTTAGCACCCTGATCACTCCATAATATATGTACAACGACACACCCCCAAGAAGAGGAGTTGTCGACATTCTGAATCCTTTTAATTACCTGACCTATCTTTTTGAGACACACAAAATAGATTATCCTAGTCCCCATCTGATTGCTAGGGGGGACTATTTTACGTTTACGTTTCAAATCGTGCAGTAAGTAAATATAATTTTTTCCATTTGAATATAAAATCATTTATAATTTCTATATTTAGGAGGTGTACGATGGCAGAGACCTTACTGCTTGTAGAAGACGACCGGTACTTAAGAGAGATTGTATCCGATCATTTGACAATGGAAGGGTATCAGGTTGTGATAGCTATCGATGGGGAACAAGCCAAACGTTTTTTTTCACAGGATATATTTGATTTGATTATTCTCGACTTAATGCTGCCAGGCATAAATGGGATGGATCTATTGCAGCAGATAAGGCTTAAGAGCTGGATTCCCGTCTTGATCGTGTCAGCGAAAGACGGAGATGTGGACAAGGCGCTGGGGCTCGGTTTTGGAGCAGACGACTATTTGGCCAAGCCGTTCTCTCTGATCGAATTGACGGCGAGAGTGAAAGCAGCCATTCGGCGCTCTAAGTTATCCTCCGAAGCGAATGTCTTGAACGAGGCTCGTACAATAAAGATTTTCGATCTTATAATCGATCCAGACAATTTCTCTGTGAAAAAGAATGGAGAGGAAATCAAATTGACTGCAAAAGAGTTTCAAATTTTGCGGTTGTTTGCGATCCATCCGAACCGGGTTTACACGAAGGCGCAAATTTATGAGCAAATATGGAATGACGAATATTACGGGGACGAGAACGTAATTAATGTGCATATGCGGCGGCTAAGGGAGAAGATCGAAGTCGATCCATCCGCCCCTAGGTACATTAAAACATTGTGGGGAATCGGCTATAAGCTGGGGGATCAGTGAAATGACAACCTTCCTGAGCGTAATTCTTCTCCTATCAGTGTTCATGAATGTGATGCAATATAAAGCGAAGAAGGAACGAAACACAAACCTCCGTTACATATGCAGTAAGCTCTACGGCATCGTGTCCGACCGGACAAATGAACGGCTGTTGCTCGTCACGGCCGAACAGGAGTTACGGGAATTGTTGATCGGGGTAAACCGTTTGCTTGCATACAATCATGAGATGATCTCGGACAGTGCCCAGACGAAACTGTCGATGAGAAGAATGCTGTCCAATGTTTCACACGACCTGAAGACACCGCTATCAGTCGTTCTCGGTTATATCGAGACTATTCGTTATAATCACAACCTATCGTCCGAAGAGAAGGACGTTCTATTGTCCAAGGCGCAGCTGAAAACGGTGGAAGTGTCGGGCCTCATAAATAAGTTTTTCGATTTAGCGAAGCTGGAATCCGGTGACTGGCTGATAGACCGGAGAAGAGTTCATCTAAACGAGGTTTGCAGGAAAAGTATGTTGAGTTATTACGATATTCTTGAGGGTAAAGGAATTGAAGTGTCAATCGAGATTCCGGAAGCTCCGATATTCATATACGCCGATGAAGAGGCGCTTAGCCGAATCCTGGACAACTTGTTGTCGAACGCCATCCGGTACGGGTATGAAGGAGGCATTGTCGGACTAACGCTGCATCAAGATGATACCCATGCTTATATAGGTGTATGGGACAAAGGCAAAGGAATACATGAAACGGAGAGAGACCGGATATTCGAACGTTTGTATTCGCTTGAGGATTCCCGGAATTCATCGACGGAGGGGAGCGGTCTGGGACTAACCATCGCCAAGCGGCTAACGGAACAGCTGGAAGGCTTCATTGAAGTGAACAGCAGTCCCTATGAACGGACGGTGTTTACCTTGCGGTTTGCAAAGCTGAGGGAATTGTTTCTCGATGCGACTCAGAAGTAAGATTTTCGTAAGAATCGAGTAATAGAAAAGACATGACCCCCGGATAAAATGAGATACATAGACAGGGGAAGGAAGTGTACCATGAAGTATATACTTCGAACACATCAGTTGACGAAAAACTACCGCGGAATGGAAGTCGTTTCGGGTGTGAGCATGAACATCCGGCAAGGTGAAATTTATGGATTTCTCGGCCCTAACGGCGCAGGAAAAACGACTGTTATGAAGATGATGACGAATCTTGTGAAGCCAACAAGCGGTGAAATCGAAATCCTTGGGGAGAAATTGACCCCCACCTCGTACGAGATATTGAAAAGAATGGGCAGTATTATAGAAAATCCGATCTTTTACGAGAAGTTTACGGCTCAGGAAAACTTGGAGCTTCATTGCGAGTACATGGGTTATTATAACAAGAACGCCATTCATGATTCGCTGGAGTTAGTGAAGTTGAAGAATGTCGAGCGTAAGCGAGTTAAAGAGTTTTCACTGGGTATGAAGCAGCGACTGGCTATTGCACGCGCCATTTCGACGAAACCCGAGCTGCTCATTCTGGATGAACCGATCAACGGACTTGATCCTGTCGGTATCCGAGAGCTGCGGGATTTGTTTCATTTGCTGAGCAGGCAGTATGGCATTACCCTGCTCATCTCCAGTCACATTCTGGGGGAGATGGAGCAGATTGCAGACACGATCGGTGTCATACGTGAAGGGAAGCTATTGGAAGAGGTACCGATGGATGCGATTCGCGGAAGACAAACGGAATATATGGAACTCCATACTCAGGACATCACGAAAGCCGCTTTCGTACTTGAGAATGGATTAAATGTAACGAATTTCCGGATCCTTGAGGGAAGCAGCGTCATCAAAATCTATGACCTGAAAATTCCCCAAAGTGAGATGGCGAAGGTCTTAATTATGAACGGAGTATCCGTAGATTCCTTCAATAAGAAGAGCCACTCGCTCGAGGATTATTTCTTGCAGTTAATCAAAGGAGGCGAGCAACATGATGCATCTCGTTAAATTGGAAATGAGAAAAATGAAGCTCGCCGGCATCTTCAGAACAGCAATCATTGCCAATCTGGCTATTCTCGGGTTCATCCTGATCATCGGGTTAGATACTTCCGAAGGACAGCCTGCTTTCAAAAACTATGCAGACGCGCTCGTTATTATAGAATTAATTGTCAAAGCCACATTTGTCATTTATGCTTCCGTCTTGCTTGCCAGAATAGTCGTGGACGAATTCAGGAACAACACGATTTCTATCCTGTTTATGTACCCTATCAACCGGAAAAAGCTGCTTTTGTCTAAACTACTTATTGTCTTCACATTAACTTTTGGATTAGTGGTCATTTCCGATGTGCTTGTATCTATTGGTTTCTACTTTTTCAATGAAAAGCTCCAGTTCGTGACGGATCCTTTGACGACCGAAATCGTAGCGGATCAAGCGCTTCGATTTGTGGCCAATGCAGCAGCTGCAGCTGGAATGGCGCTAATTCCTTTGTTTTTCGGTATGCGCAAAAAGTCGGTGTCGACCACCATTGTATCATCCATTCTCATTGTCGCTATTCTTAATACGGGAGGAACAACCCTGAGTTCCATAATTGCGGTTCCTATCATGTTCGGAATTGTCGGTTTTATCATTGCTTACTTATCGATACGCAAAGTGGAGCATATAGATTTATAATCGAATTTTCATTTTAATTAATGAGGAGAGGGTGTTTAGATATGTATTGTATCGGTTTAATCGGGGATTACGATGAGGATGTTGTAGCACATGTGGCTATACCGCTAGCAATTCAATTGGCGGCAGATGAACTGGGTATTCAATTCAATTTCGAATGGGTTCCAACGCCTTCGTTGGATCGGGATTTTGAACAAAAGTTATCTAAATATCATGCGATTTGGGTCGTCCCTGCCAGTCCTTACCGAAGCATGCAAGGCGCTCTCAACGGTATCCGGTTTGCTCGTGAGCAACAGATTCCCTTTTTAGGTACGTGCGGTGGATTTCAACATATGATCATTGAGTTTGCAAGGAATGTAGTAGGACTTACTGAAGCAGATCATGTCGAGGAAAATCCTGACGCCGCGTTGATTTTAGTTGCACCGCTCTCTTGTTCGGTTAGCGAAAAAACGCGTGCGTTTAAGCTGACCTCCGGTTCAAAAACGATAGATTTTTATGGCTCTCCTGAAATTGTTGAACAGTATGGAATTTGTAATTACGGTTTGAATTCGGAGTATCGCTCCAGGTTAGAAAATGCGGGTTTAAGCATTGCGGGAGTAGACCTTGATGGCGAAGTTCGTATTATGGAACTGGATCGACATCCTTTTTTTATCGGAACTTTATTTCAACCTGAGCGTTCGGCGCTGAAAAATATTACTCATCCATTGATAAAAGCATTTCTTCGCAAAGCATCCTCCTCGGAATAAGAAAGTTCGTTACGGAGAACGTTAGTTCAATGACAATAGTGGCAGTCTAAGACTTTATTTTTCAAGTCTTGGTCCACCGCTGTTTAATTTTTTGTCCAGTTTAAAACTTAAAACACCGGACACAGAGTGGCATAAAAACAATTTATGGGATATCTAAAAGGGAGAGGATTTAGCCTTTCTTGTCGTTTGAATTACGACAAGAAATATGGTGAAATATGGGTTAATGTTGGCCCGGCCTACTACGAGATTGCTTGTCCTATCAAATGGAAAAATGAGAAAGGTAATAAATGGGATACCGAAGCCATATTTCAGATATTCAGGTTTCTCGAAATACTCAGCCTACTGCTTTCTTTTTTAGAATCAGGATCAGGCCATGTTACTATATAAGAGAGGCAACATCACATCAAATCTTCAGTGCAGAGGGAGTGAAAAATTGAATATTAGAGAGGCTCATGAAGGGGATTACCCTGAACTAAGAATGCTGTATCTCGAATCACGGCGCAATACCTTCGTATGGGACAATATTATTGAAATGACTTTGGAGGATTTCGATATAAGCATACGGAGGACGAATTCATAATCGTAGCAGAAGAGGCCGGTATCCTCATGGGATTTACCTCCTTGTATTTGCCGGATAACTTCATTCATAATCTTTTTGTTCATCCGAATTGCTCCGGTAAAGGAGTCGGCAGTCGTTTGCTGCAAGCAGCTGACGATAAAATGAATAAACCGATGCGATTAAAATGCGTATCTAAGAATCATAAGGCATTGATATTTTATGAACGCAACGGTTGGAAGAAGGTTGTTGAGGAGGGCTGTCCGGGAGAAGAGAAGTACTGGGTTATGGAATATAAATAAAACAAGGAACCGCATTTGACAGGCTGTCGAGAAAGTCTCGACAGCCATTCTTTTTGCTTAATATTTTTATGCGACAATTGCGATCAATCCGATCGGGATTGAGTGATAATGAATCATATTTCGCCTCATTTATGATAAAGTTCTCCATGATCTATTTTAAACTAATCTGGCGGTGCCTAGTTGAAACTTCGTTACGAACGGGCAGTAGAGCGTGATAGTAGTGGCAGAGCAGCTATTTATGTTATATGAAAAGATAATACCTATTTCCGTCGAATTTTCTTGTAGATAGAAGGATTAAATTAGCGTTGGAGTTGATAAGTTTGCCAAAAGTGGAAATGACAAATATGTGTATGATCTATGATAAGGAAAAAGATAAAGTTTTAGTTCAAGATAGAATTAAATCCTGGAGAGGATTGGCATTTTCCTGAGTCGGACAGGTGGTGCAGTTCGATGTGAACAAGCTGCTTGACAGGTCCAAGTCGCTGAATGAAGGCGCGATCCTGTTCCCCCACATTTAAAGTGGGGAGCTGGTTATGGAATACGTATGCCCATTCCGGCTTGTTCGACAACGACAAAAGGCTCGCTGACTATACGCCGGAAGAGCGGGATGTCCTCCTTCACGGTTAAGAGAGCAAGATCGTATACCACACCAAAGGCGGCGCAATCGTATCGGATTAACGAAGGTCTGCTGCCCAAATTCACCCGCCTGTATTTGAAGCGGGACAGCAGCGAGATGTCCGAAGCCAAACGCGAATCTATTGACCGGTTCCTGTCCTACAGCGATTGCAGCCTTTGCGGGGGAAGCCGGCTTAATCAAGAGGCCTTGGGCTGCCGGATTAACGGTTACAACATAGCCCAATGCGCAGCGATGGAGATTGGAGAGCTTATTCATATGATCGGAGCCATTCGGGATCCCGTTGCCGGCCCGATGATTGACGGGATTCTGACCCGGCTGAACCATCTGGTCTCCATCGGGCTGGAGTATCTGAGTCTGGATCGACAGACCGCAACTTTTTCGGGCGGGGAGTCGCAGCGCATCAAGATGGTCCGTCATCTGAGCAGCAGTCTTACCGACATGATCTACATTTTCGACGAACCGAGCGTCGGGCTGTATCCGCGGGATGTCCATCGTCTAAACGGCATGGTGTGCCAGCTCCGGGACAAAGGGAATACCGTGCTCGTCGTCGAACAAGACCGCGAAGTAATGGAGAACATCCGCTCCAATTCGGCCACTTATACGGGGATGATGGACGAGATCCGGCGGCAGTTCGCGGCCGCCAACAAGGTGAGCGCATCGTTGTTCAGCTTCAACTCCAAGGGGGCCTGTTCCAACTGTCAGGGTCTCGGGATGATCTACACGGATTTGGCCTTTCTCGAGCCAATAAGGACGACTTGTGAAATTTGCGCGGGCAGGATTGTACCATAAAGAAGGGGAAACAAGTGTGGTTATCCAATTGTATATTTGAGTAATTCTGAATGGATTAATTTTATGGGAGGTGTAATTTTTGTTAAAGAAAAAAGTCTACTTTAGGACTCTCCTATTTTCAATCGTTTTCTTTACTTTTCTCTTTTTGCCCGCAGGATCGCTTAACTTTTGGGAGGCATGGATTTATTTTGTGATCTTTTTAGGTTCAACGTTCTTTATCAATGGCTATTTTTTGAAGAGAGATCCTGAACTAATAGAGAGAAGAACTAACTCTAAAGAAAAAGAAAAGGAACAAAAAATTTTCCAAACCATTTCTGGTATCACTTTTTTTGTCGGATTGTTAATCATTCCTGGTTTAGACTATCGATTTGGTTGGTCAAGTTTTCCTTTATTTATTGTATTTGTTGCAGATGTCATCATCTTACTTGGCTTTTCGATTGTTTTCTTAGTTTTTAAAGAGAATTCTTATACGTCTGCCATAATTGAAGTGACCGAGAACCAGAAAGTTATATCAACAGGTCCATACGCGTTGGTTCGGCATCCAATGTATACAGGGGCTATATTTATTATACTTTTCACTCCTTTAGCATTAGGTTCAATTTGGGCATTGATTCCCTCGATTTCTATAATCATTTTTATCGTTCTAAGGCTGTTAAATGAAGAAAAAGTATTGTTAAAAGAGTTGAAAGGATATGAGGATTATTGTAAGAAAACACGGTATCACTTAATTCCCTTTATTTGGTAAGACTTCAAGCGAAATTGAATAACCCATGAAACAAATCTCAGTAACATCAACCCAGAAATAGTAGGATCCACCCTGTAGACTGTTCCCCAAACATCTTATAATAGAAGGTATAGTACGGGGAGCAACGGGAGGTTACCAGAATGAATCATTATACATTCCAGAAAAACTTGACTGTCTATGAGAAAGCGGACATTTTGGTCGTAGGAGGCGGTCCGGCGGGTGTGGCTGCCGCTATCGCGGCGGCAAGGTGCGGAAAAAAAGTCACGCTGCTCGAACAATCCGGACAATTAGGCGGGATGGGCACCTTGGGCAACGTCAGCGTATTTATGGGTGTCGGCAGTGAAGTAGAGAAACATGCAAAGTTGAAATTTCGGAAGATGAGTTAGGTTTATGAACTCATTGGTGATGGGACAACTTTCTAATTCCTATATTCTATTCATAACATTTAATAAATCTATGTCAATGTAAAGGTAATACAGGAGGTGGTAATAAAATGGAAAGAGGATCTGGAAACGGAAATATCCCACAACCGATTAGATATGATGGTACTGGATGGTGGGATCTAGGTCCACGTGACGTGATGCGCGATCTTGAGAACCCGGACATGTTGGTACCACCTGTCTCAGATGCCGGATTACTTCCGAACTTGAAGTTCTCTTTCTCCGATGCTCATATGCAGTTAAATCATGGCGGCTGGTCACGAGAGGTAACGGTTAGAGAGCTACCGATAGCAACAACGATTGCTGGGGTGAACATGGCTCTCACACCTGGAGGGGTACGGGAGCTGCATTGGCATCAGCAACCTGAATGGGCGATTGTGCTTGTTGGCCGGGCACGCATTACTGCCGTCGATCAGAACGGGAGGAATTTCATTGCTGATGTAGGTGTTGGCGATTTATGGTACTTCCCCCCAGCAGTTCCGCATACGATTCAAGGGCTAGAGGAAGGCTGTGAGTTTTTGCTGGTCTTTGATGATGGCCACTTCTCTGACCTAAATACAATATCGAGCTCAGATTGGGTTGCGCATACACCGAGAGACGTACTGTCAGCCAATTTTGGTGTACCCGTGAGCGATTTTGATCTTATCCCGAGCCGGGAGAAGTACATATTTCAAGGAAAAGTTCCAGGACCTCTCGAAAGTGTGAAGGTAGACAGTCCATACGGAACGGTACCAAAATCCTTTACTCATAAACTCCTTGCACAAGAGCCAATTGTCACGCCGGGCGGGACAGTACGTATTGTGGATTCAACCAACTTTCCAATATCGACTAAAATAGCAGCAACCTTGTTGGAAATTAAACCTGGTGCAATGAGAGAAATGCACTGGCATCCGAACAATGACGAATGGCAATATTATATCGCAGGTACTGCGCGCATGACAGTTTTTGGAACAAATGGGAGTGCCCGCACTTTCGATTATCGTGCTGGGGATGTAGGATACGTACCTTTTGGATATGGTCACTACATTCAAAATACTGGTAATCAAACTCTATGGGTAATGGAAATTTTTAAAAGTGACCGCTTTGAAGATGTTTCATTTAATCAAGTACTGGCGCTGACACCTCATGAGCTCGTGGAAGACAACCTAAATATAGGATCAGGACCCATTGACGCACTACAGGAGGAAAAACAATTTATCGTAAAAAATCCGGGATATTCTTATTATCCAAGAACTGAAAAATAAGATATTACATCTTTCTTTTTCTCAACTCTAGGCGGAAAACAAAACAAGCTCTTGTCAAACAAATTAGGCATCTACTTCTTCTCTGCTTTGAGCACCAATGGAAAATATTACCACAAGGGGAAAAGTAATATAATCGATCTGAATTGCTAAAGTTGAAAAAATGAGAAAAATTGTAACATCAAATCCACTAGAACTAACTTAAATATTTACCAGGTATTAATTTTTTGCGACACAAAGCTCCCCTCAAAGAATGAATAAAGGGGAACTTTGTGTCATCGATAAGGGGAAGTTCGTGTCAATGGACAGATGTCCAATTACACAAAAGTGCCTACATAAAATGATTCAAAAAAGCTTGAGAAATCAAGCTTTTATTATTTTTATGTTGGCAAATTAGTGTCAGTAAAAAATGCGCAAATTCCCCTACATTGTAGATTTGTGACACAAAAATACCTACATTGCAGGATTCCGAGTCTGAACAATAGCGTTATATAGCGGGCCGAATATCGCGACTTTCTTGTTTAATGGGATATAGATTCTTTTCAATGTCGACTGGTCGAGCTTTGGGAGAAATAACGAGTTGTAATTCATTTGCTATTGACGGATACGATAGCTCAACACAAACATCGCGGGAGCGATCGGGCGGCCTCAGCCAACAGTGAGTTCGCCAGCATCACCAGGGAAAAGAGGCAGAGATCATTCGATGGTCATAAAAAAAGAAGGCGCGAATGATTCGCGCCTCCTCGAAGAAAAAGTTTTTGATCAGTAAATCGGGTGAATCGGCTTACTATTTAATATGTCCTCTACTTCTTGGTAGCCAGTAGGGAAGGCAAAGTTATAGCGCGCCGGAAGAGCAAACACGTAATTGGCATTGCGGATCAGTTCGCTTGGGCCGATGGGCGCTGCGCCGATATGAAATTTTCCCTGCTGAAGCTCATTCCATTGGGCAACGGTAAAGATGAGAAGGGGGATATCCTGTCTCGGCTGTTCGGAGGTCCATGTGGGATTCCGGATGCTAATCATTGGGCCGCTTTCCATCACCTTCTCGCTCTGCGAATCCCCTAACGAAAGCCCCTCCCACTTGTCCGTTACAATCGTGAACCCTTTCCAACTGTCCGGCAGCGTGAAACGAAAGCCGTATTGGGTATTCCCGTATACGATGGAATCGGCCGTCATTTTACTGTCCTTATCGTCCAGGCTTGCAGCGGTTTGGTCCGTTTGTCCGGTCACTCGTATCATCGGTTGGCTGCTTCCAACCCTTGGAACATCGCCGGTCGATTCCGGTGCCGGAGTTTGATTCGAAGCAGGGTGTACGTACTTGAGCGTATTATAAATCATTTCGGCGGCTTGCGCGCGTGTAATTTCCGCTTGAGGATGGAATTTGCCGTCCGAGTCGAGCGATGTAATACCTTTGTAAACGGCGAGTTGGACCGGACCGAGATCGTCTATGGTGATTTCATCCTGGTCTTTTATCTCGATTGGCGGGAGCTTCATCAAATGGAAAATGTTATGTTTTTCCATCGCGAAGATCAATTCTTTAGTAAAGACCTCCTTCGTCCATGCCTGGTCCGGATCTAAATCGGCAGGAAGGTTTAGGCCGTTATTCGCCGCAATAATTAAGCTTTGCGAATACCATGCGTCATTTTTCGCTTTCGCAAAATAGTCGGTTGCCTGAGGCGCTTTGGCAAATTTGATATTGTCGATGTTCAAACCAAGCGCCTTGACGATCATTTGAATGCCCTGTCCGGTCGTTAAAGCAGCATTGGGCTGAAACAGGTCGCTGCTGACTCCCGATACAAAACCCTGCGATTGCAGAGAAATAATCTTATCTTTGGCCGCAACCCGATCCAAGTCGGTGAAAGCTGTCGTTGCGGCAAAGCTATGACCTGCTAATGAAAGAGACAATACGGCGACTGCGGAAAAGCTGAGAAGTTTTTTTGGGGAATTCAAGTCCTATCACCTCGTTGAGTTTCTGTATTCAGTATCTCAAACGTCAGACAGGCTGGAAATGTTGCATTCAAGAATCTATTCATGAATAATAGATTTATCAAGCTGGATCCAACTTAGCTTTTCTTTTACCGCGGATTAAGTAAAGAATAAACAGTAACGGGATGTAGGCGAACACAAAATAAAATCCAATCGCGATAGCGTACCTTCCTAACTCGTCAATCTTAATTTTTTCGTTGAATTGCACAGCAACGATGAATAATGTGATTAGTATCAATAGTAACGATATACGGGGCTTTAAATTCGTGACTCTTTTCATAATTCTCGTACAGCTCCAGATGGAGAGGCATACCGACGGGATAAAAATGATTACCCAACAAAAAATAAATATGAATTCGATTCTTTCTACGAATTCAAACTCAATAATCTTGGTTACCGTTAGAACGGGATAGAGCGTGTTTTTAAGCAGACCTTGACTATAATACAGCAGGCTAGAGATGGTTATTCCAGCGAATTGAAGCGTATTGATAAGCAGGCTTAAATGGGCCCATTTCGCTTGTTTTTCAACTGATTTAATAAAAGGGAAGTAAACGAGCAGCACTTCAAATCCAATAAATATGCCATAAGAAGCTTTAGACGACTTGAGCAAATCAGAAACGGAATGATTCCATACCGGCATTAAATGTGTGAGATTTCCCAGTCTAATCGGGTAAAAAATAAGGAGATACAATAGGATGGCAGTTACGACAGAGAATAAAGCTATTCCGGTTAAAACCCTGAATCCTCCGGATACGAGATAATAAATCAAACAAAAGAAGATGACCGCCAATTCCCATGTTGCAATGTTCGGAAATACCCACACCTGAACAATATCGATGTAAGTCCGGCCGACATACAAAGCTATCATGAAATAGTACCCGATCATGAGCAGCGAAACGACATTGCCCAAGAAACGGCCGAAAATCATTTGGTGTAAGTCAACAACGTCCTTGACGGGGTTCCCCAGCATTTTATAAATCATCCATAAAATCAATTGCAGGCTTAAACCCAGTATCAGAACCGAGATCCATGCATCTTGCTCCGCATATTTAAACACTATATTTGGAGAACCTAAGCCTCCAATGCCGGACTGAGAAGCGTGGAGCAAGAAAAACACGAAAAATCCTGAAATCAAGTAATTTTCTTTAACGCTGTTCTGCACCGATGCCAACTCCCGTATGCGAAATCATGATCTTCGTGTTCACTTCAAATTTGATATTCGGGTAGGTTATATTTTTAAACTCCTGCTCGTTCCAGCTTCTATCCTTGCTTCTAAATATTTCGCCAAAGCCAATGGGATCGACATCGTTCTTTTGTAATTTTTTTAGCAAGGCACTGATTTCGCTTGAAAGATGTTGTTCGATGTCCTGCTTTATTTCATGCAAATCGCTCTTGTCGACGGAGCTTTTTGTTTTTGGAAGCGCTTTGAGGTCGATATCTAGTTTCAAGGAAATGACTGCAGTGTCGTTCTGCTCAGGCGATATGTTTCTTTTTCCTTGTATTATTCTGAAATAAACGGGTTCCTTTTGTTTCGCCGAAAACTCATAGGCGCCGGTCATCGTTTTCGATTTGTCTTTGAGGAGTTTAAGAAACAATGTCTCTTTGTCGGTTAGCCAAAGACGTAGTTTATCATCCTTGAATACGCCCACCCCATCCATGCGAAGCAGGCCTTTTTCATCCTGATCCAATGCAGGTAAATACACATCTTGACCTTCTCCATAATATTGATCCAGCAGCAGATGCGTATTTGTGTAAGGCGTATTCCCGGTTTCTATGTTCTGTTTGATTAGATCCGATAAATAAAAGGGAGGATTTTTTAAGGTTTGAGACATAATCGCACTTACCTCGTGTTTGCATATGACGACAGTAGCGTTATTGCTTATGACAGGATCTCGAAGAAGATCGCTGGCAAGCTCTTGAATGCTTCTTCTTGCAAACTTTTCACTTATGACGAACGTCCGCAATTGTCCGACTACAACCTGCTCATCCGATTTCGTATTATGAGGGAGCCATACCCCGGAAAAAGTTTGCGTTTCTGCTGTTAACAACTGAACTCGGCCTTGCTTTCTATATGAAGCATAAGCTCCGCTCGCCTTAAATGTATCTCCTTGGACGTCAAAACCGACGCTCTGCAAAATTTTAACCCGATCAATAATTTCTTGTTTGGCACATCCGGATAAAAGGACGCACACGAGAAGAGCCGGTGCAAACATTTTCATTGATGCTGGTTCCTTTGCTGCGAAGTTTATTCATTACTGTAATCGTCTCCGATATCTTGATGCTTTCGAACTGTATATCTTCTCGCTGCGAGCGGACGTAAATAAGCGGGGCGACTCCAAGTCGCGCTGAAAGGTAAACGTAAAAATTCTTTTAAGCCTTTATAGCGAAAAGGGAATACCGGAACGACGTATGAGGTACCTAGAGATTTCAACCGCAGCAGATGACCCAATAAAAGCATGACGCCGATCACCATGCCAAAACCGCCCCAAGCCCCTGCCAAGAAGATCATAGGAAACCTAAGAAAGCGTATCGTGTTGGCCATTTTGAAAGTCGGCGTTGCACAGGACGCGAGCGCGGAAAGCGAAACAATAATAATTAAAATATTGCTCGTCAAGCCGGCTTGAACCGCTGCTTCCCCGAGTACAACGCCGCCTACGATCCCCAGCGTTTGCCCGACTTTTGTCGGCAGCCTGACCCCAGCCTCGCGTAACAGCTCAACGGTTATCTCCATGAATAGTACTTCCATATAAGGCGGGAAGGGCACGTTCGTTCTGGATTCGATAATCGGACCTAACAGCGATCTTGGCACGACGGTGTAATGAAACGTCATGACCGATACATAGACGGAAGATGCAAAGATGGAAAATGTGATCCCCACATAACGCAACATTCTAAAAAATGAACCCAAAACCCATGGCAAATAAAAATCCTCGGGCGAGTAGAAAAAATCAAACAGGGTAGTGGGTCCTGAAATGACATAAGGAGAGCCGCTGCTTAATACAGCCACATGCCCGCTGAGAAGTAAAAATTTCATCCGGTCCACGCGTTCGGTCGACATATATAAAGGGAACGGCGTATTGGAGTTGTCGGACATAATCTGATCGAGCGTAGAGGTATCAAAGATCACGTCAAAGTCCAAATCCATGATCCTTTGTCTTACAGTGTTTATGTGCTGCGGATTGGCGATCCCATCGATATAGGCGATCACGACTCTTGTTTTGGAAAGAGAGCCCTTGATTTGTTCCTCGAATATCAGCTTCTCCGATTTGATTTCTTTTCGGAGTAAATTCAAATTGGTATCAAGACCTTCGACGAAGCCCACTTTCGGACCGATAACGCTGTATTCGTCCTGGGATAAGTTATTTCCGCGATAACCCCTTTCCATATCGGCAACATAAACTAATAAGCCTTCATGTAGATTGGAACCCAGTTGAATATATATGTAACCATTAATCAGGCTGGAGGTAATATCTCCCATATTAGAAGTCAATTTGATTCCTTCGATGGGAATCAAATTTTTTAATTCATTCAAATCATGAATTTGAGCGTTTGAGAGTTGAATGACGGTTAATAAATCACGATGAATCGTTGTATGATCTACAACGGAACCGAAATAAGACATATGAAGAAGCGTATGACGGATCGTTATAGTGGATTGCATAAAATCATCCGACTTTAAAGCTTCTTTTAAAGCTGCTTGTATATTTTCCATTTTATTTAATTACCGCCCTGCCAAAACTTTATTCTTATTTTGCTACCTGAAATGGGAAATTATGCAATGCACTTTCACGTACATCGTTTCCTTATCGCCGGTCTATAATATCCATTGGGTAAATTCTCCATGGAAAAGAGGGTACAGCTGCGATTTCGTCGGATCCATTTGCGGTTATGGTCATTATCATCGTATTTTACCGGATGCAGGCATCCCGCTCCGCAGCCTGTAGTCTGCCTGCAGTCCAAGAACTGCCGAAGTTATCGTTCAGGAGCCGCTCAAGTCTGTCGACCTGTCAGCCGACTGGTCGCTTTAATGAGCTAGACTGAAAAGATAGGCCAAATGGTGTTGGTTGGAATGGATGGCGCTGGAGTGCAACCGGAAATCAGGTCGCTTATAAAGGAACACCGCGTCGGAGGAATCATTTTATATAGCAATAATATCGTGTCCGCGTCACAATCGATCAAGCTTGCTAACGAACTCAGGTAAATCAAATCGCGATGCCGGCGGAAAGCTGCTGCTACTTCTGAGTGCAGACCAGGAAAGGGGCGGGTTTCCCGTTTGCCGAAGGAATTTACGTTTCGACATGAAGGATCGGGGCATATCTTTTCTATTTTTGCGGATAAGACATCCGCTATCAAAGAAATTTTACGCCTCAAGCATGAGATCAATTTATTTGTTTTTAGTGAATTTGAGAATGTTACGTATGAAAAAGCGTGGTTTTACACTGGGGACGGTCAGGTAATCCATAATCATTTTAGCAAAAGAAAATGCAGCTAAGAGTATTAGGTCATTAATATTGAGAAAAATATGATATATATGTGTAAGTGGGCAAGAACATACATCCATTTGAATCCGCGAATTGAGCGGATTTTTTATTTTATGGATATAACTTCTTGTCTTTTCTAAAAGACAAGAAGTTATACTGTTTTCCAATATTGGACATGAAGAAGATACCATTCCCGTAGTTGCTAAACGATACAGCTTGAGGGTCTATTTAACATTGTACAATACATCTTTGTGTCCTAAAATTCGGATTTCTTTACATGTTCATATTGAAACAATAAATATGCGAAAACAGGCTACACGCAGACACATATGCTGTCGGTCAAATACGGCTGTTTTTGTTCAACTAACGGGCAGCATTCCTAAATCCAAATTTTCCCTTTACATAATTTTGGTTCTTCTCTAAGGTAGAAGATAATCAATATCTTTCGAGGGGGAAGAACCATGGAACCTAAAATACCTTTCTTTATAGTAACAGGTGCAAGTGGGGTAGGGAAGACAACAGTTATTAAGGAATTGAGAGGCTAATGGTATTCTCGAAGGTTGCTAGAATAATGATATATGAAGAGGTAGCAGACTTCGTACGGGTAGTATTGAAGGAGGAAAGCTTCATGTTGTATATCTTTGGTGGGTTGCCAGGCACCGGCAAGTCTACGTTATCAGCAGCTTTGGCTAGGGAAATTCGGTCCACGTATCTTCGGGTCGATGTCGTGGAACAGGCAATGCGAGTTGCCGGGGTCAAGATTGACGGACCCGAGGGTTACATCGTGTGTTACGAGATTGCGAAGCAGAATCTCTTTTTAGGCCTCGAAGTGATAGCAGATACAGTCAACCCCATTCAAATAACACGTCAATCTTGGCGCAACGTGGCGGAATCTCTAGAAATTCCATATGTCGAAATCGAAGTGGTTTGCTCCGACGAACGTGAACACAAACATAGAGTCGAAACGCGTCTAGCTGATATTCCCGGTTTTGTACTACCCACTTGGGAGCAGGTCAGGAACCGACAGTACGATGTTTGGGACCGTGATCATATCGTCATCGACACAGCTCATCAAACTGTGGCAGAAAGCTTGTCGTCGTTACGTGAACTGCTAGGTCTGAAGAGTAAATCGTTAATGGATTGAACTAACGGCGACGAAAGCGGAGCGGTGGAACCGATCCATCGCTTGTTTGAAATTCGATATGAGCTGTTCAATAAACTGGCAGTTTAACACTAAAGCAGATCTTGGAAAATACTCTCTAAAAACATAAATGTTCGGAAAGTTGATGATCGAAATGAATAGGAATTCTCCGAGAAAAATTCATATTATTGGTTCCATTGGGGAGAAAACCTTATCTGTGAATTTGGAATATTCCACCTTACGAATTGGATAATGTTTTATGGAAGCGAAGTAAACCGATAAAGGGGTGTAGAAATGGAGTTTTTCATAGGAATCGTTCCACCTGAAGATTACAAAGAACAAATTTCAGTATTTCGTAATAAATGGGCTAAGACATTTCGAAATCGATGGGATAATAACGGCTTTAGGGATCCTGTGGAGCCCCATATTACTGTTAAAGCCAAAAGTGGACTTATGGAGGATATGAGTTGGCTTGAAAAAGTAAGAGAAACTTGTTCTTCATTTCCAATCTTCCAGTTAACTTTGTCTGAACCAGCAACATTCGGAACAGCGGTTACATTCCTTAGCGTTGAATCGAAAGAGATATATAATCTGCATAAGAACTTGGTAGATGCGGTTTCCCCACCGCCCGAACTTATTGAAAGGCATATAGAGTTGGAACACTTCATTCCACATTTGACTTTGGGTCAAACAAAATGGGGCATGAGTGAAGCAGAAATTATAGAAATGAAATTGGCTGCGAGAGAAGCACTATCTCCTTTTCCAAGCTTCGATGTATCATTCGTGCGGGTATTTGATATCAAAAAAAACGCACGTTTTGAAGATATCAAACTTGCCAAGTTGTTCTAATCAGATCATTGATCTAACAGGATACGATAGTTCATTGACTATTAAATGGTTAATCCATATACAAAAAGAAAGAATTTATATGCAGATTTCATTTAACCTTGAATATCATGGCTGGCTGGATATAAAAGTCACCAATGAGAATAATGAATCTCAAATTCCTTCCTCATTTTTTACAGATGTTATTTATGACATTATTCAACGCATATCAAGTTTAATTGAAGGAGCTCAAGAAGTAATAATTGTTATTCAAACAGAGCCAAATGAAAATCGAATTAGAATTCAACGAGACGGGTTTAATTGCACATTTGAAATACTTGAGTTTGATGATAATTTTAATACGGATGAAATTGACAAGGGTGTTTCTGTTTTTTTCACTCACATAGACTTAAGGGATCTAGCAAGAAAGTTTTTGATTGAGATCAACAAACTACTTGACTTAGGTAAAGCTGAATATCATCGACGGTGGAGTTACGAATTCCCTGACGAAGCGTATAAAAGATATATTAAAGCTTGGCATTCACTGAAACAAAGGCAATAGTCAATTAGCCAGTTAATTAGGCAACAGATTATTGAACTAAAGGGTACGTTAGCTGAATAAGACCCTGCAGCAACTGAATAACTTTATGACAGAGACGCTTAGAGATAAACTTAATTGAGGACAGCTTTAAATAGAGATGATGACTTTTAATTCATAAGGAGTTAAAACTATGACAAGAAATAAATTACTTCGAATGGACAACGTCCTTATCGTCGTTGACGATCTCGAAGCCGTTAAAGCCTTCTTTCTCCAACTCGGATTCGAGTTGGAGGGCGAAACGACCGTCGAGGGTTCCTCCGTAGATCGTCTCATTGGCCTTCAGAACGTCCATGCTACCCTCGTGTTTATGCGCACTCCGGACGGCCACGGACGGATCGAGCTGGACAAGTTCCACACGCCGGATGCGATCAGAACTGGGCCGGAGAAGGCTCCGGTGAACGAACTCGGGATCCGCCGCATCATGTTCGCCGTCAATGACATCGATGACGTGGTCGCGCGCCTGCTTGCCCATGGCGCCGAACTGGTCGGCGAAGTGGTGCAATACGGGGACACGAATCGACTCGCCTACATCCGCGGTCCCGAAGGCATCATCGTCGGATTGAGCGAGCAGCTCAAGTAATAAATCGGTATCTGTTACGCTAACTGGGAACTATAGCTTAAAATAGACACCTCGGCAGCCGGTCATTACGATCGGCTGCCTTTTCGATGCTAACGGGCAGGATAATTTAATTCATTGTAGCACTGTTTCATAACGCCTATGTCTCTTCCTAAGGTTGTTTACAGACGAATTTTTAGAATTGAATTTGCATTCTACCAGTCCATATGTCGAACGCTATCCACAATGAAAATAGGAGTATTAAAATCACGACTACGATTATGACTGTAGTAAATTTCGATAACCTTCCTCTAAGCACTTTATCCAGTTCTTTGGCTTCATTAGGCGTAATACCAAAATTAATGAACATAACAAACATAAACATAATCACCAATACCACCAACAGTACAAGACCACCAACTATATACCCCATATTTTTCCCTTCTACTATTTCACGGATATGTCCACATGCCTTACGTTCAAGCAAATTATACCCAAATATTCCGCGATTAATATGAGGTTGTTGTTGAATTTACAAAACTGATTGGAATTATTGATATTTTTACGCTTTCATTGAAGTAACTGGCAGGAAAGTTTAGTCAATTAGCGAATACTCTAAAAAATAATTCACGCTATTAGAAAGGATGAGCATCTTTGTTTTATCGAAGGAAGTTCTATATCGTAAAAAATGAATTCATTGATATTTTTAATAAGCATTTCAATGAAAACAATTTGCCTAACCAAATGAAATATGGTGCTCGGTTAGTAGGCAGATGGATGGCTCCGCGTACTGATACGACAACTGAAATATTCGCCATTTGGGAGTATGACAGCTATGAAAAATACGAGGAAATTGAAGCGAATGTGAGGAACGACAGCGAGCACCTAAGAAGAATCCATACATGGTATGAAAATAACGGCGGCAGAGATTATGTTTTAAAGCAGTACTTATTAGAAGTCAAAAATGAACAGTTAATTTCAACTGTCTGAAAGCGAGTCCGATGAGGCCGCTAAGCTAACTGGCAGGATAGTTCCAATATGTGGTAATATGGGGGTAAGGGTTTAGGGGAGGCGTT
>NZ_JBHTHA010000042.1:0-6247 GCF_042676385.1 Paenibacillus sp. GCM10027628
TTTTCAGTGGCCTCGGCAGAGCCACGGGTTGTTTTTTGTTTGCAGCAATTTTAAAAGCTGGATGTGTGAGAAACCGGCTTATGCAAAAGCGCACGCCATTCATCGATTTCCAAGGATTGAACAGCTCCATTTTCGATACAAATAGAAAAATAGCGATGAAACGTCGGATCAGCTTCAGCGATGAACTGTTCGACGTTTTTTGTTTGTTCTTCACTGTCTGCCGTGCGCCTTGCCCAGACGGGGAATGGGTGCTTTTTTCGGTTCATAACCGACTGCTCGACTTGCAGTCCTGCCTCCGCGGCTAAAGCAGACCATTCCCCTACAGAAAGACATCTGACATGGCTGGTGTCTCGCATCGCCTCAAAAGTGTTCATAAATGTTCCGAGCGCTTCATCCTCGGGGGCTACGTTATCGATAAAAACCAATTTACCCCCTGGTTTAAGAACTCGGGACACTTCCTGCAAAAACTGATGGGGACGGGGAAAATGATGAGCGGCAATCCGGCAGGTCACGGCATCGAATGCATGGTCTAGGAACGGCAGATGCTCGGCATCAGCCACAACGAACGTGACATTGCTGCACTGCGCTTGTTTTAAATGGTTGGAGGCTGCCTCCAACATGCGGGGTGTTAGGTCAGTAGCGATCACATGCTGCACGTGGGGAGAGAGTTGTTTGGCCACATGGCCGCCACCCGTTGCGATATCTAAAACAATCCACGCTGCCGCCGGCTGCAGCCAATGATGAATTAATGCGAGGTCATCTCCTCCGGCATGAGACTCGCTGGTCACGTACTTGTCGGCATGTTTACCAAATTGTTCTTGTACCTGATGCTTGATCTGTTGTTCGTTTTCCAATTCCAGCACCTCCTGACAGATCGTTTCATATAATGAAACTCAATATCATTAAATGAAACTTATAACTGTATTTTACCACGACGGGATGTAGAAGGAAATAGGTTTATTGGGGGTCATTTTAAAAGCATTTTTCGCATATATTGTTGTAGATTCCCATCCATGGATAGCGCCTATTGTAAGCGGTTCCCCTTCGGGCATTTACGTGACAAAATTCACAATGAAGTCAAGCTGCTTAGGTGGATTCGCGTCTTTGGACTGTAGCAGGCAGGAGATCGTAACAGAACAGGAGGATGCAGTGATGCTGCATATTGTGGTGTGTATTAAGCAGGTACCTGACAGCCGAGAGATACGGATTGATCCTAAAAATAATACGTTAATTCGCCAAGGCGTTCCGAGCATTGTGAATTTCTACGACATGCATGGCTTGGAAGAAGCGCTGCGGATTAAGGATGAACAAGGCGCAAGAATTACGGTCGTGACGATGGGGCCGCCGCCGGCGGAAAAGGGTTTGAAGGAGTGTATTTCCCTTGGCGCAGACGAGGCGGTACTGGTAACGGATCGCGGCTTCGCAGGTGCTGATACGCTGGCTACTTCCTACGTGGTGGCAAGAACGATCCGCAAAATCGCGGAAACATGGGGGCCAGTCGATATTGTTTTTTGCGGAAAGCAAACGCTGGACGGCGATACCGGCCAAGTGGGGCCGGGTGTAGCGTGCAGGCTGGATCTGGAGCAGCTGACTTATGTAAATAAAGTGGTTGATGTCGACGAAGAGAAACGGAAGGTGCGTGTGCATCGCCTGTTGGAAGACGGCATTGAAGTTGTTGAGACAAGCATGCCGGTGCTCATCACGGCGCTCAAAGAGCTGAATAAAGTAAGGCGAGCTTCTATGCCGGGTATGATCCGAGCAGCGCGTTATAAGCCAGTCGTCTGGACGACGGCAGATTTTCCGGACCTCGAGCGCGCCAAAATCGGGCTAAAAGGATCTCCGACCATTGTAGCCAAAACATGGGTGCCGGAAATTAAAGCGGTAAAAACGCAAATGATCGCCTATGATTCACCGGAAGCAGCGGCTGCTCAGTTAGCCGATCAGCTCTGGGAACTGGAAATACCGACCCGTTTGGGATGGACTTCATAGAAGGAAGGGTGGAAGAAAGAATGGCTAACGAACAGACAAGCGAACCGTCAGAGCAAGCGATGCCGGATTGGTCGGCCTATCGCGGGGTGTTGATCGTTGTGGAGCAGCGGGACGGCGAAGCGAAAAAGGTATCCTGGCAGCTTCTGGGCGAAGGCAAGAAGCTGGCGGCGAAGCTGGACGTGCCGCTTTTGGCGCTGGTCATCGGTGATGAGGTGGCTCACCTCGCCGAAGAAGCCGTGCATTACGGCGCGGATCGTGTTTATCTGTGCGAAGCGCCGGAGCTTCGCACGTACAGGACCCGGCCGTACAGCCGGGTCTGCCTTAAGCTGATCGAGGAAGCGAAGCCCGAGATCGTGCTGTTCGGCGCGACAGCGACGGGCCGCGACCTGGCAGGCGCGATTGCCACGCACCTGCCGACGGGGCTGACGGCCGACACGACGCAGCTCGATGTCGAGCCGCCGCCGTCAAGGCTGCTGCTGGCAAGCCGGCCGGCCTTCTCGGAGAAGATGATGGCGACCATCCTCTGCAAGCAGTATCGGCCGCAGATGGCGACGGCTCGCGCCGGGGTATTCCAGGCGCTGCCGAAGGATACGGCGCGCCAAGGCGAGATCGTGCGTATCGAGGCGGCGATGCGCGAGGAAGAGATTGCCGCGCAGGTGCTCGATTTTCTGCGCGAGACGGGCAAGATTAATCTCGAGGAAGCCGAGATTATCGTGGCGGGGGGCCGCGGGCTTGGCGGTCCCGACGCCTTTGGGCCGCTCGCCGAGCTGGCGGAAGCGCTCGGCGGCGTCGTTGGGGCATCCCGCGCGGCTGTCGACGCGGGATGGATCGGGCACGAGCACCAGGTCGGTCAGACCGGTGCGACGGTGCGGCCGAAGCTGTACTTTGCGATCGGCATCTCCGGCGCCGTTCAGCATACGGTCGGTATGAGCAACGCCGACGTCGTCGTGGCAATTAATAAGGATGAGAAGGCGCCGATCTTCCAGTTCGCGCATTACGGCATCGTCGGCGATTTGTTTAAGATCGTACCGGCGATTACGGAAGAAATCCGAAAGCGCAGATCGTTATTCGGCATTCCGCTGCCGAAACCAACTGAATCAGCCGCTGCGGAAGCGGACTCTGCGGAATTGAATTTGAATATCCCTGCTAGAGAAAGGAGTGAAGCCAGATGAGCGAAAAATTTGACGCGATCGTCGTCGGCGGAGGCCCTGCCGGAGCCGCAGCCGCTTTAACGATGGCACGAGCCGGTTTATCGGTCGTTTTGCTAGAGCGCGGTGAGTTTCCAGGTGCCAAAAACATTTTCGGCGGCGTCCTATACCGCAAACAAATCGAGGAGCTTGTGCCGGAGTTTTGGAAAGAGAAAAACTTCCCCATGGAGCGGTACATCGTCGAACAGCGTGTGTGGATGATGGGAAAAGAGTCAATGGTAACTTTTGGACACAGGAACGAGGCGTATAAGGAACCGTACAACTGCTTTACTGGACTAAGGGTCAAATTCGATCAATGGTTCGCCGATAAAGCGGTTGCCGCCGGCGCTCTGCCGATCTATGAAACGGTTGCGCTGGATGTCATCCGCGAAGGTAATCGCGTCGTCGGTGTCCGCACCGACCGGGAAGACGGCGATCTCTACGCCGACGTGGTCGTCATTGCCGATGGTGTCAATTCTTTGCTGGGCAAGGCGATGGGCATTCACAAGGAATGGCATCCTGATGAAGTGTCCTTGGCTGTGAAAGAAGTCATTGCGCTGCCCAAGGAGAAGATCGAAGACCGGTTCGGACTCGAAGGCGACGAGGGCGTCACCATTGAATTCATGGGCGAGACGTCGCTCGGTATGGCCGGAATGGGCTTTCTTTATACGAATAAAGAAACGATATCGCTAGGCGTCGGCGTGATGGTCAATCATCTGCGCGACAAAAAAATAAAACCGTACGCGGTGCTGGACGCGGTCAAGCAGCATCCGATGATTCGCAAGCTCATCCAGGGCGGCGAAACGAAAGAATACTCCGGTCACCTCATTCCGGAGGGAGGTTTTCACTCCATCCCGCCGTTATCCGGCGATGGCTGGTGCGTCTGCGGCGATGCTGCGCAGCTCATTAACTTCGTCCACCGCGAGGGCACCAATCTCGCGATGACTTCCGGCCGTTTGGCGGGCGAGGCCATCGTAGAGGCAAAAGAACGCGGCGACTATTCCGCCGCCTCACTGCGAGCCTACGACCAGAAGATCCGAGAGTCGTTTGTGCATAAAGATTTGAAGAAATACAAGGGTATGCATCAGTTCCTCAAAGAGCAGGATCCCGGTCTGCTCTTTGATAAGCTGCCGAGAGCGCTGAACGAAGCGGCTTACAACATGTTTCTGGTGGATGGCGTACCGAAAGCCGACAAACAGAAAATGGCTGTGCAGCTAATTAAAAACGCAGCCGGCGGCACGATGAACCTGATGAAGCTAGGCTATAAAGGATGGAGGGCGATGAACGGATGAGCCAGACAGACGTCTCAGAGAAGCTGTTCACCATTCGATACAAATGCGATGACAAGTCGCACTTGATTATTAAGGATGCACAAACGTGCTTAAACTGTACGACGAAGGATTGCAACTACTTCTGTCCCTCGGATGTGTATGAATGGGAGAAGAAGCTGAAAATTACGACGGTTGCGTTCGAGAACTGCATCGAATGCGGCACGTGCCGCATAGCATGTCCCTCCCACAACATTGACTGGGTTTATCCCAAAGGCGGGCATGGGATCACCTACAAATATGGCTAATGAGTACAACGAAAAAGAGGGTGTTTCGAAAGTCATCGTAGATGACTGAGGACAGTCTTTTGATCTTTCGCTGGCGGGGGGGAACACCCCCGCACAGCGATGTAAAACATCGTTGCGGCCACGCTACGATGTTGATCCTACCCCTGCAACGATGGAAACCATCGTTGCAGTTCGCCTTTATACGCTGGCGCGCGGGAACACCCCCGCACAGCGATGTAAAACATCGTTGCGGCCACGCTACGATGCTGATCCTACCCCTGCAACGATGGAAACCATCGTTGCAGTTCGCCTTAAATCGCTGGCGCAATGGAAGGTGATGAGTCCATCCCGGCTATTTCTTTGACTTTGAATTACTTTATTTGCACCAAATTTTTTCGATGCGCTGGTGGTTTTAAGAGGTTCTTCCGTCCCCCTAAAGGGGAGAATCAGGCATGATAACTTCCCACCGGCTCGTTCAACACCCACTCCAGCATGTCGATCATATCGGCGACTCGCTCACTCTGAACGGTCAGCGCTTCACGCTCTGAATCGCTGCCAGCTTGGTCTATTCGAAGCTTCAGTGATTGCTGCTGCTGAATCAGTTCATTGTATTTACGTTTGATTTGGCTTTCGGTTCTCATGATGTACACCTCATGGTATCTAATTTTCTCCTATCATACTCTCGTTCGGACTCCAAGATCAAATATGGTATAATTAGTCTACAATCCGTCCGTAAGGAGCCTCAATTGCCAATGAAAATCCAAGGCATGAATCATTTGCTATTTTCCGTATCCGACCTGGACAGGTCCATACTCTTTTACCAGCAAGTGTTTGGAGCAAAATTACTTGTGAAAGGCCGCAAGCTGGCCTACTTTGATTTAGACGGCCTGTGGCTGGCTCTTAATGTGGAAGCGGACATCCCCCGGAATGAAATTCATCAATCCTACACCCACATGGCTTTCACAATCCAAGAGGAAGATTACGAGGATCATCTTGAGCGTTTGACCCAATTGAACGTAAACATCCTTCCCGGACGGCCTCGGAGCGACAAAGACGCGCTTTCGATTTATTTTACCGATCCTGACGGTCATAAATTTGAATTACATACCGGCACGCTTGAGGACCGCCTTCGTTACTACCGGGAGGAGAAACACCATATGACGTTCTATGAGGAAGATTGAAGGCGTTCCATCCACTTCGTCATGAACTGCGCCCGATTGCGCACATCCTGGAGTCAATTTCATAATTAATTTACGAGTTCTCCACAAAGCGTAATCTTGAAAAAGATAGTTATCAAAACTCCAGCTAATTTCACAATTCGGAATGACGATTTATCCATGGATTTGTCGAGTGGCTCGCTCTTCCGCAGATTTGAATGCACATCATGCAACCATCGGCCACTTTCAAAGAAATGAGGGGGTAACCTTTGGGTCACCCGCTTGATAAAGAACAAAGGAGTCAGTTTCATAATTCAAAACCCTTGCCGTAGCAAGGGTTTTTGGCATGAAAAAAAGGA
>NZ_JBHTHA010000043.1:0-72242 GCF_042676385.1 Paenibacillus sp. GCM10027628
GCCCGAATCCTGATCGGCATCGTCCAAAAAGGAGAAACATTTTTGCCCGAGAAGGCAAGTTGTATTTTTAATCAAGCAGCATAAAAAACTTTGAATACCACGTAGATTGACTCATTCGCAGGATTTAAAAAGAAAGCACGGAGAACCGAGTTACTGCCCGAAAAGGGCCTAGACCCGTCCGCTAAACGCAATCGGTCTCCACACCTTGGATAGGTATGACGATGGAATGTAAGGGCTTAGACCCGTAGAGCCATGGGATGGTAAACTTCCAGGGTATTCGTGGAATATGCGTGCAGTAGAGTAAGATTTAGAGGAAAGGCTTTTACGGTTCCTCTGTTCCCGCCCGCTTAAATAAGTGACCACTTATCCAAATGAGTTTGTTTTCCAGGCAATCGTTATTATTCAAGGTGATGAAATCCTGCGAATGAGTGAGTAAACGTAAGATAAACCCTTAAAACCGAGGGACGGGCAGTTTAAAGGAATAAATGACTCCCTTTTTTTACCAAATGTATGGTTCAATACATCTAAAATCTTGGTATTACGATAATTAAGGAGTGTGAAAATGTGAGTATTATTTTAAGTAAAGTTGGAGCCATTTTTGTCCCAGTGAGTAACATTAGAGAAGCAAGGGAATGGTATTGTTCCATTCTTGGTCTGGAACCTACGTTTGATATTATCGCTGGACATCTTTGTTGTATACCATTGGATAATAATGGTTTAAATCTCGTTTTAGATAGCAATATTTACAGTGGGGATTCATACTTTAGAAAACCTGCCTTCCATTTTAACACTAACGATATACATAAGGCTTACCAGTTCATGAAAGATCGTAAAATTGAAATTATCACCGATATAGAGAATGGTCATTGGTTTAATTTTAAAGATCCAGATGGGAACATATTGATGATTTGTAAATGTTAGAGTGTTGCACTAACGGGAGTTATCTTTGAACTTCACCGAATGTACAATCTTTTATGGGGAAAAGGGATGACCTAAATGCTTGTTATTAGACAGTTTTCTTTTCAGGATCTTGATGTGATAACCGAGTTGATGGGTGATTTAGGTCATCCTACAACAAAGGAGCTGATGCTTAAAAGAATGGAGGTCATAAGCTCTAATCCAATGTATTGTACTTTTGTAGCTGAGATTGAAGGAAATGTGGTTGGAATGGTTGGTCTTCGTCAATTGTACACTTATGAAGGAGACAATGTAGCAGGCCAGATCTCTGTACTCGTCACAAAAGCAGAGTATAGAGGTAAAGGAGTAGGAAAGGCACTTATAAAGCAGGCGGAAACATGGGCTAAGGAGCATGGTGCAAATGTTATTGTTCTTACTAGCGGTAGTAGACCAGAGCGGGAAGAAGCACATGAATTCTATAAGCACTTAGGTTTTACTGTTTCTGGTTTGCGGTTTACAAAGAGGGTCTAGGGGATAAAGCTAACGGAAAACGATAGCACGATAACAACAGGCTGCCGGCTTACTCGGTAGCCTGTTGAAGTAATGGGAGTTTAACGTGGTATAATTTGTACGGAATAGGGACGGGGTGATCGTTTATATGGGAAACACAATATGGTTATGTGACAATTGCGATGAAAAAATTGTTGAGTCACTCTCTATATCCAATAAAGCCACTATTGTGCTTCTAGAGGTACTGGCACTAAGTGGGTCAGACTTAGCAGTAACAGACAGAGAGAAAGAGTTTATCGTTTGGTTGAATCAAAGGGATCAATCAGTTGTAGGTATTGGAACTGTGGGATTTAGCATTAGTGAGATGCGTTGGACGAAAAGAGATTTTAACGAGGAAAGGAGATTTTTGTTGTCTGTTATTGATGGTGCAATTAATAAACAGAGATGGGGAGATTTAAATTACACCCATAATGAGGACGGAGTAGTAAGGAATTTAAATCATTTACGCTTGTTAATAACCAATTTTAAAGAAGAATTAGTAGATGAGAGTCATTCATTTACTGGTCGACCACAGACGAGTTAGATGAGGAACCTACAATTCCTATTGGTTTCCCTCAATGTTCTAAGCATAAAGTTATTCTATCTTGCCATGGTTGCTTATTTTGTAATAATGGTATGTAGTCTTACGGAGACGAATGCTCAGTTACACCACGAAGCTGCCGCATATCAACCCATTGGGAGCCTCATTCAGTTAAAGGTCTCGGATCGGAGAAAAAGAATGGTAATAGTCTCCTTTAATTTTGAATCGAAAGAAAGGTAGTGGATTACATGTGGATGGAATTGATAAAAAGATATAACGACATGTATAGATTTATTGAGCCTTGCACGGAAGACCAGTTGCTTAATGTTGAGAAGACTCTCAATGTTGAATTTCCTATGGAACTTTCAGATCTATTACTTGAGAGCGATGGAGTTCAAGATCAATATGGATGTGACATAATATGGAGTCTCGAACGGATAGAAAAGGATAATATTGCATTTAGAGTTAATCCTGATTTTAAAGATCTCTATATGCCATTTGATCATCTTCTCTTTTTTTCAGATGCAGGGAATGGAGACCAATTTGCATTTGCAATTCTAAATGGGAAAATCACTAAGAATGATATTTATGTTTGGAACCATGAAGATGACAGTAGATCATGGATAAGTGGTTCATTAAATAGTTTTATAAATGGATGGCTTAGCGGTGCAATCAGTGTATAACCCCCGTCAAGAACGTTGGGAACATACTATGAAAATTGGTTGCCTACATTTTCTATTAGCATTTTTTGATGAGCTAACGAGTACGATAGTCGTATAACCAGGGAGCAGATCGCCGCGGCCGGCGGCTGTTCCTTTTTTCTTTGAAGTATCGGGCAGTTTAGTTCCAATATGTGTTAAAATGAGTGGGACTAAAATTTGGAGTTGAAGTAATGACAATTAGCAAAAAAGGGTCAAGAAAGATTATTGTCGGGCAAGAGCCATTCAGATAGGTAATCACTCCATCAGCAAGAGGTATTATTACGTTAACCGTTCAGCATGATGAAATGAAAGGGCAATTGCTCCGAGTTGATATAGAGTCAGACATCAACGAATTCTTGGTGGAGTTTCCGAATGTTGAATCACTCAATAATAAAATCGTGATGCCTGCTGAAATAGCTTTAATTATTTCGGAGGCAATCATACAAGGTTGGAAACCTAGGGAGAAAGGTGCGTTATTAAGTTTCAAACATTCAGAAAACAAGCTGTTATCGTTGAAATAATGGGAGAGGATAGTTCCAAAACGAGATAACGGCAGCAGACCAGTCAGCTTAGTCCAACTGAATTGGATATGTAACTTTTAATGAGGAGAATTAATACTATTGAAGCTTTTTACAAAGGAATTCAAGAAAATTGTAGTCGACGATTATCCATTTCTTTGTGTAATCGACCAAAGGTCTGAAAACGAGCGCATTAGTTTTAAGATTTATCCATCCAATACGAAAACATCATATTTCTTGATTTTCTTCTCTTGGAAAATCAATTGGGCAACGAATCTTTGCCAACCAATGGTTTGTGCTAAGTTAATTCATTACGCCATTAGCAGTGGCTGGGACTATAAATCTGAACGCGCTGTGCTCAAACTCCAAGATGGAGGCATTCTGGTAGATCGGCTCGGTTTGGATGAATTAATTCGGTAACGGTACGCGTTTTGGCTATCGGCTAAGCTAACGAAAATCTCAATCAAAAAGAAAAAAACAGCCGGTCATTGTGATCGGCTGTTATTCATGCAAGAAAATCCCTTTATTATCCCAACGAATGAATGGTACGCTCCATTACGCGTTGAATGAAACATTGCAATTCGTCTATGAATAACTTTGCTGCTTGCCCCATAAACTTGTCCGTCCGATGTATGATGCAGATATCCTGACTAGGGGTAGGATTAAGCAAAGTAACCGCTGAAATTTTATCGCGGTCTAAATAATCAAGCAGTAGTCGTGGAAGAATTGAAGCTCCTATCCCTTGTTCGACTAATGATAGCAGCGTCGATAACGAAGAGGTTAAAATCGGAGTATCTATTGAAATTCCTTTTTCTTGGCAACAAGAATGGATGACCTTCGTAATCTGGTGCTCGGGACCGAACATCACCATTTTTAGCTGCTGTAACTGTTCGAAGGGGATCGCCTTTGACTTCGCAACGGGGTGATCCGAATGAATAGCCAAAGCAAACTCCTCGTGAAACAAAGGAATGATAGAGATTCGGTCATCCGGATTTGAAGGCACAGTGGTAACTCCAAGATCTCTTATGCCGTCAACAACCTGTTCATATACATCCATCGTCTCCGTAACACTTATTGAAAGCTTTGGATATGCAAGGTGGAAGTCGATCAACAGTGCATCAAACAGCAAGTCCCCATCGCCTGGGAGAATTCCAATGTCCAGCCTGCCGCCTTCCATTCGCTTAAGATCCGTTATTGCCCCTTTAATATAGTCGACGCGTTCGAAGATGATATGACATTGCTCCAACAAGATCTTACCCGCATCCGTTAGCGCGATCCGTTTGCCAATGCGATCGAATAGAGGTAGCCCGAGCTCGTTCTCCAAAAACTTAATCTGTTGACTCAGATTCGACTGTGTCGTGCAGAGGTTTGCGGCCGCCCTTGAGAAATGCATCTCCTTACATACAGCAGCAAAATATTCAAGCTGTCTAAGTTCCATTCCTCAGTGCTCCTTCCAATAAACGATCTCCATTCATTATTATAACGGCCTATCGAATTTATCCCAACAAATTTCTATTCAATCATTACTAAAACTGATCAATTGCATCGGAATCTCGTGATTGTTGCATTATGGGGAAAAAGGTACACTTTGGATGTGAAAGCGAAACACATACAACAATTGATTGGGAGGCGTTTCAATGGGTGTACAATCGATCATAAATACGGGTAAAATTTTGCGTCAAATCGTTATCGGGCAGCTTCAGGGTGTTTCGGAGGATCAACTCGACATGCAACCGGAAGGCTTCAATAATACAATTCGCTGGAATGTTGGCCACATGATTTATTGGATGGATAAATACTCCACCTTATCTTTCGGATCCCCATCCGCGATTCCGGCTCATTTTGAAGCACTGTTTTGCTCAGGAACGAAGCCCTCGGATTGGACGATAGCTCCTCCATCGAAGGAAGAGCTGACAGAATTGTTAGTGGCACAGCTTTCCCGTCTCTCCGAGCTGACGCCCGAAAGGCTAGACACAAATCTGCAATTGCCGTTTGAAATGGGCCCGTTCCAATTCAATACCTCCGGTGAGTTATTCAACTTCGCTTTGATGCACGAAGCCATTCACCTTGGAATCCTTTCAAGCCAGATGAAATTAAATCAATAAAAAGTCGCCTGTCACCGATACGACCCTGTGCGGTCGGATGATCTACAAGTATATGGAAAAGTGGGGGGATTCTTATGGAGACATCAGAATCTCCTCCAAAGTTCATTATATAGGAGGATTTCACATGTCAAACCGCTTGGTGGTACTGTTGCTTGCGATCGGCGCATTCGTTGCCGGAACCGGAGAATTGATTATCGCAGGCATTATTGATTTGATCGCATCGGATTTGCACGTATCCGTAGCGCTCGCCGGTCAGCTCGTTACCGTTTTCTCCTTGTCTTTTGCCATCGGAACCCCGTTCGTGATCGCTCTGACGGCTAGAATGAATCGCAAAAAATTGCTGCTGATCACGCTTGCGTGCTCTTTAGTCGGCTGCATGGTTGCGATGCTCGCCGATAGCTACGCCGCTATGGTGCTTTCTCGCGCCATTCTTGGAGTTTGCTCTGGTGTATTTAACGTGGTGGCTTTCGCTTTAGCGGCCAACCTCGTCGCCCCCGACAAACGCGGTAGCGCCATCGGCAGCATCCAGGTCGGATCCAGCGCTTCGCTTGTCGTCGGAGTCCCTCTTGGAATTGTCATTGCCGAACATATCGGCTGGCATGCTATATTCGGCGTACTTGCGGCGGCTACCGTCATCATCCTGCTCGTGATCCTGCAAAAATTGCCCGGCATCCCCGGCCAAGCGGCACCGCTGGGAAACACGATGAACGGTATGAAGAGACCTCGCGTCATCGCCGCATTGCTGATAAATTTATTGAACGTCGTCGGATACTCCGTCTGCTACACTTTTATAACGCCGTTTTTGCAAAGCATGGCGCATTTTACGCACGCATCGATCGGCCTAATGTTGCTGCTTATGGGAATATGCGCGACGGTCGGCTCGCGCATAGGCGGTTATGCAACCGACAAATATGGCGTATCCAGAACATTGTTCACGCTTTTGGCCGTCCACGCCGTGTCTTTGCTGCTCTCTCCGCTGTTGGCTCAGTCGGCGGCTGGCGCTGTCGCAATGATCATCATATGGGGCATATCCGCCTGGGCAACAGTTCCAACCACGATGTTTTATTTGATTTCGCTCGTGCCCGAATCGGCGGAAATGGCAATTAGCGTCAATACGTCGGTGCTCCACATCGGCATCGCTTTGGGCGGAGCCGCAGGAGGAATGGTCGTTAGCCATTGGTCCGTCAATCATGTAGGCTGGATTGGAGGGCTCACCGTCATCTTCGGGCTGCTTGCGGCGATATGCACTTTGGTGGTAGGGAGAAGCAAGGCAAATTGGGCCAAGGGACTGCAAAGAAGCTAAAAGCGCTTATGGCCGCTCCTCGCCAATCTAATATTGAATGTATCTTCGTTTATAATCATCCAGTATACTTTTTTCTATTGATAAATGTAATTTTGATAATTCATTCATTATGAGCTGATATGTTTCATCTTTAATTATCTGGTTAGGTTGTGCTAGATCCAAAGAGTTAATATAAATAATCCGATTACCAGTAGGTGGGTGAGTAGCATCTAGTCGTGAGTTATCTAAAAGCTCTACTCTTTTTATCCTTTCTAGTTCTTTTGCAGGTACCATTAAGATTTGCTCAACAAAATCTTGAAAAAAATGCCCTTCCCTCTTTGTGTTCAGAACTTTAAGTATTGTGAATTCAAATAAGTCGTGGAAATGTAGCTTATCTAGTAGCGAAAGAATTGCTTCTTTTCCTGCCATTTTGGCCGCGAATTGATCTGCCAAATATTCTGCCCGTTGAGAGTCACGCCAATTAACCTACGTAGAAGCAAACAGGATGTCGGTTCCGTTTTACTTTATTAACCTTTTGTGCTATGATTGACTTATTATTCAAATTGAAACCAATTCACATATCGAAAAGGGTCACATTTTTATGATGAAACTTTTTTCGATATGTGAATTTTTTTTTCTGGGAATGATCATTTAAATAAATTAATATTTGGAGGAATCCCTATGCAAACAGGTACAGTTAAATGGTTTAACGCTGAAAAAGGTTTCGGCTTTATCGAAATTGAAAACGGTAACGACGTATTCGTGCATTTCAGCGCGATTGAAGGTGATGGTTACAAGTCGTTGGATGAAGGTCAACGCGTCCAGTTCAATGTAGCCCAAGGAAATCGCGGACCGCAGGCTGAGAACGTTACGAAAGTTTATTAATCTTTCAAGCTGCCCTAAATGTGATGGGGCAGCTTTTTCTTTCTTCCTGCTTCTATCCATAAACGAAAGTTGTCTGTGTCGTAATTAATCTAATAAAAGCGAGGTATCGTAAATGAACAAAGAACAATTGATCGAAGATGTGGCGAAATCTAGTGGATTTTCAAAAAAGAATGCTGAAAAAGCTGTAACGTATGTATTGGACTCGATTTTTGAAGCTTTAAAACAAGGCAAAGAAGTTCAACTAGTTGGTTTCGGAAAATTTGCTGTCCGTAGTCGTGAAGCACGCATGGGAATAAGTCGCAAAACTGGTAAAGAGGTAGAAATTCCGGCGGGTAAAGTTCCAGTATTCACGGCGGGAATCACTCTCAAAGAAGCTTTAAATGAAGCTTCACGCCACCAAAAGCTTTATAAAATAAAGATGTGACCACACCTGAAAAGCGGCTTTTTATCAATATAAATACACATGATTACAAACAGGATTTGCAGAGCAAAGTGGACGATTTGAACAATTTAAAGAATCACGCAAGCAAGGAAAGGGAGGGGATATCATAATTGGAGAAATGATTCTTTCCGACCGTCCTGTAAAGGCAATTAAGAAGAGTTCGTGGTTGATAATGACTTCCTGCGTTTTTTCTTCATTTATCTATACAATTTGGGGCGGAGTCCTTTTGCTCTCCTGTCTCGTTTACTTGGCTATATCAAAACGAATTCGTTTTGATATGAGGAATCAAGATTGATGCGAATAACATTGGGTATGTTGCAGAAATTCAAAGAGTTTCTTGATAAGACCTCGGTACCGTTACGAGAAATTACAGTTCAGGAGCTGCAATGAAGCAGCTTCTTTTTGCTTTCATTGAAGTAACGGAGGTTGGTTCCAATATGTGGCATAATGATGTTGTTAAAGGAGGTTATTAAATGCATCAAACATACAGTACGATCTCCATTAAACAAAAATCTATAGGTTTTTTGTTTTTAATTTTAGGTATATTAATATTTCTTATTAAATTCCTGTCGGATAGTGCAGATAATGTAGGGGAGAGCCCTACACTTTTTTACATCGGGGGGAATGGTGAGGTAAGAGGTCATGATGTATTGGTAGATAAAGTTATACCTCTTGAAGAGACCAAAATTGTGAAACCTGGCGAACAAGTCCAGTTTAATGGAAAATTCAACGTAAATACCAGTGGGTTATCTGAGGAAGAGATTCGAAAAATGATTCCAATAATAGAGGCTTACAGAGTCGTGTTCAATCGACATGAAGAAATAATTTTTCCAGTAAAGAAGTAAGTTATTATAAGTGTCAGTTCAAGTAACTGAGAACGATAATCGAGGAGCTTGCCACGATGTGACTTAGTAAGGTTACAATTTATCTTAAATAACCCATCAGAGAGTAGTCCTCGTGCGGAAAAAATGTGGGTGGAAATTGCCGAAAAGAAGTTATTTAGTAAAAAATATATCGGCCCTAAGAGGCGTGTTTGGAGCTGCCTTCGAAAGAAAAGATAAAAAAAGTCCATGGATAGAAGTAAAGGACTGGATGGGATATTGATCACGACTTAGCTACTTCTCATTCGTTCGTTTCCGATGTCACAAATCAGAACCTTACATCGTTATATATGCAAAACGTAAAAGGAGCTGAGGAAAGATGATCGATGATGGGTGTCTTCGGCATCGGCCTGGGGCAAAACCGCGGGTTGCTGTGGGCACGTAAATGGGGGCTTGATATTCCGCAGTTTTCCCGAAAAATTTGATTACAAAAAAACAGCAAAGGAAGGTTGATTCCACATGATAGGAACCGAGAGTAAGAAACAAGAAATTTTAAAAGCTTACCAGTTCAGACATTCTTGCAAGGCATTTGACACCAACAAAAAGATTTCAGATGAAGATTTTCACTTTATTTTGGAGACAGGAAGATTGTCACCAAGTTCAGTTGGCCTCGAGCCTTGGAAGTTTGTCGTGATCCAGGATGCAGCGCTTCGCGAAAAATTAAAACCTGTAACTGGCGGTGCCCAAGGACAACTGCCTACTGCCAGCCATTTTGTAGTTATATTGGCCAGACAAGGCTTGAGGCATGATTCGGCTCACGTGATCAAAATGTTGAAAGACATTCATCATATGCCTGAAGAAGTTGTGCAGCATGTTTCCGGTTTCTATAAATCCTTCGTCGAAACAGATCTCGAAGATAATGATCGTCTCATTTTTGAATGGGCAGTCAAACAAACATATATAGCATTGGGAAACATGATGACAGCCGCGGCACAAATTGGCATTGATTCCAGTCCGATCGAAGGTTTTGATAAAAAACAGGTAACCTCTATTTTACAAAATGAGGGCATCATTAACGCCAACGATTTCGGTGTAGCCTGTATGGTCGCTTTCGGATATCGGCAAGAGGATCCCAAACGTCCAAAAGCAAGACAAAATCTCGATGAGATTGTTGAGTGGCGATAAACGGATAGTTCTCAGCATCAGAGGAACGGTTACGGCGACGTTTATTATAGATAAAGAAGGGATAATCCGCCGCGCGTACGTCAATCCGGACTTCATGAAACGGATGGAGCCTCAGGAAATCATCGATCAATTGAAGAAGCTCTAAGAGTAGTATGAAAGATAGGTAGCATCATGCAATTTCGGATTATGAGAGAAGGGGCAGTCCCAAAAGTCATCATAAATGACAAAGGGGCCGCCCCTTTTTATTGACCGGACAAGATGTTCGGTGATCGCCGATGGAGAACAATAAGCGTGCTAAAGAAAAACATGAAAACCACCTTTACCCTTGACGTGAATGTGGTTTTTTTTGGAAAATGAAGAAGCTGGTAAGTCGGTCCAAGATAGAAAAGAAGTTACGGAAGGAGCAAGTCCGATGCAGGATCTTTACAAGCAGTACAAGAAGCTGTTGTTCAAGCTTGCTTATCAATTGACAGGATCAGTTTCAGATGCAGAAGACGCAGTACAAGATGTTTTCGTTAAAGCACATAGTGTTCCGCTAGAGCGATTGGAGGAGCCGAAGGCTTATCTTTGTAAAATGGTCACCAATCGCTGTAAGGATATGATGAAATCAGCACGAAAAAAAAGGGAGGAATATTTCGGGGAATGGCTTCCAGAGCCGTTTCTCACGCCCAACGACGATTTAATGGAAACATTTGAAAGGGATGATCTCCTATCTTATGGAATGCTTGTACTGCTCGAGAGACTGACGACCTCCGAGCGGGTCGTGTTCGTCCTCCGCGAGGCGCTAGGCTTCGATTACAACGAGATAGCCCAGCTCATGGAAAAAAGCGAAGTGAGCTGCCGCAAACTGCTCAGCCGCGCGAGTGCAAAGATGGGACGGATATCAGATGAACCAATTCATATCCATACTGAGAGCCAGGAATGGGTTCAAGGATTTATGGGAGCGCTTAAGAAAGGGAACATGAATCAACTATTATCGTTGCTGGATCAGGATGTCGTTCTCGTTGTCGATGGTGGTGGTAAAGTGCTTGCTACGGTCAATCCGATTGCTTCGAGTGAACGGGTTGGTCGTTTCCTTCTTGGTGGTTTGCGTAAAGCAGCTATGAACGGAGAAGAAGTGGTCGTCGAAATGGGTCAAGTCAATGGACAACCTGCCATACTTCTTCGTTCGGAAGATAGCGCAGTCCATACGGTGATGCTCTTTCACATCGATAAAGGGAAGATCCACAATCTATATATCGTTAGGAACCCCGACAAGCTGGGGCATATCTTATGAGCATGATCGTTACGAAAGGGCAGGTTAGTGAGAATGCCAGTGTTTTATGATACAGTAGTTTTAGGGCTCGTAAGGAGATCGAAGCGGTGAATAACAAAATGATGCATTATGCAGGCGTTATGACAGAGGCATCGACACCAGAAGAAGTCAGAGTTATCCAATTAGTAAATAAAGAGATAAAAGGAGACTTGGAAATGTCCTATATCGTTGATTTTAAAAATGTGTCTACGGTTGGATTAGAATCTTCACCTGTAGTAGAAGCGCTTGCTGGATTGCGTGCTAATGAAGCCCGTTACTTTATGAACAAATATGAGCATGAATTTACGGTTGTACCAGCCAGCGAAAGCCAGGAGACCCTTGATTATGTGAACCGAATTTTGAAAGAGCGTGATATTGAGTTTGCAGCCAAACCCTTAGAGACGTCGCGTTTTCAAGTGGAAAATATTAAATTTGCTTACGTCTTTTATGAGGATGGTCTTGGAGTCAATGTCATGTATACGGTTGATGACCCTAAGAAGCGGGCCGTTGGTTTTAAACTTTCTGAAGGGATGGAGGTACCAAAGGAGTTAGAAGAGAAGTTTAAGTTTGCTAGGCAGAAGTCTAAACTAGCTGGAACCATTCGGGGCTCGTTTTTTGTAATTAAAGGAGAATATTAAAGTAAGATAACACACTATTACAACAGGCTGCTGGAATTATTCAGCAGCCTGTTCAGCAAACGAGCGGTTAAATTCCGAAATATGGGATATATTGAAAGGTGAGTATGCGTGCAGCTAATAAGCTTTAACAATTTCTCGTTGACAGAGGGCAAATTTATTTTTATACTGTAACTAATTCCGAAACAGTTATCATTTTTGTAACAGTTATAGAAAAATTGGTTAACATGGCTGCGAAAATATTTCTAGATATTCTAAATAATTAATTTTGGAGGTTGTTATGAATAACACTCATTCTGTTCAATCCCTGTTCAAATCATTCTCATTCAAGAATATGGATCTATCTAATCGTATCGTGATGGCACCGATGACCCGGCAATTTTCCCCAGATGGGGTACCGGGTTTGGATGTGGCTTCTTATTACCGTCGCAGGGCTGAGAACGGTGTTGGCCTAATAGTTACTGAGGGTACAATCATTAATCACCCGGATTCCTCAAATCAAGGCAATGTACCACACTTCTTTGGGGAGGCAGCTTTAGCGGGTTGGGCAAAGGTAGTGGCTGAAGTACACGAAGCAGGCGGACGAATTATTCCGCAGATTTGGCATATGGGTGCACGAGGCCATGTTGGCGATTATTCGGAATCGGAAATCGCCACAATCGTCCAAGCTTTTGCACAGGCGGCATTAGAAGCCAAACGGCTTGGATTTGACGGAATCGAGCTCCATGGTGCGCATGGATACTTGATCGACCAATTCTTCTGGGAGAAAACAAACCCGCGCACTGACAGATATGGCGGCGACATGGTTGCGCGCACCCGTTTTGCAGTGGAGGTCATCGAGGCTTGCCGCCAGGCTGTCGGGCCAGAGTTTCCGATCGTACTGCGTTTCTCGCAATGGAAGGCAACTGATTACACAGCAAAATTAGCTGAAACCCCGGCACTGCTGGAACAGTTTTTGGCGCCATTAGTTGATGCGGGCGTTGATATGTTCCACTGCTCAACTCGCCGCTTCTGGGAGCCTGAGTTTCCGGGATCTGATCTGAATCTTGCCGGATGGACAAAAAAGTTGACTGGCAAACCGACGATTACGGTCGGATCGGTTGGTCTCGATAGTGATTTTATGAGCCTCTTTACCGAAGGAAAGGGAGCCGGTAATGCCACGATCGACAGGTTGATCGAGATGCTCGAACGAGAAGAATTTGATCTGGTAGCCGTAGGCCGGGCATTATTGGTCGACCCTGCTTGGGCAAACAAAATTCGCGACGACCGAACAGCCGAACTGATCCCGTTTACGACTGAGGCTATAAAAACACTTCAATAAGATTCTGCTTGATTAGAATAAATGGGACACTTTTTGAACTAAAAAATGGCAGTACATTAAAAATAGATATATTAAAAAACCTTCACGGCATGCGGCAAGCCGGAAGGTTTTTTTTCATACTAGCGTGGTGTTATCGCACTCTATTTTGCCAGAGTAACACATCCGCTTCACCTACAATATAATGAATGAGTCTAGAAATCTAAAGAGGTGAGCCAATGGCAGTCGTAAGAGCCAGGAAACAGGATATTGATATGTTGGCAAGGTTGCTTCGAGCTGAAGCTGAGACCGAAGGCGAAATGGGCATGCTCCTTGTTGGAAATGTTGGCATCAACCGAATAAGAGCGAATTGCTCCGATTTTAAAGGAATCCGGACAATTCCCCAAATGATCAACCAGCCGCATGCGTTCGAAGCGTTGCAACATGGTTTGTACTATCAAAACGCAAGAGATAGGGAACGCCGTCTGGCGCAACGGGCTGTGAATGGGGATCGGAATTGGCCAGCCAAATTCTCCCTATGGTATTTCCGTCCAGGAACGTTCGAAAATCCCGGACCATGTCCGCCAACTTGGTATAATCAGCCGCTCGTAGGACGATGGAAGAAGCACTGTTTTTATGAACCGACCGCGAAAGAATGTGAAAATGTATATAATACGTTTTAAGTTTATAAACGAAAAGAGCTCGGGATCTCTTAACCTGACTTGTCACAGCCATGTATCGGTTGACAAGAACTTTATCTCATTAAGTGCCGCGTAAATCGCGGCTTTTTTGGATTTAGTGGAATGGCAGTTCCCTCGACTATAGTCGAGTTAAAATTCAGTCTCGGGTCGATTTTGGACATTTTTTCAATAAAGTATAATGAGATATATAAAAAGGTAACAGGAAAGGGATGGTTTTATGGAAAATAGCACGAAAGTTCCCCAAGAGGTAAAAAGGTCATTTCTGTTTTGGCTCATTGCAATCGCAGCAGGAGTGTTTGAAATGATCATCGCTGTAACTGAAATACTATCTAGAGACTCGGGGCCAGGAAACAGTATATTCATCGCAGTAGGAATCAGGACATTAATCTTTGCCGCACTTATTTACATAATTTTTAAGATGTACCGTGGAAGAAACTGGGCACGTATAGCATTGGCAATACTTCTTGGTGGAATTGGAACTCTCTCCTTAGTTATCGACCCAATCAAGTGGATTATGGAAGGGAATTCCCTTGTGCAAGCATTTGCTGGCATGACTTTATACTCCACTCTGTTCGGATTAAGTCGAATTGTCCATTTAGCCTCGGTTATATTTGCATTGATTCTCATGTTTCGACCCGCTGCTAATAAATATTATCGAGCAGTGGCATGATCGTTAGGACAAGTGCTCGCTAAACTAAACAGAGTACGATAGTGAAGGAGCTTACCTCGTGGAAGTTCCTTTTTTTTTTGTTCATTCAAGTAACGGGAAGTATAGTTGAACGGAATAAGTAAGGTAAAGTTATCGAAACAAGAACGAATCTGTATGAATTATCGAACAGAATTAAACTCTTTTCTTAAAAAAGCACTAATCTGTATGAATTTTCACACAGAATTATGGAATTTGNTAACTATATTTGAGGGGCTTGCTTCGCGGAACTGGCAGCATAGTTCAATAAAGAAGTTTGCCTAAAACGATTTTTCTAACGATGCATGATAATCCAGAAATTCTTATGGGAAACCATTGAAATAGTCATATACATAATAGTAATATTATAACTATAAAGATCGATCGAACAGTTTACGAATTGACTGAGGAAGGAAGGGAAGTATCGAAAAATTGGCTTCGGGAGATGCTCTCGGTCCGATCTCAGGAATATCCGGATTTTCCAGTAGCCGTCTCTTTTCTCACCCTTCTGGTACCGGAAGACGTTCAGCGGCAATTCGAGAAGAAGGAGATCGTTCCCCGATTGTTCATGCTGGAGGTAGAGCATAGCCGTGCCGTTTTGTGGGCTGAACTTGAATGGTTGCGCGACATCATCGAAGATTTCCGCACGGCATCGTCGCGATATAAGCATACGAATTTATGCGGTTCGATTTAATGGCAAATTCTAAGGAGGCGTTATGAATGATGAGTGCATCCCCTATTCAATCCAGTGCACCGACGACGGAGCCACCCTATACAACCAGCTCCGTAATCTCCAGAGACGGCACCGCGATCGGTTATCGCCAATTTGGTCAAGGACCGGGCATAGTGGTGGTACATGGCGCCAATTTATCTTCGCAAAACCTCATGCAGCTCGCGCAGCGGTTAGCCGATGCGTTCACGGTCTACGTTCCCGACCGCCGAGGTCGCGGCCTCAGAGGACCCTTCGGCGAAGATTACGGCATCCGGAAGGAAGTCGAAGATTTGGAGACGCTCCTTACTCAAACAGGCGCCCACTATGTCTTCGGGATTAGCTCGGGGGGCTCATTGCACTTGAAGCAGCGCTCGCATTGCCCGCTATTCGCAAGGTCGCCCTCTACGAACCCGCACTATTGATGAACTCGGCACGGACGGAATGGTTGGCTCGTTATGACCAGGAGATCGCTCAAGGTAAGACGGCCGCCGCTCTCGTCACTTGTTTGAAAGGGCTGCAACTGGGAGGAGCGGTACTTAGTGCCATCCCACGCTGGTTGCTCGAGTCCATGACGAACAAGATGATGGATAGCGAGGACAAGAATGCGAAGAAGAACAACGTAACCATGAGAATGCTGGCTCCTACACTTCATTATGACGGGCGGTTGCTCGTTGAGATGACTGGGAAGCTGGATCGATTTAGGGCTTTGAGCACCGAAACGCTGTTACTCGGCGGTAGTAAAGGGTTGTCATACCTGAAGCCTACGCTCGACGCTTTAGAGAAAGTGCTCCCTCAGGCCAAACGAATGGAATTGCCCGGACTTGATCATGGCGGAGCGTGCGATATAAGCAATACCAATAGAGGCGGCAAGCCGGAAGTGGTGGCGAAGGAATTACGGCGGTTCTTTGCCTAAGCGCAAATGTACAAATCTCTTCTGGGCCGCAGTATCGCGGTTACGAATACAAAATCCCAAAAAGTCGGTAATCCTTAGCGCAGGAAAACCGACTTTTCTTTAGGTAAAAACTGTCTTAGCGTGGGTTTTTAAGTTATTTGATTGGCGGTATCTTTTAAGGGAAAAGTGGATTATTATTTTTAACTGTTAGCTCCACTTATATGAACTGCGAGTTCATGTTGTCATAGACAAAAAAAGGCCTGATCCCCATTACGGAACAGGAGTTAAAGCTGTAATTTTCACTGTTTCTGAACCGAGAACTCGTTGAGCTACAGTAAGGTTTCCATTTGCGTCTTTCGAGAAAAGGTTAGCTGTAAAATCACCACCTGAGGTACCATCACCTTGTATTTCAAAAGCTTGAGCTCCAGCAATATTATAGGTCTTAAATATATTAGCAAGCGGAGGTATCGCAAAAAGTTCATGTGCAATTGGTGTCTTTGCAACCTTTCTTCCAGTAATAACGAACACTTCAAGTTCAAATATAACGGTTTGTACAGCACTAGCATTACTTATATCTATATTTAATGTGGTAGCCAAACCATTATTAAGAATAGGTCCAGTTGTCCTTGGCAATTGACTCACCTCCATCAATCTTTAAATCTATGAATTAAGGAACAGGAGTTAACTGAGATATCATTTGGGTTTCACTTCCGAGAACTCCTTGGGCTCCACTGATATGCCCATTTGCACCTGTAGAGAAAATATTTATTGCTATGTCAATAGTGCCCGAGACATTATATTGAACTTCAAACGCTACAGCTCCACCAACATTAAAAGTCTTGATATCAGTAACAAGAGGAAGAATAGAAAAAAGTTCGTGTGCAATTGGAGTCAATATACCTCCGATACTTAGAAATACCTCAAGTTCAACAACACTTGTAGTGCTAAGATCATCATTACTTAGCAAGACATGTACCATAGTAGCAGGATTTGGTCCATTATTCTGAATAAGGCTGGTTGTTTGTGCCATTTATTCCACCATCTTTCTATTAAATTTTTGTGCAACGATTCACTCAATTCCGATGCAAGCGATTCGTTAAAAGTCCGAATAAGCTGCGGCATTAAAGCTTTCCGGACCAACTCGAGTCGGTAGAGTGCTATTTGAACTTATGAATGCGGAATAAATAAGCTGGTTGCTGGGAGGAGCTGGGACGTCGTAATCTGATCCCGTCACGGTATAAGGAAAGATAAGAGAAGCCTCTACTGGTGCTGTAGCTGGTAGGGTTAGGTTAGCGGAGTACACAATTGGATCTGTTATCTGTGTTCCTCTTACAACTTGGATAAGGATAGTTAAATCTGTTGCGTTACCTGGAAACGAAATGGTCAAAGTTGCGGTAAATTGTACACGTATGGTTCCGCCTGGATTCAAGCAGTCTAGCCCTACCTGTCCAAATAATGTGGGAGTGGTGGGGGTCGAAGTACTGATCGATTGTTCAAAACTGGCATGTTGCGATGTTCTTGCATCTAGTAACCTTGTCATTAATATACACCTCCTTTTTGTCGAAGCTTATCTATTATATGCAGTCTATTGAGACAAGTTTGTGTGCTACTAAATTATCGTAGTATGGAGCAAAAATCTTGAATGGATTATTCCATGACAAGATCCCCAAGGGGACCGTCGCTTCTTCCCTCATCGGTATTGGCGACGTTTCGTAAAAGTTATCAACCGCTATTTGCTCAACAATACTCTCTATCTGAACGACTGTTGATTTCCGATAAAAATAAGGTGTTTGATGTTGAAAGAAACATGCCGTGGAAACACTCGCGTACTATTACTGTTATAGTCCCATGCATTTGCGCATGGGACTAATTGTTTATTGTCCACGAAAGCTAAAACAAGACAGGATTTGTCTTGTTATGATGGTACATTAACCAATGAGCACCTCGAAAAAAACGGAAGGAATGATGATCAGGATGGAACAAAAGATACTTGATTTTGTTGTTGCGTACAACGCGATTTGGAATGAGCCGGACGCTGGCCGGCGGAGAGAGGCAATTGCCCAACTTTGGTCGGAAGAGGCAAAGCATTACACGGATACCCATGAACTGCAGGGCCACGATGCAATCGAAGCGCGAGTTGCCGAGGCCTATCACAAGTTTGTCGAGCATGGGGCGTACGCGTTCAGGCTATTGGATAACGTCAGCTCTCATCACAATGCAGTGAGGCTCAGCTGGATTATGGTGCCGCAAAAAGGCGGCGAAGCAACAGCTGCAGGAACTGTTTTCGTCTTGTTAGGGGTGGACGGCAGAATCATTTGCGACTATCAATTTACCGATGAGATTCAGGCGAAGGAGAGATCCTAATGAAAAGCTATCATGTTCAGATGGGACACGGCTTTGAGGGGATTTCCCTCATAGAGCATGATATGCCGGAACCGGGTCCGGGAGAGGCACTCGTTCGCGTGCGTGCTTGTTCGCTCAATTATCGGGAACTCATGATCCTTTTCCAAGGGCGCTACCCGTTGCCGGTCCGGTCGGACGTCGTGCCGCTGTCCGATGGGGCGGGTGAAGTCGTGGAGGTGGGAGAAGGAACAACGCGGGTCAAGCCGGGCGATCGGGTGGCGGCGTCCATATTCCCGAAATGGACTGACGGCCCTTTCCGTTTAGAATCCGCGGATCAAATAGGCGGCTCGCTTAACGGCATGCTCTCGGAATATGTCGTACTGAACGAGCAAGCACTCGTTCATATTCCCGGCCATCTATCCTTTGAGGAAGCCGCAGCACTGCCATGTGCGGGCGTAACCGCGTGGCATGCGCTCACTTGCGGCGTGCCGGTCGAAGCGGGAAGTACCGTCCTAACGCTCGGCACGGGCGGCGTGTCCCTCTTCGCCCTTCAATTTGCGAACCGGCTCGGTGCCCGTGTCATCTCGACCACTTCATCAGCAGCGAAAGCGAAGAGACTCAAGCAACTCGGCGCGGACGAAGTTATCGACTACACGGAAACTCCGGACTGGCACTCGGCCGTGCGGGAGTTGACGGACGGCCGTGGCGTCGATCGCGTCGTGGAGGTTGGCGGCGCAGGAACGCTGGCGCAATCCATCATGTCGACAGCGTTCGAAGGACAGATCATCTTGATCGGCAGCCTCGCCGAGAGCACGAAGACGATCGATTTCAACGCACTCGTTTCCAATGTGTACTCGCTTCACTCGATCGCCGTGGGCAGCCGCGTGCAATTCGAAGCAATGAACCGTTTTATGTCAGATCAAGGACTGAAGCCAGTGATTGACCGGAGCTTTTCTTTCCACGAGTTCGAAGCGGCAATTGCTTACTACAAGGATCAGTCTCATATGGGCAAAGTCGTGATTCGCCTCGACTGAACATACAATTATTCGTCTTCTCCGCCTTGCGGCCCTGTTTCCCGGGCCGCAAGGCTTTTGCCATCCGGCGACGGAAGAGAGACGCTTCGCATATCCCGAATAGGAGAATTCGGATCCACTTAAGAGAGCGGCGATGCTTTCATTCAACTCCCATATCTTGTTGTACCAGAATCAGGTATCTTATACATAAGACCTTTCTTCGCTTGCTTTAGAAGGAATGCATCCCTCCGCAAAGGAACGGAATAAAAATGTTAAAATCACAGCGGCTCATCCAGCTCATCATGATGATCAACGCCAAGAAGTCTTTTACAGTGCCGGAGCTCGCGGCCGAATTTGGTCTCTCCACCCGCACGATCACCCGCGATCTGGAGGAGCTAAGTACGCTCGGGGTTCCCATTTACTCGGTGCAGGGTAAGGGAGGCGGCTACCGCCTGCTGCGCGAGCGTTCACTTCCGCCTATCTCGTTTTCCGAAAGCGAGGCGGTCGCGATGTTCTTTGCCTGCCAGTCTCTGCAGTATTTCGGTTCGCTTCCGTTCGACGAGGGAGCAGCGGCTGCGCTGCACAAGTTCTACTACTACCTACCGACCGACGTCAAATCGCAAATCGATCGGTTGCGCGACAAAGTGGTGATTTGGAGTCCACAGCGCGACATGTCCGCACCCGCTCTGCAAACGTTGATGCAGGCGATCATGGTGCAAAGCGTCGTGACGATTGCCTACCAATCCAGCCATGGTGTCACAACCCGGGATATCCAGCCCGTAGGTCTCTATGCAAGCCATGGGTTCTGGTATTGCCCGGCCTACTGCTTCCAGCACGAAGCGTACAGGCTGTTTCGCGGGGACCGCGTACTCTCCGCCAGCCTAAACCCAGACATTGCATGTCTAGAGGAAGTCGATCGGAGAACCGTGAAGAATTGGAACGAACCGGAGCTGCAGCAAATGGAGAAAATCGTGTTGGGCGTACGTTTGAATCCAGGAGGTCTGCGCAAGTTGGAAACAAATGGCTGGTTTGCTGGGGCAATCGAGCGAAACGATGACGGTAGCGCATCGATCCGCATGGAGGTACCTAGAGAGAGGCTGAATTTCTACGCCGATATGATATGGGAATTGGGCGAGGACGCCCAGATTGTGGAACCGGAGGAGGCCGTAGTTTACCTGAGGTGTAGAGTCGAGAAGATGCGAGCGATGTACGGCTGAAGTCATCAATACTTTTTTAAAATGGACTATTTAAATTATTACACGGGAACTATAGTTCAATGAAATAGGAGCGGATTGCCTCGGCAACTGCTCCTTATTTTTATTATGCTAAATGGCAGTAAAATGGAAAAAATCTTAGCGCCATTGACAAAGCTCTGGAGTAGTTTTACATTATTAATGAGTGAGTAACTCACTCATTAATTTTCGACCATCCAAAAGGAGATGAAATACATGAAAAAAACTAACCTTCTCATGGATTTGATGCTGCGCAGTCGAAATCAACGCCAAAACGCAAGGCTCTTACAGATCCAATCACCTAACAGCATCGTTGAAAGTCGTTATGTGAAAATCGGAGGTATCGATCAATGGGTAACGATTCGAGGGGAGGACAGAAATAATCCCGTGTTATTGGTGATTCATGGCGGGCCTGCTTCAACTTATTCAATTTTCAGCCCATTATTACGTTCGTGGGAGAAGTATTTTACCATTGTTCAATGGGATCAGAGAGGCGCCGGCAAGACGTTTACCAGGAACGGAGAAGACGGATGCGGAACTATCAGCTTTGACCTTCTCGCTCAAGACGGAATAGAATTGGCGGAATATCTAATTAATAAACTCCATCAGCCACAAGTGATTCTCCTAGGCAGTTCTGTAGGCAGCTTGACTGGGATTATGATGGCCAAACAGCGTCCGGACCTTTTTTATGCCTATGTCGGCACGGACCAAAACGCCCCGGATTCCGGGAATCTAGCTTACCGGCTGACGTTAGACGCCCTCCGGGCGGCCGGCCATAGCAAGGGAGCCCAATTAGTAGAGAAAATGGGACCTGACCGCTCCAAATGGAATCGAAAAGATTTCGATAAACGAAATCAATATCTCGTTAAAGCCAGCCAAGACGTCCCTAATATGGTTATGGATCTCATATTGCCGTGTATGCTCTCCTCTCCTGAACATCGAATAAGCGATATCATCGACTACTTCAAAGGGATGAGCTTCTCTCTCCATCATTTGTTTGACGCACTAGTGACATTTGACTTCAGCAAGGTTGGCTTCAGTTTTGAGCTGCCCGTCTTTATTTTTCATGGGGACAAAGACATCGTAACGCCGACAGCACTCGCAAAATCGTTCTTTGACGGCATTGAAGCTCCTCATAAAGAATTTACTTTGATACGTAATGCCGGCCACCTTGCTTGTTTTGCCCGGGCTGAGCAATTTCTGGAAGAGCTTCTTAATCGTGTACGTCCGCTCATAGCCGACACGAATAACAAGACGCAAAAGAGATAAACGCGGAGTTTTCATGTTACAATGAGGAATATAACGTTAAGAACGGAGAATGAGACCCATTGTCGCCCCTAAACAAACAGCAACTGAATCAGATCCGCGACGAACGCAGAGAGCAGATCAAACAAGCTGCGCTCAAAATCTTTGCCCGTCGCGGATTTGCAGGAACGAAGACGAGCGTGATCGCTGCGGAAGCCGGCATCAGTGAAGGCCTGATTTTCCGTTATTTCAAAACCAAAGACGAATTGTTTACCTCTCTCGTTGAGGAGTTAATGTCAGAAGCGACGAAAGAGCTCCGAGACGCCAAGCACTTGCCCGGATCACCTTTGGAACAAATCAAAGCATTTACCGAAGATATGCTCGACGAGAACAACAAGTACGCGTTTATGTTCATGCATAGGGCGCGTAAGGCAGAAGTTATCCCAGAGGAAGCCGCGAGGATTCTTGAACAAAATCCGGTCGATGAATTGCTGAATCGGCTGGTCCCGATCTTTATCAAAGGTCAGCAAGCCGGACAGTTCATCGAGGGGGAACCGCTAAAGCTGATAGCCTGGTATATCTATACCATCAATTCGCTCATTATGGAGGAAGTGGGTCAGGAAGAGCATGGGCCGCCGAGCGTAGAGTTCTTACTGCGGTTATTAATAAAATAACTTTCATGATAGTGGGGGGCTGCCGCGAGGATAGCTCCTTTTTGATTCTCGTTAATATCGTTATTAACAGTTTTCGTTGCATTGATATCTTACCCCCAGGATTACGGGCCACATGTCATAATAAAAATATGGAATGATCAAAAATGAATCAAAACCTTCCTCATAGGTATCCGTTCAAGCAAAGCCGTCCTACATCGAATAAAGTAACTTACAGTAGGAGGAGGCGACAGGAGGCGTTTGAACATGCCAATGAAAAATGGATGTCAATACATGGAGCGGATCAATATAAACTTGCCGGACATCTGGCTCGCGGGTGAGAAGGTGACAGGACCGATCTCCGATCATAGAGCTTTCAAAGGACTTATGGCAACTCAGCGATCCATGTACGATATGCAGCACTCCGATGAATGGAAAGCAAAAATGTCATACCCATCTCCGCTCACAGGCGATCCCGTCGGACTTTCCTTCATGCAGCCAAAGACGAAGAAAGATTTGGCCGCACGCCGAGGTATGATGCAGGCATGGGCTTATCGGCATCACGGATTTCTGGGACGCGCTCCCGATTACATGAATACAGCTTTAATGGCGTATTTTGCAGCAGCCGGTATTCTGGAAGAAGGAAGTCCGCAGTTTGCATCCAATTTACGAAATTATTATGCATACTGCCGTGAACATGACATTACCCTATCGCACGTGTTTATTCAGCCGAAGGCGAGCAGATTTCCAGACATCTTCAGAGTATTTAATTTTCCAGCGGCAGCGCGTGTGGTGGATAAGAATAAGGACGGCATCGTGGTTCGCGGAGCTTTCTTGTTAGATACTCAAGGGGCTACCTCGGATGAAATTCTTGTGTTCCCAACACCGGCCCCTTCCGATGCTGATGATAACCCTCACGCATTTGCATTTGCTGTGCCGAGCAATCTTGCCGGAGTCAAATTTATTTGCAGGGAAAGCTTCGTAGGAGGTGATTCGTCATACAATTATCCGCTAAGCTCGCGATTTGAGGAGATGGATACGTTGGTCATTTTCAACGACGCGTTGGTCCCTTGGGACCGGGTGTTTATATGTGGAGATGAGACGATGGCGAAACGATTGTTTGACGAAAGCCATTTTTATATTCATGCCGGCACACAAATTATGTGCAAAAACATTGCAAAAACGGAGTTTCTGCTAGGAACAATTGAAAATATGATTGATGCGGCAGGGCTGAGTTGCTATGAGCAAGTGATCGAGAAGGTGACGGAGGTTATCGTCGCTTTGGAAATGCTTAAGGCGTTGCAGATCGCCGCAGAGCAGCGGGCTGCTCGCGACCGTTGGGGGAGTATGCTTCCTGATCGGAAGCCGCTTTTAGCTGCCAATGCTTATTACCCCAAAATATACCCTCGAATGATTGAGATCATTCAATTGATAGGGGCCAGTGGACTAATCATGATTCCGGACGAGGCCGATTTTAATAGTGAAATCAGTCCTCTTCTACATTTATATTTGAAAGGCATTGATCTGGATGCCAAAAAAAATGTGCAGCTATCGAGGCTGGCGTGGGAGCTGAGCGTCAGTACGTTTGGAGGAAGGGAGTCGGTGTATGAGCGTTTCTTCTTTGGTAACCCCAACACTGTGAACAACCGTTTGTATCATGGATATGGCGGGAGGGAGATTTTTAAAAAAAGGGTAACAGATTTTTTGTCTGAATAAAGCTACAACTTATTTAAATCACCAGGAAACGGTAGCAGCCCTTGTTGATCTGCTGCCGTTTTCTCATTGGGCAGGATACTGTGGTGGCCCATCATCTCCATCCTCCTTTGGAAGAATAAAATTTTCCAAAATGGGCAACATAATCAAAAATTAACCACAAGGAGTCGTATCCCACTTGATTTCTTTGATGTTTATCTTTATGTTCACAAGCCTCGTTACGCTTTTGGCTCTTTTTGACACATTCATCTACAATAGATCTTTGTATCAATCCTACCTAAATTTGGCAAGTATCCATACGAGCTTCGGCACGTTCATCCTGCTACTGCAATTAGCGGTTGCATTAGCCGTATGTTTATATCTGGACATCAAAAAGTCACGGTCGGTAAAACGCAATGAATCAAAGCAATGAGCAAATTTCTCTATCCCAAATATTTTTGCTGATTGTAGCATTTGAAACAGGCAGCGCTATCATTTTCGGCATCGGCAGTGATGCTAAACAGGACGCGTGGATTTCGATTTTACTGGCATCTGCCACGGGAGTCGCTCTCCTGCTGGTATACTTCTCATTCATGCTTCGACTGCCTGGGCGGCATTTATTTGAAATTATGGAATTCGCCATGGGTAAACCAATTGCGGCCGTATTCATTTACCTTTATGTGATCTATTTTTTCTACATTTGCGCACGAGTGGGCCGCGACTTAGTCGAATTGATAAAAACCTTACTCTTGACCCAAACGCCAATTGAGATGCTGCATCTTGCCCTTTATTTACTTTGCATATACCTTACAGGCTCGGGGCTTCAAGTTATTGGTCGGATCGGAGAATTATTCGCCCCGCTTTTGATCAGCTTTTTAATTCTGATCGGCATTCTTTTAATTCTTGACGGGGTTGTCATGTTTAAAAATCTGCTGCCCGTCATTGGCGAGGGATTCGGACCGATTATTAAAGCTGCGTTTCCGAGCTTGGTTACTTTTCCATTCGGTGAACTGATCGCATTCACATTGATCATTCCATTCACCACACATCTCAACAAAGTTCGGAGCGTCGGAGTGTTTGCCATCATCGTTAGTTCATTAGGTCTAGTATTCTCCTGCATCATCCAAATCGGTACGATTGGCATTGACGGAAGATCAAGAGCAACCTTTCCGCTGCTTAGCGCTACACGCATTTTGACCATAGGAAATTTTATCGAGCGTATCGATGCGCTTGCGGCATTCATCATGATGCTGGGCATCGTGATCAAGGTTTCCGTATTCTTTTATGGCGGACTTAAGGGATTGGAGCATTTGACGAACGTCCGTTATCAATTGTTTGTCATTCCGATGGGGCTGATGCTTTCCGTCTTGTCAGTCATTGTTTCCCATAATTTTGCCGAACACGTCTATGAAGGTATTAAGCTCGTTCCATTTATCCTTCATATTCCATTTCAAATCGCATTTCCATGCGTATTATGCGGAATCGTCATATGGAAAACGAGAAAAAGGGCAGCTGAAGGCAATAAACCGTAAGGTGGGATTTTCTGATGAATTTCTTAAATGCTGACCGAGCAACGACAAGAAACTCGCTGCTTCCCGAAGGTATGGATGATGCTCTGGTATCCGCCATATTGGAAACGAATCTGGATAATCTCAAAGCGGCATTCGGCAGCACACTCGACATTCACTTTGACCGGATGCTTGTTGACGGGCAATGCGCGTTATTATGCTTTCTCGATAGTATGACAAACGCGCAGGAAATCGATACCATAAGACAACCTTTATTGACCCCAGCACACGCATCCCAATATTTCAACGATTTGGAACATTTCAGGATGCAGCTGTATCCGGGGTATTCTTACGTTATCGTTACCGAACTGGAGAAAGCTTTATCATGTTTATTGGACGGATATGCTTTATTGTTCTTCGATCAAATCGATAAGGCTCTAGCGCTTTCTATCGTTAATCTTAAGTCTAGAAGCATTCAAGAGCCTACCACGCAAACGATCATCCGCGGTCCCAAAGATTCGTTTACGGAAAATTTGCAGACCAATATTTCCCTTGTTCGGCGCCGGATCAAACATACTGCGCTTCGTTTCGAATCTTTTCAGCTAGGAAAAGATACTCAAACCTCAGTGGTTATGGCTTACATGCAAAATATTGCAAACGAGAACATCTTGGCTGAATTACGCCTTCGCCTGCAGCGGCTGAAAATTAGTACACTGATGGATTCGTCCGTTCTCGAAGAATCGTTAAGCGACAATATGTATTCGCCTTTTCCAATGTTTCTAAATACGGAAAGGCCTGATACGTTAGCCGGCAGCCTCATTCAAGGAAAAATGGCGGTCATCGTGGACGGAAGTCCGTTTGCCATCATAGCTCCGGCGGTGTTCGACGATTTTTTCCGAAGTCAGGAAGATTATTATCAACCATATCTCATGTCGATGTTTATCCGCATGATTCGATACATTTCGCTTTTTCTTACCATGGTATTGCCAGCGTTCTATTTGTCGATCACAACCTATCATCAAGAACTGATCCCGTCTTTATTGTTAATAACGATTATTTCACAGCGGGAAGTGGTTCCCTTTCCAACCGTTATCGAAGTGTTGCTCATGGAAACCACCTTCGAAATTATAAGGGAGGCTGGCATACGAATGCCGAGAGCTGTCGGCAATGCGGTGTCCATCGTCGGTACTCTCGTTATTGGACAAGCTGCCGTCGAAGCTGGTATCGTTTCGAGCATTATGGTAATTATCGTTTCGCTTACCGGAATTGCCAGCTTCGTTGTGCCGGTATACTCCATGGCACTTACCATCCGTTTGCTTCGTTTCCTGTTAATCCTATTGGGTGCACTAATGGGCTTATACGGTATCGGTTTCGGTCTAATTCTCATCATGATTCATTTAGTAAAGCTGAATACGTTGGGAATCCCTTATTTGACACCATTTGCGCCTTTCTCCCGGCGGGATATTATCGGAGTATTGATTCGACTGCCTTATCCGAAAATGTTCCAAAGAAACTTCTTTTTGAAAACAAAATCGCCGCTTCGTAAAACAAACAAAGAAACAAGAGATTGAGAGACCTCCAACAATGAAAGCGATCAAACGATTTATTTTAACGGGAATAGCAATGCTGATCCTTTTGTCGGGATGCACCGAGACAACTGAAATGAACAATTTGTTTGTTGTATTCGGCATGGCGCTCGATAAAGGCGAAAAAATGAAATGGAAGCTTTCCGTACAAGTTATCAATCCGACAGAAGTGGGCAAAAAAACGGCGGTGGGAACTATGCCTGCTATCGTTTATAGTCAGGAAGGGAATTCGGTGGAGGAGGTACGCCGCAAAATGAATGCCGGGCTTCCTCGAAAATTACTTTATTCACATGTTCGAATATTTGCACTTAACGAGGAAGTGGCCCGTGAGGGAGATCTGGATTTCCTGGACTTTTTGGAAAGAGATTGGGAACTTCGGGACGATTTCAACATGGTGTTAGTTACTCGCGGCACTGCATTGGAAGTCATCTCAACGATAATACCGGGAGGGTTTATACCCTCGACCAAATTATTTCGGCAAAGCAGTAATTTTAATAATGAATGGGGGGGAGATCCGCAAGTTAAAATGAAAGACCTGATCGCAGCGTTCACCTCTAAAGGCAGGGACCCTGTCATCGAAACGGTTACCGTCCAAGGGAATGCGGAAACCGGCTCAAACGATAAAAATTTAAAATCGGATCTCATTCGCAACAATGTAACCTTATCTGGACTTGGGGTGTTTAACAAACAGAAACTTGTCGGATTCCTTAACTTGGATGATACTCGCAACTACTTATGGACACAGAACATGATTAAAAGCACAGTACTGACGGTACCTTGTAAAGACAACGGTCATTTTGACGTCAGTGTATATGATTCAGGAACAAAAATAAAAGCGTTCTACAACACCGGCACCCCTACCGTAATCGTTAAAGTGTTTATCAACGGCATAGTTGATGGTCTGTCCTGCAAAGGCGCTGATTTATCGAAACCTCAAACCTTTCTAGAATTGGAACAATTAGCGGAACGTAAATTAAATGCATCCATAGAGAATACCATGAAGAAGGTGCAGGCTGAATTCGGATCGGATATTTTTGGTTTTGGCGAAGATATGTACAGGCAGGATAAGGCCGCGTTCAAAAAGGTTCGTCAAAACTGGAACGAAGAGTTTAAGCGCGCAGAGCTTAAGGCCGATGTCTCCATCCATATAAGAAGAACCGGACTAAAATTGAAAAGCTACACAGATGAATTTAAGTGAAACTTCGAAGCATTTTCATGTCATTGCAAATTGCAGTCGAATCGTTTATTATGGACTTCGTAGATCCATAATAATATTGGGAAGGGAGGAGAGAAAAATGCAGTTCTCCAAAAGTACAGATTACGCCCTGCACGCCTTAATTCATTTGGGACACTCGGAACGTAGCAACAACGTCGGAATTAAGGAATTATCTGTGACACTTGGCGTTTCCGAAAGCTATTTATCCAAAATCATGTCCAAGCTGAGGCAGGATGGAATCGTACGTGCTGTCCCGGGGGTGAATGGCGGTTACGAGCTTGCACGGCCGGCCGATCAGATTACTTTTTTTGATGTCATACAAGTGATTGAAGGAAGACAGCAGCTGTTCGAATGCTCGAATTTGAATTCGCGGCAGCATCGGTTGTTAACTGATGAGGGGGCTGCGCAGCGGGATCAGGAACGTTCAGGAAATTGCGAATGTTTGGTTGCGAAGGTGATGGACGGCGCGGAACGGCAGCTTCACCAATACTTGCGAGAGCACACGATTCAATCAGTACTCGATGAGGCTTTCAAGCGTTGCGACCATGAACTAAACAAGAAGTAATGCACTTCTTGCGTTTTAATTATGGATATCATAGATCTATGGAGGTATATTATGACGGTGAAAAAACAGTTTCTCGATGTGGCGATTATTGGCGGCGGCCCGGCAGGATTGAATGCCGCTCTTGTGCTGGGGCGGGCGAGGAAAAATGTAGCGGTGATCGATGAAGGCCGTCCCCGCAATGCCGTGACGCACGAGGCCCACGGGTTTCTAACCCGCGACGGAATAAGTCCTGGTGAATTTCGGCGAATTGCAAAGGAAGAGATCAGCGCCTATCCCTCCGTGTTTTTCGTGGCGGATACGGCCGAGTCGATTAGGGGAACAGATGGTCATTTTCAAATTACGACTGGACAAGGAAAAGTCTTTGAAAGCAAAAAGGTACTGTTTGCAGTCGGCATGAAGGATCGGCCGCTGGACATTCCGGGGCTGGCGGAGATTTATGGGAAAAGCGCCTTTGTATGCCCGTATTGCGATGGCTGGGAATTAAGAGACGAGCCGCTTGTTGTCATTAACAAGGGAGTTGAGCTCATGCACTTCGCGCCATTGATATCCGGATGGACGAACCGTTTTACAATCTGCACGAATGGTCCTGATGAATTGACGGATGCTCAGCGTGAGGAGCTCCGGCGACATCAAGTACCTATGTTCGACTCGCGGATTCGGCACATCGACTCAAGCGGCGGGATCGTGCGGCAAGTCGTTCTTGAAGACGGGACGTCCATTCCGTGCAGGGGGATCTTTTTTAAACCGGAGCTGGTTACGGGATCGGACTTGCCGCGTGCCATTGGATGCCAAACCACGGAAGCAGGAATGGTTGTCGTCGATTCTTTCGGAAAAACGAACGTTCCGGGCGTCTATAGCGCCGGGGATGCGGCATCGCGAATGCATCAGGCCATTGCCGCTGCCTCTATGGGCGCAATTGCCGCCGCGGCCATAAACAATGAATTGAATACGGAGCTTTGGATGCGAAATGAGGAATGAGCATGAACGATTTGTTTAATGAAGTCATTTGGGAAAAAGAATGGAAAGACGATTCCGATACCGCCGTGAACAAGATGAAAAAGGCCGGAATCGAACCGGCAAGAGCCTTTGATAATAAAGCCAGGTCTTTCAACGAGCAATCGTTTAATGAAGAGGGAAGAAAACGGACCAAACGTATCCTAAACTGGATTGAAGGACAAGGAGTTCGATTCGAAAACGCCTCCATTTTGGATATTGGCGCCGCCTCGGGAGGATTTTCGGTGCCGTTTGCGGAGCGAGGAGCCCGAGTAACCGCCGTAGAGCCCAATCTTCCTTTGGTCGAACTGCTGGAAGAAAACATCGCAAAGCTCGGCGAAGATAAGGTGAAGATAATAGCTGAACCTTTTGAAGATATTGATGTAGAGGCCAGAGGCTGGAGCCATGCCTTCGATCTCGTCTTTGTCTCGATGTGCCCGGTCATTCTCAATTGGGAAAGTGTTGAAAAGGTGCTCCGTTGCGCCCGGAAGTTTTGTTATATCAGTATGCCGGCCGGTTCCACAGAGCATAGTCTGGTGAATGAAATTTGGCCGCTCATCACCGATCAGCCCTTCAAAACGAATAACAAAGAAATGGGATATCTACTCCATCTGCTGTATCTCAAAGGCTTCTCCTATGAGTCGCTTATATCGCGAGAAACGAAGACGATGGAAGTCTCCAGAGAAGATGCTTTGCAAGAAGCGATGACCTGGATTCGCAATCGCGGTCTGCCCGCAGATGATCAGAATCGGAAAAAGGTAGCAGACTACTTGGAGCAAACATACCCCTCTGGCAAAGTGGTCATCCGGCAGAGCGGCCGTTTTGGCAAGGTACTAATTCGATTGCACGATCAGAACATGTACATGAGAGAAATTTGAGTCTAAATAGCTTAGTGGAGGAGTTTGCTTTACAGCAGCTCCTCTTTTCGTTTATTGAAGTAACAGGCAGTTAAATGAAAACAACGTGAAAATTTTCAAAAAAATACTGGACTGTTTGTTCCGGAAAGATTATACTGTTTTTACGGAGAAGGAGGTGTTAACCATCGGTCGTACAAAGGAGTTTGACAAGGAGCTCGTACTTCATAAGGCAATGTTAGTTTTTTGGGAAAAAGGTTACGAAGCAGCGAGCATACCGGATTTGTTAGAAGCAATGGAAATAAGCAGATCAAGTATGTACGAAACATTTGTGGATAAACAGACGCTTTATGTTGAGGCCATACACCATTACAAAAAAGTAGGGCAAAATAAAAGAATTCTCTTGGTAAATGCGTCGTCTGCGAGAGCAGGAATACGACAATATTTTGATCAGCATATTACATTCGCATTGAATGAGGATTTGCCGAAAGGATGCTTGATTACAAACGCAGCTATCGGTATGGATTCACCGGATGAACAACTGCGTAAATTGATACGTGACAGATTTGAGGAATTGGAACAGTTATTTTATGATCTTTTAAGTAAAGGACAACAGATGGGAGAAATCGATCCGAGGAAAGATGCTAAGGTTCTAGCACACCTATTGCTTAACCTGAATCATAGTATAAATGTAGTATCCAAGGTGAAAAGTAATAAACAAATGATGTATGACATGATAGACACAGTAATTGAGATGCTATAAACATATTTTTTTTGACTTTATTGGAACGATTGTTCCTGAAAATGATTTTCTTCGACAAGTAAAGGGGCGCTAACTATGAGTTCAATTGCAAATCAAAAAATGGATAAACCTATTTCGGCGTGGATTATACTTATTCTGGCTATTGCTTGTGGAGTAATCGCAGCGAATCTCTATTATGCGCAGCCTTTAGTGGGCCCAATCAGTTCAGCAATCGGATTGTCATCTGGTGCAGCTGGCCTGATCGTGACGCTGACTCAAATTGGTTACGGAATAGGATTATTATTTATCGTACCCTTAGGGGATATACTTGAAAACCGAAAACTTGTTGTTACGTTATTGCTCCTTACTACAATCGTTTTGACGATCGCTGCAGCAGTCAAAAGTGCTTTGCTATTTCTTGCAGTTTCACTTTTTATTGGCCTAGGATCAGTAGCAGCTCAAGTGCTGGTACCGTACGCAGCTCATCTTTCCCCAGATGCCACGCGCGGCCGAAATGTGGGTAATGTCATGAGTGGTTTGTTACTCGGCATCATGCTCGCTCGTCCTGTATCAAGTCTTGTAGCGGAGTTTATGGGCTGGCGCGCTATATTCGTCGTATCCGCCGCAATGATTTTTGTTCTGGCTCTTGTTTTAGCAAAATTGCTTCCTGTAAGGCAACCGACGATAAACACACAATACCCAAAACTTCTGGGTTCTATGATGCATTTACTCAAAACGACGCCGATCCTGCGACGCAGATCCATCTATCACGCTTGTGTATTCGGAACTTTCAGTTTGTTCTGGACAACTGTACCTTTGTTATTGACCAGTCCGACTTTCCATTTTTCCCAAAAAGGAGTTGCGCTGTTTGCATTGGTAGGGGTATCCGGGGCGATTGCTGCACCTGTAGCAGGCCGTCTTGCTGACAGAGGTTGGGTCCGACCAGCCACAGGATTAGCATTGGCTTCTGTTATCATTGCTGCAATTTTACCGCTTGTGATCCAAGGCGGCTCAACATTCGCATTAGTAACCTTGGTCGTTGCGGCCATTCTCTTAGACATGGGAGTATCGGCGAATCTGGTTCTCGGGCAACGTGCTATTTTTTCATTGGGAGCAGAGTTTCGAAGCCGGCTGAATGGTTTATACATGGCAATCTTTTTTGCTGGCGGTGCAATAGGCTCTGCAACTGGAGGGTGGGCATACGCCTTGGGCGGATGGAAGGCAGCATTGTTGATAGGCATAGCTTTACCGACCATTGCGATGATTTATTATGCGACAGAGAAAAAGGAATTGAGCTAACGGAAAAAGTTAGCTCAATATCAACATTGACGGATCAAACGTTCCCGCCGAGTCGCGCATATAGGATATAATCGACGACGGCTGGCTCGAACCCACCCGCGCGGAGTGCAGCGTTGATCTGACCACGATGGTACTGGCCGTGCAGGGCGACATGCGTCAAAATGTCCCTCAAGGACGACTCGAACGGTGCTCCGGTCTGGCTGCGATACGCAAACGGCTTGTCCAGCCGATCTTCGGGCAGGGCGTCGAGCCACACCCGGAAGCCATTTCCGTTCTCCTCGACCAAAGCGGCGCAGGCACCGGGATCTGCGTCATCCGGCCATAGTACGATACCTTCGCTGCTCTCTCCTCGCAGCCGGGTCAGCCAGATGCGTTCCGCTTGGAGCACGTGCAGGAACAGAGTCGCTGCCTTGCCGGCTTCGTCCGCTGGCGTGGCTTGCAGCGCCTCCAACAGACGGCGGTTCGCCCAATCCATGTGTGCGAACAAACATCGAATCGTTTTCATGACGTTTCGACCTCCATCGTATCTTGAAATCTTTCCTCGTCCATTTGATCGTATCACGTACTGGTGCGATTTTGCCAACGCACTTGCGTGCAGAACCTGTGGTTACTTGAGCATAGCAAGTATCGTCGCTACAGCATTATCTGCAAATGTCCGATCAGGGCGAGATTTCATTAATACAGTAAGTCCGATCATTGAAACGACGAGTGTCTGTGCTAACATTTTTGAGTTCACATGGTTCCCAAGTTCGCCAGATCGCATGCCTCGTTCAATGGTTTCCTGAAAAAGCGCAGCAAGATACGTCTGATGTTCTCTAGTAAGCACTTCAAATTTTGCATCATGTGGAGCAAGTTCTACCATCACATTGAGACAAAAACACCCCCGGTTGGGTCCTTCCTCGTATACTTCCGCTACAATCCCCTCAAAGAAGGAGCGAAATGCTTCTTTAACGGATGAAACGCTTTGAAGTCGAGCGCGAACATAAGAAGAATGGATTTGGTTGTATTTGCGAAGCGCAGTTTCAAAAAGCTCCTTTTTGTCTCCGAACGCCGAGTAAATGCTTGGACGTTGAATCCCCATTCGAGTCGTTAAATCGCTTAATGAAGTTGCTTCATAACCTTTTTCCCAAAATAGTTCCATAGCTGCATGTAATGCCTTTTCTTCATCGAATGCCCGAGGACGTACCATAAACAACTCCTCTTTTCATATCGGTTAGTATAAAATAATCATATTATTTGCGGGGGATATAGTCAAATTTAATTTCTGTTTTCTTGACACTATAAGAAATTAGAAGTATATTTTACTCATGTTTGTTATGTACCGATTGGTATAATATAATCAAGTGCATTCCTAAAATAAAACGTATTTAAAGGAGACTTTCCATGACTCTTTATCTGAACACGAATTTTGGGAGCACCTTTCCTTTCGAGCCGCACTTCACAGACGCTCCCGGCTTTGCCATGCACTATGTCGACGAGGGGCCGCACGGAGATGAAACCGTCCTTTGCCTTCATGGCGAACCGACCTGGGGTTATCTGTTCCGGCATCTGATCCCGATTTTGAGCAAAGATTACCGTGTCGTCGTCCCCGACCATATGGGCTTCGGTAAAAGCGCGACGCCGCAGGACCGCAGCTATTGGCTGCAGGACCATATCGATAATCTCGAACGGTTTGTTCTGGCTCTCAACCTTCAAGACATCACCCTTGTTATGCATGATTTCGGCGGGCCGGTAGGCATGGGGTTAGCAGCGCGCCATCCGAATCGTATTCGTAGGTTGATCTCGACCAACGGGCCGACTCCGTTCGGCCAGCCGGACCTCGTCGAGAAGTTGACCGCCAATGTCGGTGTCTCACCTTGGTTCCAATGGATCTTGAGAGCCGAGAAGGAAGGGAGTCTCGAGACCGTCCTGAGCCAGCTCGGCTTTAACATCCTCAGCACACTCAAGTTGAACGGCTTCGAGAACAATGCACTAATTACCGAAACCTGGCTCGCCGCTTACGGCTCACGCTTTGTCAGCCCTGCCGACTGTCTCGGCGCTATCGGCTGGGCGAAGGGGTACGCCACCGGAGCGCACCAGTTTGAGACACCCGATGCCGCAACCGTGCGCGCCATCCGCGAGAAACCCGCGCTAGCGATCTGGGGTGAGGCCGACCGCACGCTCCAAGCCGAGCATTTTCTGCCGCTTTTCACCGAACTATTTCCAACTGCTCCCGTCCATCGGCTCGCAGGCGTGGGTCATTATTGCCTGGAGGACGCGCCGGACGAAATTGGACGCATCGTCGCGGACTTCATCCGGCGGAACTGAATAGACGCAATCCGGATTCGTTGCCTCATACAAGTTTCTACAAAATCTTCATGTTTTTTTCATAATCATGATTTATGCTTTATTTAATTTCGAATATTGATGAAGCGGGTGGGCGAGTGGGTTCAATGAAAATGGTTTCGATTATAGTTGTCAGTCTGCTTAGCTCTGCTTTATGCATCCAATCTCCGGTGTTTGCCGAGACGGCTAAGTCTAAGCTGATAACGGATATCCATGGGTTTTGGGCAGAAGCTACGTTAGACCAATGGTTGGATTCTGGGTGGTTGCATGGCTACGATGATAAAACGGTTCGACCGGATCAACCCGTGAGCCGAGGAGAATTTATTTCTTTGATTAATCGTTCGTTTCAATTTACACAGACAACGCCGATTACTTTCAATGATTTGAAACAAGATGAGTGGGAGTATGAAGAGGCACAAAAAGCGGTAAAAGCGGGGTACATAACCGGTTATCCGGATCATACCGTACATGTTCATGAGCCTGTTAGCAGACAAGAGGCTGCCATTATTATCGCGCGGTTATTAGGAATTAATGCCGCATCAACGGTTGGGAAGATTGATTTGTTGGATACGGGAAGCTTGCCGTCTTGGAGTAAAAACGCAATCAGGGCTGTAACGGAAAAAGGTATAATGGAAGGGTATGATGATCACATGTTCCGTCCTACTCAGTCAATAACTCGTGCTGAAGCGGTGGTTGCTTTGGATATGGCCTTAAAAGCGCGTCAATAATTTTAATGTTTTAAAATTTTAAAAAATTATATTTACCTCTCCGTGGTTATTTGATAATATAATCGCAATATCAAATGCGATGAAGAGAAGAGTAAATAAAAACATTCTTTCACAGAGAGCTCCGTCAGCTGAAAAGGAGCATAGAGTTTTTTATTGAAAAAAGCCTCAGAGCAGCCCATCGGAACCTCATAAAAGGGGATGGTGTGTCAGGAGCTCCTGTTACAGAGCTAAAGTATAAGCATTTTACATTGTAATGCCGTACTTGAAGAGGCTAATATGGCGACGTATTAGCGAATCTGGGGTGGTACCACGAGTATGCAAATCTCGTCCCTAAGACTAATGTCTTGGGGGTGGGATTTTTTTATTGTTGCAAAGGACAGATCAGCATACAAGTAACATACGGTACACACCAAATTAGAAGTTTTGAATAGTTATTTAGAGGAAGATTATTGCGTTTCCAGACTTTTTGAAAGGATTTGAATAACAGATGTCAGAAAAACTTAAAGTTGGTATTGTCGGTGGAACGGGAATGGTTGGCCAGCGGTTTGTTCAGTTGCTGGATCACCATCCTTGGTTTGAGGTAACGGCCATTGCAGCAAGCAGCGGTTCTGCAGGTAAAACATATGAGGAATCTGTGCAAGGCAGATGGAAGTTGTCTGGTCCGATACCTGAAAATGTGAAAAATATTGTCGTCCAGGATGCATCGAAAGTGGAGGAAGTTGCCGCTCGGGTCGATTTTATTTTTTGTGCGGTTGATATGAAAAAAAATGAAATTCAAGCGTTGGAAGAAGCGTACGCAAAAACGGGCACGCCTGTTATTTCCAATAATTCGGCTCACCGCTGGACGCCTGACATCCCGATGGTCATTCCGGAAGTTAATCCCGGGCACATTGAAGTAATAGCTGCACAGAGAAAGCGGCTCGGAACCTCGACCGGATTTATTGCCGTTAAGCCCAACTGTTCCATTCAGAGCTATGTGCCGGCACTTCATGCGCTGCTTGATTACAAACCAACCAAAGTGGTTGCATCGACGTATCAGGCCATTTCCGGAGCTGGCAAAAACTTCACTGATTGGCCCGATATGTTAGATAATGTCATTCCTTATATTGGCGGCGAGGAAGAAAAAAGCGAGCAGGAGCCGCTGCGCATTTGGGGCAGCATCGTAAATGATGAAATTATTAAAGCAAGTTCACCTTTAATAACAACGCAGTGTATTCGCGTTCCGGTAACGGATGGACATCTGGCTACGGTATTCGCATCGTTCGAGAACAAACCTTCGAAGGAAGATATTCTTGATCGCTGGCTGCGATTCAAAGGAAGACCGCAAGAACTTGGACTTCCAAGCGCACCCAAGCAGTTCATAACCTATTTTGAAGAAGAGAACAGACCTCAGACGAAACTTGACCGTGACATTGAGCGCGGTATGGGGGTTTCAGCGGGAAGATTGCGCGAGGATTCCATATACGATTATAAATTTGTAGGACTATCGCATAATACATTACGCGGAGCAGCAGGCGGTGCTGTTCTGATCGCCGAACTGCTTAAAGCGGAAGGGTACATTCAGGCGAAGTAAAGGCGCAGAATGATTCGAATAGACAGACCAAAAAGCAAACTTTCCGATACTTTCGGAGGCTTGCTTTTTTTCTGTTGGCTCAAGGAAACGGTAGCAATGTATAATGACCGTAGGGTATATACAATACCCTGTTTTCATGAAGGAGTGAGCATCTTATACCTTAACTAATCGCAGAAAGGAGCAATAGTATGAATTTTAATATGAAAGAAGCTATTGAGGTTCTGGAGCGTACGCCACAAACATTGGAGTATTTTTTATCAGGTTTATCCGACGGGTGGTTGCAATGCAATGAAGGCGAAGGAACCTGGAATGTCTCTGAAGTGATTGGGCACCTCATTGAGGGAGAGAACAATAATTGGATACCGAGGTTAGAATTTATCCTACAAGAAGGTGAAAGGAAACCATTTCCTCCATTTGATCGCTATTCTCACTTGAATGAGAGGTCTGAAAGATCGATTGAACAAAAGTTGCTTGAATTTAAAGCGATTAGAATCCAAAATACAACCAAACTTAAGGCGCTTATTGAACCTGAATTGCATCTTGAATTGACGGGTTCACACCCCGCATTTGGTGTAGTGAAGTTAAGAGAAATGCTTTCAACTTGGGTTGTTCATGATTTGACGCACATTGCTCAAATCGTACGGGTAATGGCCGAGAGATACAGGGCGGACGTTGGACCATGGAAAGAATATTTGGGTATATTGAAGAAATAATATCGCGTACTTGGCAAGAAAAAAAGGCTTCACAAGGATAAGATCCTTGGAGAAGCCTTTTTGCCATTCCGTACATTTTACAACTTAAACCTGGCTATCACTTGTTGCAATTGAATGGAAATTCGGGACAGAGAAGTCGTGGATGCACTCATTTCTTGCATCGCGGTGAGCTGGTCCGTAGATATGGATGCCACCTGCTGTGTGCTTGTGAATGATTGTTTGGCAAGCTCCGCCATTTCCATAACAGAAGCGGACACTTCTTCGCCGCTGGCATGCATTTGTTCAGAAGCCGCGGCTACCTCTTGAATCTGTCCGGACAAATGCTCTGCCGCCAGAACGATTTGTCCGAAGTTGGTTCCTGCTTCTTGAATGGAGCGGCTTCCCTCCTGGATTTCTTTGATGCCTAAATTCATGGTACTTACAGCTTGTCCGGAATCTGTTTGAATCGCTTGAATGAGTTCAGCAATTTGGGAAGCGGATTGATTGGACTGCTCGGCTAATTTCTTGACTTCGTTCGCTACGACCGAAAAGCCTTTTCCGTGTTCGCCGGCCCTCGCGGCTTCGATTGAAGCGTTAAGCGCAAGTAGACTGGTTTGAGAGGCGATGTCCCGAATTATAGTCACAATCTCGCCGATTTCAATCGATCGCTCGTTCAAGCGGTTTAGCTGTAAAGCGCTCTGTTCAACCGATTGATTTAAAAAGTTCATTTTATGGATAGCTTGCTGAATCTTATCGTTACCTTGCTCTGCCTGACGTGTCGTTTCGAACGCAAGTTCCGATACTTGTCCCGATGTCTCCGCAATACGCTGAATGCCATGCGACATATCTTCCATGGCTCTGCTTGTTTGTTCGGAACTTTGCATTTGATGTTCTGCGCGGGCTGCGGCTTCCTGCATCGTAACGGAAACTTGATTGGCCGCAAGCGAGGTTTCTGCAGATCCTGCGGACAATTGCTGGGAAGAAGCAGCTACTTGGCCGGAAGCATCCTGAATATGACGTACGATTTCTCCGAAATTTCGGATCATGGTGTGAAGAGAACGGACCAGATCTCCGATTTCATCCCGATTTTTAATATTCGGTACTTGGATGCTCAAGTCGCCGGCAGCAACTTGTTCCATGGCTTTGGAAACCAATCGAACCGGTTTGGAAAGATGGATGGAAAGAAGGAAGGCAAGGCCCATGGCTACCAATGCTGCTATTGACACGTACACGATAGAAGCAATGACGTTGCTTGTATAAAGCTTACCTGCTTCTTTGCTGGCATTCTGAGCACCCTCATGATTTAATGTCACCAGTTTGTCCATATCTAGCTTCATACTTGTGAATAGTCGTTGGGATTCTTGAATCAGTGTAATAATTTGAGGACCGTCTTTGCCGGCGCCTTTGATGATATCTGCCTTTGTTGAGTACTGTACCATTTGGGTGTGAAGGGAGATATAATCGCTCCAGGCCGTCTTGACCTTCACTAAGAGGTCTAATTCTTCAGGGGAGGTGCTCTTTTTTTCGTAGGACTCGAATTCTTGATCGATTTCTTTAACCGTTTGACTGATTTCTTCATTGATGGAGTCAGATGCGGAAGTATCTGCTACAATCATGTTTTGAAATTCAAGAGCTAATACGTGTTCGGTCAAATAATTGATATGATTGATGGTCTCAACGCCGCTCATCCAGTTGTCTGTGATGCTCTTTGTTTTTTGATTGATGGTTCTTAACTGAGAAGTCGTAAACAAGGCAAGAACACACATCATAATCAAGACAACGGCAAAGCTTGCATACAATTTTCTTCCGACAGTCACAGAAATGGATGGAATCCGCTTCTTCATAGAAAGGTAGCTCCTTTACTTTTGAGTACTCGATTGTTCACTATAAGTGAACAACGTTTCCTATATATGAATTTACTGGGATTTTAGCATTGATTTCCTGATAATGCAATAAAAAGCGGCATTCCGAAAGCTTTCGGAATGCCGCTTTTTATGTGATTTTTATTTTCCCCGGTAGCCCAGCTGTGCGGATATTTCTCTCGTGGTGGCCACGGCATGCTGGATCAATGTGTCCTGTACAGGAAGGACGCGATCAGTCGGACCGATAATGCTGATGGAGGCATTCACCAACCCGCCGGCTTCAAAAATCGGCGCTGCGATGCCGGTTACCCCCACGTTCCGCCGGTTAGAGCTGACCTCATATCCGAGCTGCCGAATGGAATTAAGCAGCTCTTTGATTTCCTCAGGCTCATTTAAGGAATAAGGTGTGTAAGTTCGTAGTTCACCTGACAAAATATCATCGATGAAAGCATCATCCTGAAAGGCAAGAATCGCTCTGGAAGCCGATGTCGCATAAAGGGGAAATCTCCGGTAAGCTTCAACGTTAAAGCGAATGGGGTGCTGAGAGTCTTCTATTTTATCTACATAAATAGCATCGTTGGCATCTCGAACACACAGACATACAAGTTCCTCGGTCGTCTTGGCCAGCTTTTGCAGAAAGGGTTTGGAGAAGTCCGTCAAATTATGATTTCGAAGAACCTTGTTTCCTAACTCCAAAAGGGTGTATCCTAAAGAATACTGTTTGTTCGCCGGATTTTGCTTAATAAAGCCTTCGCTCTCGAGCGTCATAAGCAGTTTGTGTACGGCGCCCTTAGAAAGCCCGAGCAGTCGGCTCAACTCGCTAACGCCCATTTCCTTATCGGAATCCAGAAACGATTTTAACAGTCTGCTGCTGTTCTTAACGGATGAAAGATGATTGTCCATTTTAGTTTCATGCTCCTTATTGGACGAGGCCAAGTGACAGATTTGGATGATAGTTTACCATAAACGCGTATTTTTTCCTAGATGTAGTGAAAACGGATTAAATGCTTATGCCCCGATATTTGGGGCTTTTTATATTGGCGATTTCTATTGGCATGAGGTTTATATATTTCTGTAAAATAAATAATTGCATAATTCGGCAAAATCATGTTAAAATTTTTATAATATTCACATATAGTAAACGATGTTCACATATAGTGAACGATTTAAACGCTAATGGGAGGATTTATATGAAAAAATGGGGAACAGCTTTATCTATTGCAGCATTATCAGGCACTCTGCTCTCAGGGTGCGCTTCCAGCTCCGATAAGCCGGCCGGTGGGGCCGCATCACCTGCAGAAAAAGCGCCTGCCACTACAGCGGCAGCAGCGTTGGCGCCGGAGAAACAACTGGTCGTTGCCGGTAACGGTTCTACAGTAGAAACGTTAATGAAAGATGAAATTTTCAAAAAGTTTAACCAGAAATATCCCGATGTGAAGCTGACTTACGTTTCCGGGGTTTCCACTGAAATCGTAGCCAAGGTGAAAGCTCAGAAAGCATCGCCGCAGATCGATGTAACTGTTATTGAGGGCGGCGAGCAGGAGGGAGGCCGTGTTGAAGGACTTTGGGAGCCTCTATCCGAGCAGTCGATTCCTAATATGAAGAAAGTGAATGCAGATCTGAAAGTAAAAGACAACAGCGGCGTAGCTGTGAACTATACGCCAATGGGTATTTCCTATAACGCTGAGATAGTTAAGGCAAAAGGACTGCCGGTTCCACAGTCATGGAATGACTTGGCGAAGCCTGAGATGAAGGGCAATCTTACGATGGCTGAGATTTCCAGCAACTTCGGTCGTTCTGCGCTCATCATGCTCGCATATGCAAACGGTGGTTCGGAGAATAGTATGGACGCCGGTTTTGAAAAATTGAAAACGATCGCAGGTTATATGCCTACTTTCGCGAAAAGCTCCGCTCAACTGCAGCAGGATCTGCAAAACAAGACGGCAGCTTATACCACGTGGACGCAAGCAAGAAGTTTGGTTCAAAAGGATGCCGGACTGAATCTCGAATTCGTAGTTCCGAAGGAAGGTACGAACCTTGTGCCTAACGTTGCTACGATTGTGAAGGGTGCCAAAGACCCTAACGCAGCGAAGCTGTTCATCGATTTCCTCTTGACGGATGAAGTCCAGACGCTATATGGTCAAAAGCTGTACTACAATCCTGCCGTACCGGTTACGCTTCCAAAAGATATTGCCGACAAGTTGAACTTTGACCGCAGCAAGGTCGTAAAATTGGACCTGGAAGCCGTTGGCAAAAACACATCGCAGTGGCTGGACCGTTTCAACAAAGAAGTAGCTCCTAAAGTCGGAAAATAGGTGAGGCTCGTGACGAAAAGTTATGATGTAGAACTGATTAACATCCAAAAAAAGTTTGGTCCTAACGTAGTTGTGGACAATTTTAATTTGCAAATCGAGCAAGGAGAGTGCGTCTCCTTCCTCGGCCCTTCCGGGTGCGGCAAGACGACGACACTAAATATGATTGCCGGCTTTTTGGAGCCGGATCAAGGGGATTTGATCATTAAAGGCAAGCGGATGAACGGCGTGCCTTCCAACAAACGCGATTTGGGCATGGTTTTTCAAACGTATTCGCTTTTTCCGCATATGACGATATTCGAGAACGTTGCATATGGTTTGAAGCTGCGGAAAGTGCCTAGAGACGAGATCCGGCAGCGGGTGAGCAAGGTGCTCGACCTTGTGAAACTGCCGCATGTCGCGGACCGCTACCCCAAGCAGTTGTCGGGGGGACAAAGACAGCGAATTGCTATCGCCAGGGCGCTCGTAACGGAGCCTACCTTATTGCTGCTAGACGAGCCGCTTAGCAATCTGGATGCCAAACTTAGGGAAGAACTGCGGGATGAAATGAAACGTCTTCAGCAGGAGATTGGGGTTACCACGATCTTTGTAACTCACGATCAAGAGGAAGCGCTTTATTTATCCAACCGCATCGTCGTTCTTGATCACGGTAAAGTGGAACAAATCGGGAAACCGTGGGACATTTACAATCGACCCACATCCGAGTTCGTGCATACGTTTATCGGGAAATCGAACCGGATGACGGGCGTTGTGGCTCAAATACAGGAGCAAGGCCTTTTGCTTAGGGCTGATGCCGGATTTTCGTTGACTGGCATACATCGGGATCAAGTTTTCACAGAGGGGGAGCAGGTTTCCATTTATGTCCGCCCTGAGAAAATCAATCTTCATGTTCAGGAAAAAGATGCGGCCTTAACCAACGTCGTGCAAGGCGTTGTGAAATTGACTTCTTTCTTGGGGGCCTACACGGAATGCGAGGTTGAAATTAATCAAGTTACCGTGACGGTGCGCATCCAGAGCGTTCAGCAGCAGGAGCAGCTTTTGCCGGGACAGACGGTTTTCCTGGAATGGAAACCGGAGGATGTGTTTGTCTTTTCCGGAAAGGGGAGCGTCCGATGAGCGAGGATCGTAGCCGTAAGTTGCGAACCGCTGTCTTGCTGCTCACACCTGCCATCGCTGTATTGCTAGGCGTTTTTTTGCTGCCTATGCTTTACATTTTGCTGATAAGCTTTCAAAACAGCAACGAGCAGTTCTCTTTTGAAAATTATTTGTTGTTCGTGCAGGACCCATATTATGTGCAAATCCTGTGGCGAACGATCAAGCTAAGTTTGCTGACCGTCATAACTTGCTTCGTGTTGGGCTATCCCGTGGCGATGTATATGGCCCAGGCAACAAGCAGAATGCGCGGGATCATTACGTTCTTAATCATTGCTCCGCATCTTGTCAGCGTCGTTATCCGAAACTTCGGTTGGGTGATTATGCTGGGCGAAAAGGGGCTTATTAACAACACTTTGCTCAAAATAGGCCTGATCGACAAGCCGCTTAAGCTTATGTATAACGAACTTGGCGTCGTTATCGGTTTAACGGATTCTTTAATCGTCTATATGATCCTTGCCATTGCGACAAGCCTGTATCAAATTGACGGCTCCCTGTACAAAGCGGCGGGTATTCTTGGCGCAAGCAGGGTCCGGACTTTCTTCAGCGTTGTTATGCCTTTGACTTTACCGGGTATGCTTGCCGGATCAACGCTCGTGTTCAGCTTATCGATGAGCTCCTTCGTTACGCCGGCTTTAATGGGCGGAACATCCGTGAAGGTGCTTCCGGTTATTGCCTATGAGAAAATTATGACGCAGCTGAATTGGCAGCTAGGCGCAGCCATATCGTTTCTTTTGCTTGTCTCGACAGTCGTTCTGGTGACCTTGTTTACCCGGTTGGTCGAAACCAAACGTTATAAAGAGGTGTTCTCCTCATGACCCGAAAAATTTCGCCTCTGGGTATTGTTACGTTTATCGTTGTGCTCTTTGTCATCTCACCTCTCTTGGTGGTCATTCCGACATCCTTCACATCGGTAAAATATCTTTCGTTTCCGCCGGTCGGTTTTTCTTTTCAATGGTATACGAAAATATTTGACCGTCCCGAGTTCGTGGATTCGTTCGTCTTCAGCCTCGAACTCGCTGCTTTGACTGCGGTCATTTCTACGCTGATCGGTACATTGGCCGGACTGGCTCTGCACAAGTACAAGTTTCGTGGCAGCGGTATTATGAATGGGCTGCTGCTGTCGCCCTTGACGGTCCCGGCCCTTATTATCGGGATTGCCGTTTTGTTGTTTTTTACACGGATCGGGATTGCCGGCACCTTTCTTGGACTTTTGCTGGCGCACGTACTGATCTCCATTCCTTATGTGGTAAGGCTTGTGCTTACAGGGCTCAGCTCCTTCGATTATACCCTGGAGCGGGCTGCTTACATCATGGGGGCCAAACCGTTCCATGTGTTTCGGGACATTACGCTGCCCTTATTGAAGCCGGCGATTATGTCAGGCATGATCTTTGCTTTTCTGACTTCATTCGATAATGTGACGGTGTCCCTGTTCTTGGTGTCCCCTTCGACGATGACACTGCCACTGGCTATTTTTAATCATATGCAGGATTCTTTGGATCCTTTGGTTGCTTCAATTTCATCGGTCGTTATTTTGCTAAGTCTTGTATTTATCATTATTTTGGAACGCGTATATGGTTTGGACCGCTTGTTCGGATCCAATTCGCATTCCCACTAACTGGAGCCTTACAATCATGTTATTATCTATCACAGAACGAATACAATCCTATCTGCCGGAACTGTTGAAGCTGCTTCAAGAAAGCGTGGATATGGATTCACCCTCCCGCAGCAAAGTGCCCAACGACAGAATGGCGGACTGGTATGCGCATCAATTTGCCCGTCTTACCGGAGGGACGGTAGAACGTATTTCACATCCCACAGCAGGAGATCGACTTCTGTGTCATGTGGGCAATGGCTCTAAACAGCTCTTACTCCTGGGCCACTATGATACGGTTTGGCCGCTTGGTGAGGCCGGGCGACGGCCATTTCGCATCGAAAATGGCAAGGCTTACGGGCCTGGCGTCTATGATATGAAAGCAGGCTTGCTACAAGCTATGTTTGCTATCAAAGTATTGCAGGATATGGGACGTTTGCCGGAGGATAAGCGGGTAGTTCTGTTGTTTAACAGCGATGAGGAGATCGGCAGTCCGACTTCCAGGGAACTCATCGAAGAGGTTGCCCGGCAATCCGCCGCCGCTTTCATTCTCGAGCCGCCCATGGAACCGAGCGGAGCGCTCAAAACATCCCGCAAAGGAAGCGGTCGTTATAAACTGACAGTAAAAGGAATATCCGCCCATGCCGGCGTTAATCCGCAAAAGGGAGTTTCCGCGATAGAGGAACTGGCATTCCAAATTCAGCGGCTGCATGGATGGACGGACTATTCGCTCGGTACGACCGTGAATGTCGGCCTTGTTCAAGGAGGAATCGGCAGCAATGTCGTGGCGGAGCATGCGGAGGCGGAAATCGATGTTCGCGTTGCGACATTAGAGGAAGCACGCAGGCTTGAAGCTGAATTTGCTACACTTAAGGCGAATCACCCCGAAGCGGAACTAACGGTTACCGGCGGCATGACCCGACCTCCCATGGAACGGACGGCGTCCATTGGATCATTATTTGAGCTTGCCCGCGATCTGGCTCATACCGAATTTGCCACGGCACTCGAAGAAACCGCGACCGGCGGCGTCAGCGACGGCAACTTCACGGCGGCTGTGGGCACACCGACCCTTGACGGTCTAGGCGCACGGGGCGACCATGCGCATTCTCCGCTTGAGTACGTTCTAATTGATGAAATCCCATATCGAACGGCGCTTTTGGCGAGGTTAATTGAGAAGTGTTAATGGAATAGGCGGCCCTAGAGCAGGTGAATCCTGCAATACGGGTCGCCTATTTTCATTTACAGCGTAATTTCGACAAATTTTGCAGGGATCGGAGGAAGATAAAGAGAATTATTTAGGGAGGATGGATTTATTAACGGAGCGAGGGGGAGGAACATTGCGAGTTCATCAACTTCAATATCGAGATCGTGACCATTTGATCGATTGGATGGAAGAAAGAGAAATTAGAGATTCCAAGCATCTACTCGTTCAAGTGTATACCTATTTCGTACATAACGATTATATCGGGCAATTAATTTCTCTTTTACATAGCGAGCTGCCACAAGCGACATTCATTGGCTGTACCTCCGAAGGGCAGATTCTGGAAGGACAAGTGTGCGAGCATAGCACGGTCCTTTCTTTCATCGAATTCGAGCACACGACGCTGCATTCTTCACTTTGTGCATTTACAAGGGATACGGATTGCTTTGAGAATGGAAGGGCCTTTGCGAAACAATTGATCATGGCCGATACGAAAGCGGTTATCGTCTTTACGGACGCCATGACCAGTCCTGAAGATTTCATTAAAGGGATCGAAAGCGAGGCTCCGGATGTCATCCTGGCCGGCGGGGTTTCCATAGGTCAACTTGGCCAAACGGCGCTATTCTCCAAAGAAGGGCTTATCGCCGAGGGAGCCGTCGGCGTTTCGTTATCCGGACAAGATTTGCTGGTCAACAATCCATATAGTCTGAATTGGAAGTTGATAGGGAAGAACTTCAATGTTACCCATGCTGAAGGCAATCGCATTTATTCCATTGACCATATGAGTGTGGTTGATTTATACAAAAAGTATTTGGGTGAAAAAATCGCTACGCAGATCACGGAGAAAAGCAACCAATTCCCGCTCATTTTGAAGCGGAATGGCATTGATATTTGCCGGGACGTCCTTGCTGTCCACGATGATGGGTCAGTGACCGTGTCGGGTCATTTGCATGACGGTGAGATCGTTCGTTTTGGGTTCGGCGACCCCGAACTAATCGTGGATGGCTCCAAGCAGCTCATTGATAGTCTGCAAGAGATGCCCACAGAAGCCATCCTTATTTATTCTTGCGAAGGAAGGCGCCGCTTCATGTTTAATGCGATCGGCTACGAGCTTTCCCCTTTACAGCAGGTGGGACCTACTATCGGCTTCTTTACCAATGGTGAGTTTTATCATCATAGGCAAAAAAATATGATGATTAATCATTCCATGACATTATTGGTTCTGTCTGAGAATCCGCAGGCCAGAGGTAAGGTTAACACATGTGTGGAGCAAGAAGAGAAGCAGAACCAGTGGGGCGAACTGGATGCCTTGCGGGCGATGTCGCATTTGGCCCAGGTATCTACTGATGAATTAATGAAGCTGAATGTATCGCTCAAAGCCTCGGAGCAGAAGTACAGATCGCTTGTCCAATATAATCCGGATGTTGTCTTTTCGATCGATGCGAAGGGGACATTTTTGTCACTGAATCCGACCTTTTATGAATTGTTAGGCTACGAGAAAGACGAAGTGGATTCCATATTCGAGGTTGTTGATCTTGCTGACAGCTCGTGCATTCAAGAGTCCATTGAGAGTGCGTTTCAAGGCAATTCTCAAACCTTTGAATTATCGCTGATGAGGAAAGACCGAACGGTGATCCCGTTTATGCTGACCCCTATTCCGATCGTGGTTGATCAAGAAATCGTCGGCGTCTACGGCATTGCCAAAAATATGACTGAGCGCAAAGAAGCCGAAGCACGCATCACTTTTATGGCTTATCACGATGTGTTGACGGAACTGCCCAACCGCACGCTCTTATACAAACAACTGAACGATTTGCTTGAGGAACGCTCAAGAAATCGGCAAATGTTTGCCATTATGTTTATCGACTTGGACAATTTCAAGGACATTAATGATTCGTTCGGTCATTTCGTTGGCGATGATATTTTAAAACGGTTTGCCCGGAAGCTGCGGCAGCTTATCACAGAGAAGGGACAGGCAGCCCGTTTTGGCGGTGACGAATTTGCTGTCATTCTGGACATGGATCGAATCCATGAGATCGAAGATTTGGCGGTTCAAGTGGTTGATTATTTCAAGCAGCAGCCTCTAATTCTGGAGGGGACGGAACAATTTGTTACGACAAGCATTGGGATAAGCCTGTACCCGAATGACGGTAATACGCCGGAAAAGCTGCTCAGAAACGCGGATCTGGCGATGTATAAGGCGAAGCAGTCGGGGAAAAACCGCTATCTGTTCTTTGCGAATGAAATCAGCGATGAACTGCGTGAGAAGCGTATTATGGTCAGCGATCTAAGGAAGGCCATATCGGAAGATGAGTTGGAGGTCTATTATCAGCCTCTGATCGATTTGAAGACACAGCGAGTGATCGGCTCCGAAGCGTTGGTTCGCTGGCCGCATAAGGAACAGGGGTACGTGTCGCCCACTGTTTTCATCCCGATCGCTGAGGAATACGGGCTGATTGATGTTTTGGGCTACTGGGTGTTGAAAACAGCCTGCTTGCAAAATGTGCGCTGGAAAGATAAGTACGACGTGCCGCTCATTATTTCTGTAAATGTGTCTTACCAACAGTTTCAGCGCTACGATTTTGTTGACGTTGTAAATGAAGTGCTGCAGGATACCGGACTGAATCCGGAACGGTTGCATTTGGAAATTACGGAGAGCACCGCGCTCGTTAATTTAGAGCATACGCGGCTCATCCTTCGAAGATTGCAGCAACTAGGCGTTTCCATCTCCATGGACGACTTCGGAACAGGATATTCCTCGCTGAGTTGTGTCAAAGATTTATCGATCGACAAATTGAAGATTGATCGGTCTTTTATAACGAATATTTCGACGGACGAGCGGGACGCGGCTATTGTTAAAACCATCATAGCTTTATCGCGAAATCTGAACATGAAGGTGCTCGCGGAAGGCGTTGAAAGGAAAGAACAGCTTGATAAATTAGCCGAGTATGAATGTGATGAAATTCAAGGCTATTTATTCAGCCCGCCGTTGTCGTCGGTTAAGTTTGAGGAGCGTTTTCTGGCTCCGGCATAGCGTGCATAGCATGGATGATAAAGGAAGACCCCGATTCTCAATTAGAGCGTCGGGGTTTTCTTTTTGCTCATCATTTAATGAAACCGAACTGACGCGATATCTCTCTGGCCGTCTTTACGACCTTATGAGTATAGGAGACGATTCGGTTCTCATCCAGACGTTGCGTCGGACCCATTAAAGTAAGTGCGGAGATGACCTGACCGGAAGAGTCCCTGATGGGAGATGAAATGGAAACGGTATTATCGATGAATTCCCCGATAGAGACGCAATAATCTTGTTCCCGGATAAGTTTAAGCTGCTCTTTCAACTCGGACGGGTCTGTAAGAGTCTGCGATGTGTATTTAATCAGTGGACGGTTCAGTATTTTGCTCAGTTCGGGTTCATTTTGAAAGGCCAAGAGCATTTTTCCGGAACTCGTACAATGGACAGGATTTCTGCCTCCTACGAAAGCCGCGGTATTTTCTTTTTTGGAGCCGCCTTCTTGATGAATGTACGCGACTTCGTTTTCTTCTAATACAGCGACTAGAAGCGTTTCCGAAGTTTCACGTGCGAGACGTTCAATAATGGGACTTGCCGCTTCCGATAAGTCCATATAGGTCATGACCATAACGTTGTAAAGCGATACGATTCGTTGGCCGAGCCTGTATTTATGTGTGACTGGATCTTGAAAAACAAATCCTTCGCTCAGTAATGTGGACAGCAGCCGACTGGTTGTACTTTTGCCGAGGCCCAATTCACTCGCCAGCTCGCTCAGCCTTTTTTCGGGTGTTTTCACGGTAAATAATTTTAACAAACGCAAGGCGTTTTTAACGGAAAAAAGGATTTGCGGGTTCGTATTCGGCACGAGTGGATAACCCTCTCTCAGGTGATTATTTTCATATTTTGGTGTTCCGTATACAGGAACAATTGTATTGTTGGAGTCGACAATTGCCTATTATTATACATACATAAGAGCTCTTATCCAATCAAGTTTCGGTAAAAAACAGAGAGACGGGAGAAGTGAATCATGGATAATAAAGAACCGTATGCAACATTAGTTTCGCTCCTTGAAGAAAATGCCGTCGTCGTCAAGAGGAACAACTACGATTACGTGGTCAAACCGATTCCCGATTCGGACGCCGAGGGGCAATTAGACCCGCGGGTGCACCGTGTCCAGCAACAACAGGCCGAAGCTATGGCATCTGCGGATAGGCCGATCTTCGATCCTTCCGATATACCGAACTTTGTAAAAACGATGAGGGCTGTATTTGGATGGAAGAACGACGACGTTACCCGGTCCGAAATTGCAACCGTTTATAAGACCATAGATGGAACGAACGGCCCGATTCCGCTGCGGATATATACGCCTGCTCGGGAAGGAAGAATGCCGGCGGTTGTGTTCTTTCATGGCGGAGGCTTTCTTGCGGGAACTGTCGGTGTGGTCGAGAATCCATGCAAAGCTTTGGCCGAAAAGGCGGGGGCCGTCGTGGTCTCAGTCGATTATCGGCTTGCGCCCGAGCATGCGTTTCCTGCCGGTCTTACGGATTGCTTTGAGTCCGTTCAATGGGTATACGAACATGCCGGGGAAATCGGTGTGAATCCGCAGCAAATCGCAGTATCCGGTGACAGTGCGGGCGGCAATTTGGCCACAGTTTGCGCCTTGATGGACCGAGACAAAGGAACGGGCATGATTCAATATCAGGCCCTTATCTACCCGACTGTGAATATGGTCGGCGTCGAAACGGAAGATTTCAAATGGAGCCTGGATGAATACGATATTCGCAATCACCATGAGCTTATTGTCGCGGGAGTTAAAGGGTTGGGTGGAATGGGCAATCTGATTCTCGATCTGTACTTGCAAAATAATGCGGAGCCGACGGACCCTTATGTCGCTCCATTATTGGCGGAACATTTAAGCGGTATGCCGGAAACGTTGATCGTAACGGCGGAATATGATTACTTAAGGCTGGAATGTGAATCTTACGCCCGTAAGCTCTCACGCTCTGGCGTCTCAACGAAGCTGATTCAGTACAACGGCATGGATCATGCGTTTCTGGATAAGACCGGGTTATATCCGCAGGCGGAAGATTGCGTGAATGAAATCGCCAAAGAAATGAAACGTATATTCTCATAAATCCATAAATATAAGAAGCGGCCACAACCCTGAGTAAATCGGGAAGTGACCGCTGTTTTTGTATTGTGATAAATCTATTAATTGCTAATGAATTCTTGCACCCATTCGTTATTGTAGAAGCTGACACCGATCTTCGTGTAGTTCGGGCTTAAAATGTTTTCTCGATGTCCAGTGCTGTTCATCCACGCCTGCATGACTTCTTGTGGCGTTTTTTGTCCCATGGCAATGTTTTCACCCGCGTAGCCGTACTGGATGCCATACGAGGTCATCATGTCAAATGGAGATCCGTAAGTTGGCGAAGTATGATCGAAGTAATGGTTGTTGTACATATCTTTGGCCTTATCCAGCGCCATAACAGATAAAGATTTGTCCATAGTTAGCGGGTTCAGCCCAGCCTTGGCGCGTTCCTGGTTCACTAAGGAAACCACTTGATCGGCGTAAGACGACTGACTGTTTACGTTGTTCGTAGGCGGTGTTCCATTAGAAGTATGGCCAGGAACGTTCAGAATCATGCCAGGCCAGATGATATTCGGGTTGGCAACTTGTGGATTCTGTGCGATTAAGGAGCTCAGCGAAATCCCCTGTTTTTGTGAAATAGTCCACATCGTATCTTGGCTTTTTACTGTATACGTGGCGGCGGAGGCTGCTGATGCTGCTCCAGAACCTGCGATTAACCCTAGTGTAAGTAGACCTGGTAGTACAATTTTCTTGAAATGCATGTGAAAAATCCTCCCTTTTTTATGGCCTGCGAGGTTAGCTGTCGGGTTCGGGTCAAAGAGTAATCACCCTGCCAATTTATTGGCTTCACCCCAAGGAATGGTTCCCCCGCGCTTCTCAAGAAGAAGCTTCGGCCGATTATTGGTTGCTCAGATAAGCGGCAGGACCTACTGCCCTTCTGAGGTGAGTTCTATTCTAACATAAGAATTAGACCGGTTCGTCCCTCAATTATTTCCATACTGAAGGATCCGTTGAAAATAAAGGACAAGACGGATTTTAAACTAATCTGCCGATACGGTGCTTCTCGGAGGATATTCTTCTGATCGAATCTGGAATGATGTTATTCAGCGTTACAAACGTAAAAGTAAAATGAAACCGAATGAATAGCGATGTTTTCCATCGTTATTGATTTGAACTGGGCAGATGCGATACCTACTTTCCTCCTAAGAACCTGACGGTTTTTCCTGGGGAATCATCTTTTGAAACGATAAACTTTCCAGCAAAAGCAGGAATTTACATGCCAATCCATAATATATCTACAAATATAACCATTATTCGACAGGGAGTGTACGATCATGATGCATCCGCATACGGAGCTGCGTTACATCGATGACAAGATCGGTTTCGGGGTTTTCGCGACACAGTTCATACCCAAAGGCACATTAACATGGGCTTTGGATGATTTGGATCAGATATTGGAGCCGGAGGTTGTTGAGTCGCTCGATCAGGATCGAAAAAAGCTGGTTCTGAAATATTCTTACCGGAATCAGGACGGGAAATATATCCTTTGCTGGGACAATGGCCGATACGTCAATCACAGTTTCCATGCGAATTGTATTGGGACTGCTTACGAAGTCGAGATTGCCATCCGAGATATATTTCCCGGAGAACAGCTGACGGATGATTACGGGTCGCTGAACGTGGACGAACCGTTCGAATGCTTCCGGGAGGAAGGGACTGATCGAACGAGAGTCAATCCGGGCGACTTGCTTGAATATGCAGATGTCTGGGATGCTCAGGCATTGGAGGCTTTTCGCTATTATCAACAAGTGGAGCAGCCGCTTGCCCACCTGATTCGGCCGGAATTCAGGGAAAAGGTGAGAATCGCAGCGCAGGAACATATTCTGGTTGATTCCATCCGTAACATTTATTTCGACCGCGCATCCAGTAAAGCGGCTAGATGAGGCGCTTTCTTAAGTAAGGCTTGAAAAAATTCTTGCTGCAAGGTAACGAAAACGACCGGAGTCAGCGTACAAATCGTAGCGGTGCGGGGAATATTGTGAAGCAAAGCCATTTCCCCGAAAAAATCACCGTCAGACAGTTGGGCTACCCGATGATTGTCGCCGCTACGATCTTTTTTCAAAACCTCAACTTTACCGCGCACGATGATATAGAATTTATCGCCCAAATCTCCCTCATGAATAATTGTCCGCTCTTTAGCATAGGATTCGGTTGCAAAAAAATGAGAAATCTCCTCTAAAAACGAAAGATCCATATCGGAGAAAATCGGAAATAACTGAAGCCGTTCGGCACTAACTTCGACATGGAACCCGTCTTCACTGATCTCAAAACCGGTTTGTTTTTGCCAAGATTGCTTATAACGCCCTTCCGGGCGCTTCAGCAATTGTTTGTGTGTGCCTTGTTCCGCAATTTGACCCTGATGAAGAACATAGATGCAATCCGCATGTTCGGCCGAAGCGAGCCGGTGAGTAACGGAGATGACAGTCCGCGCGGCTGAAATGCGTTGTAAAGTTTGGTTAATCGCCGCTTCTGTAGCCGGATCTAGTGCAGAAGTCGCTTCATCGAGTATAAGTATGGCCGGATTGCGTATGATGGCACGGGCGATCGCAACTCGCTGTCGTTGCCCCCCTGAAAGTCGCCCCCCTCGCTCGCCGACGTCCGTCTCGTATCCATCCGGAAGCGTCATGATGAAATCATGTATTTCAGCCAAACGTGCAGCTTGAGTGACTTCTTCGTCGCTTGCCCCGGGTTTGCCAAGACGAATGTTTTCCTTAATGGAAGCTCGGAAAAGAAGACTTTCCTGAAAGACAATGCCGATTTGCGATCGGAAGGACTGCAGATTAAATTTGCGTATGTCTGTCCCATCCAAGCATACAGCCCCTTGCTCTGGATCGTAAAAACGCATCAGCAGATTAATAATCGTACTTTTTCCCGATCCGCTGGCTCCCACAAAAGCGGCATAGGTTCCCTTAGGAATTCGTATACTAATCTCATTCAAACTTCGTTGTTCCGGTGTATAAGCAAAGGTGACTTCCCGGAATTCAATCTCACGCTCAAAAAATACGGAAGGATCGGCAAGCTCGTTGCTGGATACGGTTGGTTGCTCATCCCAAATCTCGCGGATTCTTTGCATACCGGACGTAGCTTGAATAAACTGAGGAGCAAGCCAGGTAATGGCTGCAACCAGATAGCTCAAGCTAATTAGAATGGTGCTGAAAGCAAGTAAAGAACCGATGGAGAGGATGCCAAAGAAAGCGAGAATCGATCCCGCGCAAATGGTCATGAGGTTAAGAATCATGGTACCCATATTTGTGGTACGATCGATGAGGAAATTTAAAAAACTGGAGCGGGCAGATAAATCGCTATAATTGTTCATTCGCGCATGAAAACGTTGTATGAATAAAGGCTGAAGGCCAAATGCCTTAATGACCGGCTGAGCGCTTACATTTTCCTGGACGGTTGTGGCGATGTTCGCTTGTTCTTCTTTTAGTTGATAGCTGGCATCGTATGCTTTTTGGCCAAACCATTTGGGTCCAATCAGACAAAGCGGCAATCCAATGACGGCGAGCAGCGCAAGTTGCCATTGCAGGATAAATAGCACAGCAACATTCATTATTAGACCAAAAATGGACAACAATGCATAGGGGATTAGCATAATAAAGGTATCCACGGAAATGAGATCGTTATTAAACCTGGAAACGATATCGCCTCCGTTGATGCGATGATAAAAATCAGTGGCTAAACTTTGTAACTTTTCGAAAAGCTTCTTATAGTAATCAGTAACGATGCGGGAGCCTAGACGTGCAAACATGCGATCTCGGTTGATGCCGATTATCACTGAAGCCATCGCGCAGGCAACCAACGCGCAGAGTATAGCAATAAGCAGCGTGTAATGATGCGGAACAATTGCAAAATCAATAATAAATTTGAAGCTAAGCGGCATGAAGGTTTCGTAAGCCAACTCTACGAGTATCGCTATGAATAGCAGGAAAGTCTTTAATTTGTATTGTAAAAAAGAGGAGATTACGTAACGAACAAAGGAAAACATAGAATACCTCCTGTTGAAATGAATCCAAAGATTGGGATTTCTCTATCTTAACACAAAAATACAGCCCTGCTCCAAAAGAGAGGGCTGTATTTTCGCGCTGCGAAGCGCTATCATTTAACGAATTTATACCCCACACCCCATACGGTTTTAATAAATTGGGGTTCTTTGGGGTTTTCTTCAATTTTTCTTCGCAAATTCGTAATATGTACGTCGATGGATCGGTCATTGATAAAGGAATCGTAGCCTCGGAGCGCGTTGATGAGTTCTTCTCGGCGAAATACACGCTGTGGATGCTCGTACAATAACCGCATGAGTTCAAATTCGGAGAATGTCATCTCAACGGCTTCGCCTTGTTTATACAGCATCCTTGTCTCCAGATTCATTTCCAAGTCATTCTTGTAAGTTGGTTGTACGGGCAGTGGGGCGGCTCCGACAGCAGCGGCAACAGCGGCAGCCTGCTTGGATCGGCGCAATACGGCCAAAATGCGAGCCTTCATTTCATGCATACTAAACGGCTTGCACAAATAATCATCGGCGCCTACAGTGAAAGCTTCAACCTTTTCGCTTACCTTAGCGTTGCTGGAAATGATGATGATCGGAACTTCCGTTATTTGACGAAGAGAATTGCATAGATCCGTTCCTTCAAAATCGGGGAGCATGAGGTCGAGTAAGATGACTTCCGGTTCGAATGCCTTCATCGCAGCAATACCATCTTGCCCGTTATGTGTACGCTGTACATGGAAGCCCTCTTCGGACAGATACATGCAAATCATTTCACCGATGATATCATCGTCCTCGATTAATAGAACTTTTACCATTTAGATTCCCCCAGAATCGTTCTTTCTCACAAACTATTAGTTCTATTTAAACGGTAAACGCTAACATTTTGCTCATAATTCTATTATACTGGGTCGAATTTTAAGAGTAAATCGCTTAAAATGTGTATTTTTTCACATTTACACGCCAAGTATTAGCAATTTATTAGCCGGTTGACTTAGAAGAATTAATAGATAATCTGGTAAGAACCTAATAATTGGAAAGTATGATTGCATTAGTATGATCAACAGGGCGAAGATCGTGGACAGATGAAACTGCGTGTTAGGAGGGACAATGTGCTAATGGGATCGATACATCAATATGGAGTTCTTCTTGTGGGTCTCTCAGGCCGCGATAATGAGATGGCGAAATCATTATTCGAGCGGGATTCACAGTTTGTCGTTACCGGACTGGCCGCCAATGGGGAAGAAGCATTGGCATGTATCGCAGCATGTAGGCCGGATGTGGTCATCGTTGATCTAGACATGGCGGAGATGGGAAGCTTGGACACCATTCATGCGATCATTAGTCATTGCCCTATTCCTGTCGTTACGTTAAGCGCGAATACGGCCGAAAGTTCCATGCACACGATTCAAGCCATGCGGATTGGCGCTGTAGATTATTTTCACAAAGATATCCTGTTTCATGAACCGGCTTCTTCCGAAATATCGGCGTACTTCTTGCAGCGGTGTGTGATCGCGATTCAGAACGGTTTACACGGCGTATATGTGCCAATTGCGAATCAACAGATTCTAAAACGAATGGAGCTTGAAGCTAGCTTGCGAAGAGCGATCCATCAACAGGAGTTCCATCTGGTCTATCAACCCATTGTCGATTCCCATACGGGGCACATTGTAGGTCTGGAATGTCTGATCCGTTGGCTGCACCCGCAGCTTGGCTATGTCTCCCCTGCAGACTTTATTCCCATTGCTGAGGAAACCGGTCTCATCCATGAGATTGGGGAATGGGTGCTGAAGGAAGCGTGCCGGCAAAATTACCTTTGGCAAAATGCCGGATTGCCTAAATTGTCGGTCGCTGTCAATTTATCCAGCCGCCAGTTCAAAGACTCGCGGCTTAGCAAGAGGGTTCAAAAAATTCTGGAGGAAACGGGACTGCCGCCCCAATACTTGGAACTGGAAATTACCGAGAGCATGAGTATGGATGTCAAAGCCGCATCGGGTGCCCTGAATGAGCTGAAGAAGCTGGGGGTTAAGGTGGCCATGGACGACTTCGGCACGGGATACAGTTCACTGGGCTATCTCAAAGATTTCCCTATTGATAAGATGAAGATTGACCAGACATTCATTAAAGGATTGAAGCATGGTCACGTTAACGCAGCTATTGTCCATACGATGATCGCTATGGCGCATAAATTGAATCTTCTAGTTGTAGCCGAAGGGGTTGAGACGGAGGAGGAGCTGCAAGTGCTGAAGGAGTGCGGCTGTGGGCTCGTACAGGGTTACTATTTCAGTCCTCCGGCCGATGCGGAAAAAATCGGGGAGATTTTACATCAATATGCAGCTGCAACTCGTACTTAAGACCTAAAAAATGTAGTGACAATAGTTGGAAGCCATCGTAAGATACAGAGGTAATCCTGAGCGAAGTTTGGAATAGGCTGGTGATCATCCTGCTGCTGCATAATTTATTTATAAATTTTGCTATCATTGCGGTCTTTATGACTTTTGTCGAGCCAATGTTTATGAGAAGGGAATATGATGCTAAGCTTACATGGCTATATAAATTGTATGTGGGTTTGGCTCATGGAGCGCTGTCTATCGTTTTATTGCTGTTTACTGTTCGGTTGGACGAGCACACTTTTCTAAATTTTAGAGGGGTGGCTTTGCTTCTTTCTGTATACTTCGGGGGCGCGGTATCGATCTTTATCAGCAACTTGTGCTTGTGGATCGGGCGTTATTTCATTGAAGGTTATATGGAGCTGCCTCAGCTGATCATAGGTATGGTGTCCATACTTGGTACCAGCTTTATTTATGCTAAATTCCGTTCGTATGCGTCCAAGTGGCTCTATGGCTCGGCGTTTTTTAATGTGTTTTATTTTTCAATCATGTGGCTGTTGAACCAGTTACCTGTAGATGACATCTGGCGTTATATTCTATTTCAGTCTTCCTGTATATTCGCCGTTGCTATTTTTCTTCGATTTCTGATCCGCAATTGGACTTACAAGCAAATGGTTCTGCAAATGGAACAGGAAAGAATCAATATGCTGCGTATGCAGCCGGGATTTACTTTCAAGTTCCAAAAGCGCGGGGATCGGTACGTTTATATGTTGATGGAAGGACAACTAGTACACAGACTGGGCTTGAAAGCAAACCAATTCAACGGTAAATCGATCGATGAAATCGAGTTCTTTTCGAATGAATACAAAGATTTTGAGAAGCAGCAATACGATAAAGCATGGGAAGGCGAGCGTTCAATCTATGAATCTGATTATTTGGGATATCAAGTCCTTGTGACGCTGCAGCCCATTTTTGAAATTGGCAGAGTTACCGAAGTGATCGGCTCCGTTGTCGATATCACAGAGCATAAAGCGGCTGAAATCAAAATGAGAGAGAGGGAAGAACAGTATCGGATCCTGATCGAAAACTCGGATGATTTCATTCTTCGCTTCGATGTACGGGGGATTGTAACCGCAGTGAATCAGAAGCTTTGCCAAACCTTGCAGATCGAATCCGAGCAATTGGTGGGACGTATGTTTACGCCGATGTTGACCTTGGATGACGCTGACTTATGGGAGCAGGCTTTTGAACAAAGCCTCACGCTTGGCCAGGCTCAGCAGTTTGAAATGAGCATGATCCTGCCCGATGACAGCGAACATGCGTATAACGTGACGCTGTCCCCTTTTTTTAAAACAAATGCTGAGATTGCCGGCGTCACGGGAACGATACACGACATCACGGATCTGAAGAAGAGGAAGGAAGCGGACGAAGCAAACCGGGCCAAGAGCCAGTTTTTGGCCAGGATGAGCCACGAAATACGGACGCCGCTTAACGGCATCATCGGGTTGTCGCTGCTTATGCAGAAAACTGAGCTTTCCGACATTCAAAAGGATTATTTACATAAAATCGAATGCTCTTCGGGCGCATTGCTCGCAACGATAAATGATATTTTGGATTTTTCTAAAATTGAAGCAGGCAAAATCACGCTCGAAAAAGTGAACTTTTCGCTGGAGGAGTCGCTTCGTAAAGTAGCCGATCTTTCCAGTCTCTCTTTGGGGAAAAAGCACATTGAGATGATTATCGATACGTCGGATGATTTGCCGCTCCTCGTGAACGGGGATCCGTTCCGGTTGGAGCAGGTGTTAATTAACTTGGCCAATAATGCGATTAAATTTACGGAAAACGGGTATGTCCGCATAAGCGTTCGATTGGAAGCTTACATCGATGAACATGTTTTGTTATCCTTTTCAATCGAGGATACCGGTATCGGAATTACCAAAGAGCAGTTAGCCAAACTATTCTCGCCTTTTATGCAAGCGGATAGTTCAACGAGTCGCAAATATGGGGGAACAGGACTGGGACTTGTGATTTGTCAGCATCTTATCCAATCCATGGGCGGCATCTTGAAAGTAGAGAGCAAGCGTGGTGAGGGCAGCCGTTTTTATTTTAACGTCATGCTGGAACAGAGCAGGCAAGAGGCGGTTCAGGATCAGGAGCTTGGGCAACTGGTCGAAGGACAGTATTGCGCCATGCTTGCCGAGGATCATCCGATTGTACGTGATCATTTAAGCGGCTTGTTGAGTTCGCTGCAGGTGGCAACGAGAGCGGTTTCGTCCGCCGCCGAGCTTTGCCAAGCGGTAGAGGAACAGGATCCGGTCGCCCCTACAGCGTTTGATTTTATCATTGTCGATATGGAGATGGAACATATGCACGATATCTCTATATGGAATCGCTTCATGAATGCACGGGATAGGGAGCAAACCAGAGTGATTGCGGTTACGACGGTATACGGCCGGGAAGAGATGGATAAATACCCGCAAGAGCTGCAGCCGGATGCGGTTTTAACCAAGCCGATCAGCAGGCTTAATTTCATTGAAACTCTTCAGTTGTTAGTGCGAAATGAGGGCAGAAATGAACTGTCACAGGTCCATGCCGAGAAACAAATGGTTAATGTGAATACAGCTCCCAAAGGTTATATTCTAGTTGCAGAAGATAATGAAATTAATCAATTGGTCATTTCCCACTTATTGGAACAATTAGGTTACCACGTGACGATGGCGAACAATGGCTATGAAGTTCTGGAGCAAGCTGACAAGTACACATGGAGTCTTATCTTGATGGATCTCCATATGCCCGAAATGGATGGTTACGAAACGACCAGAAAGCTCCGCCAAAATAAATTGTATAACCGTATACCCATCGTTGCCCTGACCGCAAATGTATTGACCGAAGACCACGAACGGTGCATCAAGATGGGCATGAACGATATTTTAATTAAGCCCGTCGACGAGGAACGGTTGGGGCAAATGATCGGGAAATGGGAAAATCTCAGCTGGCTGACTCAGATCAAGGGTATGGATACGATGCAAGTATTGAGAAATGTAGACGATAAAATTCATATTTTTCAATATATGGTGAAAAAATTTAAGCAAGATTATAGAAACTTTTATTATCAAATTGAAGCTGCTTTGGATCAACAAGAGATCGCTTTCGTTCGAAGAATGGTCCATACCTTGCACGGCATCGCGGCCAATTTCTACGCGGAATCGCTGCTCGCAGCTGTCCGTAAATTGGATTCTGAATTGAAGCAAGAACCTATCGGGAATGTGGACGGATGGAAAAGAGGCGCAGCGAAAATTCAAATGGAAATCGATCGCATTATTGACGCCGTGGATGTTGCCTGAAATCGCCGAGATCGCGCGGGCTGGGAAGGCATTAAGGGTGCTTCTAAAATTTCTGCTGCTAAGAGACCTCTAAACCGAGACGTGCTTTTATTTCAGGTCGTAGGTTAGCATCATTGGAATTTGTACAGTAGAATCCCGGAGTTGAGCCGCAATCACTACTGAACATTGGAAAACATACAGTCAAATAGCCTATCTAACAAAGATATAATCATGATTGGACAATTCTATTGGATAAATTCCAATGGCGTATGTGATTGGACCTTTACTCTAAAAATTCACTGTACAAAATCCAATGGGCATAACATTCTTATAGCACCAAGCGAACTTGCACTGCACATACACTCAGCACATACACTCAGCAGTTACATTTACAGTAGATGCTCCAGTGTATCTTCCTTCAACTCGTAATAGCGAACGCCGCTGCCCCTTGAGATAGGCTCCAGCCACCCCTTATCAACCAAAGAACGCAACCATTTGCGGGCAGTGCGGAAATCGACTTGAAGATGGTCGGACACATCCTTGGGGCGTACCCATCTTCCCAGCTCCCAGGCTAACCGAAGCACTTCTTTCTCTCCCATGACAGCAGGGTGAATGGATGTGCTTCGGATCAGATAGGGGCTCATCACCAATTGCAGAAGCATCCGGCAAACCTCGGGCCGATTTTGAACATCGTCAAAGGAGAAATGGATCATTTTCCACCCCATTCCCGTAAGAAAAGTGTCCCGATTCAAGGCGTAGCTGAATTTCTCCCGGTCCATATCTTTCACATGGCTTTGAAAGCCATCGCACTCTATCCCAAAGCGGCCAAAGGAAGGAAGAAAAGCAAAATCAAGAAATTGCGATTTGCGGTTCCAGTCGTAGACTTCATACTCGGGATGCAGATTTTCAAGAGTTCCGAACAGTGGCCACCACACATTTTGTAGCAGCAGCTTTTCAGCGTGTCTATGCCCTCTTAGTAGCCTCCCTTTCCTCTCTCCGAATCTTCGAGCAGCGTGATGCTCGAGAAATTGTTGATGAGCTTTTTCAAAATCCAAGGCAAGCATGCCTCCTTCTGGGTGAAATAAAAAAACGCCCTTGTGCCAGATGGCAAAAGGACGTTCTTCGTCTATGGAACATTATAACATACAAGGTGCGGACTGCGAATGCGAATCTTTTTAAGCTACTCCCCTGATAGACTCTGCCGTAAAGGCACTGCACCGACGCTGCTAGAGGATTCTTGATTATCGCCAGCCGACCATATTGCCTCAATTTCCTCGAGCGATTTGCCCTTGGTCTCAGGAACGACCCGCCACGTGAAGAAGAATGTGAATAGGGACATGAAGCCGAAGATCCAGAATGTTACGGATGGACCTGCCGAACCAAGCAATGGAGGGAACGTTTGCGACACGACATAATCGGCCGCCCATAACGCCATAGAAGCGATCGCTGTTGCTTTGCCTCGGATGCGGTTCGGGAATATCTCGGAGAGCAGCACCCAGACGACCGGACCCAGCGAGATGGCGAATGAAGCGACAAACAGCAAGATAAAGATCAATACGAGCGGCCCTGAAGGCGAGCTGCTTTGGAAAGCGAAGCCGATGACAATGAGACAAACGGCCATGGAAGCTGAACCTGTAAGCAGCAATGCTTTGCGTCCAACCTTGTCGATGAGCCACAACGAAAGAATCGTGAAAAGGAAATTGATTAGACCTACAAGAATCGTCTGGATCAGCGATGCGTTCGTGCCTGCCCCCATTTGCTTGAAAATTTCAGGAGCGTAATACATGATCGCGTTAATGCCTGTCACTTGTTGGAGCACGGCGAGCACGACACCAACGATTAAGGCAATGCGCAGACCGGGGCTGAATAGCTGCCGGATCGAAGCGTCTCTTTCTTGCTTGAACGATTCTTTGATGTCGAGCACTTCTTTGCGCGCCAATTCCTCGCCGTGAATCTTCAGTAGAATCGACAGCGCTTCTACTGGTCTTCCTTGTTTAATCAGCCACCGCGGGCTTTCGGGAACGAAGAACAGCAGAACCATGAAGAGCAGGCCAGGCAGGGCGCCTATACCGAACATCCAACGCCAGGCTGAACTGATATCCCATGCGTCGTCACCGTAGTTGGCGATAGCGAGATTGACGAAATAGACCAGGAAAATACCTGTAACGGTTGCAAACTGGTTCAGCGCGACGAGTCGGCCGCGGTATTTGGCCGGTGCGATTTCCGCGTTGTACAGCGGACAAAGTGTAGATGTGATGCCGATGCCAAGTCCCCCGATCATCCGGGCAATAATATAGCCAGTGAACGTATCCGGGATAGCGGACCCCAGGGACCCGATAATAAATAACAAGGCAGCGGCAATCAGCACTTTTTTGCGGCCAAACTTATCGCTGAGCACTCCGGATGAAGCCGCACCGATAATACAGCCGATAATGAGACTGGATACCGCCCAGCCGACCTGCACCTGAGTCAGATCAAACCGCTTCTGCATGAAGCCGATAGCACCTGAAACTACGGATGTATCAAAACCGAATAAAAGACCGCCCAGTGCGGCAACTATCGATACGAGCGTTACAAACTTTAGGCTTACTTGATCGCTTTGTTGATTCGTTGTTGAGCTCATCATGACCAATCTCCCTTCATTTAACCGTATGAAACGAGATTCATTATATCATGGGGCGAACTGGGGTTTGCGGACAATCACCAGCACTTATTTGTGGGATTCCCGCACAGTCTTTCGGGACGCGCGTCCAAATTGTAAAGGATTGGGGAAACTAGCACTAATTTGCCCAAATAGCGCAAAAAAGTCCATGCCTTTGTTTGGCATGAACAGGATGTTTCATAGTGATTTGGGCTGTACGCGATATTCGGTAGGCGTGACGCCGGTTACTTTTTTGAAAACACGGCTAAAATAATTCGGATCTTTATAACCGACTTCATAGCACACTTCTTTGAGGCTAAGCGTCCCCGATTCGATGAGCTCTTTCGCTTTTTGTATGCGTAAACCGGTTACGAAATCAATAAAAGTTTCGCCCGTTTGCTGCTTAAACACTTTGCTAAAATAGTGAGGATTCAGATGGACGTGCTCGGCCACTTCTTCTAGGGATAGCTCCTCGGTGAAGCTGCTCATGATATAGCGCTTGGCTTTATCCAGAATGGTTACCGTCTGCTGCTCTCGTTCTTCGCGAATGCGCTGCAAGGCCGAAACAACATAGGATCGATGCGTCGGATCCCCCTCGGTAGGGGACTTAATTGCTTCACCGCCTGCCCCTCGTTTCAACGCTTGAAAATGACAAACCATACCGCTTGTCTCGGAATAAGTGGAAGCAAACACAGCCTCGAAATATGACTTGCGTAAGCCTTCCGATCCGCTATAAGTAGATCCGATGCCAATCGAAATGGCAGTTCCCAGCTGAGTTTCAGCCATCGCACACAGCTTTTCACCATTTTTCTTCGCTGCCTCGGTCCAAGCATCGTCTGGAATCTCGGGGCTCTTTCTGATGAAAATCGCCATGTGCTGTTCAATCAAAGAGCTGACGATGCAGCGGGAGAGGTGCGTTTTGGCATAGCTGCGCAATACGTCGAAAATTTTCTTCTTATCCTGCGAACGAATAAGCTCAGGGAATGCGATGACCACCGCGCAGCCTTGATCAAGCGGGAAATCCAGCCACTCCGCCAATTGTTCGGCCCCTGTCTCGAGCACCTGGTCCACCATGAAAATGAAGGCCAGCTCATTCTCGACCAAAGGCAGAAGCTGCGACACTTTATCGCGAAGCTCAAGCTGCTCAGTGCGTTTGCGTTTCTCTAAGTCGAGTTCCCGGATCAATTGCTCCAAAATACCCACGACCTGCTCGCGTCCCGCCGGTTTAACGATGTATTCTTTGACGCCCAGCGTTAGCGCCTCCTTCGCGTAGGCGAAGTAATCGTAAGCCGTCACCATCACCATTTTGGCATCGGGAAGCCGCTCTTTAATTTCCCGAAGTGCAGCCAGCCCTTGGATGCCGGGCATATTGACGTCCATGAAAATAATGTGCGGACGGAATTCTTCCGCACGCTCGATAGCAAGGCGTCCGTTCTCGGCATGAATGACCTCAAAGGTATCAGGCATCATGCGATGGACGATCCATTCCAAGCCTTCCCGTTCCAGCGCTTCATCGTCCGCGATTAACAACCTGTACATCAGTCGAGGCTCCTTTCTATGGGGATTCGCAGCGTAACCGCCGTCCCTTTTCCCATTTCGCTTTGAATTTCAACCAAATCGCTGCGATCATAAACGATCTGCAGCCTTTTGAATACGTTTCTCGTACCGAGTCCTGTCGAAGGCTTGCTATCGTCTCCGCTATGCGCTCCCACCGGACTCAGCGCCAGTAATGCTTGACGGACTTCCTCGCGCATGCCGCTTCCGTTATCGGATACGGTAATGCGAACATAATCATCATCCCGCTTGATTTCAAGTCGAATGACCGCGCCTTGTTCCATACTTTCAATACCGTGAACAAATGCATTTTCGACAAGTGGCTGTACCGTTAGCGCCGGAATGAACGCCCGCAAGGCGTGCTCATCGATATCCATGACGAATCGGAAGCGGTCGCGGAAGCGGGCTTGCTGGATGCTGACATAATGCCGGACATGGTTCAGCTCTTCCTGCAAAGTGACAGGCGCATCCAGTTTGCTTAACCGATAGCGGATCAGAGACGACATCGAAACGATCAAATCGCTTGTTTGTTCTGCGCCTTCCAGTAAGGCCATTTTGGCGAGCACATTCAGCGAATTGAACAAGAAGTGAGGATTGATCTGGCTTTGCAGCGCCTGCAGCTCTAGTTCTTTGACAAGGCGGTCTTTTTCCAAACCGGCTTTTTCCTTTGCCATCAATGCTTTTAGATCTGTTACCATTTGACTGAAAACATCGGACAAAATGTCAAGCTCGTCCTTGGAACCGTTGTGCAGCGGCTCGATGTGCAAGTTTCCTTTGGAAACACGCTGCGCATTGCCGACCAGTCTGCTGACCGGTCCTGTAATGCTGCGTGAAATCCATACGGCAACGACGACACTCATCACGGTATTCACGATGAATACGGCCAATCCCCACCCGTTCATTTGTTTGTTTTCTTGCTGCATTTTCCGGTAAATGGGTTGGTAAAAGCTAAGCTCTAAGTCGACAAGATACTGTCCTTCATCACGGATAAAGCTTGCCGTCTGCTCGGCGTCCATATAGGATGTTAACGCAGCATTAGGCGAATCGCGATGGCCCGCGGCCTCATAGGCCGCTTGTTCTTGCTCCATGAGCGTATCCAGCATATGAATGTAGCTGGCAACGTCCGAACCGTGAGGAGAAGTTTTCGACTGTTCAGTAAGTGCAGCGCGAATCTCCTTTACATGTGACATAGCCTGCTGATTGGCCGCTTTTTCTTCTTCTGTGGCATGAAGCAGGTAACTGTAGAGGGTATGCAGACTATCGTCCGCAAATTGGACGGATTGTTTGTACAACAAGATGCGATCCATCATCACATCATAGCTCATCTGGACGATCTTTGAATTTTGAAACAAAAAAAAGGCAACTGAATTCGTCAGCAGCACCAGCAAAGGAATGAACAACAAAAGCTTCATCCGTATTGTCATGGCGCAGACGCCTTCAAGATTTCCGCCGGGAGATCAAGGTTCTTAAGCGATTGCTTAGTGGAGAACCCTGGAGAGTTTCGATCAAGCACTGACGTATCTGTATAATTTTGCGGCTGTAGAACTTTTCCCAGGAAATAATCATTTAACAGAGCAACGGCTTTGTATCCCATATCATGCGGCTGCTGGACAATGGTCGCGGCAATCTGTCCATTCCGCACGCCTTCGACTGTTTCCGCAACATCATCAAAAGCAAAGATACGCACTTCATGCGATGGAGTACGCTCAGCGGCTTCCCGAATACCGGCACCGTCCAACGCGCTGAATCCAACCATGAAGCGGATTTGCGGATATTGCTTCAGCATAGTTTCCGCTTGACCGGCAGCTTCCAGCCGGGAAATATGAGAGGCTCGCACATCGACGATGCTAAGGCCGGGAAATTTTCCGATGACGGACCGAAAACCCTCCAGCCGCAGCTGTTGGTTCGCTGCTTGCTCACTCCCGATCAACACGCCAATGCTTCCGGCATTCCCTGATGCCTGCGCAACCAACTCACCCATCCGCTTTCCAGCTTCTCGATTATCGGTGCCGACATAGGTCAGTCTGCGACTTGCGGGTTCATCCGTATCCACGGTGATAACGGGGATGCCGAGCGAAGCGGCTTTATCGATCAAAACACGGTAACCCGGATCGCCTATGCCTTGCACCACGATGGCATCGGCTTTTGCGGCAATGCTTTTCGCCAGCAGTCTTGACTGCTCGGAGGGATTGATTCGGTATGGACCCTCGTAAGCGACATCCATGCCGTACTGCTGAGAGGCTTCTTGAGCGCCTTGTTCAATGGCACGCCAATAGGGGTTATCCAACTCCTGGGAAATAAGAACGACACGGCGATGGTTCGTTTCCTGTTCATGACCACCGGATTTTAATGGACTTACCAAGCTCTTCATACGTGTTGTAGACCCTATAAACAGTACAAGCAGACATGCGAAAGTAAGAAAAAGAAGGGATAAGCCCCAGTTCCATTTGCGATTTGACATCGATAAACTCCTAAATTCACTTATCAAGATTGGCTTCATTATACAAAAATAATGCGCCAAACCAAAACGAAATAGAGCGCAGGGTGCTTCCGCTTCCACACAATTAAGTATATAGTTAAAATAATTACTTGTTTAAGAGGAGTTCCTATGCCAAAGATGACTGAACAGCTTAACGGTATTTTTCCGTCGGTATGCTCGCTGGATTGTCCGGACCAGTGCGGTCTTCTGCTTCATAAGAAGGACGGAAAAATCGTCAAAATAGAGGGAGACCCCTCCCATCCTGTCACACAAGGGGCCATATGCAACAAAGTCCGTAATATGACAGCCCGTATTTACGATCCGAACCGTTTGCAATACCCACTGAAACGCACTGGCCCTAAAGGCGAAAACCGCTTTGAGCGAATCTCTTGGGAGGAAGCGGTAGACACCATTACTTCCAAATGGAAAAAGCTTATCGCCGAGGAAGGCTCTGAATCTATCATGCCATACAGCTTCTATGGCAATATGGGCCGAATCGGCACGGAAGGGATGGACCGCCGCTTCTTTAACCGGATGGGGGCTAGCCGGCTGCTGTACTCGATTTGCCAGTCGGCAGGCACCGAAGGCTACAATTTTACGATGGGCGGCAGCTTCGGCATCGATCCGGAGGATACGATCCACTCGAAGCTTATCATCATGTGGGGGATTAATGCGGTCAGTACGAATATGCATCAGGTCGTTCTCGCCGAGAAAGCGCGGAAAAACGGCGCGCAAATCGTCGTCATTGATGTTCATAAAAACCAAACCGGCCGCTGGGCCGACTGGTTTATTCCGATTTTACCAGGGACGGATGCGGCGCTTGCCCTTGGCATCATGCACATCCTGTTTGCGGAAAAATTGGCGGACGAAGCTTTTCTTCAGCAATATACAGTAGGACATGAAGAACTCCGCCAACACGTCCGGCAGTATGAACCTGCGGTTGTTTCCGCCATCACGGGAGTGCCTATCGAAGATATTTATCGTTTGGCCCGTATGTATGGTGAGACCACGCCGTCTTTCATTCGCATCGGCAACGGACCGCAGCATCATGACAATGGCGGCATGTGCGTCAGGACGATCGCCTGCCTCCCGGCGCTAACGGGACAATGGTTGCATCAGGGCGGCGGCGCGATCAAAGGGAACAGCGGATATTTGGATCATAATGGAGCCGCGTTACAGCGACCGGATTTGCTCAAGAAGAAAACAAGGCAAATCAACATGAACCTGCTCGGAACTGCTCTGCTGGAGCTCGATCCGCCTATCCGTTCGCTCTATGTCTACAATTCCAATCCCGCGGTTGTTGCTCCGCACGCCAACAAAGTCAGAGAGGGACTGCTGCGCGAAGATTTGTTTACTGTTGTGCACGACCTGTTCCTTACGGAGACGGCCCTGTATGCGGATATCGTTCTGCCAGCTACCTCTTCTTTTGAAAACACGGACTTCTATAAGTCCTATTGGCACCATTACGTGCAAATTCAACAGCCTGTTATCGAGCCTTACGAGGAGAGCAAGGCGAATGTAGATGTCTTTCGCTTGTTGGCCGAGGCGATGGGCTACGAAGAGCAGGCGCTCCGTGACACGGATGAAGCGATGATTCGCCAGGCGCTGGACAATCCGGGCAATCCGTATCTGGAAGGGATTACGTATGAAGGACTGCTCGAGACCCAGTACGCAAGAGCGGCTGTGAAGCCACTTTTCCCTGGCCGTTTGAAGACGCCGAGCGGGAAGATCGAGCTGTATTCGGCTAAAATGGAGAAGCTGGGCTTTCCGCCGCTGCCGACTTACACGCCGCTTCCCGAGGAAGGTAATCTGCCGTTTCTTTTCATTCCGGCTCCGAATCATAATTTCTTGAATTCGACTTTTTCGAATAATGAAAAGCATGTTCGAATGGAGAAAATGCCCAAACTGCATATGAATGCAGCTGATGCTTCGGCTCTAGGCCTGGCCAACGGGGACTATGCAAGAGTGTGGAATGGACGCGGAGAGTGCGAGCTGGTTGTATCTGCGGGCGAGGATGTTTTACCCGGAGTCGTCGTTAGTCAAGGACTTTGGGCGGATACGCCTGACAGCAAATCGCTCGTCAATGCTCTTACGCCGGACCGCGTAGCCGATATGGGCGGAGGGGCGACGTTCTTTTCCGGTCGAGTGCACGTAGAGAAGTTGTGATCAGAATCATAGAGAAGGCCTTCTTCTTTTGGTTGACAAAAGAGGAAGGTTTTTTGGCTTTTTTTACAAAAAGTTTCATGTTGTCGAAAAATAGGAGTTATTTTTATATACATTTTACGAATGTAATGTAATATCTAATTAACAGAATGTTTTTGAACAAAAGTAAAAAGCTGGAGGAGAGGAATTTCATGTGTGTACCGCTGCCGCGAATGACCGTAGGGAAGAAGTTGTTTTTTTGTTTTATCCTCATTTTGCTGCTCACTTCTGCTGTAGGGTGGATAAGTCTGACCAACATGAAGCTGATTCAGAGTAAAAGCGATGAAATCAGCAAAAATTGGATGCCCGGCGTCGAGGCTGTAAATGTGATCAGCTATTTGACTGAAAATGTACATGCTCTGGATATGCAGCTTTTCATTCTGACGGACCAGACACAGCTCCAAACTACGGAGACTCAAGCGATTGCCGGGATCAACAATGTGGACGAGCAGCTCAAACAATTTGGTGAATCCTTGACGGATGAGCAAGAGAAGCGAAATTTCGAAGCGTTCAGCAACCAGTGGAATACATACAAGGGCTTTCACGAGAAATTTGTAAAGTTGAGTAAAGAAGTTAATCTGAGCAAGGGCTCGGGCAATAGAGATAAAGAGGTACAGACGCTATTGAACGATTCGAATAAAGTATTCGGTAATTTGCAGAAATATTTGGACGTTCTTGTGAAAATTAAGCATGAAGGCGCTGTTCAGGCCTCTGACAGCAGTTCGGTCATTTATCGCTCCGGACAAATGAACATGGTTTACGTGCTTGGTTTTGCTGTTCTTGTCGGGTTGGGTCTTGCTTTTCTCATCACCTATAACATTTCCAAACCGGTGCGGCTTGTCTCCGAGGCCCTTCAGGCTGTTTCTTTGGGCAGCTTGACGGAACGCGACGTGAAAGTGAGGAATAAGGACGAGATCGGCGAACTGGTCGGTTCGTTAAATCGGATGAAGACGAATGTCAGAGATATTTTGCATCAAATTCGGGATGCCTCATCCTTGGTAGCCGGTTCTTCGAAAGAGCTGCTCATTCATACGGAACAGACATCGCAAGCTTCCAATCAAGTTGTGGTCGTCATGCAGCAAGTAGCGGGCGGTGCTGAAATCCAAGTGCAGAATTATGAGGATACCCATACGGCCATGACGGACATGTCGATTGGCGTGGAGCGCATTGCCGAAGCTTCGTCGGAAGTATCGGACATTTCCATGGAAGCTTTCCGTGAAGCAAAGCAGGGCGAGCAGGATTTGCAGGCGCTCATAATGAACATGAACGGCATGAGCGAAACGGTCAGAAGGGCGAATGCGGTTATTCAAAAATTGGAGAGTCATTCGCAGGAAATCAATAATATGATCGGCTTGATGGGGGGCATTGCGAAGCAAACGAATTTGCTCGCGTTGAATGCGGCGATTGAAGCGGCGCGTGCCGGCGAAGCGGGCAAGGGTTTTACAGTTGTTGCGGGGGAAGTGCGCAAGCTTTCAGAGCAGTCCGCCCAATTTGCGAATCAAATTACAGAGCTGATCGGGCAAGTGCTCGGCAATACCGAGGTAGCTGTCCAAACGATGCAAGAATGCCTGCAAGAAGTGGATTCGGGCAAAGAGATGGTACATACCGCGGAGGCGTCGTTCCACCGCATCTTCTTGGCTTCTGAGAAAGTAGCTGTCCGCATCCAAGAGGTTGCTGCAGCTGCACAAGAGATGGCCGCCACTTCGGAAGAAGTGGCAGCTTCCGTCGCGGAGACGAGCGCTCACGCGCGAAATTCATCCGCTTATTCGCAGCATGTGGTTGAAACCGCTGAGCAGCAGCTAACTTCACTGAATGACATTACCCAATCCGCTGGCAGGCTAAACGGAGTTGCCGAGCAATTGCATACCGCCGTCGGTAAGTTTAAGCTTTAAATAGCGCGGATCAATATACTGCCACAATCCGCAGCTGCTTGTTTATTATGCAAATTACAAAAGAGCCTGATCAAGCGGATTCGGGCTTTTTTGTGTGCGCCACGCATGGTGATTAACTAGGCGGTGAAAGTCCGCTGTGGGGGTTTGTA
>NZ_JBHTHA010000044.1:0-194444 GCF_042676385.1 Paenibacillus sp. GCM10027628
GGTACGTACGGTGGTGTGGGAGGTCGGCTACTCAACTAATGGGTAGCCTCCTACCCGATTATTTACTAGGTCACAAGATCTAGAAAACTAGTAAAATTCTATTGTAGTTCTCTTGATTTTCTGTTAATATTTTCTTGTGGACAAATTGTGACAACCCAGATTTGCATCGTCTTCGAATAGATTCATAACTCCAAATCATTGAACACTTGTAACAATGGAAAGGGGGTGTAGCTATGAAAAGACTTTTTGCCAATGTTGCAAACCGCGTATTGACAGCGATTGCACGCAGACAGGCCATTACTGGATGCGCTTGGGCGTGCTATGAACAAGAACTTCCTGAAGAATTACAACAATACAAACGCGAGTATATGGAGCGTAAAACTGCTAAGATTGCAAACGCATGAAATCATTAGAGGAGTCTTCCTTTAGTCCTGGAACAGACTAAGTGGAAGTCTCCTTTGTTATTGAATCGAATTACTTGCTATCGTTCAATTTTTTCGCTTCATCAATATGCTTTAGGAATTCTTCCAAAGCCAGGGAAGATGATTCGAATGCGCCATACCTTGCCTGGACATGTTCTTTGTTCCGAATATACGCGTGAAGGAGACTGACAATAAGGATGGCAACCATTCCAATAAATATCCAAATGTACAACGATTGTATATGTAATGCGAACCAAGATACCTGCAAATAAGTAATCCCAACTAACAGGACTGTTGCCCAAATAAAGTTTTTTCGATTGAAGGCATATTTACCAACAAATCTTTTTGTTATGAAAGATAAATTAACCTTCCTTTTTCTTAGGAACCAAGCCGCCGCAAACAATAATAATGTATAAATACCGTTCACTACGGTATAATCCGCGAGATTCGTAGTAAGCCTTTCATTAGTCGTTAATCCAAGCGATATTCCTATAAATGAGATAAGCATATCAATCGTTACTATAAAAATATATCCGGTTGCCACTACAATAAAAGCATAAAATAATGGATAACGTCTAATTAAAACTAACAAAGAGACAAAGACGAGAATCGTCATTAATAAAAATAGAGGGCTCTGAAGTACAAATTTGGTGTAATAATTAGTAAAGGTTAACGCTAGAACAAGTATGGTAAGCTTAAGATCATAGATTTTATCCTCGTAGAAGTTTTTTCCGTTAAAAACATGTGACTTCTTTAGTGGGACCTGGAATAGACTAAATATAAATACGACAATCGCATAATAAGATACTCCTGATACGATCATCCTGCATAAAACCTCAAAAAAATCCATGTGACACTACTCCCTTTGATTTACTGCCCCTCTTGGAGGTTAGTTCTTTGTTGAATAATAACACCTGTTAGGACAAGTCTATAGTCATAAAGAATATGTAGAATGATTGGAATTAACAGACTTCCACTCAGAAGGAAAATGAGTGTCAACATAACACTCAAAATGAAGCTATTTATAATTCCCCTCCATCCCTGAACAAAATGTCCAAAACTGAAAAAAACAGCGGCCACAACAAAACTCATCCAAGCCGCCATTGAAAAATCGCGGAATAGAGCAGGCATCAAACCACGCCACAACACCTCTTCACAAAAACCAACCGTTATTGCTACCAGGATAAAGACTTTACGTTCGCTTTTCGTTAAAGGCATAGAGTCATTCGTAATGACCTCTTGTTTTACCAAATTCCGATATTGAGAGCTTGAAAGGGCTAACACAACGGGTAAAACCTCAGAAACCAGCCACATGATAATGACAGTCCACATGCATATTTGGACAAGAGGGGGCGCTTTTATTTTATCAATTGTAACGATGTGTAGATCCTTATTCAATGCATAAAGGCTAGCTGTAAGTGCCCAATACCAGCCAATTAAGTGTAGATAAAATCGTATTTTCCCTAATTTGGACAAATTTCGGTAATAGACGAAGCCGAGCAATGGAAAAAACACAATAAGAAGAACCGACACTATATTCATAGGCTCAGATAGCTCCTTTAATCTCTGGAAAGTTCAATTAACTTAGCCTAGAATCCGAAGCGTTCGGCTGTCTTTTGAAGACTTTTTAATAAAGTTAACGCTTGCAGGAAAAAGATAATTGAAAGTAAAGGAGATTGGATCAAAAAATTGATCCCGATGACGCACGCGGCGGCGATTTTCAAGGCAGGATATTGATTCTCCGTAAAACGACTGATATTCGTTGGAGCTCTCAGCAATGTAATCCAAAGGGCAATCACATTGAGTACAACACCTGTATACCAAAAGTTAATCGGTAAATAAACAGAAGTAAGCATGAAAACGCTTGTAAGAATATTGCAAGCATTCGGATGCTTCAGATGCAACCCGCCCGAAAAATAGCGTAAAATCGGAAATGCGACTAAAGGAATAAGCGAGTGCAAGAAATCACCGGTAAAGATACAAATGATCTCGACGATCGAAACAATGATGATGTAATTCATCAGATTGATCAAAGCATGCTTAATGACGTTTACAGAAGACGATGGCTCTGTCGAATTGTTATGTATGGAAGTTGCAATCTTCTCGGCTAAATCATTGACTAGCATCGTATAATTCGCCTCCTCTAACTGCTCCTGTACTAACTATACATAAACCATTATACCAAAAATTTCAAACTTTTTTTGCACTATTGCCTTGTATTTTTCGATCTGCTTGGACATATGGCCAAGATTACTACCGAAAAAGCCCAAATCTGTACCAGTTAGGCCATCGTACATTCTTTGGACTAGGGCTAAACGTATATTAACACAAACCTATAAGAGGAGTGACCTCAAACCATGGCTTATCAAGCAAATCAACCATATCAAGGAAAATTCCAGTGTCCCCCAGCGGACCCGATAATGACAGACCCACAAAGGGTCGTAAGAGATTTTTATCACCCGCAACGAGTCCAGGTCGTACATCCGATTGAAATCATTAACAGGCACCACTGTGTGCCGGTGTATGAGCATGTGTATACGTGCTCGGAGAGAGATGAGTATTGCGGGGGGCATCCGCATGAGGGGTATATGAGAAGGTAGCTCACTAAAGGGAGTCGGAAACAGAGCCGGCTCTCTTTCTTTTTATACCAAAAGCAAATAGGACTCAAAGATCTATACAGCTACTTAGTATAATTGTATAATTATGTATAATATTGGAGAAAAGAGGTGTATTTATGTCGAATAGAAAATATCCCTTGAAAAGGGAAAAGCGTGACTTGCGTGATTATCACTTTATGAGCAGCTCGTTCAAATCGCCGGATGAACTACCGAAGAAAGTCGATTTACGTTCAACCATGCCGCCAATTGTGAATCAAGGCGAGTTAGGCAGCTGTACTGCAAACGCCATTGCAAGCGGATTAAGGGAGTATTTGCTCATACAGGGTCATGAGAAATGGACAGCACTTTCCAGGCTGTTTCTGTACTGGCACGAGCGCCAACTGGAGGGGCACATTGAAGAAGATTCAGGAGCCTACATCCGCGACGGTATGAAAGTGCTGCAAAAGATCGGCGTATGTCCCGAGGAAGATTACCCGTACGTCGTTTCTCATTTCAGGGACACCCCCAGTCAAATCGCTGAAAAGGATGCGGCCAACTATAAAATCAGCGAATACCATCGTATCCCGGACTTATACGCACTCAAGGCCGCGCTTGCAGAAAGCTCACCGGTTGTTATCGGCATGATGATCTACGAAAGCTTTGAATCGCCCGAAGTCACGCAAACAGGTAAAATTCCAGTCCCCAAGAAATCAAAGGAACGCGTTTTAGGCGGACATGCATTGCTTGCAGTCGGCTATGTCGACAGTGGCAAAGCAGGCTATGTTATTGTTCGTAACAGTTGGGGCACGGAGTGGGGGGATCAAGGCTATTGCTATATTCCTTATAAAATGTTTCAGGATCCCGACTGTGTGATGGATATGTGGACGGGTAGATAGAGGCAGCACATAGGACAGGCTCTGTTGGTGATCAGTTCATCCCCTTTTGTGAGGGGGTGAACTTTCTTTACGTCCGAACAAAAAAAGGTGCCACATCACTGTGCCACCTTTAGACGCATTATTTTATTTGAAAATTCGTTGCTGTGATCGAATCAACAATTTGCTTTTCGTTCGGATCTTTAGCGACCAACTTGTCTAACAGCGCTTGATCGTTCGTTCCTTGTTTTTGTAAGGCGGCAAGATACCATCTGGCAAGCAATCGGTTCGCTTGATCATCGAGTTGATCCGTAATGTACGGCTTAATCATGTTGGCAGCAGCCGCGTAATCACCGCGCATGAAGGATACTTGGCCGACATTCAACGCAATACTTGGAGTCACTGTGAACTCACGCCCTTGTAACTGGCCTTTAGGCAAGTTTTTAAGAGACTCGATTTTTTGTTGAACTTCCTTATAAATAGCTAAAACGTTGTCCAAGTGTTGATTGAACTCTTTCGCATCGTTCTTTTCTCTCGCTTTATTCGCAAGTTCGATATTCAGAGAAATGCTCTTCTCATAAAGATCGATATACCACGGATAGTTGGGCAATTGAGCGTTGGACCAATCCAGAGCGTCTTGCTGTTTTCCTTTGATCAGAAGCATGTTCAATTGCTGCAAAGCTACCATCCGGTTATGGGGTTCTTTTTTCAACAACTGATTGAGTAGATCTTGAGCTTGATTGAAAAATCCATCAGCTTTCGTCGGATCTGTCGTCTTCATTTGATTATAGACTTGCATAAGTATGCCAATTCGACTAAGTTGACCCGTTAACAAATAGTCAGGATGTGCAGGATGCAACGAAATGGCTTTGTCCAAAGGAGCGACAATCGTATTATAATCTTGGCTCTTTTTCACAACCTCAAGCGATTGTTCGTAAGAGCTGTTCGCCGAGACGAGCTGTGCTGAAATATAGAACATTACCACAGACAACACGGTTAAAAGTGCCGGAAAAGCTTTATGCAGAGCCGCCGAATCTGATTTCAGTCGAAGCGGAGCTGAAGTAGTATTGGATAGCATGCCGCCAAGAGCAAGGAACAGCACGGCCCCCAAATATACATAACTCAAGTCGAAGTCAATCATACTGTGAGCCAATAGCGAGATCGTTACAATGAAGAAAAGAAAATGCCGGTCTCTTTTTTCTTCAGGACTTTTAATGTAACTACGAATATAGAAGATCATAACCGCAATAACGAAACTAACGAAAGCAAGGAACCCGAGTGCACCAGCCTCTACCAAGTATTGTAGCGCGAAGTTATGAGCCTGGCGGCTTGTGTAAGGATTGTTTTGGTACTTCTCATAAAGTGAGGCCCAAGCTCCTCCACCTGCCCCGATAATCGGGTAGTCCGACCAAAGCTTCACAGCATCTTTATAAAAAGTACCGCGCTCCAGAACGCTGTGCTGTTGGAAGTTAATATTTGCTAGACGCGTTTTTACGTTTTCTGGGAGGGCATTTTTAAGGCCCGTGTCACTGAGTAAAAGAAAAGCAGCGAGAACACCGACGATAATAGCGGCGATTGGTAAAACGAAGTTTGCAGACTTTTTAGCCGCGAAACGAGCTGTGATTCGCTCTAACCAAGGAGCGCCGAAGAGTTGAATAACAATAGCTAGCGCTGTGAATACCACCGATGCAATCAGCAAGATCGACCAGCCGTGCCAAGAAACAGATGCGCTAGGTTGTTTTTGCAATTCCGTACCGATATTCGTGATTTTTGTAAGAATAGCCAGAGAAGCAGCGAAAGCAAGTCCAAGTTGTATGAGAGACAATATCTGTCTGCTTATAGATAGAAAGAAAAGCATGATCAAGAAAAGAATAGGAATAATGACAATCGCACCGCGTGAAAGCGTAAGCCAGAAAGATACAATCATGGGCACCATCATCAGTGCATGAGGAAGAACCGCGTACCATTTGCGAGACTTTACAATGAAAAATAAAGAACCCAGGAAAAGCATGATTAGGTAGGCGGCATACGTATTGGCATACTGAAAAACAGACGTAAGACGCAGGCCATTGGAATCTGTCATAACCGCATCTCTATAGTTATATTGATTACTCGCATCCATGGTAGCGAACCAGCTAACGAGATGGCCGGCGAAGTTCCCGTTACCTAACCAGTGCAAAAGACCGAATAACACAATCACATAACCGGTTACCATCAAGATACCAGCAGCAATCGACGTTCCAAGCTTGTTTTTTGTCAGAAATACGCCTAAAATGAAGAAGGTTGTATACAGCATCTGGATGTAGATCATGTTTGTTGCCAAATAATGGGATGCTGCATTCGACAAGGAAATGACATAAGTTAGTGGCATAATCACAACCAGAATGGTCAGCACATCTTTTTGTTCCTTCAGCTTGTACACAAAGAAAGCAAAGATTGCGATTAGAAGCAAAATGATGGAGGACCATACGGAAGCCGAGTAAATCGATCTTTCGAAGTCGTAAGTCCCACCATTAAACAACCCACGCTGAAACGGGGCCCAGAACATAAACAAACCTACAAAACCAATAAGAAGCCAAAAGATAACAGAGCTTTTCTCTGTCGATATCGTCCCGTTCGCTTTCGCTCGCGAAGCCGCGTACGCATTCTTACTTGCACTCATGACAAACAGTCTCCTTCTTCGCTAAAGTTCGAGTTTCATTTTAGCATAGTGAGGGAGTGGGAACAATTTTTTATGATTTTTTTTAGAATATCAGTAAAGTTGCCGGAGCTGCAAAACAAAATATTAATATATTAAGGGTGGATTTAGTTGGGAAAATACATTCGAAACTTTATGAAATATAATCATTTGCTATGGGAACTTGTAACTAGAGATTTAAAAATCAAATATAGACGTTCATTTTTAGGATATCTTTGGAGTTTATTAAATCCACTTTTGACAATGGTTGTGCTCAATTTAGTTTTTTCTAATTTGTTTAAGTTCGATATTCCTAATTATCCGATCTATATGCTTACAGGGCAACTTATGTTTAATTTTTTTTCAGAAGCAACAAATGTAGCAATGTCATCAGTGTTTTCAAATGCTTCCCTCATAAAAAAAGTATATATTCCTAAATACATTTTTCCTTTATCGAAAGTCTTATCTAGTTTAGTTAATTTACTCTTCTCTTTGGGAGCTATTATTATAATGCTTTTTGTAACTAAAGTTAAGATAACAGCAGCAATACTATTATTCCCATTACCGCTTATTTACATTTTTCTTTTTTCACTAGGTGTAGGAATGCTCCTTTCTTCAATATCAGTTTTTTTTAGAGATATATTGCATCTATATGGGGTACTTCTTACTGCTTGGATGTATTTTACACCGATCTTTTATCCAGTGAATATAATCCCGGATAAATTTAAATTTATTGTTGATTATAATCCACTGTATTATTACATTCAATATTTTAGAGATATCATTTTATATGGTAAATTACCAACAATACAATTGAATTTAATATGTTTATCGACCGGTTGTATTACGCTTATTTTGGGAATGATTGTTTTTTATAAAAATCAAAATAAATTTATTTTACATTTATAAAAATGATGAGGTAATTATGGAATATTCAATTGAAGTTAGTAATGTATCAATGAAGTTCAACATGAGTCGTGAAAAGGTTGACAGTTTAAAGGAGTACTTTATCAAGGCTATAAAAAAAGAGCTTATGTTCGAAGAATATTGGGCCCTTAAGGACATATCTGTAAAGATCAAAAGAGGCGAAGTTTTTGGTATAGTCGGTTATAACGGTTCAGGAAAAAGTACTCTTCTAAAAATTATTGCAGGTGTTTTAAAGCCTACTACTGGATCTGTAAAAATAAATGGCAGTATTGCCCCATTAATTGAGCTTGGAGCCGGATTTGATATGAATTTGACTGCAAGTGAAAATATTTTCCTGAATGGAGCGACTCTAGGATATTCTAAAAAGTTTATGCAACAAAAATTTGAAGAAATAATAGAATTTTCAGAGTTACACGAGTTTGTTAATGTACCACTCAAAAACTATTCTTCAGGTATGATCGCAAGACTTGGATTTTCTATTGCAACCTTAGTCACGCCAGAAATTTTAATAGTTGATGAAATACTTGGTGTTGGAGATTTCAAGTTCCAACAAAAATGTGAATTGAAAATGAAACAAATGATGGGGTCAGGAACTACCGTAGTATTGGTTTCTCATTCCATTGAGCAAATGAAGAATCTTTGTGACAGAGTTTTATGGATTAATAAGGGGAATTTTGTGGAAATCGGAGAAGCAATTGAAGTATGTAATAGATATACCCAAAATTAGGGGATAAAAAATATGTAATATGGCTAAGAGTGATATGATGTAACACTTAGGAGTATACTTTTATGCAGTTAATAAAAAAAGTTAAATTAATTATTAATGCCGTTAGAAGAGTTAGGAATAAAAAAAATATTATCAAAAGTATTTGTATAGTCTTTAAGTATGAAGGCCTTAAAGGTGTATGGGATAAAGTTAACTCTATAACACCAAAACTAACGGCTAATCAATGTGATTATGAAACTCCAAAAAAAGTAGACTACACAACCTTCAATGAATTGCTAAAAATAAATAGCCAAAAACGCAAATTTTTAATCTTAATTCACGAAATGTCTTTAACAGGTGCACCAATTGCAGCGCTATTTGCTGCAAAAATATTGAAAGATAATGGTGATTTCCCTGTTGTTGTTTGCGAAAAAGACGGACCTCTAAAGAACGAGTTCGCAAAGCATGAGATTACAGTTCTTATTGATGCCGAACTTAATCAAGAAAATCATTTTAAAAAATTGATTAATAAATTTAATTTGGTAATAGTAAATACGATTGTTCCAGCGATATTTATTACTTATTTAGAAAAAGAAAAACTACCTGTTATTTGGTGGATACATGAGTCAAATTTATCATACAACACTTGTCCGACGCCTCTTCCAAAAATACTACCTGAGCATATTAAAATTTACTGCGTTGGTGAGTATGCTAGAGCAGCATTGTTAGCACATAGAAAAAAATATAATGCTGAGATCTTGCTTTACGGAATTGAAGACATTGCTCAAGAACTTAATGTAATTTTTGAAGATGAGAAAATTGTGTTTTCTATTGTTGGAACAGTTGAATTTAGAAAAGGCCACAAAGTATTTATTAAAGCAATTCAATTGATGCCTGAACATTTGCGCAACAGATGCAAATTTATAATTGTTGGGAAGAAAGTGGATAATATTTGCTATGATCGCGTTCTAAAGCTAAAAGAACAATTCCCCGATCAGGTAGAGCTTATATCGGAACTGCCAAGAAACGAAATTATAAACATTTATAAAAAAAGCACAGCAGTTGTATCTTCTTCTTTCGATGATCCAATGCCGATTGTAATGACAGAAGGCATGGCATTGTCAAAGATATGTATTTGTTCAACAGGAACAGGCACAGCATCGCTCTTACAGGACAAGCGTAATGGTTTTGTTTTTAAAAATGGAGACGCCAAGGATTTACTAAGAAAAATGGTTTATATTATTGAAAATCCTGAAAAACTTGACAAAATAAGATGCGAAAGCAGAGAAATATATGAAAAGTATTTTCAAATGTCGGTTTTTAGAGGTAATTTATTAAAAATAATAGTAAATATCATGGAATCAAGTTAGGTATAAAATTTAAATTCGGATTTAGAAAATAAAAAAATTACAGGATGTGTGTAAGATGAAATATGATTATTTAATAGTAGGTGCTGGATTGTTTGGTGCAATTTTTGCTTATGAAGCTAAAAAACGTGGTAAGTGTTCTCTTGTTATTGACAGACGTTCTCATATAGGTGGAAATATTTATACAGAAAATATCGATGGTATTAACGTTCATAAATATGGTGCGCATATATTTCATACAAACAATGAAGCTATTTGGCAATATATCAACCAATTCGCCGAATTTAATAACTATATAAACTCACCCGTTGCCGTATATAAGGATGAGTTATATAATTTGCCTTTTAACATGAACACTTTTAGTAAAATGTGGAATATTAAGACGCCAGCAGAAGCACAGAAAATCATTAAAGAGCAAATTGCCGATTTAGGAATTACAGACCCTAAAAACCTGGAGGAACAAGCCCTATCACTAGTTGGTAGAGATGTTTACGAAAAACTTATTAAAGGTTATACAGAAAAACAGTGGGGACGATCTTGTACGGAACTTCCAGCGTTTATTATTAGAAGATTGCCATTACGTTTTACATATGACAATAACTATTTTACTGATCGTTATCAAGGTATACCGATTGGTGGTTACACTCAAATTGTTGAAAAAATGCTTGATGGCATTGAGGTTCGCTTAAACACTGATTATCTAAAAATGAGCGAGCTTGAGAAAGCTTCTGCAAAAAAAATTGTTTTTACTGGAATGATTGATGAATATTTCGACTACAAGGAAGGAAATTTGGAATATCGTTCGGTGTTTTTTGAAGAAGAATATCTGGAATGCGAAAATTTTCAAGGTAATGCAGTTGTTAATTATACAGAACGGGATGTGCCATACACCAGAATTATTGAGCACAAACACTTTGAATTCGGAAAACAGTCCAAGACTATAATTTCTAAAGAATATCCAGCTGAATACAAAGAAGGTATGGAACCATATTATCCTATAAATAACGATAAAAATACTGCTGTGTACGTTAAGTATAAAGATCTTGCCAGCAAAGAAGAGAATGTGATATTTGGTGGTAGACTAGGTAGTTATCAATATTATGATATGGACAAAGTAATCGCCGCGGCGCTTTTAGCAGTACGACGAGAGTTTCATGAATAAAACAATAGTTGAGGGGAAAATAGAATGAGACATGTTGTTTTTAACCAAGATAATTATAATTGTAGAGGTGGAGGGCCAGGAGGATATATTTCTCGGTTATACAGAGGATATGGCGAAAGGGGCTCATCTTTTGTTACAAATAATGACCAGATAGTGGATATTAATATCATGTTTGCCGATAGCAAAGAAGGTAGATATCCCTGGGGACAAATTTTGGATAATATAAAGAATGATTCTTTCAATAAAGAATTGTTAAATTTGCATGCAAGTTTTAGGAATATGCATGAAGAAAGTGATTGGGGCATTTATGATTCAATGCTGTCTCTCCCAAGCATTAAACTTATGCGCCAAATGTACCTTGATGATTTGGCTTCTATACATGTTCATGGCTCTTATGATTTTTTTAAAGTATTAAACATTTTAAAATTAAATAAAATTGAAAATGATGTTGTTAAAATATTAACTACACACAGTCCAGTACCGCTATTTCAAGAAATATATGAAGATAATTTAATTGCTCAATTTCCAAACAATAAAGCCTATTGTGATGATTTAAAAAGATTGCTTACTTATAGGGAATTATTGGCATATAGAAATGCAGATGTACTCATTTTCCCTATAAAAGAAGCTATAGATAGCTATTATGAATATTCACCTGAACTGGGGAAAATAATAGATTCTAAACCTGTGTACTATTTTTTAACAGGCTCTGCTCCCTATGAAGTTAAAACCCCGGTGGCAAACTTTAGATGTAAATATAATATACCTCTAGATGCTAAAGTTGTTGGATATATTGGCAGACATGTAGTAGCAAGAGGTTATGATACTCTAAAAGAAGCTGCTATTGAAACTTGGGCAAAAGACCCAAATGTTTATTTTGTAATGGCTGGAGAATTAAATGCCTACGGTGAGCAACCTATAACAGATGATAATAGATGGATAGAAATCGGTTTTACAGATTGTCCAGGTGATTTTATAAATTCACTTGATTTAGTTATACAGCCTAGTAAGCATAATTATTTTGATCTTTCAATGATTGAGATTCTGTCACTTGGCAAAATTGTGCTAACATCCTATGTAGGCGGTATGAAATATTTTGCCGACAATACTTCAGGTGTAATTACTTTTGAAAGATATAATGCTAGTTCGTTAGCAAATAAGATCGTTGAATTTTTCAAATTGGAATCAAAAGAGTTAAATAAAATGAAAAATGAAAATCTTGATTTATACAATAATCACCATAATGAGGAAATTTTTTCAAAAGAGTACACTAAAGTAATTTCACAAATTTACCAAGATTTTAAGATTAAAGAACCTAAAATCAGAGATATACAAATTCCAGGCTATATTTCTGCTTTTTCTAATAGAGTCTTTTCGAAAATGGCCCGATTTTATAGAGGCAAATAAGTACTAATTTTGATAACTAAATATGAAGGGAATTTTGGTGATGGATACAGTAAGAGTAGCCTTTGCGATTGATAACGGCTATGTAGATGTATTGTGTGTAGCTTTACATTCGTTGTTAAAAAAAACAAATAAGAATAGAAAATATGAGATTTTTATATTAGAGCATAAAGTTAATAAAGATAATAAACAAAAAATAACTAACTTAATAAATAACTATGTCAATTGCTCTGTTATATTTTCCAATTTTGATGAAACTACAAGTCAATATATTAAAGCTCTATCGGGAGCCTCCGAGCACTATTCAGTGGCAACTTTTTTTAGGCTTGAGCTTGTTACAAGATTCCCGGAAATTGATAAAATAGTATATCTAGATAGCGATGTAATAATTTTGGAAGATATCTCTAATCTATACGATTTAGATATTGGTGATAATTACTCTGGGGCAAGTATAGATTATAGCATGCTTGGTAATTATTATTCACAAAATAAATTACCTGTGCTTGATAATCAAACAGTTAGTAACTATTATAACCAAATTGGATTTAATAAACATGACAGTTATTTTCAAGCAGGGATAATGGTATTTAATTTGAAAAAAATGCGTGAAGACAATATTTCTGAGAAAATTTTTGAACTTTGTAAAAATGTATATTATTTTCAAGATCAGGATGTACTGAATATCGCTTTTCAAGGAAAAAATTTCGATATTGGTTATAACTGGAATTATGAATCCCGTGAATGGAGAGAGAAAGAATGGGTTTTATCATTCCTTCCTGATGAAATCAAAAAGAAATTCAATAATAGTTTAATTATACAAAAGCCTTCAATTATACATTTCAGTTGGAAAAGAAAACCTTGGGTTGATCCTAGCTCAGAATTTGCAAGTGTCTGGTGGAAAAATGCAAAAGAAATAAATTTTCAAAGGTTGCCTTTAATTTCTGTAATAGTACCAATTTATAATGTTGAGCCATATCTAAATGATTGTTTGAATTCAATAGTTAAGCAATCATATCCTAATTTAGAGGTCATTCTTGTAGAAGATTGTTCAACTGATAATAGCCAACATATAGCAAATGAATTTGTATTGAAATATGACTATTTTCAAATGATAAAACATACCACAAATTCCGGACTTTCACAAGCTCGTAACTCGGGACTTGATATTGCTACTGGTAAATATGTAATGTTTATAGATTCAGACGACATGGTTAAAGAACACTTTATTTCACAATTGTGTATTGTTATGGAGAATACTAATTACGATTTTGCTATGTGTGATGTACAGTATATCGATAGCAAAAATCATTGGTTATATACAGATAATCATATTATATTTCGTGAAGATCTAAATAAAAGTCTCACGCCTAAAATTGATTTAGATTCACTTCATTACTATGATATTTCAATTGAAGACTTGAGTATTGTAACATACTTATGGCCATCTGCATGGAATAAAATATATCGTCGTGAAATCATCGAAAATAATAATCTGCGTTTTCCTGTTGGCTTATATTACGAAGATCATGAGTTTTATTATAGTTATTTTTTTAAGTGTAAAAACATTGCTTACATTCCCATGAAAAACTACGAATATAGATCGAATAGAACGGGACAAATAACTAATACAATAAATAATAAAATTTTTGATGTATTTCCCGTGTTAGATAATATAAAAAAATTACTTTATGCAAATATGAATAACGACGACGCAAAATATGCATACCTGAAAGTTCTATGTCTTTTATTACTTGAAAGGTCTTGGATCATCCCTGAAGATAATGACTTTTATAGACCTTTTCTAAAAAAAGCATCCTATTATTTAAAAGAATATACATTAGAAGAAGCTAAGAAATATAAGTTTCATTATGTAAGTGAAAGTGATTTGGAAAAAATATTCAGGAAGGTTAACTTAAAACAACTTATGAAGAAAACACTGAAAAAAGTACTGAAAAAGTTGTTCCAGCCTTTATATTGGAGATTAGAATTGAGATTGACTCAGATTTTTGAAAGAGAACTAAATAAAATTATATATCCAGAACTTGAACGAGTATATAACAAAATTGATAGTAGAATTGGTGAGCATGTTTATTGGGGAGTAACTGAAGTAGCTAAAAATGCAGAGGAAATTATCGACGAATATATATTTTTAAGTACTACCGAAACTAAGAATAATATCAGTAATATTGCTCAGAAATTGGAAAATGCAACAAATAAAATTGATCAAAGAGTTGGTGAGCATGTCTATTGGGGTGTTACGGAAGTAAGAAAAGATCTTAATGAAAAGATTAATACCGTTAACTCTTCATATACCGAGTTTAAACCTTTTTGGGAGCCTGTTAATTTTGAAGCATTTACACCAGGTCATTCATGGGTTTGGGCTGATGTCTTTAAAGAATATGAAAGGGCAAATAATAATATAGATGAGCAAAAACAAAAGTTATTTCGGAATCTCAGTGTAGAAGATATAAAAATTCTTGAAGGGGTTTGGGATAGATACATCAATGTATTACCTAAAGTTTCTGAAATTCAAAAAGGATATTATTTGTTTAATACTAATAAAATTTTTAACGAAAAAGAGCTAAGTGAACAGAAAAGAATTATAGAAGAATTTAACGAAGTTATCGAAGGATATACATTGCCAGAAGGCGCACATTATGAAATCCCAGTATTTTATTACCATAATGGTTTAAAACATTTGCCGGATATTTACAAAAAATATATACAAAATGGAGTTTTTGTTGATATTGGTGGGTACGTTGGAGATTCTGCAGTTGTTATGTGTGAATATTCACCAAATAAAGTTATCTCATTTGATATTTTGAAAGAGAATATCGAAAATATTAATTACACAGCAAAGATAAACAATCGAAGCTCATTAATAGTAGCTGAGCAGTTTGCAATATCAGATATAAGTGATCAGTATGTAAATGTATCTGGAGAAAAAACAATAGCAACAGTTTATAATACGGAAAATCATCGCAATATTTATAAAGAACAAGATTCGATAAAAACAAAAAAGTTAGATGATTACGTAATTGAAAACAATATTTCAAATGTAAAGGTAATTAAAATAGACGCTGAAGGATTTGATTTTGAAGCTATCAAAGGTGCTATCGAAACAATAAAAAGAGATAAACCAGTTATTTTAGCATCACTCTATCATACTCCAAAGGACTTCTTTAATATAAAGCCATTTATTGAAGAGTTAGGCTTAAATTATGAATTTTATATTCAAAACCAAAATCCTTTTGATCCAGTATATGAAATTGTTTTGGTTTGTTTACCAAAAATCGATGATGGGAAATATAAAGATTTAATAGAAAGAATATACTTTGAAAATTCCAAATCTAAAAAAACAGTTTATTTACACGTTGGATCACAAAAAACGGCTACATCTAGCATACAAAGTACGCTAAGTAACAATATTCATATTTTAAGAAAGTATGGATATTTTTATCCGGAAAATTGGCCTGATGGACACAGCTGGATTTTAGCAAGTATGTTTTGGGATAATCCTGTGGAATTCGGAGGTAATATTGTAGCAAATAGAACTAAAGAAGATTGTATAAAATATAATGAGCAAAACAAGCAGCTATTAATCAATGAATTGCTAACAACCAGTACGAATAATATAATTTTTTCTGGAGAAGATATTTCACTTCTTAGTTATGAGGGTGTTGAAAAATTAAAAGTTTTTTTACATGAGGTACTTCCAGAAGCTAATATAAAGATTGTTATTTGTTTTAGAGAATTAATATCCTATATGACCTCATCTATTCAAGAAAGTATTAAGTCAGGGTTATTTTTAGAAGAAGCAAAAGAAAATATATTGAAATATGAAACAAATTATTACCAGAACAGAATAGAAAAGTTTATTGATATTTTCGGTAAAGAAAATATTATCGCTTATAAGTTTGAAGATGCAGTTGCATATGAGGACGGCCCTGTAGCCTTTTTTCTAAAACAAATTGGTATATCTAATTTTGTAATTGATAAATTACAAATAATAAAGACTAACGAAGGTGTGTCAAGGCAAACTGTAGATATAATTAATTTTATTAATACTGTTATTCCACTAGTTCATGATAACAAATTATCGAATGGTAGAATCCAACTAGATACAATAAATTTATATAAAATAGCTGGGGAGCGATTTTATTTAGATACGGATACCCAAAAACAATTTTTGCAAAATAATAAAGATGATATTCTTTGGTTAAAGCATAAATTATTGATAGATTACACAGATGCAGTTCATACTCAGTTCAAAAAAACTGCTATTCTGTTTGATGACCAATATGCTGCTGATATCAAGGAGGTTTTGCCAACTCTAACCCCTGTTTTAATCAAATTATGCTTTGATTACTTTAAGTTGAGATTAATTGAGGCTGAGGATGTTTTAAGTATCAAAACATTAAATTCCTTAATTAATTGGCTTGAAAAAGAATATATCGATATAGTTTCTTCTGATTTTGATAAGCTAGTTAAAGCAGTTGAAGATTTGAAACAGTTCGAAAAAAAATGAGTTTAATTGAAGTGTAAATACAGTTATTTAGGAGGCAGCGGAATGAAAGGAATCATATTGGCGGGAGGTACAGGTACACGATTGTTTCCGTTAACAAAAGTTACAAATAAACATTTACTGCCTGTAGGTAAATATCCCATGATCTTCTATTCCGTTGCTAAATTAAAAGAAGCAGGGATTTTAGATATACTAATTGTCACAGGTAAAGAACACATGGGTGACGTAGTCAATCTCCTTGGTAGTGGACAGGAATTGGGTGTCAGCTTCACATATAAAGTGCAAGATGAAGCTGGAGGCATTGCACAAGCTCTTGGATTGGCAGAACAATTTGTAAATAATGACCGAATGGTTGTTATCTTAGGTGATAATATCTTTGCAGACAGGATCGTGCCATTCGTAAATAACTTTATAGTCCAAAAGTCTGGTGCCAAGATTCTAATTCAAAAAGTTCAAGATCCTCAAAGATATGGCGTCCCTGTGTTAGAAGGTAACAAAATTGTTTCAATTGAAGAGAAACCTCATAAACCGAAAAGTCAATATGCTGTTACAGGTATTTATATGTTTGATAATTCGGTTTTTGATATTATTAAAACATTAGTTCCATCTGGACGCGGCGAGCTGGAAATTACGGATGTTAACAATGCATACATTTCGAGAAATGATCTAACTTATGATATTCTCCAAGGTTGGTGGACTGATGCGGGTACTCATAACTCATTAGCAAAAGCTAATGAATTAGCCAGAGATACTTTTCTTGGTGTTGAGTTTGGGGAATTTAAAGTATGAGAGGTATATAGTTTATGTTGATGATTTCTACTAAGTTGCATGGTTTATTAATAATTGAACCGGATATCCATGAGGATCATCGCGGTTTTTTTATGGAAAGCTACAGCAAACTGAAGTATGCTGAACTTGGTATTATTACTTCATTTGTTCAAGATAATCACTCCTTGTCAGTTGGGGCAGGAGTACTACGCGGACTTCATTATCAGGTAAATCCAAAAGCTCAGACTAAGCTTGTTCGTGTAGTATCAGGAGCAATATATGATGTGGCTGTAGATATTCGTAAGGAGTCTCCTACTTATGGTCAATGGGTTGGAGTTATTCTGAGTGAGACTAACAAGCGTCAGCTACTTGTGCCGAAAGGTTTTGCTCACGGTTTTTGTACCCTTGTACCCAATACACAGGTGCTTTATAAAGTCGATGAATATTACTCGCCCGAGCACGAACGGGGGATATTTTGGAACGACCCTGATCTTGGTATTGTCTGGCCAACATCGAAGCCTGTTCTTTCAGATAAAGACCTAAAATACCCACTACTAAAAGAAGCGGAGTTAATTTCGTGATTGCTTTAAATTTCCTTATATTCATATTTAATAAAATGGTTACTTATGAGAGGATTCTATAAATGAGAGTAAAAAAAGCTATAATTCCAGCGGCTGGACTAGGAACAAGATTCCTCCCAGCAACAAAGGCAATGCCAAAAGAGATGCTTCCAATTGTTGATAAACCGACTATTCAATACATAGTTGAAGAGGCTGTTGCTTCTGGAATTGAAGATATTATTATCGTAACTGGCAAAGGGAAAAGAGCCATTGAGGATCATTTTGATAATTATTTTGAATTAGAGCAAACTTTGTATGATAAAGGTAAATTTGATCTTTTGAATGAAGTTCAGAAGCCCTCACAGCTAGCTGATGTTCATTATATTAGACAAAAGGAACCTAAGGGACTTGGTCATGCGATTTGGTGTGCACGTAAATTTATTGGTGATGAGCCCTTTGCAGTACTCCTTGGAGACGATATTGTAGTTTCTGAAACACCTTGTTTAAAGCAAATGATTGATCTATTTGGAGATTATAAAGCCTCTATAATTGGGGTAAAGCAAGTTAGTGATGAGGAACGTTCACGTTACGGGATTATTGAAGCTGAAGAGATGAGTGAACGTGTGTATAAGGCAAAAAAATTATTTGAAAAGCCAACGGCAGATGTTACTAATTCTAATCTAGCCATCATGGGACGGTATATATTAACCCCTAATATATTTGAGATTTTGGAAACAATACCAGCTGGGCGTGGTGGGGAAATTCAATTAACAGATGCTATATCGGCGTTAAATGATGCTGAAAATGTGTATGCGTATGATTTTACGGGGACAAGGTACGACGTTGGGGAGAAATTAGGATTTATTAAAACAACGATAGATTTTGCTTTAGTACATCCCGAGTTAAAACACGATCTTTTAGATTATCTAAAACAAGTAACACAAAAATAATAATCTTATTGGAGTCTTTTGATGAAACTACTTATCACAGGTGGAGCAGGATTCATCGGCAGCAACTTCGTTCATTACATGGTTAACCGTTATCCGAATTATAAAATTGTTAATCTGGATGCATTGACGTACGCAGGCAATTTGGAGAACCTTACGAATATCGAAAATAAAAGTAAATATACCTTTGTAGAAGGAAGTATTACTAACCAAGAGCTTGTTAGCGGTCTCTTTGAGGAAGGCATAGATGTTGTTATTAATTTCGCCGCGGAATCACACGTGGACAGAAGTATTTTAGAGCCCGATGTATTCGTGAAGACTAATGTACTTGGTACGCAGGTACTGCTTGAGGCCGCGAAAAAGTACGGCGTTAAAAAGTTCGTTCATGTCTCTACGGACGAGGTTTATGGAACATTAGGGGAAACAGGGCTGTTTACAGAAGAAACTCCGCTGGCTCCGAATAGTCCTTATTCAGCAAGCAAAGCTGGCTCTGATCTGCTCGTTCGTGCTTATCACCAAACCTTTGGTCTACCTGTGAACATCACACGTTGTTCCAACAACTACGGGCCGTATCAGTTTCCTGAAAAGCTCATTCCTCTTATTATCGCTAACGCCCTGGCTGATAAACCGCTGCCTGTGTACGGAGATGGGCTAAATATCCGTGATTGGTTGTATGTCGAAGATCACTGCAGCGCGATCGATTTGGTGTTACATAGAGGCGTTAATGGGGAGGTTTATAACATTGGTGGTAATAACGAAAGAACGAATATTCACATCGTACAAACGATTCTTCGTGAATTGGGCAAGCCGGAGTCTCTTATTCAATATGTAAAGGATCGACCTGGACATGACCGCCGTTATGGAATCGATTCGACAAAGATTACGACCGAGCTTGGTTGGAAGCCTACTCATAATTTTGAGACAGGTATTAATGAAACGATTCGTTGGTATCTAGACAATCAGGTTTGGTGGAAGCGAATCCAGTCTGGCGAGTATCAGAAATATTTTGCCCAGCAGTATGGTTCGAATCTAGGGTTCAAATAATGAATATATTAGTAACTGGGGCCAACGGTCAATTAGGACAGGATATTGTTAGGCTTCTAAAGGAGCAGCATGATGTTAAGGGTCTAGGGCGAGATCAACTGGATATAACCAATGAAGAACAGTGTTCACGAGTGCTTTCCAATTTTAAACCGGAAATTATTATCCATTGCGCTGCTTTCACAGCAGTGGATCGGGCCGAAACGGAAGAGGACTTGGCCTATAGGATTAATGCCTTTGGCACAAGAAATATTGCTGTCGCAGCCGAAAAAATCGGGGCTAAGCTATGCTATATCAGCACGGATTATGTTTTTGATGGGAATGGTTCGAAACCGTACAGGGAGTATGATAATACGAATCCCCAGAGCGTGTATGGTAAGTCAAAAAGGGCTGGAGAGAGACTTGTCGAATCAATATCTTCTCGCTATTTTATTGTCAGAACTTCGTGGATATACGGGCTCTATGGAGATAATTTCGTAAAAACGATGCTCAAGCTGGCTCAAGAAAGTGAAACTCTAAAGGTTGTAAATGACCAAATCGGTGCTCCGACTTATACGGTAGATCTCGCCCGGTTCCTTGAACGTTTAGTACAAACCGAGAAATTTGGTGTATACCATGCTTCTAATTCTGGAATTTGTTCGTGGTTTGATTTTGCTTGTGCCATTTTTGAAGAGTTAGGTTTACATATAAAGGTAGAGCCTTGCACAACTGAGGAATTTCCAAGGCTAGCGCGTAGACCGCGTTATTCTGCTATGGAACACTTGGCGATTCGGGCAAATGGTTTTGAAGATTTAAGACATTGGCGTGAGGGATTAAAAGAATTTCTTAAGCAATTTGCTAAGTATGCAAAAGTAAAGTGAAGCGAACAAAAAATGAGACTACTTGAACCTGTGTAATGGTTTGTGTAGTTTTGTTTTCTTCATTAATTTTGTCTCTGGTAATAACATGCTTAAGAGCAAGGAAGAGTAGGTTATCATGACGATGGAAATCGTACATTGATGAATATTAAGGGTGGTGCTACATCATAGAAACCTCATCTAAAAACCTAACTTTTCAAAATTCAACTATTAATAAACAGAATCGTAATGTTCTTAATCACCATAAGAGTTGTGTTTTATGGTTTACAGGTTTGTCTGGATCTGGGAAGTCAACCTTGGCTAATGAAGTCGAAAAGCAACTCTACACAAGAGGAATTCGAACATATATTCTCGATGGAGATAACATGCGACTTGGTCTTAATAAGGATTTAGGTTTTAGTACCGAAGATCGAAAAGAGAACATTCGAAGAATTGGTGAGGTAACCAAGTTATTCGTAGATGCGGGAGTGCTTGTTTTATCAGCATTTATTTCGCCATATAAAGCTGATCGGGAAATGGTCAGATCATTGTTTGACGATGATGAATTTATTGAAGTTTACTTGAACTGTTCCATTGAAATCTGCGAGCAGCGAGATCCAAAAGGACTATACCAAAAGGCACGGAAGGGTGAAATTAAAGAATTTACTGGAATTTCAGCACCTTATGAGACTCCAAGTTCACCAGAATTGAATATTGAAACGGGAAATTACTCCATTGTGGAGTCAGCACAGCGCATTATCGAGTACCTGATTCGACAGCAAATAATCTAAAAAAAAAGGTCTTTTTGTTAAAAGGAGCTGCCAGAGATCGAAGGATGAATAAAGTTAGCGTCCACATTATTACTTATAATAGTGCCGAGCATATTGATGAATGTCTGAAGGCCGTTTTTGGTCAAAAATACTCAATCTCTCAAGTTATTGTGATTGATAATGCTTCTAGTGACCGTACGTTAATGAAGTTAGAGAACTGGTCTCATAGGTGCACGATCGTTAGGAATACCAAAAATAATGGATTTGCAGGCGGCCACAATCAAGCAATCAAGCTATCCAATTCTGATTATTGCCTTGTATTAAATCCGGATGTAGCTTTAGATCAGGGGTATATTCACAATTTAATCGTCGCCTTAGAAAAAAATAGTCATATTGGGAGTGCCACTGGAAAGCTATTGTTCAAGGGAGATCCAACACGCATTGACAGTACGGGGCTTGTGATCAACAAAGCGCGAAGAGCGTTTGACAGAGGGGCAAATGAACCGAGTGAATCATACAATCAGGCAGGCGAGGTCTTCGGCGTTTCCGGAGCGGCCGCGATGTATGCCCGGAGAATGATTGATGATATCAGCGTCAATGGCGAGTTCTTTGATGAGGACTTTTTTGCTTACAAAGAGGACGTAGACGTCGCGTGGAGAGCTCAGATTATGGGCTGGAAAGCGTATTTCGAGCCTTCTGCGATTGCATATCATGAAAGAGGCTGGAAAGAAGGCGGAAGGAGCAGCAAGCCGCTCTTTGTAAGAAGACTATCGTACATAAATCGGTATAAAATGATTTGGAAAAATGATCGACTTTTTAATATCGTTAAAAATTTCTTTCCACTTCTGGTCTATGAGATCTTAAGCTTTGGTTATGCTCTAATTCGTGAGCCTAAGCTGCTTGGGGCTTGGTCAAGCTTCTTGCGAAAGCTTCCAGAGCTTTGCGAGAAGAGAAGTATCATTCAAAGTAACCGAAAAGCAACACATCACGACATATATAAATGCTTTAGATAAGAGTAAGATTAGCTAAAACTAGTCTTACTTTTTTTATGAAAAATTAAGGTTTACCATGGTATAATTATCATAGATTAAATAAAAACGAGGTTATTCTATTGGATTTAAGTGTTATCATCTTAAACTATAATACACGCGAGCTAACTCTCAATTGTTTGCAATCGGTTTTCGCGTCGACCACATCTTACAAATATGAAGTGATTTTAATTGACAATGCATCTAGTGACAACACCTTGCAGGCTGTTGTAGAGCATTTTCCGCAAGTAACGTGCATCGCCAATGACCAAAATGTAGGTTTCTCTAAAGCCAATAACCAATGCATTAAAATCGCCAAAGGTCGGTACGTATTACTTCTAAACTCGGACACGGTCGTTCAACTCGACACTCTAGAGACCATGCTTCAATTCATGGATTCTCACCCTGACGTAGGAGCTAGCGGCTGCAAAATCGTTCTGCCGGACGGTTCACTCGATAAAGCCTGTAAAAGGGGCTTTCCGACGCCCTCAGCATCCTTCTATTACGCATTTGGGTTCTCCAAGCTATTCCCAAACATCCCGCGCTTCAATCAGTACCAGCTTGGCTATCTCGACCCGGATCAAGAATATCCGATTGATTCACTCGTCGGAGCCTTCATGCTGGTACGCCGTGAGGCCATAGACCAGGTCGGGATGCTTGATGAGGAATTTTTTATGTATGGAGAAGACATCGATTGGTGTTATAGAATTAAACAAGCAGGCTGGGTGAATTACTATTACCCTCGAACTCAAATCATTCATTACAAAGGTGCGAGCAGCCGCAAGAAACCTTTTAAAATCATATATGAATTCCATCGTGCGATGATTCTGTTTCACAAGAAGCACTATCAGTATCAATATTCCTGGCCCATCAATGCGATGGTATATGCGGGTGTTGGCTTGAAATTCGTACTTTCTCTTTTAACTAATAAACTGCGTCCGACGAGGTGAGATACATATGATTCGGCAAAGTCAGAGATTTTTAACACAACTATATGCGGTCGTCGATTTTGTGTGTATCCAGCTCGTCTTTCTTTTTTCGTGGTGGATTAAATTTAAGAGCGGATGGGTGCCTTTCGATGGGCCGTTGCCTTTTAGGCACTATATGATGTGGAGCGTTGCCTATGGTTTGATAGCTATAGGGATTAGTTACTTTGTAAGTTTCTACACGCCGAAAAGAAGGAAGAGATTCTCTTTTGAAGTGTTGAAAATCATTCAAGTGCATTCATTCAGCTTACTTTTGCTGCTAAGTTTGTTGTTTATCCTTAAAGAAGTAGATGTATCCCGCTCTTACCTCTTATTGTTTCTTGTAAACAACATTCTGTTCATAAGCATGTACAGATACTTGGTAAAAGTTTCACTCAAACGATTCCGGCAAAAAGGGTACAACAAACAGTTTGTTCTAATATTGGGAGCCGGCTCATTAGGTCGTCAATTTTACACGAAGCTGAAGCAACATCCTGAATTGGGTTATGAGGTTGTAGGATTTCTTGATGATTTTCAGGAGAAACATGAAGTCTCCTATCAGCATTACAAACCGATTATTGGTACCATTGACGATTTGGAATCGATTTTGAACAAACTGATTGTGGATGAAGTTATCATTGCTCTGCCTCTAGACGCACATCGTAAGTTTGGAAGTATTATCAATGTATGTGAGAAGATCGGTGTCAAAACGCTCATTATCCCTGATTTCTATGACTTCTTGCCATCAAGACCGTATTTCGACAATTTTGCCGATATGCCGCTGATTAATGTACGTGACATTCCACTGGACGAGTTACGAAATCGCCTCTTCAAAAGAGTGTTCGACATTGTCTTCGCTGCAGTGGCAATCATTATCACGCTACCGGTTATGCTGGCATCTGTCGTAGCCATTAAACTGACCTCCTCAGGCCCCATCATCTTCAAACAAGAACGCGTAGGCCTTAACCGAAGAAGGTTTATGATGTATAAATTCCGAACGATGAAAGTGCTGCCTGAGGATGCCTCCAACACGCAATGGACGGTCGAGAATGACCCGCGGCGGACGAAAGTCGGAACGTTCCTTCGCAAAACGAGTCTGGATGAGCTGCCGCAGTTTTTTAATGTGCTTTTTGGGCATATGAGCGTGGTTGGTCCGCGCCCGGAGCGTCCATATTTCGTGGAACAATTTAAAGAAGAAATACCGAAGTACATGGTAAAGCATCATATTCGTCCAGGTATCACAGGATGGGCACAGAGTAATGGGTTGCGGGGAGATACTTCCATCGAAGAGCGTATCAAGCATGACATTTTTTATATCGAAAATTGGACTTTTTTATTTGATATTAAAATTATTTGGAGAACGATTATTAACGGTTTTATAAATAAAAACGCATATTGAAATTTTTTTCTATCGACGGCATAATTCGCCAACATCTCCCCCATACTAGTGCATATACTGGATATGCGGGGAGGTTTTTTTATGATAGATCATGAAGACGCTTACCAGGAAGATAACCTATCGATTGGCAAAGGTTTGATTTTTGGTGTTGTGTTCGGCTCCCTGATTTGGGCGGCCATTATAGCCGGAATTGTTTTTATGTGGGTGAAGTAAATAGAAGGTTTTTTGAATGGAGGGCTGCTTGGGCTGAAATATGCTCAAAGCAGCCTTTTTACCACATCAGAAAGATAAGTTCACTAAAGCGCTAAAGCGCGATGAAGACTTTCTGATTGGCGAATAAACCTACATATAAACGAGGTCGCTCATCATCGAAAGACCTCGATAGGGGTTTATCTCATTTTGCTTAAGAAACAACTTTCGGAGATTTCGAAGGGGTCCATTTCAACGTGCCTTTGAGTACGGCAACAAGGGGCTTTTCGCCCAGTTTGTAAACTGTATAACAGAGTGGGATTGTCAAAGTTACAACTATCATATCCGTCCAAAAGAATCCGATTTTTCCAGCCAAATGACTGGCTTTGGACAGTTTCATGATGATCGAAATGAACAATAGATGCGTAAGCAGGATGGTGTACGATGCATTTCCTAGCTTGCCGAGCACCTGAACCCAACGGGTTAGACGCAGTTGATCTGGAACGGAAGCAGCTCCTAGCAGAACGAATGTAGCTGGAATGACATACAGCAGGTAGTCGTGAAAAGGGACAACTGCGTACTTGTTGTTAAGCCATATAAGGAAGAATCCCAGTGCCCCGACGATCAGTAGGAGCTTATAGTGATAACTCCGATGCTGCTGCATCCATTTGGCAAGTAAACAGCCTACGGCAAATTCCAAGTTAACTTCACTGAATAGAAAATTTAGATAAAAATGTCGGTCAATATCGGCGCCAATCAGGGGTACATTCAAGACATGACAAAGCGTTAATATCATCCAGATAGAAGCGAATAGATACGCGGGCTTTTTTCCAATGGCCATAATTAGGCTGAATAGCAGGTAAAACAGTAAAAAGTAACTTAAAGACCAGGCGACCGGCAAAATGGGACCATGAGCCTGAGGCAGCAACAGTAGCGAACGGATAATCGTATCTTTGTGGGTTTCATACCCATAGCCAAAGCTTGGAACGAGGAAATAAACGGGTAATACGATTAGTGTGATTAACCAGTAAAAGGGATAGATCCGGATGAGACGATTAGACAGATAAGGAAGGATAGTCATTTTAGAGCCGATCCGGCTGCCGTAAGCACTAAATAGCAGAAATCCGGTCAGTACGAAGAAAAAATCAAGACCTCCCGATCGCCCGATGGAACTAACCCCGAAAAGATCATATTGAAAATATTTGTAGGACATCGCTGATGCATGGAATAACAAGACAAAGAAAGCCGCTACTCCCCGCGATGCTTGGAGCGCGATTTTTTGATTTGCATTCATTTATGTTCCTCCGGTCTATGTGTATGTATATGACAACGATCATGACAGAGGATTGTGAAGGAAGTATGTCTACAAGCTGAAAAGTTTCTTAAACTTTCACGAGTTTCCTTTTTCTAAGCCAAGCCCCCAACTCGTCTGCATAATCGGCCAAGTCCCCTCATATGCATGTACTAGTGATGTTAATCAAGCAGTGAGGGGATGATTCGATGCGCCGGGTCACATGGATGATGGTAGCTATCATGTTGAGCTTAGCAGTTGTTCTCGCAGGATGCGGGATCGGGAAAAAGGATGCAGGATCCATTGTAAAGGATTTGGATCATGTGATCAGCAAGCCGGGCAGTTATCAAGCTTCAGGGAGCATGATTCTGCATACGGGACAGCAGCCGCAGGAGTATGCGGTGGAGGTGGCGTTTTCGCCGGAGCATTTTTATCGGATTTCGTTGACGAATGCACAGAAGGATGTTACGCAGATCGTGCTGCGTAATGAGGAGGGCGTGTTTGTCCTGACGCCTCATTTGAAGAAGAGCTTCCGATTCCAAAGCGATTGGCCGGAGAATCAAGGCCAGGTGTATTTGTTCCAGTCTTTAGCGAAGAGTATCGTCGCGGATAAAGACCGTCAGTTTACGACGGAGAATGATGCGTATGTGTTCGATGTAGCAGCGAACTACCAGAACGAAATGCTGTCCCGCCAGAAGATCTGGCTGAACAAGAAAACACTGGCGCCTCTGCAGGTGCAGGTGTCGGATGCGAACCAGAATGTGATGGTTCAGGTGAATTTTACGAAGTTTGAGTTTGATGCGAAGTTTGATAAGGACTATTTCCAAATGGAGCGCAACATGACGAGCTGGAATATGTCTCAACAAACGTTGCCTACAACGGCTAATGCGAGTGTAACGGATAAAAACTTGACGGCTACGGGTGGACAATCCGACCAAGCTATCGGTCAAACGGGCAAGGCTACCCAAGGCCAAAAGGATACAGGCACTACAGGAAAGTCAGGATCGAGTGCAACCGGAGCTTCTGGCAATACAAGTACCTCAGGAACAACCGGTACTTCAGGCACTTCAAACTCAACAAGCACAAAACCGACAGCTGACAGCAAGTCTAACGCCGCGGCAAGCAAACCGCAAAATATTGGTATTATTGAGCCATCCTACATCCCTAAAGATGTGGTAAAACAAGACATTACTGACATGAAGCTTGGTGAGGACCCAGCGGTGTTGCTGCGATACAAAGGCAAGTACAATTACAGCATCGTTGAGGTAAGACCACAGTCGAAGACAGTGTCTTTGCAACCTGGGACAATCGTAGATCTAGGCTATACAATAGCTGTTCTTACGGGTGATGATAAGAAGACGTTGACTTGGACGGATGATGGCGTAGAGTTCCGCCTCTCAACAGGAGATCTGCCTACTTCAGAAATGATTAAAGTCGCGATGGCCACTGAAGGGCAGTCTGGAAAATAAAACAAAGGGGAGTCCTGCTCATTTGGGAGCGGGTCTTCCCTTGTTTTTGTATGTAACAAAAAGTACTATAAAGAAAAAACTTATTTGAAAAAGGCAGGGAGTAAAGCATACGTCATGAGCGGTTTTGACCGAGAATGGGAAAAGAAGCTTCAGTTCTGGAAATCAGAAATTGATCTGTTTGCCAAACAGCTGAATGATGGTGGGAAGTTAAAATCGGATACCGTGGAAAAGCATGTGAGTCGGATACTGTTTGTAACTGAAGCTTACTTCATGCGTTATGATATCGGTTATGACGAATTTGATGGAGGAACGGTTGTTGACTTCCTCGGCAATTTTTATATATCTAAGGTACTGAACAGTACAAAGACGGAGTTGTCTGCTTTCTTGTCGTCGTTCAAAAAGTGGGCGCAATACTTACAACGAGTAGGCAAAATATCCTCCACGCAGTACAGCGACATTTTACGGGTTTGCAAGAATAAAGAATTTTTCTATGAGCGATTTGACAGTTATATGGATACTGATGACGATGAAGACTTGATGCAGGATTGGTTTTTTGCCGACGATCTTGAGGACTGATTTGTTAAGACAGGGAATAACTGAATCCTCGGTTGCAGAAGAAATATTTCTTTCATTAATGGATGCCGAGCATGCATCGTTGTCCTGGACGCCCTATGGAACAAAGTTTCCTGGAGGAAGCGGTAAGAAATACAAGAAGTGCTGTTTGTAGTAAATGTGCTCGCGATCTGGAAAACAATTGGAAAGTAAGGTTGACAGCTTTTCATATTAAAGCTTAACATAGAGAATATGGGTCCGAACGGGTTCGGAAAAAGGAAAGGGGAGTCCTGCTCGAAGGAGAGTGGGTCTTCCCTTGTCCTTTGCAATTGGAAAAAGAGGTGGACGGCAATGGATGCTTTTTATCGGCCAACATGGGTTGAGATATCATTAGATGCTCTTCGCAGTAACATAGAGGGATTTCAAAAGGTGCTTCCGGAAGGTATGAAGCTAATGGCGGTCGTTAAAGCCGATGCCTACGGCCATGGTGCTGTAGCGGTTTCCAAAGAGGCGATTGCTGTGGGTGTAGACTATTTAGGTGTAGCTTTCTTTGACGAAGCGCTGGAGCTGCGTAATGCGGGCATAACGGCTCCCATTTTAGTTTTGGGCTATACACCGCCTGAAGGGGTCGAAATGGCCCGGGAACAGGATATTACGATCGCTGTTTATAGTCGAGAGGTTTTGGATGCTCTTCGAAAGCAGGCTCAGGAGCAGAAGGATCCAGAACAAGCGAAGAAACTCAAAATCCATGTAAAGCTGGACACTGGCATGGGACGCCTTGGTCTGAATACGGAGAAGGATGCCATTCCATTCATCGAGCAGGCATTAGCCTTGCCGAATGTTGTGGTTGAGGGTTTATTTACGCACTATGCAAATGCCGACGAGATTGACAAAACGTATACGATAGAGCAATACCGCAGGTTTGAGCGGATTGTGGATCATTTTAAAAAGAAGGAAATTGAATTTCCGTTTATACATGCGGGCAATAGTGCGGCGGCTATCGATTTGCCGAATCTAACGTACTCCATGGTGCGTCTGGGCATCAGTATGTACGGTCTCTACCCCTCTGAGGAGGTTAACAAGCAGAAGATCGAGCTGAAGCCGGTACTTAGTTTGAAAACAGGAATCGTACATCTCAAAACGCTGCCGCCAAATTCCGGAATCAGCTATGGTACCATCTACTTCACGAAGTCGGATGAAAAGATTGCTACCTTGCCGATCGGCTATGCGGATGGTTTTTCCCGGATGCTTTCGACGAAAGCAGAGGCTCTTATTCGTGGTCGGCGGGTGCCGATTGTCGGACGAATTTGTATGGATCAGTGTATGGCAAATGTAACAGAAGTACCTGACGTGCAGGCAGGCGATGAGGTTGTGCTCGTAGGAGAGCAGGATGGGGAGCGCATTACAGTAGAGGATGTAGCCGGGCAGCTTGGTACGATTAATTATGAATTTATTTGTATGATATCGCACCGTGTAGCCAAGGTATATGTCCGTAATGGTATACGCGAGGATGCAATTAATCCTTTGATGCGGCATCGGTACTAGTTCTGTGCGTGGCTTCATAAAATTACCATGTAAAATTTGAAGACATTTAAGAGGATTTTCAGGATATGTTATCGAATACTACGTATGGAATGTCTGATATCCGGTTGTGTAACATAATTGATATACCCAAGGCATATATCTATTGTATAATTTGGTTTTCATGATGACATACTGGTAATATTGTTTTTGTATCGTTTCTGGGGGTGCGAGAATTTGAATAATGCGCATAATACGAAAAGGATCATGATTAGCTTACCTGACAATCTGCTGCAAGAGGTCGATGGCATTGTCGAGAAAGAGAATTCGAATCGCAGCGAGTTTATTCGCCAGGCTATGAAGCTTTATTTGATTGAGCGTAAAAAGCGCAGTCTGCGCGAATCCATGCAGCGCGGCTATATGGAGATGGCGAAAATCAATCTCAGCATGGCATCTGAAGCTTTTCAAGCGGAGGAAGAAGCGGACAATACGCTTGATCGCTTAGTAAGCGGGGTGTAGAAGGTGATTGTGAAACGTGGCGATGTGTTTTTCGCAGATCTTTCGCCGGTGGTCGGGTCCGAGCAGGGAGGCGTTCGTCCTGTTCTAGTGATCCAAAATGATATCGGCAACCGCTTTAGCCCCACCGTGATTGTTGCAGCGATTACCGCTCAAATCCAAAAGGCAAAGCTTCCCACGCACGTCGAAATTGATGCAGAAACGCACGGGTTCGATCGGGATTCTGTGATTCTGCTGGAACAAATCCGTACGATCGATAAGCAGCGGCTTACGGACAAAATCACGCATTTGGACGAAGAGACGATGCGGAAGGTTGACGACGCTTTGCAAATTAGCGTGGGACTGATAGAATTTTGAATACGATCTGGAACGGACGAGGGCGAGAGATACCCCTCGTTTTTTGGTTTGTTTGGTTATACGGACTGTAAATATACATAATTGAAGAATTGGGGAATGATGGTGACATTGTTGAACAGGTACTTGCAGAAAATGTTTCACGCCAAAGAGGAAGGCGGAATGACGGGCACGACAACTGCAGACGCTTCCTCAGGACAAGGGAAAGTGTCGGAAATGGAAGAGCCTAGAGAAAAGGTTCAGCTCTCTGAAGAAAAGAAAGCTGAAATTCAAGAGCGAATCCTCAAGCAAATCTCGACGGAGTTGCAGCTGCCGACAGGCAAGGTGAAAACAACGGTAGGGCTGCTTGACGAAGGCAATACGATTCCTTTCATCGCGCGGTACCGCAAAGAGATGACGGGCGAGCTCGACGAGAATCAGCTGCGTGACATTGAGGAGCGCTTGCAATATTTGCGCAACCTCGAGGATCGGAAGATCGAAGTCGTGCGCCTCATCGATGAGCAGGGCAAGCTTACCGATGAACTGCGTAAGTCCATCGAGACGGCTGCCAAGCTGCAAGAGGTCGAAGACCTGTATAGACCTTATCGTCAAAAGCGGAAGACAAGAGCCAGCGTGGCCAAAGAGCGCGGTCTGGAGCCGCTCGCCGATTGGATCTGGAAGCAGCCTCGCCAAGGCTCGCTCGAGCAAGAAGCTACGCGTTACATAGACGCGAACAAGCAGGTTAATAGCGCCACTGACGCGATCCAAGGCGCGATGGACATCATTGCCGAGAATATCGCGGATGACGCGAAAATAAGGGCTTGGGTGCGTCGTTACACCCATGACCAGGGGATTCTTCGGACAGAGGCTAAAGATGCCCAGCAGGAATCCGTCTATGAAATGTATTACGCATACCAAGAGCCTGTACGTAAGCTGCCACCACACCGTATCCTTGCGATCAATCGCGGTGAGCGGGAAGAAGTGTTAAAGGTTAGTTTGGACGCACCGGTTGATAAAATACATGAATACATTGCACGTCAAATCATCAAAGGACAATCTGTGGTTCAAGATGTGCTACGAGCTATCGTTGAAGATGCTTATAAGAGATTGATTGCTCCTTCCATTGAGCGAGAAGTGCGTAATGAAATGACTGAGATGGGCGAGGAGCAAGCGATTAAGATTTTCGCGGAAAATCTGCGTAATCTGTTGCTCCAAGCTCCAGTCAAAGGTCATGTCGTGCTCGGTGTCGATCCGGCTTACAGGACGGGCTGTAAGCTTGCCGTCATCGACGACACCGGTAAAATGCTTGAAATCGCCGTTACCTATCCGACCCCTCCGAATAATAAGGTCGCGGAAGCGAAGGCGAAGTTCAAGCAACTGATCAGCAAGTATGGCGTAGAGCTGATCGTCATTGGTAACGGAACGGCTTCCCGTGAAACGGAGCAGTTTGTTGCGGAGCTGATTGGCGAGATCAAGGAGCGCAATCTCAAGTACTTGATCGTCAGCGAAGCGGGGGCGAGCGTGTACTCCGCGTCGAAGCTGGCGCAGACGGAGTTCCCGGAGCTCGACGTAGCCGAGCGCAGCGCGATCTCGATCGCGCGGAGGCTGCAGGACCCGCTCGCGGAGCTCGTGAAGATCGAGCCGAAGGCGATCGGCGTCGGGCAGTACCAGCACGACGTCTCGCAGAAACGGCTCGACGAGAATCTGAAGGCCGTCGTAGAGTCGGCCGTGAACCATGTCGGCGTGGACTTGAACACCGCGTCCCCTTCGCTCTTGTCCTATGTGTCTGGCGTCAACGCGACACTAGCCAAAAACATCGTGAAGTATCGCGAGGAGAACGGCAAGTTTGGCAGCCGACAAGAGCTGTCGAAGGTTCCGCGCCTCGGCGCGAAAACCTTCGAGCAGTGCGTCGGCTTCATGCGGATTTCGGGCGGCCGCAATCCGCTCGACAACACCCCGATCCACCCGGAGTCTTACGACGTCGTGGATCGGCTGTTTAAGGAGCTGCGCCTGGAACTGGCGCAGCTGGGCTCGCAGCAGCTCCTGTCGCTGCTGCAGACCGTGGAGCCAGAGGAACTGGCTCCGAAGCTGGGCGTTGGTGTCCCGACGCTGCGGGACATCCTGGACAGCCTGCAGCGACCTGGGCGGGATCCGCGGGACGAAGTCCCCGCGCCGATCTTCCGCACAGACGTGCTGCAGCTTGAGGATCTTGTGCCGGGCATGGAGCTCACCGGTACAGTGCGCAATGTCATCGACTTCGGTGCCTTCGTCGATATCGGAATCAAAAACGACGGGCTCGTGCACATCTCTCAACTGAGCAACGGCTTCGTCAAACATCCGATGGACGTGGTATCCGTAGGCGATATCGTGAAAGTCTGGGTATTGAGCGTTGACCTAAAAAAAGGCCGTGTCAGTTTGACGATGAAAAAGCCCCAATAAAATTTGGAGAGAAGAGCCTAGTGATCAAATTCACTGGGCTTTTTTACTTTCTACTCGGCATGATTCCTCCAGTATATTCGGTTGTAATTAGGTTTACAGAACTTCCCCCTTTCATCCGTATAGCTGAATTTGTTGAAGCATCGCCCTCTTTCCTTTTATTTGGACTTGTCTAGTTAGCCCCACCTCCTTTTCTGTAGTCATGTTGCTGCTAGATTCAGACATCCCTCCTTTAATTAATCAAATGTTGTGTAGAGATTCGAACTAATGTACACCTTCATTTAAAATATAAAACCTCGACGTCTTGGGACCACTTACAAACGATAGTAAACCCTCTTTCGCAAATTGCTTGAGCCATTCGGCAGCCGAACGAATATTTACATTAAATTCAGCGGCTACCTCCTTGGGTCTGATTTTTCCATTTCGGCGTTTCGCGATTTCAATAATTTGCTGTTTCCTTAATTTCCATGGATCTTGCGGTGCAGGGAGTGAAGGCGCTGATTTTTTCGTTTTAGCCAAATCAAGTGCATGACGCAACATTTTTTGGCATGAAATTGGATCATTTTCAACTTGAATGGGATTCAACTTTAATACCTGCCATCCTCCCAACATGAGTTCATTATGGAGCTGCATGTGATCGCAGAACTCTTGCATACTGAGCCTGTCAGAACGAAGTTCGCTAATTTCGATGAAAAGCCTGGCTCCATTTTGAGTGAACCAAAATCCGTCAACGGATTTACTACTTCCAAGATGGCTTATAGGATGTTCGGATTTCCAAATTTCTTCATCATGAAGGGCGATAGGCCACCAGATTGACTTCAGAAATAGTGCTTCGGCTTGAGTAAGATTATGCAGAAATCCTTCGTCTGTTACCGACACATAGTGACGGTTGGTTCTATTTTTACCTTTAAATTTCTCCACGACAAAGCCCCCTTTACCAAAATGGACGAAAAAAACACACCTCCGGCGCAGACCATGCTGCAACCGGGGTGTGCTTCACTCCGACAATGTTATACATTTATTTACATTATAGAGGTGTTATGGGAAGAACGCAATAGTTTTTTTACAAATTATGTCGAATTTCTATTCAAGAAAAAAACTGATAACTCCTAAGAGGTACCAGTTTACTCTCATTAATATTTACGCTTGCCGGGTCCGTCGGTTGATTGGGTATCAGGCCACTCTTCTTGGGAGCGGCGGGTGCGGTAGAAGAACCAGCTATCGTTTAATAAACGGATTTGTCTGCGGTTTTTGTTCTGGAAGGCCCGCATTAATTGATTACAAAGCCATTGCGGCATGTGCCCATCCCCTTCCTCGCTATGTAGTAACAGCATATGAAGAATAGGCGGTTTGCGTGCAGGTCCGTATTTATTGGCTTTGGCGTTAGTTAGCTCACGAACTAAGCTTCGTACTCTTCTTCATACCATTGTTCGAGCTGAGCTTGCAGCGCGCGAATTTCTGTCAGGAGAGAGACGAGCGGGTACGACTTTTCTTGAATGCCGGCAAAAGTTTGCTCTAACCGATTAATGTACTCTAATCCGTGGACGAGCGTATAGGCGGAGCCGATGAGTTCCAGGTTATCGCACTCAGCGATCACTCTTGGAAGTTGAGGTACATCATCAGCAGTAAGCTTATCTACTTCTTTGTGCAGGCGTTGATTAAGTGCTGTCAATTGATACATATAGGAGGAAGGCATTTCTACAAATTCCAGTTGCTGTTCAAGCTTTAGAATGGCATATCGCATTTGTGGCATAATAATCGTTAAATCCCCTCTCTGTAAAGCTTTCGTTCTTCTTTTCTACTTGACAGTATAGCCGTAGATACGGTACAAATTCAAGTGAGAACTTGGCAAAGGAGCGTTCTAGAAAATGATGCGAAGCTTATTTCTGTGGAAAATGGTCGCTCCTTCCAAAATAAAAGGATTAGGCTTCGAAGGATTTCTTCACTTTTGGAGGATTGCTTATGGATGATCGGGAACTGCAGCAATGGGTGGAACAGATCTCTTTGGCATCGTTTGGTAGACCTTTTGTTCATCAAGCGCGGTTTAACCGAAGATTAAGGTCGACGGGCGGGCGTTACTTCACCAAATCCCATGATATCGAGATTAGCTGGGTGCAGTGGGAGTCGTTCGGCCATGATGAAATCGAGAAGATTATTAAGCATGAGCTGTGTCATTATCATCTGCATATACTTAAAAGAGGGTACCAACACCGGGATTACGATTTCAAAAAGCTGCTGAAACAAGTCGGAGGCAGTCGATTTTGTCAATCGCTTCCGCGGCCATCGAAGAAACAAGCCTATAAATATAGGTTGGAATGCGTGAATTGCAAGACTGAATATTATCGTAAGCGTAAGATGGATGTGCGGAAATACGCCTGTGGAAAATGTAGGGGAAAGTTGAAATCGTATACACTTGACTTACCGGCACCTTCATAATAAAATAATAATACTTCATTCCCTGATAGCTCAGTTGGTAGAGCACTCGACTGTTAATCGAGTTGTCACAGGTTCGAGTCCTGTTCGGGGAGCCATATCTTTTGGAGAGATACCCAAGTGGCTATAAGGGGACCCTCTGCTAAGGGGTTAGACTGCGTAAGCGGTGCGAGGGTTCGAATCCCTCTCTCTCCGTATATAATGATGATAAGTCCGATGGTGCTAAATCCGTCGGGCTTATTTTTATTTTGATCTCTAACAGTTTTCTAACACCGTCTAAATTACTTTCTGCTATGATAAGGACTTATTCAAACAGACGGGGGTTAAACAACAATGGCAAAACTACTTTCAATACGCGTAAGGCTACTTCTTTTACTGTTGGTCCCTTCCTTGTTGTATGTGGGAACAAGCATGTATCTGTTGCAGCTCAATGAGGCTAACGCAAGTAAGCTCACTTCTACGCTGTATGAAACTACGGACAAGAGCACCTCACTGATTTTGAACGCCGATCGCGATATGTATCAAGCGTTGACCGCATATCAGCTGATTGTCTCTGGTGCGTTAAGTGCGGAAGAGAAAGCCGTTCAGATGAAGAATTTTCAAGAAAACATTAAGCAGGCAAACGATCGTGTCGGTCAAGCGACCGCTATATTAAATGAAAAGCATTTGCTTCAAACGGTACATAGCGAAACGAAGTTAACAATTGAGCAAAATTTCAATAACTTTCATTCTTTATTCGATCAATGGGCTAAAGAAGCTACGCAGGTCGTTGAATCGTCTAAAACAGGAATGGGCGTCGTGAATGACGCCAAATTAACCGATACGTTCGAAAAAGGACGTGAAGGTATCAATCAAATCGGTGAAATTTTAGATGCGTATGCCAAAACCGGCATTGAAGAGATTCAAGCTCAAGACAAAAGGAGTAAATGGTCAGTATACGTATCTGTAGCTATAATTATTTTGATCTTACTAGCAGCGGGATCGTTCGTCATCCGTAAAATTATGAAAACGTTGCGCCGCATTGTTGAAGTTACTGGAAAAGTGGCCGCAGGAGATCTTCGTCTTGAGCCGCAGCAGAAGTATTCGCGAGATGAGCTGGGGCAAATCACAGCATCGGTGGACACCATGGTATTGAAAATCAAGGATCTTATTGGTGTGATTGCTCACAATACACAATTCGTACACTCATCTTCATTCGAATTGAGTGATAGTTCCAAAGAATCGGCAGCCGCCGCGGAGCATGTAGCCACCAACATTCAAGAGATGACTCAGGATGTGGAACACCAGACTAGAAGCAGCATGGAGACAAGCAGAGCGATTGAAGAAATGGCGATTGGGATTCAGCGTGTGGCAGAGAACTCCAGCGTGATGTCGGAACACTCCTCTCTGACCTCTCGCCATGCTCAGCTTGGGAACGATCTATTGAGCAAGCTTCAGCAGCAAATGGTCAGCATCTTGAGATCGGTTGATCATTTGTCGGATACGGTCCAATCTTTGACGCGCAAATCCGATGAAATTGGGCAAATTGCTTCAAGTATCACGAATTTCGCTAATCAGACAAATCTATTGTCTCTGAATGCATCCATTGAAGCGGCTAGAGCCGGAGAGCATGGCAAAGGGTTTAATGTTGTTGCGAACGAAATACGTAAGCTGGCCAGCCAATCCATTGATTCTGCTGAGGGAATTAACCACCTCATTTATGAAACCCGAGTCGAGATTACTAGTGTCTCCGATTCAATGAACACGACCAAACAAGAAGCAAGTGCCGGATCGAACATGATGCAGGAAGTGAACCGGAGCTTTCAAACGATCATGCAGTCCGTTCAAGAAATTGTTGCGCAGATTCATGAGACATCGGCGATTACGGAGCAAATGTCAGCAAGCTCGCAAGAAATTTCAGCTACCATGGAGCATTCTTCAAACACCGCAGGACAAATTCTTATGAAATCGCAGGGAGTAGCCGCAGCGACAGAGGAGCAGCTCGCCATGATGCAGAATATCGCCGCAGCCTCGGAGCAGTTGCAATCCGTGGTGAAAACGCTGAACGAATCCGTTGCTTATTTCAAAATCGAGTAGACGGTGAAAACGAAAGGCACTCCTATGATAGCCGTATCATAGCGAAGTGCCTTTTCATTATATTAGTTTTCGAACACTTAGAACCAACGTTTACGTTTAAAGTAATACCACATCAAAGCGCTAGTGAGGATCATCAGAATCCAAACATACAAGTAGCCGTGATTCCAGCTCAATTCAGGAATATCTTTAAAATTCATGCCATACAGTCCAACGATAAAAGTAAGAGGTAGAAAGATCGTACTGAATACCGTCAAGGTTTTCATAATTTCATTCATCCGATCGGACTTCATACTCATTTGAAGCTCCAGCAGGCCTGTAAGGGATTCCCGGAAAATGTCCAGCGAATCGACCACCCGTGAAATATGGTCCATAATATCAATGAAATAGACCTCGTCTTCCTGTCGGGTGTACGGAAAGGAACGATGACTAATCGCGGAAAGGATAATCCTCTCTTCAACGATGACACGTCTTAATTGATGCATGCTGCGTTTGAGCTGAAAAATATCCTTCGCAATCCGAATCGCAGGGTTGTCATATACGCCTTGCTCCATCGTATCCAGCCGTTCATCAAAATGATCGACAACGACGGAATAGTCATCGACACACCGGTCTAGGAGCGCGTGAAGAATGGTGCCGGGATGGCTCATTTTTTCTTTGACTTCCAGGCAGGTTTCGTACAGTTGATCTAAAAAGGGAAGCTTTTCTTTATAGACGGTAATAACAAAGTTAGGGCCGACTACGATCCCGATTTCCCGCGGCTGCAGTTGTTCAGAAATCGCGAAGAATGTTAAAAAGATATGATCCTTATATGTATCCATCTTCGGACGTTGATTCAGTTTAATGGCATCCTCAACTAGCAGGGGATGACACTTAAACGTGCGGCCCAACACTTGTTTAACCTCTTCTGCGGATGGGTTTTCCATTCGAACCCATGCCACTTCATCCGCTTTTGGGAAGCGGGGGGCCTCCTCGTGGATGCTACCATGAATTGTGTCATAAATCAGCATAGATGACTTGCACCTCGTGTCCGTTAATTTGATTTCAGCATATCATAGTTGAAGGGCGAAGTTCCAGAATTTGTGCTTGTCATACTCTGGATTATCCGTTATAATAACACTTGTCGTCAAAACGGGCTGCATAGTTCGAAGGCATTATGGCCCGTTGGTCAAGGGGTTAAGACACCTCCCTTTCACGGAGGTAACAGGGGTTCGAATCCCCTACGGGTCACCATTATTCAGGAATAGGAAGACATATTCTTCCCACATATGCGCGGTCGTGGTGGAACGGCAGACACACCATCTTGAGGGGGTGGCGCTCACAAGGCGTGAGGGTTCAAATCCCTCCGACCGCATCCCAGTTTTACAAGTTTGAAACCCTTACCCAGTAAGGGTTTTTCTTGTTTTATATTTTTATAATTATAAGCTGTAGGTTTTTATAGTTTTTTATAGTCGTGTTCATAGAATAAAAATTGAAAGCGTTTCCACAATTTGTGAACGCTTAAATCCAAATTAAAAGCAGAAATGGAGGGAATAGATTATGAGATTTGTCAAAATGGTTATGGTAACATCCTTGACCTCATTCTTGGCGGTATCGCCAGCTTTCGCTGCCGTCCCAGGGGTCGATCCTTCAGGCGTTGGAGCAAAGCAAGGCATTGTCGCCGTTTCTCACCCTTTGGCGGCTGAAGCCGGGAGAAAGATTCTGGAACAAGGCGGGAATGCCGTTGACGCCGCCGCTGCTATTCAAATGTCTTTAAATGTGGTGGAGCCGATGATGTCGGGAATCGGTGGCGGTGGATTTATGATGATCTACCTGAAAGATCAAAACAAAATTACTGTGGTCGACAGCCGCGAAGTGGCTCCGAAAAATGTGACGCCCAAACTGTTTTTGGACGAAAACGGCAAACCGGTTCCTTTTTACGATCGCCATACCAACGGTAAAGCTGTAGGGGTTCCGGGCACGCTTCTAGGCGTGGAAACGGCTCTTCAGAAGTACGGCACCATGAAATTGTCCCAAGTCATAGACCCGGCTATCGAGTACGCCGAAAAAGGGTTAAGGTAAACTGGGCTACGGCTCAGTATATCGATCAGAACGTAAAAAAGCTTCAAAAGTTTGAAACAGCGGGAAATGTATTCGTTCCAAACGGCCAACCTCTCAAAGAAGGGGATCAACTCGTTCAGCCGGATCTCGCCAAGACGCTTAAGCTGATTAAAGAAAAGGGGTCCACCGTATTATACAGTGGCGAAATCGGTCAAGCTCTTGTGGCCGAAGTTCAAAAGCGCGGAGGCTCCATGACCACGGACGACTTGAAGAACTATATCGTGAAAGAAAGAGAGCCTGTGAAAGGGAATTATCGCGGCTATGAAGTCGCCAGTTCAGCTCCTCCAAGCTCAGGCGGTCTTACCGTCATAGAAATCCTGAAATTAATGGAAGGTTATGATGTACATAAAATGGGAGTTAATTCCGCCGATTATTTGCAGCATTTAATAGAGGCTATGCATCTGGCATACGCTGACCGTGCCGCTTATATGGCTGATGAAGATTTTTATCCGGTGCCGAAAAAAGGCTTGCTGGATGAACGTTTCATTAATGAAAGAAGGCAGTTGATCAATCCGGTTACGGCAACGGCGACAGTCAAAGAAGGAGATCCCTGGAAGTATGAAGATAAGGATTTGTCCGGTAAAGCCAAGGTAAAAGAAGAAAAACCGATCGGACAAACCACCCACTTTTCCGTTATGGATAAATGGGGAAATATTGTCTCGTATACGACCACGATTGAACAAGTATTCGGTTCCGGCATTATGGTCCCGGGTTACGGCTTCATGCTCAACAATGAACTGACGGATTTCGATGCCACGCCGGGCGGGGTTAACCAAGTTGAACCAGGTAAACGTCCGCGAAGCAGCATGTCTCCTACACTAATCATCAAAGACGGAAAACCGTTTATGGCCGTCGGGTCTCCTGGGGGATCCACCATCATTGCATCCGTAGCTCAAACGATTATGAACGTGATCGATCATCAGCTGCCCATTCAAAAAGCGATCTTTACGCCTCGCATCTTTTCCAGCAGCTACCCGAACGTGAGCTGGGAAGAGGGAATTGATCAAGATGTGGTCCTTGAACTTTTGGGAAGAGGCCACCGATTTGACGAAAATCCTCAAAGCATTGGAAACGTCCAAGCCGTGATCTTCGATTTTGAAAACGGAAAAATGTACGGCGGTGCGGACAAGACAAGGGAAGGTACGGTTCTCGGAGTCGACGCGGTCAAATTTACTGCGGACAGACCCAAGTCTTCCGTTGCAGAAGAAAAGGGTACTTTTACCCTGAAAGTTAATGGCTTAGCTTATCCGTTCCAAGCTGCTCAAATGTTCATTGAGGACGGATCCAGTTACATTCAAGCGGATAAACTTCTTCTTGGTCTTGGCGTAGATGCAAAAAATGTAAAGGTGCCCGCTGTGACTAAATCTAACAAGTCTTATCTTCCTGTAAGAGCGGCTGCCGAATCTTTAGGCTATCAAGTATCTTGGAATGAAAAAGATCGTGCAGTGCTTTTGATCAGGGAAAAGGCTGAGACGATAAGCGATTTGCAGAAATACTATATGGAAGATAAATATAAAATTACAAAATAATAAACAGTGTCAAGAAAAAAACGGATGCGCTCAAAATACGCATCCGTTTTATTCATCTTGATATCGATTAACAAGTAAATGAATCGATGAATCGCAGGTCAATTCCGAAATACATCCATGTAAATCCAGTCCAACGGAAGCCGGCAATGGAGGTAGATCCTACAAAAATCGGGAAGTACCAGAATTGCTGCCCATTACTCAGCCAGACATAAGTGAAACGGAACAAGCAGCCGCCAATGGCGCCCGGATCTACGGCGAAAACGGCTCCAGCGGGTTTAAATGGCTTCTGCGGCGTATAGGATGGAGGTGGACTTGTCGGCGCCTGCGCGCTACCCGGTTGCGCTCCGCCTGGCATGGATGGTCCCGGCTGCGGAAATCCGGGTTGTGGACCTCCTGGTTGAGGGAACCCAGGGAATCCAGGGAATCCTGGAGCCATTCCAGGCTGGCCGAATCCGGGCATGCCGCCTCCGCCAGGGAAACCGCCTAAGCCAGGAAAGCCGCCTCCTCCGAAGCTGCGAGGATCGTAAGCAGGCACCCAGGCATAGGCTTGAGGCGGGTAGGGTGTGTATGCCGGATAAGGTACCGGTTGCGGATACTGGGAAGGAAAGGAAGTTGGTGAAGCTGAGCGTGTTTCATCGGTTTGTTTATTTTGCGTATCGCGGACTTCTTGCGTTTTTTTCGATGCCATTCGTTGTTCCTCCTTGGGTAAATGCGGATATTTTCGATACTTACTATATGCAGGCGGGTAGACGGATGTCACGGTAAAATGAATTCAGACGAAATATTAGGAGTTTACCATGTAAATAGGATTATTTTCCCATTGTATATGATGAAATTCAGGCATAGACTCCCATGGCTGTGAAGAATTCTGTCGTATATAATTGAAATTGGTTATATTTTGAATTCTTAAAAAGTATACTCATAAAAAGGAAGTAATCGCATGAATAATAGTACACTGACGAATGAGGCTGCTTATAGTCATAAGGACCCAATTCAGGAACAGGATCCTGTGTTGAATCGGCTTTTTTCCAATTATGGTCTTACACAGCGTGAATCCGAAATTCTTGCGTTAATTGCTACTTACGGTTATACGAATCGAGAGCTGGCTGAATATTGTTATATTAGTGAGAAAACAGTGAAGATACACCTGGCCAACATTATGAGTAAAATCGGGATTAGTTCGATGCGACGACTATTAGCGCTTCTTTTGCAGCAAGCCCTTGTCGTCTCAAGAATTACAAATGAATCCAACCGGGTAAAGTCAATAGGAATCGGATAAAAATAAAGAGAAGGCTTCTGTCAAAGAAACCTTCTCTTTTTATTTTGGCTTGGGATCCCAGGTGAAAAATGTACGGCTATCCATTTGCATGACATCCTCGATATCATTCATACGTATCCATAATTGCCCGATACACTTAAGATTACTTGCCAAAGCCGCATGACGTTGTTTGATCGTGCTTAAACTAATCCCAACACATTGTGGATGCCGCGGATTTATAATGAGATCATCGAGCAGTACAGAGATAGCGGCTTCCGTCTCATCGACTTCTTCAACCTGGAGTTTTTGAAAAGGAGCAGCGAGCGGCACGTAGAGGACTGACTTGCTCCAATCAAGCTCTCCCGGTTTAAATCGGATTGACATAACGAAGGGCTGCAGCCGCTCTTCATGAAAATCATAAAGGACGGTGAGTTTGGCCATCTATAGATGCTCCTTTTCGTTTTAAGTGCGCCAGCTTGTCCATCATGATCTTCGTAGCATCGGACCAATTGTCAGGGTTATACTTCGTGGTATGGTCTTGGTTATACTTGTGGAACTCATAGTCCATAATTCCTTGCAAGATGCGTCGCTGAATTTGCTCCAGACGCGCAGCAGCAAGACGATAGGTCACGTTAAACTCCTCGGAAAGCACCTCGATAATTTCACTTTTTCGCTCCGGAAGCGGGATATGCTTGAGCATGGAGATCGGGAGGGCGGCGTACAGCTGGAATGAAGCTGCATCCTGCTCCTGCCAGTCCAGATAACGTTCCGGCATCGTCATTTGATTACCGGAATGACGCAACACATGACAGAGCTCGTGGAGGAAGTCCTCCCACTGCTCTTTGGCGGATAGACGGCGATCGATATTGATACTGAACAGTCCGTTATTTTCTACGGCCATGCTGTTCATATCCAAGAAATAGGTCCAAATATTAAGCTTAGCCGCCAGATTCATAATATGAAGCTGATCGGGAGCTGTGATCCCGTGTCGTTCGTATAAAGCTTCGATCCATTGCTCCAGAGGCGTGGCTTGGTAATGAGTAAACATAGAACACCTCGTTATGGGAATATACGTTCGTTTATATAGGTTAAAGAAAAGCCCGAGCGGGCTTGAAGTTGCTCATTGTTGACTGTCAGGTTTCCGAGTTTGCTGCTGATCCTGGATAAAATGCCAAAAACGCAGCATTTCGTCGCGCCGTTCCTTAGGGGCGTTTTTGAAATCCTTGAAAAAAAGGTTGACCTCCGGATCATCGACTTCCGCGGCTTCGGTCCCGGTTTGGGATTCGAGGGCATCGCTTTCGGTTGGGGCAAACCCCGCGAGCAGCAGAAGCTCGTCTTTATCACCGACGCTGAGGGCGTCAGCTAAGGCAATGACCGTTTCTCTGGAAGGATTGAAGCGGTTATTTTCTATGGAATTAATGAAGGAATAACTAACGCCCGATCGTTCTCCCAGCTCTCTGAGCGAGAAATTGCGCTGCTGCCGCAGACGCCGAATGCGAATGCCGAATTGCACCATATCTTTCATCGATATATCACCTTTTTCTATTGTAAATGTAGTGGGGACTGAAAAACAAGGGGTTATGCGGAAAAATGTTTCGGAAAACAAAACTTTTGTATTGAGTTTATAAACGGGATGGAGTAAGATTTGTTTAGAAATACAAAACAACAAATTTTAGGAGATGATGTAATGAATATGGAAAGCATTCAGCTTATTGAGAATGAACAAATAGATCGTCAAGCTACACGCAAAAAGGTCGAGGGGGTTCTGGAAACGGTTCGCGTTTATGGTCAGATTGGCTTTGTGAGGAAACAGTCGAGTGTGATTTCGGGATATGAGCCGCTCTATCATGGGCCGACAAACCTGCTCAACAAGGTGACCGAGCGCGTCGCTGTCTATAATGTAGATACAGAAGAGCGGTTAACCAAGCTTTGCAAGGAGGTTGAAGAAGCAATCGGGTGCTTGGACGACAACGAGCAGGAAATGATTCGGAGGCGTTATTTGAAGCGGGATAAAGAGCCTGATTTCATGTTGTGCTATGAGCTGGATATGAGTGAGAGAACTTATCGCAGGGTCAAGGCGAAGGCCATGGCTAAGCTTGCTTACATGCTTCGGCTTGAGGTGATGCGGAAGTAGACGCGCTGATGAGCAATGAGTCTGTGAATCAAAGGCCGTCTGGCGAAAGTCGATGGGTGTCCGAGTTTTGGCCGTTTGTTGGCACTTCATTAGGTTATTGGTGTGGTAAGCTTGTAATGTAGACGAATGAGGGAGGTGATCAACGTGAGCAAGAAGGAGCTAAGCAAGTCCCAAGTAGTGCAGCCTGCGTTATGCCAAGGATGCGTATGGGGGCGGTGGGAAGGAGTGAAACAGTTTTGCAGCAGGTTAGTTTGTGAAAGAGCGTAAATACTTTTTATGAAAAAAATGTTTTGAATTTCAAAACAAAAAACCGAAAGGAGCAAAAAACAATGAACCAAATTGGCCTCAACTTCGCTATCGCTTTTCTCGGAACGCTATTGACGTACGCCTTTGGCGGATGGAATGAATTGTTGAGCCTTTTTATTTTGGCAATTGTCATTGAATACTTCACCAGCATCGCCGTTTCTATCAAAGAATCGAAATGCCTCAACAGCCAAGTTGGCTTTTGGGGCCTAATGCGTAAAGGGTTTATGCTGCTCGTCATTATGCTGGCTCATCGAGCAGATCTTTTATTTAACATTGATCTTATGATGACCGGCGCTTTATATTTTTATCTGGCTAATGAGTTCATTTCAATTACTGAAAATTACGGAAGGATGGGGCTGCCGCTGCCGAATCAGATTAAACAAATTATACAAGTACTTAGAAGCAAGGGGGGAGATCATGGATAAATGACATGCAAAATCAGAATTTCACCGCCTGGCAAACGAGCTTCGCAAAGTTTCCGGACAACCATGCATCGACTAAAAATGTCCTAGAATGCGACAATGGAGTTACGTTTCGTATCCAGCTCGATGCTAAAAGTGATCGGTACATTTGGCCTATTAAGAGCCGTAAATCTAGGAGTATAAGGCCGCGAAAATCTAGTAAACCATAAAAACAAGAAGAATATTATTAAAAGTAGATACAAAACGTATCCGATGTGATATGATGTAACCAATTGGTACATTTGAACTACAGGCGTATAAAATTGGAGGCATGTATGAGTGCTATAGCTGGCGTTCTCAACAGTAACGGTGAACCTGTATCTACCGAGGTTATCCGGAATATGATGCATGCCCTGGAGAAATATCCTGCTGATGATGTAAGAACATGGTATGGCGGATCTGTGTTTATGGGTTGTCATGCTCAGTGGATCACACCTGAATCGATTCACGAGCAGCTCCCTTATTATGATGAATCTAATATGCTGGCGATTACGGCAGACGCGATCATTGATAACCGGGAAGAGTTGTTTAATCGACTACAAGTCAATTATCATCGGCGCAAACGGATAACGGACAGTGAGCTTATTTTGTTAGCCTATCAAAAATGGGGAAAAGAAGCGCCGCAATACTTGATCGGTGATTTTGCCTTTGTCATCTGGGATGAGAAGAAACGTCAACTCTTTGGAGCGCGCGATTTATTAGGAAACCGAACGCTATATTATCATCATGATACGCGGCATTTCTCCTTTTGCACGGTAATGAATCCGCTCTTCACTTTACCCGGCATCAAAAAAAGACTTAATGAATCGTGGCTAGCCGAATTTCTGGCGATTCCCTTCATTTTGGATTCGATCGATGTTCAATCCACCTTGTACAGTGCAATTGATCAGGTTCCTCCAGCTCATACATTTACGATAGAGGACGGTAAGTTAAGATTGGAGCAATATGGAACATTTGCCGTTCCTGATAGGAAACTTAAGTATAAGACGAACACCGAATATGAAGAGGCGTTTCGCGAAGTTTTTATGGAAGCGATTACATCGAGACTCAGAACCTACCGTCAGGTCGGAGCAAGCCTAAGCGGGGGACTAGATTCAGGTGCAGTCGTCAGTTTTGCCGTAAACCCATTGCAAATGGAGGGAAAGGCGTTACGCACATACAGTTACATCCCTCCATCGGATTTTGTGGATTGGACTTCAAAAAGCATGGTTGCCGACGAAAGCCCGTATATTCAAGCTACGGTTGAACATTTGGGCAATCTGACACATCGCTATATGGATTTTTCGGGTCGAGACTCATACGGCGAAATTGACGACTTGCTTGATCTTATGGAAGGGCCCTACAAATTTTTTGAGAATTCTTTTTGGCTCAAAGGGATGCTCGAACAAGCGCGGCTTGACGAAGTTGGAGTGTTATTAAATGGGGCAAGAGGAAATTATACGATCTCATGGGGACCGGCTATCGATTATTATGCCCAGCTCTTAAAGAAACTGCGTTGGATCCGGTTTTACCGGGAAATGAAGCTCTATGGAAAAATAGAAAATATTAGAAGAGTCCATTTGCTGCCTTTCATTGGCAAGCAAGCAATTTCTTCAATGACGCGCATGCCATTTTCTAGGCCCCAACCGAGTAACCCACTATTAATTCATCCGGACTTAGCAGCACGAACTGGAGTCATTGACAAGCTAATTAAATACGATGTCGGATTGACGGAATCTTCTTTGGACGAATTCGCTGCAAGAAAAGATCAATTCATTAATTTAGCGGTATCGAATCACCAAGGAACGTCGACAACGAAATTATCATTACGTTATGGTGTCTTGGAAAGAGATCCGACCAGTGATCCGAGAGTCATTCGATTCTGCTTATCTTTACCCGTCGAGCAGTATGTCCAAGAGGGCAGAGACCGTTCGCTCATCCGAAGGTCGACGGCAGGGTATTTGCCTGATAAAGTCCGTTTAAATCAACGCGTTCGCGGTATTCAAGGGGCCGACTGGATACACCGTGTGCTGCCTTCATGGCGCTTGCTTACTGAGGAAGTGAATCAACTGTGCCGCGATTCCGCTGTTTCGCAATTGCTGAATGTCAAACAGATCAAGGAGTCGCTTACGAAAATCGGAGATTCACCGAAGCCGGAGCTCGCCTATAATCCGGATGTAAGATTGATTATGCAGAGTCTAATTGTGTATCGATTTTTACAAAGTGTCTCTTAGCAGATCCGGCTGCTTGAAAGGAGGTGATATCCATGGAAAACCAAACGAAGCTAGAGTGGCAACAACCTACATTGGAAGTGCTCGACGTCACACAGACGATGGGTGGACCCAATGGCCGTGTTCCTGATAAAAATGGCAAAGGGTCTAATAACCGCAGCTAGGAGACTCGTAGGATATCCATTTCCAGAGTAAACTGCAATTGTCCTTAGCCCTTATACAATTAAAGTATAAGGGCTTATTTATTAGAAAACCAAATCCGAGGTGAGGAAGATCATACCTACTTTAAAACAAACCGTTTATCATGCATTCGGCTTAAGACTAGTGAGTGAAATAGCTCTGCCAGAAGTGCTGCATGCAGCAGAACAAGAGGTCATAGCGGATGTAGAAATAAAGATGGAGGACTTATCAGGACTATGGAGTGAATTCGGGGATCCTGATGACTTCTGCGCATATACCGAAAATCAGTTTTTGTTTTATGTTCCCGATACGGCAATTTTTAGTATCCGTGAAGGAAGACAAATTTCCGTATCTCCTTTAGCTGGGGCTACAGAGGAAAGCATTCGTCTATACCTGCTCGGAACGTGTATGGGGGCGATCTTAATACAGCGAAGAATACTTCCTCTCCATGGAAGTGCAATAGTTATTGATGGGAAAGCCTATGCGTTCGTTGGTGATTCCGGTGCCGGGAAGTCGACGCTTGCTGCTGCGTTTCTCCAAAACGGTTATCCACTTCTTAGCGATGATGTGATTGCCGTGCAACTGGAAAGGGATAGCCATCATCCTTTCGTGATTCCGGCTTATCCACAGCAAAAGCTGTGGCAGCAAAGCATTGATCAATTGGGGATGGAAGCGAATCGCTACCAAACCATATATGATACCAAGTACGCCGTACCCGTATCATCTATGTTCTGCGAGAGGCCTGTTCCATTGGCTGGCATATTCGAACTGCTCAAGACGGATACCGATGCTGTAGAAATAGATTGCTACCGAGGGCTTGAACGGCTGCCGATCTTGTATTATCACACCTACCGTCATTTTCTGATTCCGCAATTGGGCGCGGGACAGTGGCATTTTTCAACGATTTCAAACATTAGCAGCAAGGTAAATATGTACCAATTACGCAGGCCGTCTGTCGGTTTTACGATTAACGATCTGATATCCCAAGTATTACAAACAGTCAATGAAGGGGCCTTTTGAATGGAGCAATTACTCCTTTTCATCAAGAAGCTGCATAATTTCGCAGGGATTCGATTATATGTCAATTTAATCGGTATGGTTGTGATCAGCTCGCTCGAAGGTGCAGGCATCTTTCTTTTGGCACCGATGTTAAGTTTAATCGGCCTATTTCGTTCAGCTTCTGAAGGTATTCCGTTTGTTTCATCGATATTTGAGCCATTGAATGGATTGCCGGAAGGATTTAAGTTATGTGTGATTCTTGGGCTCTTTATTCTGTTGCTTGTCATCCAGTCGCTTCTGCAGCGTTATCAAACGAACTTGAATGAGGGAATCGAACAAGGATTTATCCGGCATCTGCGACTGGAAGTTTATGAAGCTTTATTGCAGTCCAACTGGTCATTTTTCCTGAGAAAAAGAAAATCGGACTTTATTCACATCATGACAACCGAATTGCCACGGGTCAGTTATGGCATTTACCAATCCCTACAATTAATAACGACGTTTCTGTTTACCTTTGTCCAAATCGCATTCGCACTTTGGCTATCAGTTCCGCTTACGGTTTCTGTCCTGCTCTGCGGATTGGCTCTCGCCCTTTATTTACGCAGGTTTATTCATAAATCTCAAACAATCGGAGAGCATACGACTTTGCTGTCACAGAGCTATATGGCCGGTATGACCGATCATTTCAACGGTATTAAAGACATCAAAAGCAATATGATGGAAGGACAGCATTTGACCTGGTTCCGTTCACTTTGTTATCAGATGGAGCATAATTTTATTCAATTTACGAGATTGCAATCGGCTTCTCAATACTATTACAAAGTAGCGTCGGGATTATTAATTGCTTTATTTGTTTTTTTATCCTTTATGGTTTTTCATGTGCCGGCAGAAAGGCTTGTTTTTATTGTCATTATTTTTTCGCGCTTATGGCCCAAGTTTTCAACATTACAGTCCAGTTGGGAACAAATTACTGCAACGCTTCCCGCTTTCAAGAGCTTGGCGGATTTGCAAAAAGAGTATGCAGCTGCCCAAGAAATGGACCTAGAGGAACTTAATCATGAAAATACGGTTCGCATTAGGCAGGGAATTGAATGCCGTAACGTTTATTATCGTTATGACAGTCATAATTCCACTTATGCACTTAAGGATATTAACCTGCGGATTTCAGCTAATAGTATGACGGCTATTGTTGGCAAATCGGGAGCGGGGAAAAGCACACTTATTGATCTATTGATCGGACTCATTCATCCAGAAAAGGGAGAGGTCTTAGTAGATGGAAAACCATCTGCTATGGATGGCGCATCTTCTTTACGGCGTACAATCAGCTATGTCTCACAAGATCCTTTTTTGTTCCATGCAAGTCTTAGGGAAAACCTGATAATCGCAGCACCTCATGCAAGTGAAATGCAGATGTGGGAGGCTTTACGCTTCTCCGCTTCTGAAGAATTCGTGAAGAAGCTTCCACAAGGATTGGATACTGTCCTAGGGGACCGTGGGGTACGCTTATCAGGAGGGGAACGGCAACGAATCGTTCTGGCGAGAGCGATCTTGCGTAAACCGTCCATCCTGGTTCTGGATGAAGCCACAAGTGCACTTGATAGTGACAATGAAGCTAAGATTCAAGAAGCTCTTGAGCGCTTGAAGGGAAGCATGACCATTATTGTCATTGCCCATCGGTTATCGACGATCCGGCATGCGGATCAAGTCATTGTATTAGACCATGGTAGAGTAATTCAGCAGGGAGGGTATCAGCAACTTTCCGCGGAGCGGGATGGCATGTTCGGTCAATTGCTTGATTATCAGGCGAGGGCGAAAGGATGAGTTGGAAGATCACTGCGAAGCGTGCTATAATACTTACCGTGATACAAAATGTATCAAAACTAATTATTTTTTGTTTGAGGAGGAGTTATGTCAAGTCTACTCTTTTTGAAAAATACGTTGCTATTACTTATATTTGGTCTCTTTGTATCAGCGTCGACTCCGGAAGCATCGTTATTAATTGATAATAAGGAAACAAACAATAAAGATGTAACATCAAGAGTAGAAGTCTTGGGGAACCCATTTTCAAAATCAGCATACGCGCGAAATGTATGGGACATGCAAGTTTTCGATGGAAAAATCTATTTAGGGCACGGCAATAGCAGTAATGATGGGCCTTCGCCAAATGCGGGGCCTATTCCAATTTACTATTATAACCCAACTACAAACAAATTTGAAACACAGGATGTCGTCTCCTCTTCGGCAAAAAAAACGGGTACTAAGAAATATGTTGATGAAGAACAAATCGACACGTTTAAAGTGCTGAACGGAAAACTCTATATTCCTGGCAATGACGCGCATGGCGAGGGTTGGGAATTTGGCAACTATTATAAATTGGATAACGGTAAGTGGATAAAATATAGAAACATTCCGAATGGCATACATGTTTACGATATGGCCTACTTTAATGGCAATCTTTATGCAGCTATTGGTACAGATACCAGTCCTGATGTTCTCATGTCGCAGGATGACGGCATAACGTGGTCCAAGATAGGTTCCGTCGATAAATTCGGTCCGACCAGAGCTTATACTTTATTTGAATTTAAGAAAAAGCTGTATGCAGTAAGTGCATTGTTGCCCAAAAATAATAATTGGTCAGATGAGACTAAAATATTGTGCATTCAAGGTTGTGCAAGTGAAGGAATAGCGAAACAAGAAACTCGCCAGACAACCGTTTTCGGGAGCGAAATGCTGCCCGGGATTTCCAAAAATGCGACGAAAGTGCCTCCTTATGTAAGGATGGTTAGAACAACCGTTATTGATAATAAACTATTGTATATTGCTGGGGAAATAGTGAATGATCAGCATTGGATCCCTCAATCTTTATTTGTCGCCACTGATATCAATGATGCCCGCAGTGTAGCCTTTCCTAATCCTAAAGCGCTGCCTATGGACTTACTAGTTCGTGGAGATACGGTTTTTGCATTAGCCTATGTGGAAACCTCCCCTGGACAATATACCAATATCGTATATAAAGCGAATAGCAGTGATCTAGTCAACTGGACTGAACTATTTAGTTTTAAACAAAATACCTTTGCAAGGTCTTTTGAAGAATTGAATGGTGATTTTTACTTTGGAATGGGGAGTAACGATAACAATCCTTCGGAATTAACGGGTACAATCCTTAGAGTTAAAAAAAAGTAATAAAATTTCCATAAATACGATACAAAACGGATACTTTGTGCTATACTATGATACATAATGTATCTAAAGAAAGAAAATGAAGTTTGCAGGGGGCTGCTCGATTGATAAATGCTCAAGGTAATAACCTCACTTTCCTGCTCTGTGTTCCCCGGAGCGGAAGTTCATTAGCGACTGTTATGCTCCAAAACCATAGTAAAGTGTTTGCAACCCAAGAGATGTGGTTTTTGATGAGCTTGTACGATTTGCAAAATAACCAGTCTCGTCCGTATGGAGGAGCGGGAATTGTTAATCAGTTCTTTAATGGCGTACTTCCAGGAGAAGTGTTTGAGCAAGCCTGCAGGTCGTTCTCACTTCAAGTGTACAATGGATTACTTCAAAGCAGCGATGCTGAGATCGTTGTAGACAAGTCACCTCGGTATTACTACGTATTAGAATTCCTGGATAAGTTGTTCCCGCAATCCAAACGAATATGGCTTATCCGAAACCCTCTAAGTATTTTAGCTTCGTACAAAAAAGTTGAAGCGCAAATCAATCGATTTAATATCAGTGAAGATCTTTTGAATCCCCGATTTAATATCAAGAGCACAGATCTTACAGCGGGTTTGTTTCGTTACTTCAACTATTTTTCGTCTAACCATCCTCTTACATATCGTTTGCAATATGAAAAGTTGGTTTCCGAACCTCAAGAAGAAATGAAAAAGGTATGCGAATTCATGGGAATTGAATATGAAGAAGGTTTGGAAAAGTATGGGCAGCATATGAACACTCCCAAATCGGAGATGTTCTACAGCATGGGCGTAGGAGATCCCTTTCTAGCCACTCATGCGGAACCGCATCGTGATTCCATACATAGCTGGAAAGAAGTGCTTGATAAGAAGGAAGTTGAAACCTACTGCAATGTGCTGGGTGCTCAATTGTTCCATGATCTCGGTTACAGTGATGAACTGAAAGAGGCGGAAAGATGGACGGGGGTTACTTTTGCATCCAAACCGGATTCGGATTTGATTGCATATCGCTCCAAACAATTAGTAGACGCCACAGGGTGCAAATGGGAAGACGAATATAAAATGAAGATGCATCAAATAGAAGCGGTTGATATGGATACTGTTCGTACCGAAAGTCATGTGAATAGCCAAGTGTTTCAACTTCAGGCCACATTGCGTTCATTGGAAAAGAGGTTGGAAAACAGTTATAAGGAACAAAGACGGGCTAAGAATCAGCTTGAAGCGTTGCAAAGCAAGGTTAACAGAATAAAGTCAATCGTTCCTTTTGGGAATCGGCTGTCCAATTGGGCATCGGATTATTTGATTCATCGTGGGAGGAAATAAATGAGTGCTATAGCCGGTATTTACTATTATGAGGAGAAGCCAGTGTCTTTGGATGAAGGTGCTAATCTTATGCATGCTTTGCAAAGATATCACGCTGATTGTGTACATACTTGGCTTAATGGATCCGTATTTCTAGGGTGCCATGCTCAATGGATCACACCCGAATCCGTTCATGAGAAGTTACCTTTTTATAACAGCGAATATAGGTTGGCTATTACAGCGGATGCGATCATCGATAACCGTAAAGAATTATTCCAGCAGTTGCAAGTGGATCCGGGTAGAAGGGGCCATATATCGGATAGTGAATTAATCCTGCTAGCCTACTTAAAATGGGGTGAAGAGTCTCCCAAGCATTTAATAGGCGACTTTTCATTTATGATCTGGGATGAAACCAAGCAGCAGATGTTTGGAGCAAGAGATATCTCTGGGAATCGAACGCTGTATTATTATAACGAGCAACGGTTCTTTGCGTTTTGTACCGCGATTTCCCCTCTTTTTACTTTACCAGGTAATAGAAAAGAACTGCATGAACAATGGCTGGCAGAGTTTTTAAGCATACCGGATATGTTTGAATCTACCAATATATATGCAACCCCTTATAAACGTATTGACCAACTTCCCCCGGCTCATTCCATTCTAGTTAAGGATGGCAGGATCTTGTTGAATAGATATGCCGTGCTATCTGACGTAGAGCCGCTTCACCTTAAATCCAATGAGGAGTACGTGGAGGCATTCCGCGACATTTTTCAAGAAGCTGTTAATGCTAGACTTCGTACACATCGACAAATTGGCGCGGCCCTCAGTGGGGGATTAGATTCCGGTGCTGTTGTTAGCTTTGCGGCAGAGACCTTACGGCAGGAAGGTAAGCCAATTCATGCTTTTAGCTATGTGCCTGTTAGTGATTTTGTTGATTGGACCTCGAATAGACTAATTGCTGACGAGCGCCCTTTCATTCAATCGACTGTTCAGCACGTAGGGAATATTAAAGAAAATTATATGGACTTTAATGGAATTAGTCCTTTTTCAGAGATTGACGCTATGTTGACTTCTTTGGAAACGCCCTATAAATTCTTTGAAAATTCTTTCTGGATTAAAGGGTTTTATGAAAGAGCTCAGACTGAAGATGTGGGAGTTCTGTTGACGGGTGCAAGGGGAAACTTCACAATCTCGTGGGGACCAACGATGGAATACTATACCATGTTGTTGAAAAAAATGAAATGGATTCATTTTTCCAGAGAGATTTATCAATATAGTAATCTTACGGGAATTGGCAAAAAAAGACTGCTGAAAATTATTGGCAGGAATGCATTTCCGTTTATGAAGAAAACATCACATGCCGATCATACAGGCATTTCTGATCTTATCCATCCTGCATTTGCAGACAAAACCAATGTGATGGAGCATCTTTCAAAATCAGTTTTGAATCTTCGCGATTCCAGAGATGATGCCATCGAAGTGAGAAAAGATAAATTTACGAATCTATCCATCGCCAATAAGAATGGAGCATTGTCAACAAAATTATCATTAAGTTACGGTCTGCTGGAACGAGATCCTACGAGCGACCCCAGAGTCGTTCAATTCTGTTTATCTGTTCCTATTGAACAATATGTCCAGAATGGTCAAGACAGGTCTTTGATCCGTAGGGCGACACATCATTATTTGCCGGATAAAGTAAGATTGAACCAGCGAGTACGTGGGGTACAACCGGCAGATTGGGTTCATCGTATGACACCTGCGTGGCATTTATTTATAGAAGAATTGCAGCAGCTTTGCAAGGACGGGGTTGCCGCAGACTATTTGAACATCGATAAAATCAAAGAGGCTATGAATGAAGTGAGTGATCCGCGGTCAGAACATGCAACGAATCCGAAGGCGAGACTGCTTATGCACAGTCTGATTGTTTATCGATTTCTTAAAAACTTCTAATGAAAGGAGGTGTACACAATGCAAAAGAAAGTATGGGAACAACCTACTGTGGAAGTGCTGGAAGTAAGCATGACTATGGCTGGTAAAGGATCCAAAGAGATCGACTGGGTTACTGCACACGATGCTGACCTTTACGATCCGTCCTAAGCCGTTAAATAAGCATTTATTCTCTGGAAAGGAGGTGTATACAATGCAAAAGAAAGTATGGGAACAACCTGCTTTGGAAGTGCTGGAAGTAAGCATGACTATGGCTGGTAAAGGGTCCAAAGAGATCGACTGGGTTACTGCACACGATGCTGACCTTTATGATCCATCCTGAGACTTGATTTTACATAGGAGCTTCCTTGGAAAGGGGGTGAAACTATGCAAAAAAAAGAATGGGAACAACCAACTCTGGAAGTTCTGGAAGTAAGCATGACTATGGCTGGTAAAGGTACTAAAGTGATTGACTGGGTATCCACTCATGATGCTGACCTTTACGATCCATCCTAATTCCTTATTTATCAATGTTATTTGCAATGTTTCAGAGATGTATAGTACATAGTATCGGCATTTCTGAAAAGTGGAACGGTGCTGTCCTGTCGAAAGACGGCGGCATCCGTTTCTACTTTATTAATAAACAAAGATGACTGGAGAGGGGAGAATGATTGCAATAAACAGCAGAAACACTTACAAAGCCTTTGGTATGCATGTATCCAGTGAAATTCCATTGCCGGAGCTCATGCAATCTGAAGGACTAGAGCATTCTGAAGATCTTGTAATAACCATGGATAATTTAACTCAACGATGGGACGAAATGGTCGATGATGGTAATAACTTCATTGCCCAAAATGATGTATTCCTATTTAAGATCCCCGATACAGCGATTTATTGCATGGAAAAAGGAAGTAAAATTACGGTTTCACCTTTACCTGGGGCCGACATTGATAAGGTTCGATTATTTTTACTGGGAACTTGTATGGGAGCAACTCTACTGCAGAGGCGAGTGCTGCCTTTGCATGGCAGTGCGGTTGTAATTGATGGCAAAGCCTATGCGTTTGTAGGCGAATCCGGTGCCGGTAAATCAACATTGGCAGCTGCGTTTGGACAAAAAGGTTATCAACTATTAACTGACGATGTCATTGCAGTCACTTTAAATCCAGAGCTTGGAATGGCAATCGTCCATCCGGCATACCCGCAACAAAAGTTGTGGCAGCAAAGTATGGATCATTTCGGCTTGCAATCCAATCAGTTCAGTCCTATTTTTCAGGAAGAAAACAAATTTGCTGTACCGGTTTTTTCTAATTTTCATCAGACGGAAATTCCTTTGGCAGGCGTTTTTGAGCTGACGAAGTCAGAAAATGATACGATCTCTATGACGCCCATGAACAGTCTTGAGAAAATATATGCGTTAATGAGGCATACCTATCGAGGTTCTCTTATAACAAAGATGGGCTTGCAACAATGGCATTTCACAATGACAGCAGCAATTGCAGGGCAAATTCAAATGTATAACGTGCTGCGGTCTACAACTCGATTCACGGCATTCGATCTCGTGTCTCAAATTACACATCAAATTGATGAAGGGGAGTTTATCACACAATGACAATTCAACAAATAACACTGGATCATACCATTATTCAAAATGAAGGCAATTATGTAAGCAACATGGACGGTGAAAAAGTAATGCTCAGCATTGCATCCGGGAAATATTATAATTTGGGCTCAACGGGCGGGAGAATATGGGAATTATGTGAGAGCCCGGTGTCGGTTGGCCAGATCGTTGCCTCGCTTGAAGCAGAATACAATATAGAAACATCACAATGCGAAGAGCATGTCCTTTCGTTCCTGGATCTTTTATCGAAGGAAGGTTTAATTCAAATTAGAAAGGAATAAGAGAGACTGTGAAAAAAGTGAAAAAATTCCTTTCGATGCGGTTTTTCATGCAGATGTTGTTCATTGAAGCCTTCTTTTACCTGGGATTGGCGCGTTTCTTAAAGGCACTTCCCTTCAATAAAGTGGCTCCTACATTAGGCAGCAAAAGACATGAAACTGCGTTAATTCATAAAGCCGAAAACGAAGACTTAATAAGAGATATTTCACTAGCCATTCAAACGATGAGCCGGCATACGTTTTGGGAAAGCAAGTGTCTTGTCATGGCGATCGCCGGAATGAAAATGCTGGAGAAACGAGGCATTGAAAGCACGTTATATTTAGGGACGGCGAAAAATGCCGAAGGAAAGTTTATTGCGCATGCTTGGTTGCGCAGCGGTCCATTCTATATTTCGGGTGCGGAAACGATGAGGCATTTTACAGTTGTGGAGACTTTTGGCAAGCAAGTGATGTGAAGGGGAGATAGAAGTGGGGGATGTGGCCTTTTATATTAAAAAGTTATATGCGATTACGGGATATAAACTTTTTCTTAACTTAATAAGTATGATCGTTGTAAGTTTGATCGATGGAATTGGCGTCTATCTACTGCTTCCCATGCTGAGCATTATTGGTATTCTAAACATCAATATACAAAAATCAATACCTATACCTTGGCTCTCCAAAGTAACGGAGGGTTTATCTGGCTTTCTGAATTTACCTAGTGTATTAGCCATTTATATTTTAATCGTTGCATCACAAGCTTTATTGCAAAGAAATCAGGCCATTCGCAGTATGAACATCCAGCAAGTGTTTATTAAAACGTTGAGGTTTGAGACTTACCGTGCACTGATGGAAGCGAATTGGAAATTTTATTTGAAGAAACGAAAGTCGGACTTCAGCCATATTTTGACGACGGAGTTAGCCCGTGTCGGTCAAGGAACGAATTTTATGCTGCAGTTAACCGCATCGGTCATATTTACCATTATTCAGATTGGGCTTGCCTTCTTGCTATCAGTAAAATTGACTGTTTTTATATTAGTAAGCGGATTAATAATCTTAGTTATATTACGTAAGAATGTGAAAAGCGCAAAAACGTTAGGGGATCGCTCATCTGAACTCTCTCAAAGCTATTATGTCGGTATAACGGAACATTTTAATGGAATGAAAGATATTAAAAGCAACAGGTTGGAGAAGTCGCACCTCATTTGGTTTTTAACGTTATGTCAAAAAATACAGTTAAATGCCGTAAATTTCGTGAAATTAAATTCGAAGACTCAATTTTTGCATAAGACGTCTTCAGCGGTTTTAGTCGCAGCTTTTATCTTATTATCATTTGAAGTATTCCACGTTTCAGCGGAACAACTTATGTTAATCATTCTTATATTTACTCGCTTGTGGCCGCGGTTTACTTCCATTCAATCAAATTTGGAATACATTGTATCCATGTTTTCTGCGTTTAAAGCTTTAATGGAACTGCAAAAAGAATGTAAGGATTCGCAAGAGCTTACTGCTCAGACCTATCATGAGAACGAACCGCTTCTTGTTAAAGAAGGAATTAGATGTAGGGATGTTAACTTTCGTTATAATGACGAAGAAACGGAATATGCTCTTAAAGATATAAACATGTTTATACCGGCCAACGGTATGACAGCTATAGTTGGAAAATCCGGTGCAGGCAAAAGCACGTTAATCGATATTCTCATGGGATTGATTGAACCGGAAAAAGGGGAGATTCTCATCGATGGGAAGCCTTTAACTCGAGAGAATCTATTTCCTTTAAGAAGTTCGATCAGCTATGTATCGCAGGACCCATTCTTATTTCACTCGAGCATCCGGGATAATTTGTTGTTAGTTGATCCGGATGCAAGTGAGGAACGAATGTGGGAGGCGTTGACATTCTCCGCTTCCGATGAATTTGTAAAGAGGCTCCCACAGGGGCTGGATACCATTATTGGAGATAGGGGGATAAGGCTATCAGGGGGTGAACGCCAACGGATCGTGCTGGCGAGGGCGATCTTGCGTAAGCCATCCATCCTTGTATTGGATGAAGCTACAAGTGCTTTGGACAGTGAACATGAAGTGAGAATCCAGGGAGCTTTAGAGCGGCTCAAAGGCAGCATGACGATCATTGTCATTGCGCACCGCTTATCAACTATTCGGAATGCGGATCAAGTTATCGTCATGGAGCGGGGGCAGATTATTCAGCAAGGGGGATACCAGCAGCTTTCTAAAGAATCTAAGGGTATGTTTAGTAAGCTACTGGGGTATCAAGCGGAAGCTAGTGTGTAAATAAATACCCTCGTGAAGGGAGGGTTATTTATCTACACGGAAATAGTCGCGTTCTTCCAGATGAGCGATTAATAAATTCAAGGACTCTTCAATACCTAGAATCTCAGTATCTACGATAAGATCAGGATGAGTCGGCACATCATATTGTGCGGATATGCCTGTAAAGTTAGGGATCTCTCCATTACGTGCTTTTTTGTACAATCCTTTAGGATCCCTTCTTTCGCATTCCTCCAAAGAGCACTTTACATATACTTCAAGAAAATCTTCCTGATTAAAAAGTTCTCTGACCATCGAGCGATCTTTCTCGTGAGGTGATATAAAAGCCGAAAGGACAAAAAGGCCCGCGTCCACAAACAACTTTGAAACTTCGCCAACTCTGCGGACGTTCTCTTTCCGGTCTTTTTCCGAGAATCCCAAATCAGCGTTGAGTCCGTGCCTAATATTGTCGCCATCTAACACATAGGATCTAATGTTTCTGGCATGCAGCTCTTTTTCCAATGCGAATACCAATGTGGATTTCCCTGATCCGGATAAACCTGTGAACCATAAAACACAGCTCTTGTGTTTGTTATGTTGGTTTCTTTCTTGCCTTGTAAGATTGGAGTTATGCCAAGTAATATTCGAATAATTTTTCAATGTATTCACCTCTACAAAATGTATCATGAAATTATTTTATCATATTGCTTTAAAATAAGATACAAATTGTATATGTATCGATGAAAAAATGAAGTCAAAAAAGAGCAATTTGTGTTATCATAGATACAATATGTATCATTATTAAAGTCGGGGGGTCGTTTTATGCAGGATAAGTTTGGGCTTGACTTGAGTGACTTCTCAAAAGAATTGAAGTGGATGCTTCTTCTTTTGCAGAACAATCGGGATAAAGAAGAAATTCTCAGTCATATACCGGTAGATATGGATTGGAGCTTGTTTCTGCAATTGGTAATGCACCATCGTGTGTATCCTTTGGTATTTACCAAATTGAGGGAGATGGATTCAGAGCTTATTCCTGAACACGTCATTGAATCTCTTAGTGCTGAATACAAGCGGAATACGTTTCAGATGCTCCAGTTAAGCGCTGAGTTGGAACGGGTATGTAAAGTTTTCGATGAACACGGGATTAGATCATTGCAATTGAAAGGTCCTGTTATTGCCAAAGAGCTATATGGCGATATATCGCTGAGAACATCGAAAGATTTGGATATACTTGTTCCTTTCGCAGATATTGAAAAAGTAGAAGGCATCCTGCGTATGCTTGGTTATGTTTTGACTGATGAGATTAATAGAGTGCTAGACGATTGGAAATGGAGAATACATCACTTAAGTTATTTTCATCCAGGTAAACGAATACTTATTGAAATGCATTGGAAACAAAGCCCCAATATTACGAATGAACCCTCTTTCGATGAATTGTGGAGCAGAAGGAATACGAGCTCTTTTACTAAGAATGGAATTCACTTTCTCGGAGTTGAGGACTTATTTCTATATCTCGTCAGCCATGGCGCACGCCATAGTTGGTTTAGATTGCGTTGGTTGGCTGATATTAAGCAATTATTGAATAAAGAGTTTGAATGGGAGAAGGTTCACTCTCATTTAAAAAGATATGATTGTCATTATCTAGCAGGGCAGGCGCTTATACTGGCTAATCAACTTTTGGCAACCCCAATTAAACAAGAAATAAAGCCAATAATGGCAAGTAGTCGATCATTTATGCTGGCTCAAAATGCTATGGAATTTATTAAGAATATGGTTGAATTATGTGTGGAATTTTCAGACAAAAAATTAGCGGAAAGTTATAAAATATATACCTTATCATTAATGTCTAAGAAACAGAAATGGAGACAACATCTATTTAAGTTATTTCCGAGTTCAGCAGATGCGTTAGCTCTACCTTTACCTAAAATATTACATTTTCTTTATTTTCCTTTAAGGCCATTTTTATGGTGTTGGCGTCGATTAAAGTGGCCGGCCAAACTAATTAAATAAATAATGGTATGTATCATAGTACACTGAAGGATGTGCTCATTAAATGAAACGCTGGATTGTATATACAGCTGGAGCTGTCATTGCAGGCATGGTCCTTATAGGAGGTTATTACTACTGGAGTCTGGAACCCAAGCGTCATTTTGAGCAGAATGTGACGCCAGTCCTAGTCACACCTAATTCAGATACAGTACCTATTCCAACACTCCCGGTTTCTACGGTTGATCCATCGCCTACCCCCTCAGAACAAGTTGATTCTGAGAGAAAAAACATGAAATCATTTAATGTACTTATTTTAGGAATTGATGCTAGAGCTGATGAGGATTCTCGTACGGATGTTATTATGGTTGTCCATGTAGTACCATCAGAGAAAAAAGCTAATATTATTTCGTTGCCAAGAGACACAAGAGTAAATATTAGCGGAGTCGGATACACGAAGATCAACCATGCTCATATTCTCGGGGAAGCAAAAAACGGAAATCACGGCGGGACTGAAGAGTCGCTTCAAGTGGTAAGTAATTTTCTTGACGTACCTATAAATTATTATATGAAAACCAATTTTGTGGGATTCGAAAATTTTATCGATACGATTGGCGGAGTAGACGTTCTGGTAGAGAACGATATTCATTTGAGGCACAGCGATAAAGATTTGCTTCATGGCATGCAGCATATTGACGGGAACATAGCACTTAGCCTGGTTAGAGAAAGATGGGCTTTTCCGGAAGGGGATTTCGGACGTCAGAAGGAGCAATCGAAAATTTTAAAAAGTGTTGCCAAAGAATTACTGGCGCCTGATCATTTTGTGAAAACGGTCTCATTATTGCCGAATTTCAGAAAAGATATCGTGGATACGAACTTCACGGACAGCGATCTTCTAAGCTTGATTCGGATGTTCCAGGGGATGTCGGAGGATGATTTTCAGTACGTACAGATCCCAGGGCAAAGCGGGTATGCGATGGATCCGTTAGTTAATTTGCGGTTATATTACTGGTTTCCTGACACCGATAAAGTTAAGTCACTAAGTAATCAGTATCTCAAATAAAAATAAAGGAGATGTTCATTCATGCAAGTCGTGCAGCCAATTCGAGAACAAGAAAAGATTATGGAAATTCAAGAAGTTTTAAGAAATCAATCAGAGAGGGATTGGTTGTTGTTTACTATTGGCATCAATTCCGGCCTGCATCTGAGCGATCTTCTCACATTGCGTGTAAAAGATATAAGAGGTAAGAATAAAGTAAATATCAAAGAGGGGAAAACAGGCAAAGAAAAAACATTTTCAATCAACAATCAGTTAAATGAATGGGTTGAAGAGTATACGAAATATATGGATGATGAAGACTTCCTATTTCCTTCTCAAAGGACAGGAAGACCCATCAAACGGATTCGTGTATACCGTATCTTAAATGAAGCAGCTAAGCAAGTGGGACTAAATGATATTGGCACGCATACATTACGGAAAACATTTGGTTATCATTACTATCAAAAAACAAAAAATATATCGGTACTTCGAGATCTCTTTAATCACTCAGCACCGTCTGTAACTCTCAGATATATAGGAGTTGCCGCGGATACGAGCGAAAAGAAAAAAGGAGTGTAAGTGAGTAGAAATGTACCCGTTTTCATGTAAATTCATGAAAATTTACTTGACATGATACAAGATGTATCATAAATTTAGTACATAAGTTACCATTTCCGAACATAATATGAGTTGGAAAAGAGGATTTCAAATGCAAAAAAAGGATATAGTTACTCTCGACATTATGAAAGTGTTAGAGCAAATGAATATCGATAAAGAAAGATACATAACATTGAGCAGTAACAATCCTTATGAGTTGAATCCGGTTATTTCAGAGAGCGTTCAGCCCGCACAAAAGCAATGAATCTCCTAGCCTCTTCTGGAGTCAGCTTATTACCATCTACTGTTAGAGCGAATTTCTCCAAGATTGTATCATCCGACAGTTCTAAGCTATCTACAAATTCCCTAACATCAGTATCAAGAACTTGATCTGAATTTTCTGTTCTAGCTAGCAAATAATCTGTAGATACCTTAAAGAAGGAAGCGATTTTATCGATGGTATCGTAATCAGGCTCTCTTCTTGATGTTTCATAATGAGATAGAGCGGCTCTCGAAATGCCCAGTTTATTTGCTAGTTCTTCTTGCGTGAGTGCATGCTTTTCTCGCAAACGGGCAATTCTGTCCCCATATTTATGCATAAATAATTTCCTCACAATCTAATGATTAATATCTATTATTATTACCAAGATGCAAGAACTATTATACCAGTCTTCTGTTCGTTAGAAAACGGGGAATAAAGAATTATTACATCACTAATGATACAATATGTAACTATTCTGATTTATACTTATGAATACCGGAGGACATTAACCATGATTATGGAAGCAATGAATGGCGAAATGCATAGAATGCATCCCCCCATGATTGGTTACATGAGAATAGTTGAAATCAACGGTCGAAGAGAAGAATCTAAGAGGACAGAAGTGATCATAACTTTCATAGGAATTAACGGCTTAAGGTTTGAGTCTTTACTAAGGCTGCCCAAAAATGAAAATGTGATCTGGTGTTTTCAAATGGAGGTGGGCGGAGCTCCTATGACTATGGAAGGAATCATTTGCGAGTCCAAAGTAGAAGTTCAAAGTAATGAATATGAAGTCAGGTGGACCAATGCTCCTTACTGCAAAGGGAGGGGGTTGGAATTACTCTTCAATATGATATTCAAAGGCTCAAAATATACAAGAGCTTTAAGAAGTTATCAAAATTTCGATGTGCTCTTGGATAAGAAAAAGGTTGATTTAATATGTTAAAAAATGTCGATTCTATTGGTTTGGTCGACACCCATTGTCACATTATACCGAATATCGATGACGGGTCTTCGAGTCTGGATGAGTCTTTACAGATGGCACGTGTAGCCGTAGCGAGTGGTGTTAGTACGATTGTTGCTACCCCTCATCATGGAGTAAGGAATATAGAAAACAGAGCTGATTTGGTTGATTTAAAAGTCCAGTCATTGAATGCTGAACTTATGAGCAGGAATATTCCTTTAACTATACTATCGGGTCAAGAAGTTCGAGTTCGTCCATGGTTAATTGAAGAACTGTATGAAGGAACGATTCGCACATTAAATAGCACCCGGTATATTTTATTAGAACTCCCCTCTTATGGAGTGCCAGACTATTTCCAACATGTACTTCATGAGCTATCCATTCTCCAGATGACTCCAGTTATTGCCCATCCTGAGAGAAATTATGAATTTCTAAGGAATCCCTCGAGCCTAATTCCATTCATAGATCAAGGAGCATTATGCCAAGTTACATCTCAATCGATAATGGGATTGTTTGGTTATAAAGTTCAAAAGTTAGCGATCGAATTGTGCAAAAATAACTGGGTTCATTTAATTGCATCGGATGCCCATAATATGAGTTCAAGACCGGGTATGCTTAAACAAGGCTATCAACGTTTAGAAAAAAAAATCGGTAAACAGCGAGTTCAAATGTACAAAGCAAATGCGGTGAAATTGATCGAAAATGAATTTATTGGTTTAGCAATACCCTTGAGAAAGAGAAAAAAGAATTTTTTTCAGTCGCTATACAGTTTTAAGCAAACATAAGTTTAATGCAGATATATGCTTGACATGATACGAAATGTATCTTAAGATAACAAATATAAGGATACGATTTGTATCGTAAATTCGGATAATATGGAGGTTAACATGGAACTTGAACTAAAGGAGTATTTTCGGATCATTTCAAAAAGATGGTGGTTAATTGCATGTATTGTTTTACTCTCCAGTGTTACGACAGGAATTTTTAGTATCTTTTTTGTTCAGCCTCAATACGCAGCAAGCGCCAAGATGATCGTTAATAAATCAACAGAGCGCCAAGGCGTACAGCTCATTGATGCCGGCACAATCAATGCAAGTATTATGTTGATCAATACATATAAGGAAATTATCAAATCACCTGCAATTATGGATAAAGTAGTGGCAAAGCACCCGGAAATAGAACTGAGCGCAGATCAATTAGGGAAAAGAATATCAGCAACATCGGTAAATGATTCTCAAGTCATCACACTGCAAGTGGTTGATCGCTCTTACAGCAGAGCAATGAATATTGTCAATGCAGTTTCCGAGGTCTTTAAGGATGAAATACCGACGATCATGAGTGTCGATAATGTAGCCATTTTAAATAATGCCAAAGAAATAAACAACCCGGTACCTGTAAACCGTAGTCCTCTAATCAATATATTAATAAGCGCATTTGTAGCTCTTGTTGTTTCGCTGGGGATTGTTTTCTTAATCGAATACCTGGACGACACGATCAAAACTGAAAAAGATGTTGAAACCTATCTTGGCATCCCGGCATTAGTCACAATCTCAAGAATTAAATCGACATCTGCAAATACAAATTCCAACAAGAAATCACAAAGAATGGTAGGTGAATCCGCTAATGTCAGCGTTAACTCATAAGGAAAAATTTCAAGATCTGATAACGAATTCTAATCCGATGTCATCTATTTCAGAAGCGTATCGAGCCTTACGGACAAATATAACATTCTCATCAATAGATCAAGATCTCAAAAAAATTCTTGTTACATCATCCATTCCGGGTGAAGGTAAAACGACAACGGTTGCGAATTTGGCGGTTGTATACGCCCAAGAGAACAAAAAGGTGCTGATCATCGACGCAGATTTAAGAAGACCTTCAATTCATCAACGCTTTGTCAGATCGAACAGGTTAGGTCTGACTAATATATTGGTAAATCAATATAAAGCTTTGGATGTCATTTTGGAAACGGACATTCCCAATTTGTCAATCATTACCTCCGGCTCTATTCCCCCTAATCCATCCGAGCTGCTGTCGTCGGCCAAATTAGCTTCAATTCTAGAGGAATTACACGATAAATTTGATCTTATTCTTATAGACTCGCCTCCGACGCTGGCAGTGGCTGATTCTCAAATTTTATCTACAATGTGCGACGGCGTGCTCTTCGTTGTTAATCACGGCAAGGTTAAGCGTCAATTAGCGAAAAAGGCATTGCTTAATTTAGAACATGTGAAGGCAAAAGTGCTTGGGGTCGTCATTAATAATCAGCCTAAAAAGAAAAATAAAGATTTCTATTATAACTATTAGAAAAGTTTGGTAAATATTTATACCCTATTTTAGGTAATATCTACTATACCTTTATCATTGTAGATACTCGATCATGCTGTGGGCGTAAGACGCCTTAGACGTTAATCGTCGATGGTGTGGTGTGAGGGGGGGTTAAATGCCCTATTGGTAAAAGTGCTAGTTATTCTGTCTTATTTGATTAGGACAGAATCACTAACACTTTTATGGATTTACACATAATTACAAAAAAACATGGAGGGAATTGGATGGAACGTGTGAAAAAGGCGATAATACCTGCCGCCGGATTAGGAACGAGATTCCTTCCTGCTACCAAAGCAATGCCCAAAGAGATGCTGCCCATCGTAGATAAACCAACTATTCAGTACATCGTCGAAGAGGCTGTAGAAGCAGGTATTGAGGATATCATCATTGTTACTGGAAAAGGGAAACGGGCCATCGAGGATCACTTTGATAATGCATTCGAACTGGAACAAAAGTTATTTGAGACGAAGAAAATGGAGCTTTTGGAGGAAGTACAACGGTCTGCGAAAATGGTCGATATCCACTATATTCGACAAAAAGAGCCCAAAGGTTTGGGGCACGCTGTATGGTGCGCAAGAAAGTTTATTGGCAATGAACCATTTGCCGTTCTGCTAGGAGACGATATCGTTAAGGCTGACAAACCTTGTTTGAAGCAATTAATTGAACAATTTGAACAAACGAACAGCTCCGTTATTGGGATTCAAAGCGTACCCGATGAAGAAGTAAGCCGATACGGTATCATCGACCCCAGCGAGAGTTATGGAAGGTTGTACCAAGTGAAGGGATTAGTCGAAAAACCATCTAAGCTGGTAGCTCCGTCGAATCTTGCAATTATGGGCAGATATATACTGACACCAAATATATTCAAATTTTTGGAAAAACAAGAATTGGGTGCAGGCGGCGAAATTCAATTGACCGATGCGATTCAAAGGTTAAGTGAAATCGAAGACGTTTATGCCTATGATTTCGAAGGAATCCGCTACGATGTAGGGGAAAAACTCGGATTTATTTTGACCACGCTTGATTTTGCTTTAATGAACAAAGAACTCCAGGCTCCGCTGCTCGATGCACTAGATGATATATTGAACCGTAAAAGAACATTTGTAAGATAGGAGTAGAAACGTCATGGGGATGCCGGAATCCAATGTTGTGATGGAGGTAAATACATATAAGTCGAATGCTGTCGGGCAATTGTCAGTACACAAAGAAAGAGCCGTTTTTCGATTTACTAAACGAACGACGGATATCATTTTGGTTTTAATCGGAATCTTCTTTCTACTTCCGTTGTTTGCTATTGTGAGCATACTTATCAAGCTTGAAGATCCAAAGGGATCTGTATTTTTCTCTCAGACCCGAATAGGCAAGAATGGAAAGCCTTTTAAAATGTATAAATTCCGATCCATGGTTCATGACGCGGAGAAGTTGTTGGAAGAGCTTCGCGTAAAAAACGAAATAAGCGGAGCCATGTTCAAGATGAAGGACGACCCAAGAATAACGAAAATAGGAAAGTTGATACGTAAAACGAGTATAGATGAACTTCCACAGTTATGGAATGTATTAAAAGGAGATATGAGTCTCGTTGGTCCAAGGCCTCCCTTACCATGGGAAGTGGAAGAATATACACCATATGATATGCAACGACTGCTCGTAACTCCTGGTTGTACAGGATTGTGGCAAGTGAGCGGTAGAAACAGCGTTGGCTTCAGTGAAATGGTTGAATTGGATTTGCAATATATTAGAGACCGCTCCTTTTTGTATGATATTAAAATAATTTTGAAAACGGTAATCGTTCTGTTTGGTTCAAAGGATGCATTTTAAGCCGATAAAGGTGTGAAATCATGAGTAAAGTAACAGTTGCTGGTATAGAATTTGACAATCTATCCATGCAAGAGACGCTTGTCCTTATTAACCAAAGGATAATTCAACGACGGAAAACAGTAATGACTCCTGTTAATGTAGACTGTGTGGTAAAAGCGCACGAGGACGAGTGGTACCGAAAGTTTATCGAAAAATCGGATTATATCATTGCGGATGGAATGCCAATTGTGTGGGCCTCAAAACGAGGCAAGAACCCGCTTAAGGAAAGGGTAACCGGAGCGGATCTCTTGGTTGAGGCTTGTAAAGTTGCTTCTAAGCATAAGTGGAAGATATTTTTCTATGGTTCAGCTGAAGGAGTGGCGGAAGAGGCGCGCAAAAGGCTCCAAGAGAAGTATCATTGCGAGATTGTCGGTGTCTACTCGCCACCTTTTAGGGGGTTAACGGACCAAGAACTTGATCAGATTGCTGCAACCGTTAATGCAGTTGACCCGGATATTATGTTTGTTAGTCTAGGTGCACCGAAGCAGGAAAAATTCATTGAACAGAACTTGCATAGATTCAATTGCAAAGTGTTTATCCCATGTGGAGCAGCAGTTGATTTCTGCGCAGGCGTAAAGAAGAGAGCTCCTAGGTTCATTCAGCAGATCGGAATGGAATGGTGTTGGAGGTTATTATCAGAGCCAAAGAGATTAGTGAAAAGGTATTTTGTTGATGACATGAAATTTTTCAAAATCATCTTGCAAACTAGAGACTAAACAATATGTAAGAGGAGAACGAAATCATGCTGATTAAAACGAAAAATCCGCTTAGTGAAACCTTAACAAAGGAGTCAACAATAATACGCTCCAAGGCTCCCCTTCGTCTCGGTCTAGCTGGAGGAGGTACAGATGTATCGCCATACAGTGATGAGTTTGGTGGATATGTGCTCAATGCTACGATTGATATGTATGCGTATTGCACAATCGAATTTAATGATTCCGACCGAATCGTTTTCTACGCTGCCGATCGAGGAGAGTATTTTGAATCGGATTCGTATTCTCACCTAGAATTGGAAGGGCAGCTATTGCTGCACAAAGCTATATACAATCGCATAGTCAAACAGTTCAATGGTTACATTCCATTATCTTTTAAAATGACCACTTATTCGGATGCGCCGGCAGGTTCTGGACTCGGATCATCGTCTACGATGGTGGTGGCTATACTGAAAGCCTTTGTTGAAGCGCTTGGATTGCCTCTGGGAGAATATGATATCGCTCATCTTGCTTATGAAATTGAACGGGTCGATGCTAACTTGAGCGGTGGCAAACAAGATCAATACGCTGCAACATTCGGCGGATTCAACTTTATGGAATTCTATGGGGATGACAAAGTTATTGTAAATCCGCTAAGGGTAAAAAACTGGATCATCAATGAATTGGAGAATTCACTCTTACTTTACTATACGGGTGTTTCGCGGGAATCAGCAAAAATTATTGATGAACAAACTAAAAATACGAAAGAAAAAAACCAAAATTCGATTAACGCTATGCATCAATTAAAGCAAGATGCGGTCGTCATGAAGGAAGCCTTGTTGAAAGGCGACATACGCCGGTTTGCCGATTGTCTGGGACATTCCTGGAAAGCGAAGAAACAGATGGCGTCATCGATTTCAAACGACAACATCGATATCATTTATGAAACCGCACTTGAAGCCGGGGCTTACTCGGGTAAAGTATCCGGTGCCGGCGGCGGAGGCTTCATGATGTTAATGGTCGACCCCACGAAAAAGCTGAATGTCATGAACAAGCTGAATACGCTGGGCGGGCAATTCATGAACATGCATTTTGTTAAAAACGGAACAGAAGGATGGAGAGTGTAAACATGAAACAATTTATTCAAGATCAAGTGGCAAACTCCTATGATCTTAAGGGAGCTATTTTGGCGGATCATTCCTTGCTTCAGTTAATAGAAGAAATTTCTACAAAAGCAATTGAAGCCTACAGAAATGGCAATAAAATTATGCTCGGCGGAAACGGCGGCAGCGCGGCAGACAGCCAGCATATAGCCGGTGAATTCGTCAGCAGATTTTATTTTGACCGCCCTGGCTTGCCGGCAATTGCTCTTAGCACAGACACTTCCATCCTTACTGCAATCGGAAACGACTACGGTTATGAGAATTTGTTCGCCAGACAAGTGCAAGCACATGGGAAAGAAGGAGATGTTTTTATCGGAATATCAACGTCCGGCAACTCTCCAAACGTTATTAAAGCTCTGGAATTATGTAAGACAATGGGGATTACAAGCGTAGGCTTCACAGGTAAAAGCGGCGGCAAAATGGCTGAATTATGTGATTATTGTATAAAAGTTCCTTCATCAGAAACACCTCGAATTCAAGAAGCACATATTCTGATTGGTCATATTATTTGCTCTGTCGTTGAAGAAGAAATTTTTGGCGCCGGTTTTGAAGCGCTCAAGCAGGTATCTGCGGGTAGAGATGCTTAATGGAAGCTATCATTTTAGCCGGTGGTCAGGGAACTAGACTGAGACCCATTATTTCGGATATTCCTAAACCGATGGCTCCTATCGGAGACAAGCCCTTTCTTAACCTGGTCATGGATTATCTCTGTGAACAGGGGATTCATCGCGTCATTCTTTCGACAGGGTATAAGCATGAAGTCATTGAAGCGTATTACCGTTCTGAGTACAGGGGCATGTCAATCACATATAGTGTAGAAGAAGAACCTTTGGGCACTGGCGGCGGGATCTTGAAAGCCAGTCAATATGTCAAATCCAATGATGTGGTTATCATTAATGGAGATACTTTATTTCAAGCGAATCTGAAAGACATGTACGCCATTCACACTGAGTTTCAATCCGATGTAACAATGGCTTTGAAAATAATGAATAACTTTGATCGTTACGGTGCAGTAAAAACGCTTGGTCAAAGAGTGATTGGTTTCGAGGAGAAAAAATATGTTGAATCAGGGTTCATCAACGGTGGCGTATATCTTGTGAGGTTAAGCACCTTGAGGAACTTGATTCTGCCGGAGAGATTCTCTTTCGAGAAAGATTTTCTTGAACGTTACATACATGAATTGAGCATGCATGCGTATGTATCAGATGCTAATTTCATTGATATTGGTATCCCTGAAGATTACAGGCTTGCTCAGGAGGTTCTATAGAACAACAATGAACAATAAAGCCGCGTTTTTTGACCGAGACGGTGTCATTAATGTAGAAAAAAATTATGTGTACAAAATCGAGGATTTTGAATTTATAGAAGGAGTTACTGAGGTCTTGAGAAAATTTCAAGACCTCGGTTATCTCCTTTTTATTATTACCAACCAAGCCGGCATCGGAAGAGGTTATTATACGGAACAAGATTTTTACAAATTGACGGATTGGATGTTAAACGAACTGCAAGGGCAAGGGATCCATATTATGAAGGTCTATCACTCACCTTATCACCCGGAGCATGGTATTGGACCCTATTTGAAGGATAGCTTCTGCAGAAAGCCGAACCCCGGCATGATTATTAAAGCTCAAGAAGATTATGCTCTCGATTTATCAACTTGTTATTTGATTGGCGATAAAGAGTCCGATATTGAAGCGGGACAGAGAGCCGGCATTCGTAGGACGATCCTTTTTGATCAAGAAATGAATCCGGATAGTTGGAGTACCAATGCAACTGATCAAGTAAGTCAAATGAAAGAGATCATAAATCTAATAGGATAGAGTAGAGGGACCATGAAAATTGTTGTCGATTTAACGATAGTACGCAGTGCGAATAAGATAACGGGTATAGAACGAGTTGCTCTTGAATCCATGAAACATATGGTGACGGACAGAGAATTCATGAGTGAACACCGACTTACGTTGTTATGTTCCAAAACTGGGAAAAGCGTTGTTGAGGCGTATTTAGGGCTGGAAACAAATCAACAGGAAGTGGCGCTATATTGCAGCCCATTTAAAAACAGAATATTGACCGATCAGTTTTGGATGCCCGCTATTCTTATGAAAATTAAACCTGACTACGTGTACTATACAACATTAGGTCTTCCTTTCCTTCAATTTTACAAGTACAGTATGATCTTCCACGACGCAGTTGCCTGGGCCATTCCCGAAACGATGTCAAAAGGGATGAAATATTATTACAAGCCTCTGTTAGAACGCGCATCTCATCATAGAAAGTTGGATAAAGTCATTACAGTTTCCCAGTTCTCGAAGAACGAAATTAGCGAGTATTTGCGTGTGCCCAAAGAGAAGATTCATGTGAATTATTTAGGTATTGCAGATGTATTTGATCAAGCTGCAAATGAACAACTTACAAACGAATCCATATTGAATAAGTATGGAATAACAAAAAAATATCTCATTTCCATTGGAACACTCGAGCCGAGAAAAAATCTCAAAGGATTGGTTCAGGCCTTTAAGTTAATAAAAGAAAAGTATGGTTTTGAGGGGCAGCTAGTGTTGGTTGGCCGAAAAGGCTGGATCCAAGAACTGCACATCCCCGCATCTTTGATGCAGGATATCATTTTAACGGGATTCGTTAGCGATTCTGAATTACCCGTATTGCTGCAAGGATCGGAAGCATTTGTGTTTCCATCCTATTATGAAGGGTTTGGTCTTCCGCTTATCGAGGCTATGTCGCTAGGGGTGCCGATCATTTCATCGAATCGAGGCTCATTGCCTGAAATTGGCGGGGAAGCTTGCTATTATTTTGACCCCTATGATGCCAACAACATGAGTCGAATTATAAATGACGTATTATGCGATACAGGCTTAAGAGAAGAAATGTCGGAGCAAGGAAGACGAAGAGCGAGCGAATTTACATGGCGGGAGCATTCGAATAGGTTGATTCGCATATTGAGTAATTGAGGAATGAGGTGAAAATACATTAGATGCAAACATTAAGATTAAGAGGTAATACAACGACTGTAGGTATATTGATTTGTATTTGTATTTTATTGGGGCTTGCTATCGGAGCCGTTACTGCGATTCATTCTACTTATTCATTAGTATTTCTGATTATTCCAATAATATATGTATTTACTAAAAGACCGTATTTAAGTTTTCTATTTCTTTTAGTTTTATTTCCAATACCTGGGGTATTTATAAGTCCTTCAATACATATTAGTCTACCAATTTCTCAATTGAGTTATGCATTTAATGGATTAGTTATCTTATTAACGATCTTCAGGATATGTAAGAGTCTGATCATTAATAAAAACGAAAAAAACCGGAATTCAACCATATTTAACGTGCTATTGGCTATTGTTTCAATAATGTTGCTGTATTTCACATGTTCTATTTTTTATAGCGTAGATAAACACCTCGGTATAACCTATTTATTAAGATTAATAATACCATTCTGTATGCTATTTTTGGCTTGGGATTTTTGTAAAGAAGAATCTAAGAAAAACACTCTTTTTATTGTTATCTCCTTTACCACTGCAATGCAGTCCATTTTGGGAATACTTGAATATTTTAAATTCCATGTAGTTTTAGGAACTTTTTATCATCCAGCCAATTTAACTATGTTTATGGGATTTGGAATGCTGATTACATTGTGGTTGTTTATGCAATCTAAGAAAGGGAGAGTATTTTATTTAATACTTTTACTAATTAATTTTATCCCATTTATTTTAGCTGGTGAAAGAATATCTTGGATTTCATTCATTATTTCTGCATTAATTCTGTCAAGCTACCGAAAGAGATATTACATATTTCTTGGTATAGTTTTTACTGCTATTTGGTTTTTCGGCCAAGAACTTCTTGCTTCTAGAATTGGAATGATTACCAGCTTCCAAGAAAGTGGTGGGTTCGATACCTCAAATTCTGTTGGTTGGAGGTTTAAGATCTGGGGGGTAATTTACAACCTAGCTTTACAAAATCCATTTTTCGGACATGGACTAGGATCATCAAATAGTGTGGTTGGAAGTGTTTATGTTAGTAATGCATTTGCACCCCATAATGAATATTTACGTTTGTTTTTTGAGGTTGGAGTTATAGGACTGTTGTTATTTATATTGGTTGTAGTTGTAATTATATTTGCTACTTTAAGGATTCAGAAGAACATGCGGATTTTAACAATAGCAGTAACTGCTGGGTATTTAGTGGATATGATAACAGATAATATTGTTATTTATCCAGAAGTAACCATGACATGCTTTGTAATTATTGGAGCTTGTTTATCTACACATAAACAAAATAGTGAATTAAAGAAGGGGACCCATCATGAAATTTTCATTAGTAATGCCAACCAAAAATAGGACGGCCGAGGTTGAAGAATTTTTACATTCATTAGAACAACAAACTTATCGTAAATTTGAGCTTATAGTGGTGGACCAAAATGAAGATAATCGTTTGGAACCAATTATAAAACGATACGAACAAAAATTTAATATAGTACATTTACGCTCAGAGACAGGACTTTCTTTAGCTAGAAACAAAGGGTTGTCAATAATGACTGGGGATATAGTTGCATTTCCAGATGATGATTGCAAGTATCCCCCGATTCTCTTGGAACAAATATTAGAACTTTCTCGGAAAAATTCCGAATATGCTGGATTTACTGGGCAAACCCTTAATGATGATTTTCTTCCTAGTCATGGCAAATTTGACTCGAGTCCAGGACAATTAAATAAACTAAATGTTTGGAAAAGAGCAATATCTATTACGATTTTTCTTAAAAGAGAAGTTATTGAAAAAGTAGGTGCTTTCGATGAAACACTCGGGGTAGGAGCTAATACTCCATGGGGATCAGGGGAAGAAACTGATTTTTTGATCAGGGCACTGAATTCTGGATATAAGTTATTTTATGACCCTCAAATAATAGTCTTACACCCTATTGCAATTACGGAATATAACAAAGCCGCATTTCAAAGATCTTACAAGTATAACTCTGGAATGGGTAGAGTTTTGCGAAAACATAACTACCCTATATGGTATGTTATGTATTTGTTTGCAAGACCTATTGCAGGAATGGCCTTAGCAATATTGAAAGGAAATGTAAAAAAATTACCATACAATTGGAACATGTTAAGAGGCAGGATTAAGGGATGGGTGTCTATTTGAGTTTGAATTAATTTCAAGTTAGAAAACCTAGTACTGAAAGAAGGAACTAAGTAGGAGGCTTTATGAATAGGCCATTAGTTACCGTAATTGTACCCATTTATAATTGTGAGAAATATATTGAAGAATGTATTACATCACTATCTAATCAAACAATAGCTAAGCAGCTCGAAATTATTATTATTGACGATGGTTCGGAAGATAACAGCTTTTTTGTTGCAAAGAACGCATTGCATAAAAGTGGGATTAATGGCAAGGTGTTAACTCAATCAAATAAAGGAGTCAGTACTGCAAGAAATGTTGGAATCAATCATGCTAGTGGTTATTTCCTTACTTTTCTGGACGCAGACGATACGATAGACCAAGATGGTATAGAACTATTATGTAATAGGGCCCTTGAGAACAAATCTGATTTTGCCTATGGTGGGTTCAGGGTTGTGGATACTAATCTTAAGGAAATCAGTGATTTTAAATTTTCTTACATAGAAGGATCTGGTATCGACATAACTTCGTCCTTATTAAAAAGAGAGACATGGATTCGACTTGGTTCTTTTATTGTATCTTCAGACCTCATAGAAAAAAAACAAATCACTTTTATCGATGGATGCAAATATGGAGAAGATCAGGAATTTATTGTTAAATGTCTAGTTAATACAAAAATGGTAGTTGCTGCGTCAAGATCTATTTACAATTATAGGCAACATACTTACTCTGCGATGAAACAGGCAAGCTTATCTCAATTTGATTTTGTTGAAGCAATGAAAAGAATATATAACTATTTATTGATGAAATGTCCGAATGAGAAGCAACTACTTAAATTAATGGATGAGTCAATAATATTAGAAGCATATTATTTCACTATTAAATTACTCGCAAGTCTCGATATTGGTTACCGAACCTTAATTAAATATATCGAGGATAAGAAATATGATGAAATATTCCAGTCTTCAAAAATGAATAGTAACAGTAGTTTATATATTAAGTTGTTCCTATGGGAGAAGAATTCATACTTAATTTATAAGCTAATAAGAGGAAATTATATAGTTAAATACGCAATAAAGAAAATGTTGAATATTAACTAACTGTTCTTTATTTATCACAATTGGTTCCTATTTGTAACTTTTCAGTTAAGTTCGTAAAAAAATCCCCATGAAATTGTGTATTGTAACTAGTTTTCATGGGCCATACGAATAAATTTAGAAATAAGAGGTGTTTGCAATGAGGGTTTTAATAACTGGTGGACTAGGTTTTATTGGATCCCATGTCGCAGAGCGTTTCCACAAAGAAGGTCATCAAATTTTCATCATAGATAATCTATCATCTGGAAATTCGGATAACCTCGATATTCCCCATAAATTGTATTCGCTGAATGTAGAAAGTTCGAAATGTGTTGAGGTCTTTAGTAGTCATAAATTCGATGTCGTTATTCATCTTGCTGCACAGATCAACGTAGCCACATCTATGGAAAATCCCTATCTTGATGCCAAATCAAATATTCTCGGTTTAAATAATATGCTAAGTTTATCAGCCAAATATGGGGTGAAAAAGTTTATATTTGCATCATCAGCCGCTGTTTATGGGATGAATGAAAGTATACCTCTTCAAGAAGAGGCGATTTGTAATCCTCTCTCACCTTATGGTATGAACAAATGGCTTGGAGAATATTATTGCAAAAAATTTTTTGAGTTATATGGTTTGGATACGCTGTGTTTCCGCTTTTCAAACGTATATGGTCCTCGGCAAGGGAGGACTGGCGAAGGGGGCGTTATTTCAATTTATCTGGAACGTATGTTTAATAATCAGGACCTCATTATTTATGGTGATGGTCATCAAACCCGCGATTTTATTTACGTTGAAGATGTCGCTGATGCTATATATCGAGGTGTTAAGGCCGAATATAAGAACGTTCTAAACTTGTCTACCAATACAGAGAAAAGTGTAAACGAGCTCCTTGAAATATTTAAAGAGCTTCACCCTATTAAAGGTGTCGTTCATCGTGATGTGCGTATCGGTGATATTTATCGTTCCAGCTTGGATAATACAAAGATCAAGCGTGAGCTTGATTGGGTGCCCATGTATAGCCTCAAAGAAGGCTTGACCAAAACATATAATTGGTTCGCTGCACTGAAACAAAACCCAATGAAAATATCTAAAGAAAGTGCTATATGATTATTGAAATCATTTGTTAACCGCTTATTTAACGTTGCAATCAATATATACAAGTGAAGAGCTATTAAATAAAATAAAAATAGGGAGCAATGATTTTGAAAATCCTTGTATCTGCATATCTGGATAGAAATTTTGGGGATGACATGATGGTGTATATGCTTGCTAATGAACTAAGAGAACACGAAATTTATCTTGATTCAGATAGTAACAATAACAATTCAGTATTAATGCTTCCATTTGAGGATATACCTAATGTTTATCGTTTTAATTTGCAAGGTAGTTCAAAAGAACGTCTAAAACAAATAAAAGAGTTTGATGCCTATATCAAAATTGGCGGATCAATGTTTATGATTTCCGGTGAAGTTACTACCCCGAAAAAATTGAGGGATACAATTAAACACTATCAAAAGCTTATGATAATAAAAAAACTCAAAAAGTATGGAATCCCATATTTCATTTTAGGATGTAACACAGGGCCTTTCCAAACAAAACGAGGAGAATCTTTAGCATTAAAAGAATTTGCTGCGGCAACTCTTGTAACTGTAAGAGACAAAACTTCATATGAATTCGTTTCACAGGTCAAGTCTCCGACTGATCTTTTTTTATTTCCGGACATTTTACTTTCTTGCCCAATTCAAAGCTCTAACAATAGAGAAAGAAACTGTTTAGGAATTTCAGCATACCGGTCAAGTGATAATGAGGTTAATTATGCATCCTATAAGAAGATGGCAGAGGTCGCAGATCAATACATTGACAATACTGGTGGGACAGTTATTCTCTACGCCCTTGATGTAGAACATGAAAATGACCTCTCCGCGGCACATACGATCAAACATTTTGCAAAAAGACAAGATCGTATAGAAATCGTGGCTCATGCGGGAGAACCCGCCAACTTTATAGAATCATTAAATCGATGCAGCACGATGCTATCGGTTCGTTTCCATTCAGCCATCATGGCGATGAGGTTAGGCATTCCATTCTTACCCATTGCATATTCAAACAAAATGAATAATCTTTTGGATGATATTGGTTATACGGGTAAAAGAATTTCAATTAAGGAAATGAAGAATTTAGATGCAAAAGAAGTAGTGAAGAGCCTCTTAAATCATGATGATCTTTGTTCTAATATCAATTGGAAGGTATTTGAACAAGCGCAGGGGCATATGAGAGTAATAAGTAACTACTTTAAAATAGGATCCGTTGAAACGCAAAACCTAAAGGGCGGAATTAGTTGTGAAACGTGAAGGTAGTTATCAATTAAAATTGGGCGCAGTCCTTTCTTATGCGGGTATTTTTTTACAGAATATAATAAATATCGTTTACACACCTATCATGCTTAGATACCTTGGGCAAGCCGAGTATGGTTTATACGTGTTGATCGGCTCACTCATTGGTTATATAGCTGTCATGGATTTCGGTCTCGGTAATACGATATCGCGGTATATCGCAAAGTTTCGAGTTGAGCAAGATCGTACAAAGGAATCAAATTTAGTTGCCATGTGCTTGATCATGTACAGCGGCATCTCCCTTCTTGCTATCGTTGTTGGAGCAATCCTGTATGGACAGCTAGGCGTCGTATTTAAAAACGGGCTTACGATAAGTGAATTAGATGAAGCAAAAATAATGTTCGCCATCCTGATTTTCAATGTAGCGATTTCTTTTCCATTAAATACATTTAATGCAATTTTGATCGGCTATGAAAAGTTTGTTGTCAGTAATTCATTTTCATTAATTCGGATTATTCTAGTCCCATGTTTTGTTGTCCCAATGCTGCTGCTAGGATACAACGCAGTGTCTGTTGTTGTCATCAACACGATCTTTAATATCCTGGTTGGAATTATGAATGTACTTTATGTACTGATTAAGTTAAGAGTAAAGATACGAATTTATTATTTTGATAAGGCCTTTGTTAAAGAGTTGACGAGGTACTCCATATTTGTATTTATTGGTGTGATTGTCGATCAAATTTACTGGAGGACAGGTCAAATCATATTAGGTGTTTATAAAAGCACAATAGTGGTATCTGTTTATGCTATAGCTATGCAAATTTGTACATATTACATGACTCTTTCCACGACGATTTCAGGAGTATTCTTACCCAGAGTTACTCAAATGGTTGCCCAAAACACGAGTGATCAAGAGATAACCAAACTATTCACGCGTACTGGAAGGCTGCAGTTCATTATTCTCGGCTGCATTCTGGGAGGATTTATTTTGTTTGGCAAACAATTTCTCATTCTTTGGGCAGGTCCTCAGTATGCAGATGCTTGGTTGCTTATCTTAATTATAATAATTCCGCTCACAGTGCCACTCATTCAGACAGTGGGGATATCCGTTCTTCAAGCGAAAAATATGCATGCCTTTCGTTCCGTTACCTATCTTTGCGTCGCAATCGCGAATCTTGGGTTAAGCGTAGTACTCGTCCCCCAAATGGTTGGATTAGGCGCGGCTCTAAGTACTGCTCTTTCATTAATTATTGGGAACATAATCATCATCAATGTGTATTATCATAAAAAAGTCGGTATAAACGTTATCGCATTTTTTAGAAGTATATTGACCTTGCTTCCGGTTGCAGGGATTGCTTGGTTAATCAGTTCTGTAGGATTACTAATGACAGAGAATTCATGGATATCACTGTTGTTAAAAGGTTCAATTTATATTATTACTTATATATTAGCAATGTGGTTTATAGGTTTTAACGATGATGAAAAGCAGCTACTTACGAGGCCATTAGCAAGCTTTAAAAAAGCAAAGAGAGTGAATGTTCCCGAACGCGTTTAGATTAATGTTTGAAAAACCTTATATTACCTGAAAAGAGGTTTTCCTGTGAATAAAATGTCCCGCAGGGAATTTTTAATTAAAGGAGGGTTACTGGCATTAGCAGCCAGTGGCACATTTTCCATTAGCCGATACGTCTATTCATCAGTTGCCGGAAGCAGTGACAAGAAGGACGAGATGCACTATGACATTGTTGTGTATGGTGGCACAGCGGCAGGCATCATTGCCGCCGTTCAAGCAGCTAAGATGGGAAAAAAAGTTGCACTACTTGAGCCTTCTGCACGTTTAGGCGGGATGAGCAGCGGGGGGCTAGGCTATACAGATTTGGGTAATAAATCAGTAATTGGAGGCCTCGCCTTAGAGTTTTATTCAAGGATTGGCAAGAAGTATGGAAAGAACGAGCCCGTTTGGATTTTTGAGCCCAAGGTTGCTTTGGAGGTATGCAATGATTTTATAAGTGAATACAACATTCCGGTTTTTTATAATGAAAGATTAAACCTCACGGATGGGGTTGTAAAAATTGAATCCCGTATCCAATCGATCGCGATGGAATCGGGGAAAAAGTTCAATGCCAACATGTTCATAGACGCTACATACGAAGGGGATTTGATGGCGAAAGCTAATGTTAGCTACGCAGTTGGAAGAGAAGCTAATAGTACTTATGGTGAAACCTTAAATGGGGTTCAGACTGTAAAAGCCAAGGGTCATCAACTTCCAAGTAAAATAGATCCTTTTAACATAAAAGGGGATCCACAAAGCGGATTGTTACCTCATGTTAATCCGGTTCCAGGAACAAAAGATGGAATCGCCGACAAGGGAATTCAGGCATACTGCTTCCGGGTATGTTTTTCAACTGATCCCAATAATCGCGTATTCATAGAAAAACCGGAAGGCTATAACGAGCGGGAATATGAAATTCTTTTCCGCGCAATTGAGGCAGGGCAAAAGGAGTTCTTCACACTAACGGGAGTGCCGAATCACAAGACGGACTCTAACAATTCTTCCGGAATTTCATTCGATTATATTGGTGCAAACTATGAATATCCCGATGCTGATTATAAAAAAAGAGCTGAAATTATTAAAGCTCATGAAGTTTATCAAAAAGGATTCATATGGACACTTCAAAATCATCCCCGGGTTCCAGAATCCATCCGTAAGTTTTACCAGCATCTAGGCTTGCCACTTGATGAATTTGTTGAAAACGGTCACTGGCCCACTCAGTTATATATTCGTGAAGCCAGAAGAATGATCAGTGATCTTGTCATGAATGAGAAACATATTATGCTTCACGATAAATTTTCAGATCCGGTGGGCATGGGTTCCTATACGATGGACTCTCATCATGTAGAACGATATGTCGATACGGAAGGGTATGTTCGAAATGAGGGGAACATTGAGGCACCGGTCTCAAAACCTTATCCCGTTAGCTACCGAGCTATGGTACCATTCGAAAAGGAATGCACAAATGTGATTGTTCCTGTTTGTGTTGCAGCTTCTCATATTGCGTACGGCTCCGTTCGGATGGAGCCCGTATTTATGATACTAGGACAATCGGCAGCTACCGCCGCTGTTCTTGCTATCGATCAAGGGCTGAGCGTTCAGAAGCTTGATTACAACACACTTCAATTGAGACTGAAGAGTGATGGACAGGTGCTGTCCACAAACGCATAGAAATAACTTTTTTTATTTGGAGGGACGGTTCATGAAATTTGCACTTCTTTCAGGGGGATCCGGAAAAAGACTGTGGCCTTTATCGAACGATTCCAGATCAAAGCAATTTCTTAAAGTGTTAACCAACCCTCAAGGACAATTGGAGTCCATGGTTCAACGTGTATGGAGACAGCTAAAGGTGACTGGGCTTCAGGAATCCGCTTACGTGGTCACGGGAAAAGGTCAGCTGGAAATGATTCAAAGCCAACTCAGCGATAATGTGAACGTCATCGTTGAACCTAGCAGAAGAGATACATTCCCGGCAATCGCATTAACGGCAACGTACTTGTACTCCGTAGTGGGAGTGAACTTGGATGAAGTAATAGCGGTTCTTCCTGTTGATCCTTATGCAGATGATCTCTTCTTTGCGAAGATTGCGGAATTAGAAGAGATTATAAATTCATCGGGTGCAGACATCGCACTTATGGGTGTGAAACCGACGTATCCCTCAGAAAAATACGGTTACATTGTTCCTACCGATAATAGGGAAGGACAAGGATATCATATAGTCAGTCACTTTAGAGAAAAACCCGACGAAGACCAAGCGCGAACCCTTATGGAAGAAGGAGCGCTTTGGAATTGCGGGGTTTTTGCTTTTAAATTGGATTATTTGATTGATTTATTGGTGCGAAATGGTTTGCCTATTCAATATGATGAAATGTTGAAACATTATGATTCGCTTCGCAAAATCAGCTTCGATTATGAAGTCGTCGAGCGAGCAGAGAAGATCGTCGTTGCACAATTCGATGGTATGTGGAAGGATTTGGGGACGTGGAACACGCTTACCGAAGAAATTGCTGCACCTATTATTGGCAAAGGGATTGTTTGCGAGAATTCGCCTCATACGCATCTCATTAACGAATTAGATATCCCTGTTACGGTTCTCGGTTGTCCTAATTTAATTGTGGCCACGAGTCCGGATGGAATCTTGGTCGCAGACAAGTCGAGCAGCCCTCAGATTAAGGAGCTGATAAAGAACGTAGAGCAGCGTCCAATGTTCGAAGAGAGACGGTGGGGATGGTACCGCGTATTGGATTACATCAAGAAGGATGACCGTGAAATTCTAACGAAACGCATTGGGATTGATGCTGGAAGAAACCTAAGCTACCAACTGCATACCAAACGCAGTGAAGCGTGGACCATTATTTCCGGAGAAGGAGAATTCATCCTTAATGATAAAATCTTTCACGTTCAAGTCGGTGATGTGATTCAGATTCCGATCAGAGCGAGACATAGTATTAGAGCTATTACAGATTTAGAAATCATAGAAGTGCAGTCCGGCTCAGAGCTAATTGAAGAAGATATCATTCGTCTCTATATGGATTGGAATGAGATTGTGAATCAAGCTGTTCGATTATAATGGCTCCCTGTGCATCTTTTATAGAGTGCACGGGGAGTTTTTTTGTTATTTTATCCTGCTTTGTGGAAATAATGGATAATGTATTGCAAAGGGAGGATAAGTCATCGTGAAAATAAATTTGAAACAATTTCTGCTGTATGTGTTGCCGATTATTCTATGGTTCGGGCTCATTTTTGCACTATCATCACAAAGTTATCAAGAACAAGATATAAAGCCGATCCTTAAAAAGGAGTTATCCGACAAAACCATTACTAACCATTTTGCCGGTACAAGCTTTTCCTATGGCTCACACCTAATAAGTATTAAGGCAGACGGTGCATTTGGGTTTATCGAGTTTTTCATCCGAAAATCCGCGCATCTGCTCGTTTACAGTGTACTAGGAATGCTAATCGCGCGATTATTTAAATCGCTCACTCATTGGCGGTTAAGCAGAAGTTATTTTTGTTCCGTGCTCATATGCGCGGTCTACGCTGCAACGGATGAATTTCATCAAAGCTTTGTTCCTGGTCGCACTGCTTTAGTAACAGATGTCGTATTAGATACTTGTGGTGCTGCGCTTGGGATATTGCTCTATCTATCCATTTCTCAAATTTTTCAAACTATTTATAAGAAAAAGATCATAATCCCTTGATTTGTTACATAATGTATCATATAATGAATATCGTAATACATAATGTAACAGATTACGACATTTAGATATAGGTTAAGGGGGAATCAATAGTGAATAACACAGATTTGGTTTATTGTGTCGAATGCAACTCGATTTCGACAAGAAATAATGCTGAAAAGATATTTAAAACGGGCTATTTTAAAACGACCATTCCATTAGGCCATTGCAAGGAATGTGCATGCGCGGAAATCAAAGAGTTAAACATTGAGATCGTAAGCGGCACACAGGAATGCTATTCGGACTATACTGTGCCTGTATCATTACTGGCTTAGGCCCTAAATTGTGATAAGGGTGGCATGAAAAGGTGTCGAAAGAACAGATATCGAAAAAGTTGTGGAATCGATGGATCATTAGTTGTGTATGCTTGCTGTTGGGAATAGCGGTTATGGTTTCGGCCGTTTATTACCACAGCAGCATGATCCGTTATATCCAACAGGGAGATTCGGTTGAACATCAGAACCGTTCAAAAAGTTAATAAATAGCGTCCATTTTTGTAAGCGCTACCAATGAAAATAAATAAAAAATACGCCACCCGATTAATCGGAGGACGTGATTTTTTAATTCAATAAATGCCTGTAAGCACTATAATCAATCTTTTCCTTATCCAAAAAGCTGGTCAAACTCTTGTAGTCACGCCGCGGCGTTGCGAGGATATACCCTTCAATACAATGTTCGCGCGTTACTTCCCTTGCTCCGCTTTCTAAAGCAACTTGGCCAATTCTAGCGGCAATGGAGTGTTTCGCGATATCACGAAATGGTGTTGGAACAGGCGCTACAAGTTGATCGAGAAAAGCTTTGGAATCATCTGTCCAAAGGTGTCGGGAGCTGTCGACATAATGATTTTGCCAGTCGAGTTTGGATTTGCCGTCTTCTTTAGGCAGGACCTTAAGGAATTTGCGGAACATGAAGTAGCCGCCCACTGACATGAAGAACAGCAGGACACATACCCAAAAGATGATGAACCACATGAAAAAGTCATTAGCCATTTATATAACACCTCACTGATTTGCATCGTATTATCATTAGAATTATAGCAAATTTCTAGATTTCTTGCGACAATACGAGTAAAATAGGAAGGTAGTGACCACTCGAAAAGGAGTAAATTAATCATGCCCAAAATTGGATCGCACGTTTCGTTCTCTGATAAAGGTCTTTTAAATGCAGCTGAAGAAGCTATTTCATACGGTTCATCTACGTTTATGATATACACAGGAGCACCGCAAAATACGCGCCGCAAACCGATTGAAACTCAATTTATCGAAGAAGGCAAAGCATTGATGGACAAGCATGCCATTCATGAAATTGTCGTACACGCGCCGTATATCATTAACCTGGGCTCTTACAAGGATGACACGTTCGAGTTGGCGGTTCGCTTCCTCCAAGAAGAAATTCGCCGTACCGATTACATCGGTGTCCGCAATATTGTCCTGCATCCCGGTGCATATACGGATAAAGACGCAGAGTACGGGATAGCGCGAATTGCTGAAGGCTTGAATGAAGTGCTTGCAGGCGTCAAAGATACGAATGTTAACATTGCTCTTGAAACCATGGCTGGTAAAGGTACTGAAATCGGACGAAGCTTTGAGGAAATAGCATCCATTATGGAAAAAGTAGAGGATAACGGCAAGCTAACGGTTTGTCTGGATACTTGCCACGTTCACGATGCGGGCTATGATATTGTCAACGATTTGGATGGGGTACTTGATCATTTTGACCGTATTGTCGGCTTGGACAAGCTTGGCGTTATTCACCTTAACGACAGCAAAAATCCACGCGGAGCCAGTAAAGACCGTCATGCGCCGGTGGGGTCAGGATGGATCGGCTTTCAAGCGATGAACAATGTTGCTCGTCATGAGAAGCTGCAGCACTTGCCGATGATTCTAGAGACGCCTTGGATCGGGAAAGACGATAAAACGCAGCGTCCAATGTATGAAGCGGAGATTGCGCTGCTCTCAGGTAATTTAAGCGGGCGTTTTGGCGGCGAATTCCTGGATCATGTAGAGCGAATTGATCACTTATTTGGGAAAAAAGATATCCATCATCGCGATTTCATCCTGAACACGTGGGATCTTTTGAAGAACGATGCTAAAGCGAAAAAGGCAGACGGACGCGAGCCGTTAGAACGCCTTTATGACCTTGTGCACGAAGAGCAATTATTGCCTGAGCTTAGCGAAGAACAAATCAATCAGCGTCTAACTGTGTGGCTCGCAGGCAAAGAAGCGCTGAAACAAGCATAAAAAATAGAGAGACAGATTATCGTAGGGGGATTAACATGGAGCGGGAAAATAACAGCAACAGAGCGAGAATGCTCATTTCTTGTCCGGATCAGCCGGGTATTGTAGCGGCGGTCTCGCAGTTTTTATTTGAATATGGCGCAAATATCGTGCAATCGGATCAGTATACAATGGACCCGGAAGGCGGCATGTTTTTTATCCGGATCGAGTTTGACTTGCCGGAGCTAGCCGATCGTGCCAAGCAGTTGAAACAGGATTTTGCCGTAGTGGCGGACAAATTCTCAATGGACTGGAGTCTTTCTTTGGCGAGCCAGAAGAAACGTTTGGCTATCTTTGTTTCCAAGGAAGATCACGCTTTGCTTGAGCTGCTTTGGCATTGGCGCGCAGGCGATCTCAACGCGGATATCGCGATGGTGATCAGTAATCATCCGGATATGAGGGAATTGGTGGAGCCTTTCGGTATCCCTTACCATCATATCCCTGTAACGGCGGACACGAAAGCGGAGGCCGAGCGTCGCCAGCTTGAAGTGGTTGGTGACCGAGTCGATGCGATTATTCTTGCACGCTATATGCAGATCGTATCTCCATCCTTTATCAAGCATTATGCGAATCGAATTATTAACATCCACCATTCGTTCCTACCGGCATTTGTTGGTGGGAAGCCATATGCGCAAGCCCACAATCGCGGGGTGAAGATCATTGGAGCCACCGCGCATTACGTGACGGAAGAGCTAGATGCCGGACCGATCATTGAGCAGGACGTTCAGCGTGTCAGTCACCGGGATAACGTGGAAGATTTGAAGCGAATCGGCCGTCATATCGAACGGATTGTGCTCGCCAGAGCGGTAACCTGGCATGTGGAAGATCGGATTATTGTGCATAACAATAAGACGGTTGTTTTTAACTAAAAGAAAAACCGCCCATAGGCAAGCTTGGCTTGAATTACAAGCCACAGCTCCTAATGAGCGGTTTTTTGTTCTTTTACAAGTCAAATAAATTTGAGTTTTTCATGGGCTTTTCCGCCCAATGCAAACTTTGCATCACCACGCAGCCATTCATCTATCAACGTATAGTAAACAGAACGGAAATCAACTTCATATTTTAAGTCTCCGTTATCAAGATTGGTAAGACTCGGGAAGGCCCCATATAAACCACCATTCACTTGATCTCCTATGACAAAGACCGGAGCAGCAGTACCATGATCGGTTCCTCCGCTCCCATTCTCTTTCAAACGGCGCCCAAATTCGGAGAAAACCATTACGATAACGTCTTTTTCCATACCATTAATTTTAAGATCACGGAAAAATGCCCCCAGACCGCTATCCAATTGTGATAAGGTTTTCGCATGTTGTTGTTTTTCCTGCGCATGGTCGTCGAAACCGCCTAATTGCGCGTAATAAACTCGAGTGCCAGCTTTCCCGCAAATCAGTTTAGTAATCAGTTGTAAGTTTTTTGCAAATGGATTGTCTGGATAGGGAGTCGTATTCACGTAGCTGCTTACGAGAGATTGAATATCTTGTACGCTTTGAAATGCTGACAGACCATACTGGCTTACGACGCGGAGGAGCTCTTGATTATTCTTCTTTTGTTGATTATAAATATCTGAAAGAACTTGGGTCATACTTTGCTTGATGTTGGTGGCTGTTTTTATACCGAAAGCTTGATAAAGCTCTAAAGATTGAATAACAGGAACATCGAAGTTTGGATCAAGAAAAGCTTTATTCCGGGTGCCGCCTATTTGAACAGCCGGAAGGTTGTGCTTGGAGAGGGATGAGCTCACATATCGCCCAAGCCAGCCAGAGTCAATAAGTTTGTCAGGCTCTCCCGTTTGCCAGATATCCATGGAGCGAAAGTGCGAATGATCGGGGTTCGGATAGCCGACTCCCTGTACGATGGCAAGCTTCCTGTCCTTATATAGTTGATGTAATTCCGTTAGTTTAGGGTGAAGACCCAATTCATCATCTAATACTAGTACTTCATTCTGTTTGTACCCAAGGGTTGGTCTGGCGTCATAATATTCGCCTTTTCCATAAGGAATCACGGTATTAAGTCCATCATTCCCTCCTGAGAGCTGAACAACGACTAGTACAGGGGACTTGACGCGATGAAAGGGATCAAATTCTGCATTTCCCGTAAGAATGTCACGTCCTTTTGCTGTACCCAGGAATGTAGAGCCAAAACTTAATGCAGCAATCATTGCAGTGCTCTTTTTAAGAAAACCTCTTCGGGTCAGTTTCATCGTTTTCCTCCATGATTTTATTTCAATTGATTCTCAGGACTCATCAGAAGAAGATGCAATACCATGCGCAAATTGGCTTCGGTTTGGATTAATTTCTGTTCTCCGTAACGAACCAATCCTTTGAGAGTCGTTTCACTGATGGAGACAATACTGAGCTGAGTGCCCCATTTTTTTATTCGATCTTCGATCGTTATTTTATCCGTATTCGATGTACCCGTTGCCGTGAACCATTCGCTCTTTACTAGATAGGCAGCCGTTTCGGCAAATTGATAACGGTATAGAAGATAGCAGGACATTAGCCAAGACGAGTTACCCTCCCATCCTGAAACATTAGGTGGATTATATAATTCTTGCCCCATGGGATTTATTATGTAAATCAGATTCTTGGATGTCGGTAATTTAAGTGATCTCGCGATGGAAATCACATATTCAACAGGCGATTTAATGATACATTGACGCAAATCTTCATTATAAAATTCGTCGGAGAGAAAGATGGAAGCCAGCGCTTCCCGGATAGAGAGTGATTTTTTTAACTGGGCAGCAATGCGATTAACCCAAGATTCAGATGGTGTCTCATGCACAAAAGCTTGAAGTAGTTTGGTAGCCATAAAAGAATAGAAGGCTTCTTGAGAGAGAAGCACATCAGCAATATCCCTAGCGTCGAAGTTACCCTCTCTGTTCAGAACTCTCTTCGGTTCGTAGTCATGCTGATTATAATCGAAGACCACTTGGTCATTCTTTGTGTCATACCGCCAACCTGTAAAGGAGCGGGCAGCCTCTCTTACGTCATTCTCCGTATAATGACCTCTTCCCAGTGTGAATAGTTCCATGACTTCACGTGCATAATTTTCATTGGGTTTGCCCTTCAGATTAAGCCCTGCATCGAGCCAAATCATCATGGCTGGATCGATACCGACTTCAAACAATAAGTCGCGAAAAGAGCCTAAGCCGTATTTGCGGAACAAGTCGATTTGTCGTGCCATAAGAACCATTTTTTCGACTTTGCTGACTGACGTTGCGAAATAATCGTGCCAAAACAATGCCATTTTTTCAATAAGCGGGGTTCCGGTGTTCATCATTCTATACAACCAGTAGACTTGCTGATCGGAGAGAATATCTTCATCCAGGTTTTTACCATCCACAATGAGTTCTTGTATGTTAGCAAGCGGGGCTTGTTGAGTGATCAATGGCTTCCCTTCAATTAGCCTTTTAACGGTCTCTTCTTTTCCATACGATAAGCATGCGTCAATTTCTAATTCTGTTGCTCCGAAACCGGCGCGGTTCAACAAGTGAATGACTTGTTTTTCCGTCCATGCAGTTGGCATACCCAGTACCTCCGATAAAAAATTTAGAACTTGTCTTTAGAAATAGACGTATTATGATACAATTTGTTTCAAGGTCTTTTGAAAAAGGGACTGAAGAACTACGATTGAGTGCATACTACCTATAAGAATTTTAGCGGTTTAATGTGGCAAACCCTCAAAGCAAATGGTACAATAATGCAAGCGAGAAAAGTAACTTGTATGTACAAATGATGACAACCGAATACATAGAAAAATAGGAGGGAATATACAATGACAGCAACAAGTAAAACAATCGAACAGCTCGCGGTCGATACGATCCGCACATTAGGTATCGATGCCGTAGAGAAAGCAAATTCAGGCCATCCGGGTATGGTTATGGGTGCTGCACCAATGGCTTATGTGCTGTGGAAGCAGCATATGAAGCATAATCCCGCGAATCCAAAATGGATCAACCGCGACCGTTTCGTGCTTTCCGCCGGACATGGTTCCATGCTGTTATACAGCTTGCTTCATCTCTGCGGGTATGACCTGCCCATGGAAGAAATCAAAAATTTCCGCCAATGGGGCAGCAAAACGCCGGGACATCCGGAATACGGCCACACGCCGGGTGTTGACGCAACAACAGGTCCGCTTGGACAAGGTGTCGGTATGGCGGTTGGTATGGCTATGGCTGAAGCGCACCTCAGAGAGACTTACAATAAAGAGAACTTCCCTGTCATCGATCACTATACGTTTGCAATTTGCGGCGATGGCGATATGATGGAGGGCGTTTCTTCCGAAGCGGTTTCCCTCGCGGGCCACTTGAAGCTTGGCAAACTGATCATGTTTTACGATTCGAACGATATCTCGCTGGATGGCGAGCTGAATATGGCGTTCTCCGAGAACGTGCAAAAACGTTTCGAAGCTTATGGCTGGCAAGTAATTCGCGTTGAAGAGCAGAATGATTTGGCGGCTATTTCCAAAGCGATCGCAGAAGCGAAAGCCGATACAACACGCCCTACCTTGATCGAAGTGAAAACGACAATCGGTTTCGGCAGCCCGAATAAAGGCGGCAAAGGCGGACACGTCGGTCCTCACGGATCACCGCTAGGCGGCGAAGAAGTGAAATTGACGAAGCAAGCCTATGGCTGGCCGGAGGAGCCGGACTTCCTCGTGCCGGACGAAGTAAGAGCGCATTATAACGAGATCAAAGTGGCTGGTGCTGATGCCGAGCAAGCATGGAGTAACCTGCTGGCGGACTATATCAAAGCCTACCCAGAGCTTGGCAAACAGTTCAGCATGGCTGTAAGCAATGAGCTGCCTGCCGGTTGGGATTCGGAGCTTCCTAAATACACAACTTCGGACAAGCCACTCGCGACTCGCGCAGCTTCCGGTAACGCCATCAATGCGATCGCAGGCAAACTGCCGCAATTAATCGGCGGATCCGCTGACCTTGCAAGCTCGAACAATACGATGATCAAAGGCGAGTCCAATTACAGCGCCAGCAACTATGCGGGTCGCAACTTGTGGTTCGGTGTGCGCGAATTCGGTATGGGTACCGCTATGAACGGTATGGCTCTACATGGCGGTGTCAAAGTTTACGGTGCAACATTCTTCGTATTCTCCGACTACTTGCGTGCTTCCATCCGATTGGCCGCTTTGATGAAGCTTCCGGTTGTTTATGTTCTGACGCACGATAGTATCGCTGTCGGTGAAGATGGACCGACGCACGAGCCGATCGAGCAGTTGCCTGCTTTGCGTGTTATCCCAGGTATCACTGTATTGCGTCCGGCGGATGCGAACGAAACTTCCGAAGCATGGCGCTATGCATTGACGCAAAGCGATGGTCCGGTAGCTTTGGTGCTGACTCGTCAAAACCTCCCGATCCTCGAAGGTACGGTAGAAGGTGCGAAAGCGAACCTGAGCAAGGGTGCATACGTGGTATCCGATGCGGCTAACGGCAAGCCGGATGCACAAATTCTTGCAACGGGCTCCGAAGTACAACTAGCTGTCGCGGCGCAAAAATTACTGCAAGCGGAAGGCATTAACGTGCGTGTTATCTCCATGCCGAGCTTGGAACTGTTCGAAAAACAGCCGCAAGCTTACAAAGATTCCGTCATCCTGCCGGAAGTGAAGAAGCGTCTTGCTGTTGAGATGGCTTACCCACTTGGCTGGGAACGTTATGTTGGCGACCAAGGATCTGTACTTGGCATCTCCACATTCGGTGCATCCGCGCCTGGAGATCTCGTGCTCAAAGAGTACGGCTTCTCGCCTGAGAACGTTGTAGCCAGAGTGAAAGCTCTGTTGTCTTAAGCATTATTCTCATAAATATCGTACGTGGCGTGCGTAGTAAAAATGACGACGCGCCGCGTGTAACAGGAAATAGTCATGAAGAGGGGGAAACACGAACGATGTCCAGCTTTGAAAATGTAACAGTGCTAACAAAAGCTAATGTCTACTTCGACGGTAAAGTGACCAGCCGTACGGTTCAATTCGCAGACGGCACCAAAAAAACACTCGGCATCTTGATGCCGGGCGAGTATGAATTCGGAACGGATTTGAAAGAAATCATGGAAATTCAATCCGGTGAACTGAACGTGTTGCTGCCAGGCAGCAACGAATGGATTTCCATTAATGGGCAAGGGGAATTCACAGTTCCAGCGAACTCGAAATTCAAGCTCGAAGTGAAGACAGTGAGCGATTATATCTGCTCATACATTAGCGAGTAATCGCTAAATTGGAATAAAAGGGCTGTTTCTAAAGTAGCTTTTGCTGCTTAAGAGACAGTTCTTTTTTTACTTCATACTTGAAAAGAGCCAGCCCAAATCCAGAATAACTATCACATACCCTTATCTTGTGAATAACATAATAGAAAAGGAGATGATAGAGTTGGATACGCTTATCAAGCCTAGTTTTAGCGATCAAGGCGTGGGCGGAAGCCATACTTTGCTTATATATTCCGATGGCAGCGTATGGTCTATGGGGCTCAACAATTTCGGTCAGCTCGGTGATGGAACGAGAGTGAATCATGCATTGCCCCAAAAAATTTCAGGGATCTCGAATGTCATTGCCGTTAGCTCTGGTACGACTTTCTCACTTGCACTTCAAGCGGACGGTACGGTCTGGGGATGGGGAGATAATAGCTCTGGTCAACTTGGAGACGGAACGACTACGAAAAGACTCACACCCGTTCAAGTTGTAGGGCTTTCAAATATCTTCGCAATCAGTTCCAGTAATGCGCACTCGCTCGCATTGAAATCCGATGGTACGGTATGGGGATGGGGAAACAACGGTTCTGGTGAAATTGGCGATGGAACCACAATCTCAAGAACAAAACCCGTACAAGTTATTGGGCTTTCCAATGTGACAGCGATTACTTGCGGCAACTATCATTCGGTCGCCCAGAAGTCGGACGGGACCATTTGGGTCTGGGGGAATAACATTTTTGGACAACTAGGGGACGGAACCAAAATCAATCAGTCAACACCTAAACAAGTTGCTAAACTCTCCAATATCGTTTCTTTTAAGGCGGGGATCGGGCATACAATTGCTTTAAAAGCCGACGGAACCGTTTGGACTTGGGGGGATAACAGCTCTGGTCAACTCGGTGATGGAACCAAAATCAAGAGAACCTCAGCCATCCAGGTCCCTGGACTCTCATACTTTTCGTCAGTTGGAGCAGGTGGTTACTGCTCATTTGCAGTAAAATCTGATGGCAGTGTTTGGGCTTGGGGAAATAATGGCACAGGACAGCTAGGCATAGGTACAGAAGCAGTAAGCGAAATTTTGAAACCGCAGAAAATGTTTACTGATACGCTTGTGATTTGTACGGATTCCAACCATTCATTCGCATTAAAAAAAGATCACACCGTCTATGCATGGGGGAAAAATGAGTTTGGTCAACTTGGTGATGGCACTACGGTTAAAAAGATTTCCCCTGTTGCCATTACGACAATCCCTTCCATTTCATACGCCCAATGATAAAAAATAAAACCTCTCGGTCTCTGAAATGGACAAGTGCCATGTAGGAGTTTCGGGAGGCTTTTTGTTCGACTCAACATTTTCCAAATTGTGGATTACACGTTCTGTGAAGTATGCTAAACTGTTTATGACGGAAAAGGCATTTCTCACGAGAGGATGATCGTCTAATGGTGATCTTTTGCTTAATGATTGCTGGGATATTCTTTGGGTTTATAGCACTGGATATCTATATTTCAAGGGTCTGGGATGTTTTCTCGACCAAAAGTTATGATATGTTGAATATGGTTGCAGGCGACCGAATCTCTCATCCTTCTTCGATTCTTAGGCGGGGAGAAGAGAGAAGAAATAAAACGCGCTGCCTTAGAAATCCGTAGATATTACTTAAGAAAAAGCCTCTTGATTCTTTGAATCGAAAGGCTTTTTTGAATTAGAAGTCTCACAGGACCCTTATTCTAGATAAAATCACAGAGTTCGATAGATAAAAGCCTCAAAGGTATTCTATTTCGCTTATATCCCATCAGATCGACGGAAATATTTGAAGATAGAAGCCGCTAAAGACTTTTATCTCTCGATTACTTCAATTTTCTATGGAAATAAGATTCTTTAGGGTATGCTATTATCTTTTAAAAAAAGATCTGTTTACCGGCTGTGTCCAGAACGTACGAGCGGATCCGTTGATCCCCACTTGCTGGACGCAGTATCCCCTTTTCGTGAAGGCGATGAAGCCATCTTCGCGCATGCTCCACTCGGATGCCGAGACGGGTAGCAACCAATTTTGGTTTAAGCGGCTCCACTGCGATCGCAGCCATGTGTGCGATTTCTTTTTCTCTGTGTGTGAGTGAAATGGGTTGAACCTGCTCCCCGAACCATCTTCCCATAATATGCAGGATGATTTGCTGGCAGCGCCGTTGCTTTTGAGTGATATCGTCGAAGGAGAAACGAAATACTTTCCAGTCGTCTAACATTAACTGATTTTGCCGCATCAAATTGTCTCCGAAACGCCATCGGTCAACGTCTCTAGCGTGTGGACCATATCCGTCAATTTCGAAGCAGATCCGATAAGGGGGCCGTAGATAAGCGAAGTCGACATAACGCGTGCCGTCTTGAAAATCCTTCACTTCATACTCGGGATAAAGATTTCTAAAATGCCCGACGGCCCCCCACCAGATGTTTTGTAAAAATAGTTTCTCAGCATGGCCGTGCCCTTCCTGTAACCGTCGCAAACGCTCGCCTGTACGCTTCTCTTGATGAGATTGGATAAAGGCCTCGTGCTCTCGTTGAAAATCCATCTTCATTAACCCCCCACGAAAAAATAAAAAACCGCCTTTCCCAGTTATGGAAAAGACGGCATGTACTTCACGCGTCAAATTACAACTCTATTGTAAACAATTCCAGTTTGCTTGTCTATTCACTCAGTGATTGAGCAATCTCTGGTCGTAGTGTCTACGTCAAACAGCGTGATCCCAGCGCTTGCGGAGCCTACAGCGCACGCTCAATATTAGCTTCAATATATTGCTCCAGCTTGATGCGCACGTACGGCGGCAGGCCGGACAGCATGCAGCCGTAGCGGAATTGTTTGCCGCCCGACTCGATGCGAATCACCCGGGCTGTGATCGGAGGCAGCTCCGCTTCCTGCGGGAAGTGGATGACGATGAACATGTCCGGCGCAAGCGGGAAGTCCGACGTGATCTGCAAGCCGCTCTCGGACAAGTCGAAGAGTGTGCCTTCGATGTTTTGCCCGGAGAAGGAGCCCTCCTGCTCCCATTGGTAAATGGACAACATCAGCTTAATGTCCAGCTTCACGCGGGTGTTGCGGCGACGCTCGCGGCCGGCTAGCGCTGAAGCCGGACTGGCGGACTCAGCGGCTGCTACCGAAGCTTCGCTCGGTCTGGCGACCGGCTGGCCCATCCAGTCCTCGTAGCATTGCACGACGGAGCTTAGATCCAGTTCGCCGAGGCCTTTGCTGAGGCCCATCTGGAACAAGCTGGTTGCCGCATGCAGAAGCGGGGTAGGCAGTTGGAACTGGCCAGTCAACTCCTGTGCGAGCAGAAGATCCTTCAGCATCAGCTTCAGGGAGAACTGGTTGCTGAAATCGCGATCGACGATTTTGTTGCCTTTGAGCTCTGCTTGTCGGCTGTTTGCCGAGCCGGCGCTGACGACTTCAAGGAACTGGGCAGGGTTCAGACCTGCCTTGGTCGCGATGGCTAGTCCTTCGGACAAGCCTACGAGGTTGATGCCCACCATCGTGTTGTGAGCCAGCTTGGCATAGGAACCAGAGCCGGAAGGTCCCATATGCAGGATTTTACTGCCAAGAGCCTGGAACACATCCTGATGCTCGTCGAAAACATCTTTGCTGCCGCCAACCATGAACGTCAGCGTGCCGGCTTCCGCCGCGGGCTTGCTGCCTGTAACGGGCGCATCGAGGAAGTCGACATAGTGCCCGGCGAGCTCTTCGGCGAGCCGCTGGCTTGTTTGCGGAGCCACGGTGCTGCAGTCGATAATGGTGAGTGCAGGGTGAAGACCGCTCAGAATACCTTGCTCGCTATGGAAGGTCTCCAGCAGTGCTGCGTCATTGCTTAGCATCGTTATGAGCACATCCGCGTTTCGCGTCGCGTCCGCTGGTGTATGCACCGCTTCGGCGCCCATGAGGACCAGCTCGTCCACTTTGTCTGCAGTCCGATTATATACGGTTACGATATAACCTTTTTGAATCAGATTGGCGGCCATAGGCTTACCCATGGTGCCAAGTCCGATAAAGCCGATACGTTTCATGTAAAATCACCTCAAGCTTTATTTTAACATGCGAAATAGACCCTGTGAATGCCCTCTTCGCTTGCATTTGGACGGGCAAATAAGTATGCTAGGAAAAGGAAAAATATAGAGTTGGAGGAGATCATCGTGAGTAAAAAATTACACTTTGATTACAGCAAGGCCTTATCCTTTTTATCCCAGCATGAAGTGGATTATTTGTCTGGGCAAGTGAAGCTGGCGCACGAACAACTGCATAACAAAACTGGTGCAGGTTCCGACTACCTGGGTTGGGTAGACCTTCCTGAGAACTATAATCGCGAGGAGTTTGCAAGAATTCAAGCGGCTGCTAAGCAGATCCAATCCGACTCTGACGCGTTGGTTGTTATCGGCATTGGCGGTTCCTATCTCGGCGCACGCGCGGCACTTGAGATGCTGTCCCACTCATTCTATAACATTTTGCCAAAAGACAAACGCAAAACGCCTGAGATTTATTTCGTAGGAAATAACATCAGCTCTACATATGTAACACACCTGCTTCAGCTTCTGGAAGGCAAAGACTTCTCCGTGAATGTCATTTCCAAATCCGGTACAACGACGGAGCCTGCGATCGCATTCCGTATTTTCCGTGAACTTCTGGAGAAAAAATACGGCAAGGAAGCGGCGCGCAAACGTATTTACGCAACAACGGACCAAGCTAGAGGTGCACTAAAGACGCTTGCCACTGCGGAAGGATATGAGTCATTCGTAATTCCGGACGATGTGGGGGGACGCTACTCTGTACTGACAGCAGTTGGCCTTCTGCCGATTGCGACTGCTGGCATTGATATTGAGTCCATGATGAAAGGCGCAGCTGACGCTCGCCAAGAGTTCTCCAATCCGAACCTGAGCGAGAACCTGAGCTATCAATACGCAGCTGTTCGTAACGCGTTGTACCGTAAAGGCAAGACAATCGAAATTCTCGTGAACTATGAGCCGTCCCTGCACTTTGTGTCCGAGTGGTGGAAGCAGCTCTTCGGCGAGAGCGAAGGCAAGGATTACAAAGGGATTTACCCGGCTTCCGTAGATTTCTCAACAGATCTGCACTCTATGGGACAGTTCGTTCAAGACGGCAACCGTATCTTGTTCGAAACCGTCATTCAAGTCGATCAAGTGGTGGATCACATCACAATCGGTACAGACGCAGACGATTTGGATGGCCTGAACTTCCTGAGCGGTCAAACAATGGACTTCGTGAATAAGAAAGCTTTCCAAGGCACTATGCTTGCGCATACGGACGGCGGGGTTCCTAACCTGATCGTAACGTTGCCGGATCTGACGCCTTATACGTTCGGATACATGGTTTATTTCTTTGAAAAAGCATGCGGAATCAGCGGCTACTTGCTGGGCGTGAATCCATTTGACCAACCGGGTGTTGAAGCTTATAAAAAGAACATGTTTGCCTTGTTGGGCAAACCGGGCTATGAGAAAGAAAAAGCCGAGCTGGAAGCACGCTTGCAACAATAAAGTGCAGCTGGAAAACGATCCCTCCTTGCGAAGGGGTCGTTTTTTCCATTATTTGTGTGGTAAATTTTCTTTCTATATTGTCGAAGTAATCTGATGCGTGTAGAATGATATGAAACAGATGTTTCCTTCTACCAAGAAAGGTCGGCTATGCTAGCACACTTTAAAACCATCCATTCGTACGGATCGTCGGAAATCATCATCAAGAAGTCGCGTTTCATCGGTCATGCCAAACCGGTAGAGTCAGAAGAAGAAGCTATCCAATTTATTGAAGCGATCAAGAAGGAACATAAACTGGCGACTCATAACTGTTCCGCCTACGTAATCGGAGAGAGGGATCAGATTCAGAAGCAATCTGATGACGGGGAACCGAGCGGAACGGCGGGGAAGCCGATTCTGGAAGTGATTAAGCATCAAGGGCTCAAGAATGTAGCTGTTGTCGTTACCCGCTATTTTGGGGGAATCATGCTTGGCGCGGGCGGACTCATTCGTGCATATACGGATGGAGCCGTGGTGGGCATTGAAGCAGCGCAGCCAATCTACAAGGTTAATCATCAGCGTGTGCTGATCGAGGTTGACTATACGTGGTACGGTAAGCTAGAGAATGAGCTTAGAAATCAGGGTATGCTGCTAGGGGACATACAGTTCACGGATAAAGTGACCGTAACGTGTTACCCGTTAGCGGAAGAGGCAGATTCATTTGTTAGTTGGGCAACGGACGTAACACAAGGTCAAGGCGTCATTGTTGTAGGACAGAATGAGTACATCGTTCATAAGAACCTGCCTTGACAGGCAGGTTCTGACACAAACACAATTTCATACAGAGCTGAGGATGCGGAGGGATTAGAATGGCGAGAAAAGCAGTCACGCAAGAGCTTAGCAGAGAGAGAATACTCGCGGAGGCGAGGGATTTATTCAATACTTTCGGCTATCGCGCTTTAACGATGCGCAGCATCGCAAAAGCAATGGGGTACAGCCATGGCGCGTTATATTACCACTTTAACGAAAAAGCGGAATTGTTTTATGCGTTAATAAAGGACGATTTCTCCATGCTGCTGCAGCGTCAGCGGGAAATGGTGCTCCGTGAGCATGGTTTCACCGTCAACCTGCTGCAGAAGCTGATGCTGGAGTTTATCTTTTTTGGCCTGAGTAATCCGAATCATTATGAGATGATGTTCATGATCCATGAGCCTGAGCTGCAGCAATACTCCCGCACGGAGCAAGCGCAGTGCTTGGAAATGTTCGCCATTGTCCTCAGACAGGTGCTCGCCGGTCAGCAGGAAGCGGATAACAGAAAATTTACGCTTCCATGGAATTTGTTTATGTCTCTACACGGTTTGATTTCGTATTGTATTCAATTTAAGCTTTCTTACGAGGAAGCACGCAAGCTGGCGGAAGAGCAAGTTCGCCTCATATGCGCAAGTTTGAATCTTGATGCGGTAGAACAGCAGCGTCCGCATGTAGCACTGCTCAACACAGAATCTGCATAAACATACAAAGTCCCTGTCTTGGATGCTGAAATTAGCAACGAGATAGGGATTTTTTTGGAAAATGGAAACTATGGTGTCCGTCCGAATAGAGAACAAGATTCCATATCTAACGAACATCGTACTTTAACCATAGACTACGCAGTGAGAATTATCCACTTTTACAAAAGCCCTGGACTACATTACAATGGAGACAGGTTGGACTCGAGCTAAGAGAAGGGAATGAACGTATAACGATGGATTTGAACACATGGTCGGAAGCGAATGTGGAATATATGTTTGAGGAAATTAAAAAGAAGCTTCGCATGGCTACAGGCGGGTCGATCAAAGCCTCTAACGTCAAAGAAGAAGTGTATGAGGACTTGAAAGACTTGTACGATTTGGTCGTAAGCAAAGATAATTTCAGCATTAGTGAAATCGATGCGATTACTTCTGAGCTGGGTAAAATCCGAAAGGCCTAAGGAAGCCAGCAGCCTATTTTTAGAGGCAATTGGACAGCTATACAAGCGATACCTCCTTCCTATCCGTACACTGTAGAGCAATGTATCTCTGGTTGCTGAAGGAGGTGGATGTTCGTGGTATCCAAAATTCGCAAAGATGATGTTCGGAAATTGATCGGAAAAGAAATCTTCGCCGTTAAAAAGGACGGAACGAAGGTAGCAGGCAAATTGGTTCGCATCAGTGGCAATACGTTGATTGTGGCTCCTAAAAAAGGTAAAAAAGTACAAACAAAAGCAATCATTCCATTGGTCTTATTTGACCTGCTCGCTATCGGTACTTCGCCTTTTGCATTTGGTGGCTTTGGTTATGGCGGTGGCTTTGGTTATGGTGGTGGCTTTGGCTATCCTGGGGGAGGCTTCTACGGAGGCGGCTTCGGCGGTCCTGGCTTCTGGTAATGATTTTAAGTAGTAGAAGCGGCTATTCCCAGGCGTGAATTTGCCTAGGGGTGGCCCTTTTTTTCACTTGACACGATACAAAGTGTATCTTAAAGTATAGATCGAATACTTAGAGTAGCGTAGTAACCCATTTCAAAAAAATGCTTGTTTAGGGATGAAATCCATGAGTAATTCGAGACGCAAGCCATCTATAACCTCTGATGCTAAAAACATAGACGTTTACAGGCTGATCCGAAAAACGTTGGCTGCAGGCAATACGATTGACATTGCATCAGTCGGCGACAGTATGTTCCCCTTAATTAAAGAGGCGAACATGTGTTCGTTCATGCAAATTATCCCCTCCGAGTTGAAGAAGGGGGATATTGTGCTGTTTGCAGGCGCCGATCACCGATTGGTCGGGCACCGTTTTATGGGAAGAGATGCAGCTGGTAATTTCATTTGCAAAGGGGATGCGAATCTACGTCCCGATGCTCCCGTAGCGGAGTCTCAGCTCATCGGTAAGCTGCAAGTCATACGACGCGGAACCTATGTACTGCACGCCGACGGGTGGATTTGCTCTACATGGGGCTTAATCATCCGTTATGTTCCGCTGTTATCCCGATTGTTCCGCAAATATCTACATCTGACCTCCGCTAAACATTAATCATGCTCTCCGTTTACGCTCCATGTGATTTTCTGCACCAATCCGGCATGCCTCGAATAGGCTAACATACACGCTTCAGCGGTATAGGGAAGAATCAATCCCCAGACAGGAGTGAACGGCATGCCGAGTTCCATAGTCTTCAATATGATAAATGTTAACAGCATCAACACGAATGCTACGATCGGGATCGGGGAGAATGCGCAATCCAGCTGGGATTCGCACAGCAAGAATAACTATGGGAATGGACAATTTATCGGAAATACGATATCAACGAATGTTGTGAATTTTATTAATGATAACGATATTATTGATGCGCCTATTAATGATCAGGACTTTAAACCGGCAGTTAATAACCAAGTGTAGGTGCGTATGATGTGGAAAAACCCTTCTGAACTTGCTGAACGGATGGTACTGGAACCGCCGCTTATTCAGTTCGATTCCATTCATGTTAATTCGATCTCGGATGCGTCCGGCATTTTTATTGGAACGAATTTACAGGTCTATTGGTCAACCAGCGGCAAAACGAATAACGGTTTAGGTGAAGTAAGTGGAGAAAATAATGTCCTTTTGAACAACATAAATACGGTTTATGATAACGATGTAATCGACGCTCCTTATACGAAAGGAGATTTTATTATTGGTCGTGTGTAGCTGCGGACGTCGCCGTGTCCTCCTGCTGAGCATGCTCTTTTGGGATGGCTTGCGCGGCTTCCATGGCATCAGCCATTCCGGCTGACTGCGCGTGGTTCATGATCATTTGCTGGATCCATTCCGGTGTATCGTTGTCGTTTACGTTAAGCATATCAAGGAAGTCCGAGTCGTTGAGCATGGAACGCGTGCCAACCAGCTGATTGTGATCGCCTGCAACCGAGCCGAAGCCTTGGACGGTCTTCTGGTTGCTTACAAAGTCGGTCGGCCAGTTATTGCCCATATTGATGCAAGATGCGCTTTCGACCGATCCGATTCGGATCGAACCGATGATGAATGTTGGCGACATAAAGGACGACATGGTCATCCACCTCCTGATTGTCTCGGCTGAGGCGTATACCGGTAGCCGGTTGAAGTTCGCTCTGTGCCTGAAGCGGAATTGTCCGAAGACTCTTGTGCAGTTGCAGGCTTATTTTCCTTAACCTGGCTCGCCTTTTTCATCGCAGCATCCACAGCTTCATGTTTACCGTCAGGCTTGGCTCCGAAGTTGTTGCCAAGATTTAAAGAACCGCTGAGCTCTTTAATATCAAGCTGATCTAACCGGAAGGTCAGGTTCTCTAAAACAGGCTGATGAATGTGAAGCGTATCGATCCGGATTTCCGGACGCTTTTCCGTTAGGTTGGCCAAGTGCTCTTCCAGTTTTTTTATCCGAAGTTCCAACTGCTGCATGGAGGCATTCGGTACAGGAACGGGAGCGGGAGCAGGAGCAGGAGCAGGAATAGGCTGCTTCGTTTCGGGCTGATGAGTCACTGTTTTTTCTTTTCGAAACCACCATCCCATCAGCATTCAACTCTTTCGTTTGGGTTGTTCGAAATCAAGTGTATCTTCGTCAAGGACAAGGTGGTTACCGCCAGTTGCGACATTGTGCTCCCCTTTAAGCTCACCAAGCCCTTGATTGCTTTTGTGTGTATGACGTCTCCCGACGATCCGGTTCGTGCCTTTATTCACACTGGATGTCTTTTGAATATCATCGATTTGTATCGATTGGAAATAGATGCGTACCATGAAAATCCCCTCCTAGCGGAGCTCAATGTCGTTCCTTTTTGTTAGTTCCTTTAATGTATATGGGGACAACAGGCCATTCATTTCTTTTTTCACAAACAAAATAACGTTCAGCTTCAGAAACTGAACGTCACGTGAATTGAATCGGAATTACTTTTTCTCCATCTGCCGGAGCAAGCGGAATTCGAATGATAAGCAGCCCGTTATGATAATGGGCATGCATTTGTTCGGTCACGGCTCTGCCTGGCAGACGTATGGCTCGCTCAAAGGCGCCGAAAAACCGCTCGGCGAGCAGCATTTGTTGATCGAGCACCTGATAAGGTCGAACTAGCGTACCGCGTATGAGCAGGGACTGGTCACGAAAAGAAAGCTGTATGTGTTCGGGCGACGATAATCCGGGAACTTCCGCCACAATGACAAGTTCCTGCGGGGTTTCATACATATCCACCCGGGGTCCGGTAAGCGGGATGATACTGGCAATATCTTGCCAGAAATCAGGCCCCAGCACATCCCCGGCTTGTGCGTGAAGCCCTTTCCAGTCGGGCTTGGGTGTACGGTTGCCTTTTGGGTTCAATGGGCATCACCTGACTTCTGCATCATAAGTAGCGCCGTATGCGGCTTGCTACTAGCATATGTGAACCCGCGGCGGAATATGGCACCATTCCGCCGTTCAATCGCTACCCTTGCGGAGGCCGCTGCTCCGCAAGCTGCTGCTGCGCCATGCGCACGAGCTCGCGCACCATGGCGCCGCCAATCGGGCCGCCGATCTTGCCGGCGTCCTCGGAGCGCAGTTGCCCGTTGTAGCCGGGCTGCAGCGGCACACCCAGCGTGCGGGCTACTTCGTACTTCACCAGATCGGGACGATCGGGGTTGACGTTGTAGCCCTGAGCCTTCATCACTTGGGCCTTGAGCTGTCCCAAGCCGTGTTCGGAACCCGGAACGATGGCCCGGTTGCTTCTTCTTCTTGCCATTAGGCATCACCTCTTAGGTTTAAGATGTGGTTAGGATGCCCTTTCTCGAACAAATTTAACAACCTGATGAATCACCCATACCAAAGATGCGGTAAACATCACGTCAAAGCAGACATTGAATAGAAACAGATGCTTTTCCATGTCCGCTTCACCGTCTCCGATCAGAGGAACGAGAAAAGCAATAGCGCCAATTACACCCACGGACATGAATGCTTCATAGGCTGTACGTCGATGACGGGAAGGCTCACCTGTATACAGAGCTAGCAAAATCACATAGTACAACAACCAAAACCCGAGCAAAAACCAGATCGAATGGGGCAGCGCTTCACTTTTCAACTTACTCCATAAGTTAAACGAATTGTACAGGGCGCCAGGCTCGAAGCCAGCGGCTTTTTCACGGTTGCCCAGATAATCGATGTGGATCGTCATCGCGTGCTGTGCGGTTACTTGAAGCTTGTCCCAATATCGGGATGGATGGGTCAAGTAGAAGCGTGCTATTTTCCCATGACTGATATACGGATAGAACGATTGCTTGAGCTCGACGCTATCCTGTGGGATCGGGGTGTGAGGCGTGAAATAGTTCGTGCCCGCAAGTACGGCGAGTTTCGGGTCTAATCCAAGCGTGAGCAGATCTTGCTCAGGGGTTGGTGAATCCTTCAAGATGCCATAGAAAACGGACTGATATTGATTAATTACCCGGAGTTCTCTGGGGGCTGTGACATAGATCCCGGATGAAACCAACACTAATAAGGCGGTTAGCGTCAAGACTGTTCTCTTCCATGATTTTCGATTCGATAATGGCAGAAAACGAAGGGAAAGCAGCGCCAGAACGATACCGGCGGGGGCGTTTTGGATCTTGGAGGCCGCCATAAAAATGGCGCAAACGATAAAAAAGACGAACCCTATGGTTCGCGGCTGTTTGATTTCGGTCAAGCGAAGGGCGAGGGCCAGCGTCAATAGCAAAAAAATGAACGCCATAGGCTCCCCGAAGAAGGAGTTGAAATAGGCGGTATAACCGACGTCGAAAAAAATCACGAGAAAGATAAGGGTAAAGCCGTATTTGACATGTCTTGATGAGGTCACAAGTTTCAATTGCAACAAGGACCCAAAAGCGGCAAGCAGCAAAATACTGTACAAGCCGCCAAGAAATCGGATATCGAACAGCTGCCAGTTATAGAGGCGGCCTAAGAGCGTGGCAAGAAAGACAACAATGACTTCCGAGGAAATATATCCTCCTATCCCAGGGGCGCTCATCCCATACAGCTTATGAGTAAAAGCGAAGTATTTCTCGTGAAAAGGTTCTGCCGGATCCAAATAACTCAGTCCAACCGAACCCATGATCCGTAAAAAATCACCATTATCCGCCATGCCAAGGATAGGTCCCACCAGCAGCAGAAAACCCAAAACTCCTGCACCGGCAAGCAGTGCAAATGTATTCCATTTGATTAGCTTACTCATGTCTAGCTCCTCTTCAGCTGCCCCTCCGTGCCACGCATTCCTATCCTACGGAACGTAAAATATTTATGTCCCAGGTAATTTCCCACCGTGTAGATCCCATTTCCTGCCAAAATCGCCCCATTGTGCAGCCAATTGGCGTGTAGAGTAGGAACTGAGGATAAAAGGATATCGGCCAATAGCCAACTGACCCCATACGAAATCCCGTAACAGCTCAGGATGACCAGGGCAAACTTCCACCAACTGCTCCGGACACTAGCCTGAGAACGAAACGTAAATGTGCGGTTCAGTGTGTAGCTGACGATCGCGCCAACCGTATTACCTAGAAATGTGGACATCCAGTAATTCAGATGCAGCAGGTTAAATAGAGCGAAGCTGGTAGTGAGTCCGACTAGCGTGTTGAACAGGCCGACAAGAAGAAAACGGGCAAAACTGCTTGTGATCCAGACTTTTAATTGGCCCATGTCGGTTTGGCGGAAGGAACGGAGGCAAGCTCCCGTTCGTCTGCAGTCACTTCTTTTTCAATCACGTAAAGGGGACGGCGCTTCACTTCCTTATATATTTTCCCAATATATTCTCCGATTAAACCTAATGCGAGCAGTTGAACGCCTCCGATGAACCATACCGACAAGATAAGCGATGTCCAACCGGTTACGTTCGCCCCCAGGATTTTGCCGATAATCGCATATAGCCCGGCGACAACGCTCAGCGCAAACAAGACGAATCCCATCGTCGTTACGAAACGGATTGGCGTTACACTAAAGGACGTAATCCCGTCAAAAGCGAAAGCGAGCATTTTTTTGAGCGGGTATTTGGATTCTCCGGCGAAACGCTCTTTACGGTCATAGTACACTTTGGTCGATGGGAAGCCGAGCAGCGGCACTATTCCCCGTAAAAACAGATTGACCTCCTGGAACTTTTCCAACTCGTCCAACGTGCGGCGGCTCATTAAACGAAAGTCTGCGTGATTGTAATGAATATTGACACCCATGGAAGTCATCAGCTTGTAAAAGCCTTGGGCCGTCGCCCGTTTGAAGAACGTGTCTGCGGAACGATCTTGTCGGACCCCATATACGACGTCGTAGCCTTCGTGAAATTTCACGATGAATTCGCGGATAGCTGCAAGGTCGTCCTGCAAATCGGCATCAATGGATACGACGCAGTCCGAGTACGATTTGGCTCTCATCAGCCCTGCGAGCAGCGCGCTCTGGTGTCCGGCATTTTTCGCGAGCTTCAGTCCTGTTACAAAGGAATTGGAAGCATGAAACCGCTCGATGAGCTCCCATGTCGCATCCTTGCTGCCATCATCCACCAGCAGCATCGTGCTGGCGCTTGAAATAAGATTGTCCTGTATGAAGGCATCCAACACTTCGCTAAGCTGGAATACCGTTTCCGGCAAAACTTCTTCCTCGTTGTAACAAGGGACCACGATGGTCAAAACGGGAGTAGCCACTATTGCCTCGTCTCCATCCTTAAAAAGGTAATAACTTGCAATGATCCTGCAAGCCTAATTATAGCCGAAACTCATTGTAAAATTAATACATAGCTTGTCCAATTCAGCTAAGAGGCAAGCGGCCGGAACGAAAATCATCGTCCCGACCGCTTTTTACATTACCAACCAAATCCGAAAGTGCTCAATACGATAACCAAGAGGATGTATAAAACGAGGACAACAGTAGTGCTAGTGCCATAACCAGCAGTTCCACAACTCATGTTAATCCCTCCCTTCACACAACACTATATGTTATTCAACTAGTTGAAGTATGGATGTATGCCCTGTTTCCATAAATATATTAGTACACATGTCCGATATGGCAAAATGCGGATCCATAAAAAAACTTCCCGTCGCCATGCTGTTCATGGTGTTCGGGAAGTGATTAGTAGCTCACTAACGGGAGGATTGAATCCAATAATCCTGGAAATCTGGCTTGCAGATCTTCTATGCGCAGGGTTGTAAAGCGCTGTGTGCCCTCAATACGTGTATGAACCAACCCTGATTCCCGAAGCACCTTGAGGTGATGGGAGAGGGTGGATTTGGGTATATTCAATTCTATCGCGCCGCAGTACAGCTCGCCTTGCTCAGCAAGCCGTTTAACTACTTTAAGACGGATTTCGTCGCTTAACGCGTGCAAGATAGCCGATAATTCAATATCATTTCTAGCAGGATGGAAGAGAGGTCTCATCGTAGGTATACACCTGCCTGTTTATAATGTAATTCTTACAGGTAACTATAACATATTTTGCGATCGGGTGAAACGAGTGGAGAAGCGGGTGACGATGAATCATATACTCGCGTCATTAGAATGACTAGAGTGTTAAGACAAAGTTTCCCATTTTGCCCACATTTCCCGGGGATTCAACTCGTAGATTTCGTTCTCACGAAACATGAATTGATGCATGATGAATTCCCTGCGTATCGTGGCAAAATCGGGATGGTACTGCTGAATGAACGCGTTCAGCTCTTTTTCCGTATACTTGCGGCCTTTCTCTAACTTCGACACCAAATGGCCCAGGACAATCAGTTTTTTCTTGAGCTGCGATGGGACATGCTTTAAATAGCCTTCTGCAGTGAAAAAGTTTTTGATGACCGAGTCGCTTAGATTCTTGTCTTTATCGTCCGTAGTCATATTTGCAATGTCTCCTTTGTTTTTGTAAATGAGATCGAGCGTCGCCTGGGCGTTGTTTCGGATGAAATAATCGTTCAAGGTGAAGAAGATCGTGTTCTTTTCTCTTCGCTCATTGATTAAGCTGGCCTCACGCAGCTTGGCGGCATGATGGGTAATCGTAGCTGGCGTGACGCTGAGCTTCTCAGCAAGTATCTGGCCGTTAAGCTCGCCGTCAGCGAGCAGGATGAGCATTTTAACCCGGGTTGGGTCAGCGAGAGCCTTGTGGTAGCTGACGATTTTGTCTAACTGCATGTGCGGGTTCACCTGCCTTTTAATTAGATGAATATCTAATTAGATAATAATTAAATTAGATGAAAGTGTCAATCTTTCACGTGATGATGTAAAATTATTAGTATTCAAACCTGTTCATCAAAAGGGGAATTCAAGCATGATGCGTGTACTTATTATGACGGCTGTAGAAGTGGAGAGGGACGCTGTCCTTCGCGGACTTGGCGATGACAGCCGATTTATTGTGGAGTTAGCGGGAGTCGGCATCGTGGAGGCCGCGATCAGTGCGGCAACCGCATTGGCCGCTGCCGATTACGACTTAGTGGTCAGCGCAGGTATAGCGGGAGGGTTTGCAGGACAAGCCGAGATAGGCTCGGTTGTGGTGGCCAGCGAGATTATAGCCGCTGACCTCGGCGTGCAGACGCTGGACGGCTTTAGCAGTCTGGACGAGCTGGGGTTCGGCACGACCCGCGTCAAAGTCGCCGCAGATGTGGCAGCTCGCTTGACGGCGGCACTGCAAGCCGCGGGGCTTGCGGCGCATGCGGGGCCCGTGCTCACGGTCGCGACTGCGACGGGAACGGCGGCTACGGCCGCGGAGCTCGCTGCACGCGTTCCCAGAGCAGCCGCCGAAGCGATGGAGGGCTTCGGCATCGCTTCGGCGGCACGGCGGCGCGGTGTGCCGGTTCTCGAGATCCGTACGATCTCGAATGCGGTCGGTCCGCGCGACCGTGACGCCTGGCGGATCGGTGACGCTTTGAAAGCTTTACAAACAGCAAGTTCAGTCTTAGCGGAGGTGCTTTAAAATGAAAATCGCTTATTCGCCTTGCCCGAATGATACGTTTGTTTTCCATGCTTGGGCACATGGGTTGATACCGGGTGCGCCGGAGCTTGAAGTTTTATATGCCGACATTGATATTACCAACCGTTTGGCCGCTGAAGGAACCGGGCCGGAAGTACTGAAGATCTCATATGCAGCTCTGCCTTGGGTGCTTAAGGACTATGCGCTGCTCCCATGCGGAGGTGCGCTTGGCAGAGGCTGCGGTCCGTTGGTGCTGACCAAAGGCGACGTAGCAGCAGGAGTGGCGGACCCGTCCTTATTGACAGGCCGCCGGGTAGCCGTCCCTAGCGACCGCTCAACGGCATACTTGCTGTTCCGCTTGTGGGCGGCTCAGAACGTCCCCGGCGGCGTAGGCGAGATCGTGGTTATGCCGTTCCATGAGATCATGCCTGCCGTCCGCGACGGTCACATCGACGCCGGGCTGGTCATCCACGAAGCGCGCTTCACGTATCCATCGTATGGCTTGTCCCTGCTGACTGACCTCGGCAGCTGGTGGGAATCGGATACAGGCACTCCGATTCCGCTCGGTGCAATCATCGCCCGCCGCTCCCTCGATTTGGAGGCCATTGCCGGCTGGGCTCGAGCCTCCGTAGAGTACGCGTGGGCGCATCCGGAAGCATCGCGTGATTATGTGATGTGGCACGCACAAGAAATGGATCCCAAAGTAGCGCAGCAGCATATCGACCTATACGTGAACGAGTTCACCGCGAATCTGGGCGAGAGCGGCTACGGCGCCGTTCGGACCCTGTTCGAACGGGCTGCTCATGAAGGTCTCGTACCGCAGCTGGACTATACGTCACTGCTTAAATAACGAAAAGCCACCTAGCGATTTTTTCGCTGGGTGGCTTTTTTGACCTCATCTTTCCCTTCCTCCAGAAGCGCATAGTATTCGATTTTGTCGTCAATGACGGCCAGATTCTCCATCAACTCTGCAATCTGTTCGGTCACCTTTTGGCGATGAGCTTGCAATAGTTCCCGCCGGGCTCGAACGGTAGGATCTCCTTGATTTCGCAAGTCAGAGAACTGCTTCATATCTCTCATGGACATGCCGGTTTCACGCAAGCGAATCAAAAACTCAATCCATTGACGGTCCGTCTCGGCATACTGACGATAACCGTTTTCGTCTCGGTCTACTCCCATTAGCAGTCCAAATTTTTCGTAGTAACGCAACGTGTGTGTGCTGAGCCCTGTTTCGGCAGCGATTTCTTGAATTGTCCATCGTTTCTCCATAGAAGTTATTATAGCATACGACTACTCTCCGTCCGGTAAAAATAAGTTGTCGATAAATGCTGGCTTGAGCCGGTTTGTTGCCACTTGTATTTGTTACGAACAGTCCTGCTCTTATTTTCCCAGAACCATTTTCAACCGACGCCAAAAAAAAGTGTTGCATTAGAGCGTACTCTAATGTGTAACATGATTTAAGAGTTAGATGGCATGTAAATGACGAACTTTGGGAGGAAACGAAATGACGACAGATCGCTACAAACGCGGATGGGAAAAACTGATGGAAGTCGACGGAGAAGGAGGGCAACGGGTCATTGAATCGTTGCAAGACATTGCCCCTGACCTGGGCAGGTATGTGATCGAATTTGCATTTGGCGATATCTACTCGCGAGATGGTCTCGATCTAAAACAGAGGCAGCTTGTGACGATATCCTCACTCACCACACTGGGTGGATGCGAGCCCCAACTCAACGTACACATTAACGCAGCGCTCAATGTGGGACTATCTCCAAACGAGATTGTTGAAGCCATCATGCACTGTGCGCCTTATACTGGCTTTCCGCGAGTGCTTAATGCTGCTCTTACAGCAAAGAGAGTTTTTCAAGAACGGGGCGTTAAAATAAGCTCGAACCACTAATGCTCGTTTCTTTGCCTGAACAGCGCTCCCCGGGTTTAACGCTGTTTTACAGCGTTAAACACCCGTGGGGAGCCGGAGCTTTAGCTTTAACGCTGAAAAACAGCATTAATGGGGGCAGTTGCCTTCGCCGGCAGCGGTTCCCATGAGTTTAACGTTGTTTTACAGCGTTAAACACCCGTGGCGGAGCCGGAACTGTAGCATTAACGCTGAAAAACAGCGTTAATGGGGGCAGTTGCCTACGCCGGCAGCGGTTCCCATGAGTTTAACGTTGTTTTACAGCGTTAAACACCCGTGCGGAGCCGGAGCTTTAGCATTAACGCTGAAAAACAGCGTTAATGGGGGCAGTTGCCTGCGCCGGCAGCGGTTCCCATGAGTTTAACGTTGTTTTTCAGCGTTAAACACCCGTGCGGAGCCGGAACTTTAGCATTAACGCTGTAAAACAGCGTTAATGGGAGCGTTCGCGTGCCTCGGCAGCGAGGCTCCACTCTTCGCCTAGTGCCTTAACCGCACAACATCCCGCGCCCGTATCCCATTACTTCCCCGGACCTGTCTCATTCCGGAAAACTTTCAAAAACATCTTCGGAATTTCCGTCTCGAACCGCAAGAGTTCGCCAGTTACGGGATGTACAAATGATAATACCCGAGCGTGCAGCCCTAGTCGGCCGATCGGTTTTGCTTTTGACCCGTACTTTTTATCGCCGACGATCGGATGCCCGATATCCTGCATATGGACGCGAATCTGGTTTTTACGGCCGGTTTCGAGCTGAACCTCCAGTAGGGAGAAGCTTCGATCGGTTTGAATCACTTTGTAGTGGGTTTCCGCGTACAGTCCGTCGTTCGGGTAGGGGCTGGAGTACATTTTCAGCGATTTGTTTTCTTTGAGCCAGGAGGTGATCTTGCCTTCCGGCTTTTTTACTGCTCCTTCAACAAGGGCCACGTAGGTACGTTCCTTCACACTCTCTTGCCATGTATTTTGCAAAAGCTGCTGAACCTTCTCACTTTTGGCGAACATCATGACGCCGGAAGTATCCCGGTCCAACCGGTGAACGACGAAAATCCGGCTTTTCGGATCATGATTGCGAACGTGCGCCATAAGTTGTCGATAGGCGGTCAGTTCGTTCTCTTGCGCATTAGCGGCGATGGAGAGCAGCCCGGCGTCTTTTTGGATGACGATGACATCTTCGTCTTCATGAAGAATTTTCACACCAACGAATGGGACTTCTTCGATGACTCTCTCTTTGCTGACCGTAACGGTTTGACCGGGCTCAAGTTGATAGTTGTAAGCCGTCACGGGTTTGTCGTTCACGGACACTTGGCCGCGTGCAAGGATGGATTTAACGGAGTTCCGTCCCATACCGGTAAGAGCCTGCAGTAAAAAAGGCAACAGCTCCGAGCTCTCCTGAACATCGAAACGTTTGAGCTGATTTTGGCCATTGATCGGGCTTTGGTTCCGACTCTGGCTAGTGCTCATCATCTTACTTTTGCTCTTGTCTTGATTCTGGATCGGGTTCCGGCTTTTGCCCTGAATCTGGCCAGTGTTTTTACCTTGCGGCTTCATATTATGTTTTCTTTTATTCATGCGTAAATTTCGCCTCATCATTTGTAAAGTTTCATCCAATATATCACGTTCCCAAATGTAAATGAAACCTTCTTTGCATCTCGATGACGTTAGAGGAAACTGAGTGCGTTATTGGACCAGGTACCACCCAAATCAGTAAGGAGGCGGAACGACGATTCGTTATCATGCTATTTCACCTCCAAACTTCTTCAATTTCCTCAAATAAAGCATCCACGTTCCGTCAGCCTCATTTGTTGCCCGATTTTTCTGAAATAACGGAGTAAGGTTCCACTTAGATGATGAACCCTCTGATCACACTCGCATTTTCATTCGAGGGGGGCTTGCCCTATAAATTCGCCACGTTGACAAACGGCCGAGATTTCTCCCAGCACGTTTTTCAGATACTTCCCCACGAAAGAAGCTGTAGTGTTGGAAGATGATTATGACCCCATGCTGATTCAGGTGTACTGGCAACAGCCTCTTTGCGTAATGCGATGTTAGTGGAGTTATCATTGCCCCGTTAAGCACCACTCGTATGCGGCTCCATCAAAAAGGGGATACTAGCTCAAAAATGCCCTATGAAAAAGGTGGAAGTCATCATATGCTGCTCTATCAATTAACGCAATGGTTCGAAGAACGCACTTCGCTTCAAAGGGCCCTGCTCACCGGAGGCGCCGACAATACGGGAGACCTGCAACTGAGAATTCAAGAGGTCGAGGAACAACTCTATGCACGAGCCGAACGCTGGAAAAATGCGATTGAAGAAGCATCCTATTTACAATTCCCGTACGAAGCTCCGCATCTGGACGACGACATGGTTCTTTGAAGGTTCTGGCAGGGCTTCCCTTTGTATTTCCTCGTTTTTCCGTGTAGAATAAGTAGGACTGTGAAACGAGAATAGAACGAGGTTTGCGCCAATGAAAGTAGTTGTATCTACCCTTAACGCGAAATTCATCCACACCTCCCTAGCTTTACGCTATTTAAAAGCGTTCTGTGAGAAAGATTTTGATGTGGAAATTACCGAATATACGATCAAAGACCCAGCGATGAATATCGTCTCCGACCTGTATCAGAAGGCTCCGGACGTGCTGGGCTTTTCCTGTTACATTTGGAACATTGAAGAAACGATTCAAATTATCAAGATGATTAAAAAAATCAGACCTGACCTCATCATCATCCTTGGCGGTCCTGAAGTTTCCTATGACACCGACTACTGGATGGAGCGTATACCTGAGGTCGATTTCATCGTGATGGGTGAAGGGGAAGAGACCTTCCACCATTTGCTCACCGAGATTTCAACGACGCGCAAGTACCACTTTGTATATGGAATCGCTTATCGGAAAGGCGAGGAAGTCGTGTTGATGCCGGGTAGACCGAAGCTGAAGCTCGATGATATTCCTTCCCCCCATCGGTTCAAGGAGGACTTGCCGAGTTTGGCCAACCGGGTCGTCTATTTTGAGACGAGTCGCGGCTGTCCGTTCTCCTGCCAATTCTGCCTCTCCAGTATTGAAGTCGGTGTGCGTTATTTCGATATGGAGCGGACGAAGGCAGATTTGCTGTACTTAATTGATTCAGGTGCGAAACTGATCAAGTTCGTGGACCGGACGTTCAACATCAAGCGTGATTATGCGATGGAGATTTTCGATTTCCTGATCAAAAATCACCGAGGCGTCGTGTTCCAGTTTGAGATCACAGCGGACATCATGCGTCCCGAAGTGCTTGATTACTTAGCGGAAAATGCGCCTCCCGGCACGTTCCGGTTCGAGATTGGGGTACAATCGACGAACGACACGACCAATGAACTTGTTCAGCGCAGACAGAACTTCGCCAAGCTGACCCGCACGGTGCAAAAGGTCAAGCACAGCCTCAAAATCGACCAGCATCTCGACTTGATCGCCGGCTTGCCGGAAGAAGATTACAACTCGTTCCGCAAGACGTTCAACGATGTGTTCGAATTAGGACCGGAAGAGCTGCAGCTCGGCTTTCTGAAAATGCTGCGCGGTACCGGCATGCGTAACGACGCGCACAAATACGGCTACGTCTACATGGACCATGCGCCATACGAAATTCTCGGTAACGATATTCTGCCGTTTACGGACATCATTCGAATCAAACGCGTGGAAGACGTATTGGAAAAGTATTGGAACGCGCACCGCATGGACCATACGGTTAAATATCTGATCGCTCATGAATTCACGTCAGCGTTTGATTTCTTTCAGGAGTTCGGTGACTATTGGGAAGAAAGAGGCTGGCAGCGGATTGGGCATCAGCTTGAAGATTTATTCACGCGTTTGCGGGATTTCTTAGCACACCGCGGAACGAAAAACATGCACGTCATTGAAGGGCTCATGAAGCTGGACTATTTCCTGGGTCATAAGTATAAGCCGCGCAAAATATGGTGGGACTTCACGTTGGATAAGTCCGAGCAGAGCGCCTACCTGCGGCTGCTGGCCGAGCAGCCAGAGCTTGTTGACGGAGACTTCCATCGTCTCCGGATCAATGAAAAAGATCTCCACAAGCATGTCATGCTTGAGGTGTTGCCGTTCGCTTTGCAGACGTACCTGCAAAGCGGGGAGATCGACGCAAGCAGCCCGCAGCTGCTTGTCGTTCACTTCCCGCCGGACGCGCAGCAGCCGGCGAGCTATTATACGATGCCGCTCCACCAAGTGGCGGCAACCTTATAAAGCTTCGCTCCCCGTTGTCAGGGGAGCGGGGCTTTTTTTGTGTTCTTGTAGTAAGTATAAGTTTTAGGGAAGACGTGAGGACTCTCACCAGCTAGAAGATGCGTGCTTATCTGGGCACGCCTAAATAAAAAAGGATCAACCAGTAAGAACTGGTTGACCTCATAATAGTAAGCCCAGCATGGGCGTCATCTCTAGTTTGAAAGTCCCGAGCGGGGGTTGGCGAACGCCTACTATTGGAGTGCAGCAACGACCTCATCCGTTGTCCGGATTTTGCCGATCTTAGGGAAGATGGAGCTCACGACATAATCGTGCTCTTCTTTCGCCATAGCTGTCATCGCTTCTTCGACAAATACTTGATGGTATCCATGCTGAAAAGCTTCTCTGGCGGTTGTGTCTACACCGATGGAGGTAGAGATTCCGCACAGCACGATGGTGTCGATCCCGCGGCGGCGCAGCTGCAAATCGAGGTCAGTACCGTAGAAGGCTCCCCACTGGCGTTTCGTCACTACATGGGCATTCTGGAAGCCTGCCAATTCGGGTATCAGGCTGTCCCAGCCCTCCGGCCACTGAAAGGCATTGGGGCTGGCGTCGGTGTGCGGATGCAGCCTATCCTTGCCGTCCAGGCTCGAGACTCTGACGAGCACGACGAAAGCGTCTTTTTCCGTGAAAGCCTCAACTAACTTGGTGGCTTGTCCGACGACTTGCTCAGCGGAGTTCGGAGCTAAGGGAAGTGCAGGATTGGCGATTCCCTTCTGCAGATCGATGACAACTAGTGCGGTTTTCTTCACGTTCAATTCAAGAGCTGTTTTTACATTTGTCATAGGTTTCTCTTCCCATCTGATTGAATTTTGTATAAGGCAGACTTATTTATGTTAAGTTTCTTATACACCTTAAAGTACACCCACACGGCGCCCAGCAGCAGCACGGCGCTCATGATGAAAAATAGCCAGGGGATGCCTAAACTTGCCGCGATCTGTCCGCCAAACACCGAGCCACCAAACACGCCTAAATACTGAGCTGAGACGTTTAGCCCGAACACTCGTCCGGTAAGGGAATCGGGAGTGATTTTCTTGACAAGGGCATTCATGGAGGGGGCTAGCCCAGCCGCGGCAAACCCCAGCAAGAAGCGCAGGCCTGTCAGCTGCCAGGGATTGCTTACGAAGGCTTGCGGAATATATAAAATACCCGCCGCAATCATGGTGGCCAGTATGACCTTATGGGGCCCTATGCGATCAGACAGTCTCCCGAGCCGCGGGGCGGCAAAGATACTGGCAAGTCCCGAGGCGGAAAAAGCCAGGCCGGAGATCAGCGCAATGTGGCTGGTATTCCGGGACAGTTGCATGACATAGACGGTAATGATCGGTTCAATGGCATACATGGCTACCGTCATAACCAAAAAACTAATGAACAGAGTTATCGTCAAGCCCTTTTCAGGTACACTGGCCCAGACTTCTTTTATGCGCAGCACTTTTTTATCCTGGCGCTGAAAGGTTTCCTTGACGAACAAGGCTGTCGTGATAAAAGCAACCAGCATCAGTCCGCCGGTGACAAAAAAGGAAGCCTGCAGGCCGAATTTTTCGGCTATAAAGCCCCCGAGCGTCGGCCCGATAAACGAGCCTGAAGTGCTGGCAGTGGAAAGAGTTCCTAATGCCCAGCCGGAATGCTCTTTATCTGTCTGCGTTGCAATCAGCGTCGTACAAGCCGTGGTATAGCCCGTAATGACCCCTTGCAGCAGCCGAAGCCCAATCAAAACATAAGCATTGTGGGCAAAGCCCATACAGCCGATCACGATGGCCATTCCTAGGCTGGCCCGGAGCAGCATCGGCTTGCGTCCAATTTTGTCCGCAGCGCTCCCCCATATAGGAGAGAAAATGGCGGATACAATAAAGGTGATTCCGAATGCGATTCCTGTAAGCAGGGTGGCCGATCCGGAGTCTTGTACGCCGAGATGCTTGATAAAAAGCGGCAGGATGGGCGCGATCTGGCTCATCCCGATGCCTGTAACGAATACCCCGAACCAGCAAGCGAATAAATTTCTTTTCCAGACGGGCATGACAAACAAGCCTCCCTTCTGCATCGATACCATGATGTGTATTGTGCCTCACCCGATTGATTCACAATAACAGCCTCATCTTAACAGCCGGAACGCTTGTATACCATGCAGGATATTAATCTCCATGGACATTTTTGCTGTAAAATTCCGAGGGACTGAGCCCTTCCGTTTTCTTGAATACGCGGCTGAAATAAAATTCATCGGCGTAGCCAAGGGCACCGGCAACCTCCTTAATTTTATTGTTTCCTTCGAGCAGCAGCTCTTTGGCTTTATCCATCTTGATCTTATTGAAGAACTCGATAATGGAATAGCCGGTTATTTCTTTAAAGGCTCTGGACAAATAAGTCGGCGACCATTGCACAAGGTCGGACAATTGCGCCAGGGTGATTTTATCGCGGATATGGTGATGCATATATTCGATGATTTTCTCTACCTTCAGGGCGGTGGAGAAAGGGTGATTTTCATTTTTCAGGTTGTCTGAAATAGCCGTCAGTAATTGCTGAAGCATGGTTTTGGTCCTGAACTCATAACCTGGCAATTTAGCATCCCAGGTCTCTGTCAGCTTTTTAAATCCTTCCTCAACTTGATAAGCATTGTTCAGCTTTTGCGCAGGCTGGAGCGGGAGCACCTTCGGCTCCTCTTTAAGCAGCCAATGTCCTTCATTTATATTCACGGCGGTATAACTGAAATGGACGGTAAAGCAGCTGACGGGATTGTCAGTCCTTTCGAACGTTTGAGGCACGTCGGAGGGGATATACAGCAGCATGCCGTCCTGCAGCTCAAAGGTTTTTTTCGCGATTGTAAACCTGCCTCTGGCTCTGGCGAAATAATACAACTCGTGATGCTGCAGCGTTCTGCTGAATTTAACAAGATGATTGTCTAATTGCACGGAATTACAGTAATGAATATGGAAGAAGAGATCTTTTAATATCATGAGCGTCTCCAATGGATATAATGTCCTAGATCAAAATGGTAAACTTGCATATCATTATAGACATTAGTGCAATAAAAGATCAATTTATAGATCAATTATTCCCAGTGGTTATCAGGTTGAGTAGTCTAGTATTTTATTTTCTTAAGACACGAGTTCGACACTACGGGACGCTGATCGATGCGTTAGCGATGTTTTGCATCGTTACTGATTTGAAGTGGGCAGATGCCGTATCTAGTTTTCTCCTCATTTGCAAATGGATGGATTTACACGCAAAAAAAACGTCATGGAAGACGGGAAGCCCCTGACAGTTTTTCTTTGTATGCAGCCAACCAAAATTTGTAACTTTTTGGAAATGGAAGCGTCTAAATGATTAAGCAGATGCGAAGCGATTTTATTAAAAAGTGGGTGGATGATGAGCAGGTTGAAAGGAATCACAAGATTACTGTTGATCAGTTTGTTATCGGCAGCGTATGGGAGCATAGTTGGAACGCCGGCTCCTGTGGATGCCCAAACAGAAATAGAAGAAGCAAACCCTGCCGTTCTGATCCAACTTGAAAACGAATCACGAATTCAAGCGCCGATCCGCACGGTTGTGACGACATCGCCGCAAACGTTCCGGATAACTTTCCCTGAGGCGATGGAACATGATTCCGTAGAGAAAACCTTGCAAAATCAAAGTATATCCCCACAACCGGATAATGCGCCAGAGCTCAAGTGGAAATTTAACTGGTTAGGCGATAAGGAAGTGGAAGTACAGGTGACTGCAACGGTTGGGAGCAGCTACCCGTATCGGGCTGGGGAGTATCAGTTGAATGTCAACAAGGCTAAGACGTTTGATGGCAGGGAGCTCAAGCAGGCACCGGTTTTTCAGGCTACGATTCAAAGTCCGTATCAGCTTTGGCGTTATTCCGCTGATGGCAAGAGCAGAGAACTGCTAATGGAAGAAGATGATCTCTATTCGTTCAGCAAGCTGGATCAGGAGGATCGCTATTTCCTTGGAACAAGGCCTGCTGAGTATTGCGAGTGCGATGCCGTCCTAAAGAAGTTGAGTGCTATTCTGGATGTGCAGGATAAGAAGCTAATCCGCTATCCGGTTCAAATACAAACGACTTATCGGGGGAGCGGAGATTTTGTTGCCGATCGTCGAGGCTTCTTCTACACACAACCTCCCGCCGACGTAAAAGTACCGCGCAGTGATAGCGCTCAGGCCATTCATGTAAACGGGTATGTGCATGGAGCGAGTTTTTCCAAAGATCATAAGCAATTGTTCATGGCTGTCGGCACAGAAGATCAAGAGAACAATATCTCTATCATGATCTATAACCTTGACGATAAGAAGCTGAAGGTACTGGCTGATAAACTGTACGGCTCTCTGCCGGTCGATCAGGGGTTCGGGAGACGTATGCCCGTTCAATTTGCGGATGACGGAGAATGCGTATATTTTGTTCTGAATGAGCTTGATCCTTATCGGGAGCTGCGTTATATGTACTCGAAAAAAGAGGATCGGATCCAAACATGGAAGCCGCCGGTAGATGAGTCCGGTTGGTCAGGCTTCCTTGCTACCGATGATAGCATTTACCGTTATTACTATAACGCTGGCTTATATCGCGGGGAGCGACGGACCTCTGGCATAGACGTCATTTCCTCCCCGGGCGTTTGGCTGAGCGGTACGCATCAAATGGCTTTTTTCGAGTACAACTATTCGAATAAGGATAACAGGCAGTACACCAATAACATTCAATTACTGGACGCGGATACGCTGCAACATACTGCGATTTACCAAGGAATATATTACGATAGCCAGTTGATCGGCAGCAGCAAAGACGGGAAATGGTTGTATGTCAATGCACGTGCCCCTCTGAAAGGCGCTCCCTTGCAAGAACGACGTTTTGGTCAGGGCGAAGATAAGCTGCAAGGAGAAGTGTCGACCGATACTTCCGCGACCGCTGTATATATCAATGAACGGAAAATGTTGTTGAAGCACCCCCTTCATGTCGAGCAAACCCTATATGTCCCCCTTCGTGAAGTGTTGGAGGCAGTAAATTGGCGCGTTGACTGGGTCGCAGAGTCTCAGAAAATCATGGTGAGGTCGACCGATAGTCAAACTGCCGAATTGGTCTTAAACGATTCACACGTTGTTTTCAATGAAATGGCTACGGCTTTGACGTATACTCCGATTCTGATCGGGGATACGACTTATTTGCCGGCAGGAACGCTACAAAAGCTAGGCTTTGCCGTTCAATGGGACGATTCGAAGCGAGTATTATTTTTACAGGAGATTCCATCTACAGGCGGTATAACGAATGATAAAGGGCAGAGATATGAAGGCGAGTTGAAACAAACGATACCCTCAGGTGTCGGCATGTTATTCAATGCACAAGGGAAGTTGTTGTACGAAGGCCAATTCGAAGCCGGGCAATATCACGGGCGAGGAAAGCTATATGATGAAGAGGGCCACCTGGTTTACGAAGGCATGTTCTCACATGGTACCCGTACACCTGGTAACTAGTTTTACAAGTGACGAGAGGTGGAAGAGAATGAAGCGTATTGTGCCAGGACGCGGTCCTTCGAAGATGGGGGCGGCGGGGAGTGTATTTGTAACAATTTTCGGGATATTTTGGACGATTATGGCCTTCAGCATGACGCGTGATTCGCCATTTCCAATGGTGGGCGTTATTTTTCCGTTGTTTGGAGTCATTTTTGTCGGGATGGGGATCTTTCAAACGGTATACCATTTTAAAAATGCGGTAGGCAAAAATCGAATGCCATTGTTCGATATTGAGGATTCTGAAGATGAAAGAAGGCTCCCTCGTAACCATCGTAACCATCATGGCCAGCCTTTTTGCCCATACTGCGGAAAAAAGCTGGAGCTTGATTATCAATTCTGTCCGCAGTGCGGCAAAGAATCCTAATAAACAACTCCCTGGCTGCCAGAGATGGCAGCTTTTTGCTGCTTGCTAAAAAAATCCATTGACCACGCCTAAGGTTCAGTGATAAGATTGAAAAAATTTACCTACAGACAATAAAACGGAGAGACTTTGAGCTGCGCTCAAAGATCCCGCAATCCCCCGCAAAGTGACGCCAAGCTCTGGAGTATATTACTTTGCGGGGGACCAAAATGAAAATTAGGAGGAAATCTTAAAGTGGCCACGTATTATTTGGAACCGTCCCGGACGTTTAGTGAGTTTTTGTTGATTCCCAATCTAACGACGAAGGATTGCACGCCGGCAAATGTCAATTTGAAAACACCGCTTGTCAAATTTAATAAAGGCGAGGAACCGCCCATTTCTTTGAACATCCCTTTTTCCTCTGCTGTCATGCAAGCTGTATCCGACGATGGTATGGCGATTGCTTTGGCGCGTTGCGGGGGGATTTCTTTTATTTATGGCTCCCAATCCATTGAAGAAGAAGCTCGCATGGTACGGAAAGTCAAAGGTTATAAGGCGGGATTCGTCATCAGCCGTTCGAACTTGACTCCGGATCATACCCTTAGCGATGTTCTAGACTTGAAGGAACAGACAGGCCATTCCACTGTAGCGATTACCGACGATGGAACAGCGAACGGCAAGCTGCTGGGCATTGTTACAGGCCGCGATTACCGGAAAAGCCGGGATCCGCTGGATCGTCCCATTCATCAATTTATGACACCGTTTGAGAAGCTTATTTACGGGAAATCGGGGATCACACTTTCGGAAGCGAACAACTTAATCTGGGATCATAAACTCAATTGCCTGCCGATCGTAGGCGAGCAGCAGCAATTGGAATATCTCGTTTTCCGCAAAGATTATGATGAACATAAAGAAAATCCGCTAGAGTTGCTAGATGCGAACAAAAGCTATATCGTCGGTGCGGGAATTAACACGAAAGATTACAAAGAGCGCGTACCTGCGCTAGTTGAGGCCGGCGTGGATATTCTGGTCATCGATTCTTCCGACGGATACAGCGAGTGGCAGCGCGAAACCGTGGCGTATGTGAAAGCCAATTTCGATGTGAAAATCGGGGCAGGTAACGTTGTCGACCGCGAGGGCTTCCTCTACTTGGTCGAATCTGGCGCAGATTTCGTGAAGGTAGGCATCGGCGGCGGTTCCATCTGCATCACACGGGAACAAAAGGGCATCGGCCGCGGACAAGCATCCGCGCTTATGGAAGTCGTTGAAGCCCGGGACCAATACTTTAAGGAAACAGGAACTTATATTCCGATTTGTTCTGATGGTGGTATCGTGCATGACTACCATATTACATTGGCTTTATCGATGGGCGCCGACTTTGTCATGCTGGGCAGATATTTTGCTCGTTTTGACGAAAGCCCGACTCGAAAGCTGAAAGTAGGCAACAACTTCGTGAAAGAGTACTGGGGCGAAGGCTCGAACCGGGCGCGCAACTGGCAGCGTTACGATACAGGAGGGAAGAGCAAGCTTTTGTTCGAGGAAGGCGTTGACTCTTACGTACCGTACGCGGGCAGTCTGCAGGAGAATCTGGACAAAACGATCGGCAAAATCAAATCCACGATGTGCAATTGCGGCTCGTTGAGCATAGAGGAGCTAAAGCGCAAAGCGAGAATTACCCTCGTTTCCGCGACCAGCCTTGTCGAGGGCGGAGCGCATGATGTGATATTGAAGGAAAGCAGCTTGTCGGAAGAATAGAAAGAGCAACACACATAAGAGGCACCCTTTTGTCATTTTGAATAATGACTATAAGGAGTGCCTTTTTTTGTGTCCTCTTATGCGGTTCCTCTTAGATAAAGCCCGCTGGTCCTAAATAAGGAACTCTTGGGACGCTATATGTGAGGTTGGATGCCGAAATGATAGGGTTAGCGAACGATTGACTCTAATTAAGGAACGTTGTTCCTAAAATAGAGTCATTTGTTCGTTCGAAGTCCGTAGGTACTATTTTTCAAAAAATTAGAGTCAATTTATTCTCTATTAAGGACATTTGTTCTTAAAATGGATGAGAATAGGCTAAAAGCTTTCATGCCGATGAGATTTGTGCCGATGAGATCTATGCTGATGAAATCTATGCTCATGAAATCTATGACGATTGATTGATGCCGAAGAGATTCAGATGATGAAGGAATAGTGTTATGGCAAATAGCTGCGAATGACAGTCATTTTGCCTTCAAGCGAATAGGTGCCGAGATTAGCCGGAAGCAGGAAACAATCGCCAGGCTTGGTGGAAATGCTGCCATCCGCCCATTCCAGCGTTCCAATTCCGCCCGCAACAACCAGGATGACGAAGCTATCCGGAGTCGTGCTGAGTTCCCATTTCGGACCTACGAGCCCTTTTTCTACCGTAAAGAATGGAGATTGGGCTAGAGTCAGCCATGTGCCTGTTTCGTTCAAATCCGTTTTCATACTGGTGGAGCCGGAGCCTTCATAAGCGATGACATTCAAAGAGTCCTCGATATGGAGCTCCCGCGGCTTGCCATCCAATCCCGGGCGGTTGTAATCGTATAATCGGTAAGTCGTATCCGAGTTTTGTTGAATTTCAGCAACAAGAACGCCCGCACCTAAGGCGTGTACCGTTCCTGCCGGTATGTAAAAGGAATCTCCAGCTTCTACGGGTACTTCTTGCAGGCAGTCCAGAATGCGATCCTCAGCAATGGCTTGCGCCAAGCTCTCACGGGTCACGCCGTCTTTCATGCCGTATATAATTTTTGCACCGGGCTTGGCGTCAAGGATGTACCACATCTCCGTTTTGCCGAGCTCTCCGGGAGCCAAGTTTTCGTAATGATCGTTCGGATGCACTTGCACCGAGAGATCGTCTTCGCAATCGAGCAGCTTAATCAGCAGCGGAAAGCGGCCGTTTTTCTCGGAAAAGCCTTTCGTGCCGAACAGCGTGCTGCCGTATTTTTCACGGATTTCGTCAAGACCTAAACCTGCTAATTCGCCGTTGATCACTTTGGTTGTTCCGTTAGGATGGTCACCGATCATCCAGCCTTCGCCGATGGCGCCTTCCGGAAGTTGGAAGCCGAACTTCTCCAGGGCTCTGCCTCCCCAAACGCGTTCTTTCATTTCTGGTTGAAATTGAAGCGGGTATGATTTCAAAGCTCTCCCTACTTTCTTTAAGTTCTCCTACAGATCATTGCTTATGCATGTCTCTCTCTGGACAGTCTCTCTAGCATTATATCATGCGTCTATCTTTTTTCTACAGCGAGGAGATACGGCGCTTGCTGGCTGGTGTTGACCATTTGGTAGCGCAGCACCTGAAAGGCGGCGAGAGGCAGCCCGCGCGCCCAGTCTTCGACGGCGGCCGCTTCCTGTGATCCGCCCTCGTGCCCGCTGTACAGCACGATAGTCACAATACCGCCTTTGCGCAGCAGGCGAAGAGCGGCCTCCAAAGCAGGAATCGTCGATTCCTGCTTGGTGATCGTTTGCTGATCGGCGCCGGGCAGATAGCCAAGGTTGAACGTGACGGCGGCTACTCGGCCATGCCGATCCGTCGGCAAGATCGACTCCATGCGCTCATGGCTGCACAAGCTCATGTGCACAAAAGAAGATGCGTCAGGAAGCTCCTTCCTTAGACGCATCTCTGTTTGATCCAGCGCTTGCTGCTGGATGTCAAAGCCGTATACATGGCCGCGGCCGCCGACCAGTTTGGCTAAAAACAAGGCATCGACGCCGTTCCCGAGTGTAGCGTCGATAACCGTGTCTCCGGGCTGTGCCCGCCCGCTGATTAATTGATGAGCAAAGCTCAATACCGATACAAATCCCATATGAATTTTATCTCCAAATGTTTATTTCTTGGCAGCAAGCCATGCGGCCAATGCTTCTACCTCTGCAGGTTTCAGCGAGTCGCCAAAACCCGGCATATCGCCTTTGCCCTTCATGATTTGCGTGATGATTTGATCCTTGTTTTTCCGCGAACCGACTTTGGTGAGGTTCGGGCCAAAATCACCCTTCAAACCTTCCCCGTGGCAAACCAAGCAGTTGTCTTTGTACAGCACCTCCGCCTGAGCGCCGGTGCTTGCAGCGGCTGCAGCCTGCTGCGTAGCCGCAGGCGTGGAAGAGGGCGCCGCGCTTGCCGGCGCTGGTGTAGGTGCCTGCGCCGGCGTCGGCTTCGCCTCCGCCGCGGGCTTTTCCGCCGGCGCTGCGCTTGCCGCCGCAGCGGTTGCGGCAGCCTTAGGCTGCGGAGTCGCCGTAGGCTTCTCCGCGGCCGCTGCCGGGCTTGCTTGCGGCGACGGGGTTGCCGTCGCCGTTGACACAGCCGACGCCGCCGGAGTTGGCGTCGCTGTCACAACCGCCGTCGCTGCCGGTGACGGCGTCTCAACGGCAACCGCCGTCTGCAACGCCGACGGCGAAGATCCGCTGCACCCCGTCGCGGCCAGCACCAAAATCCCACATACCAATCCAAGCATCCCTTTGTTCATCACGTTCATCTCCTTTAGAGGATGTTTAAAAAATCCACTACGACATCGAATCTTGAACGAATACGGGAAGTCCGGTACGCACGTAGCAAATCTCTACGTTCATCCTTCTCCGCATTACGTCCAGTCTTCTCGGTTCTGAAAGCGGACTTTTTAAACACACATTTTAAGCGTTCTACTTAAAGGAAACGAAGTTTTATCCATTTTGGTTTTCTATCCGTTCCAATGTTTTCCTTGCCATGAGTTTCTGCGCGTAAGCTCCGCGTCGAAGGCATTGAGAACTTCCCACTTTTTGAGGCTCCACATGGGGCCGATCAGCAAGTCGCGCGGCGCATCGCCGGTGAGACGGTGCACGATCATCTCCGGAGGCAAAATCTCAAGGGTGTCGACGACGAGGTTCACGTACTCATCCTTTTCAAGGAAACGCAGCAGACCGGCTTCATATTGTTTCACCATAGGCGTTTTGCGCATTAAATGAAGCAAATGAATTTTGATGCCCTGTACATCCATTTGGGCCACTGCGCGTCCGGTATCCAACATCATTTCATGCGTTTCTCCCGGCAGGCCGTAAATAATGTGAGCGCAGGTACGAATATTATGTTTTCTAAGTTTGGCGACTGCGTCCAAATAGCACTGCGTATCATGAGCGCGATTAATCAACTGTGAGGTTGATTCATGGACGGTTTGCAGTCCCATTTCGACCCATAAATAGGTGCGTTGATTCAATTCCGCCAAATATTCGATGACATCATCCGGCAAACAATCCGGTCTAGTTGCAATGGATAAACCAACTACGCCCGGCTGCTGTAAAATGACTTCATAATATTCCCGCAATTCTTCGACCGGCGCATAGGTGTTCGTATAAGCCTGGAAATAGCCGATATACTTGGCTTCGGGCCATTTATGGTGCTGTAAATCGCGGATTTTATTGAACTGTGTCACGAGATCGTCGCGACGGCTTCCCGCGAAGTCGCCAGATCCGCGCGCGCTGCAGAAGGTGCAGCCTCCAGTCGCGATGTTGCCGTCCCTGTTCGGACAGGTAAAGCCAGCATCCAGCATGACTTTAAACACCTTTTCACCAAACATCTCGCGCATTTCATAATTCCATGTATGGAAACGTTTATCTCCCCATAACAAAGGAGATTCCTGAATCAAAGTATTCATATTGAATCGTGCTCCTTTCCTAACCTATTGTAACGAAAATCATTCATGAAAGCGACCCCTGCCTTTCCAACAAGTACCCCGATAAAACGCGGCTTCAAGGAGCATCATAACGTTGCATCACCACTACAACGTGAGAGGGGATTTCATTCCATGAAAAGGCTTCGTACCGTAACGTTAACAGTTGCTTTAACTGCAGCATTGGGTTTGAGTGCGGTTGGTGCACATGCTAATACCGCAAGCACGACAACCGGCACCACGGGAATGAGCAGTTACACAGGAACAACGAGTACGGGGACGGGAACCACAAGCAGTTTGGGCACTGCAGGTACTTACGGAACAAGTGCAGCTTCGGGTACAGGCACTATGGGCACTACGGGTACCACAGGCACCACAGGAACAACATGGGGAGCAGGGGCTACGACACCTTCGACTTATACGGGAAATAACTACGATGCAACGACCGGTACCGGATATAACTCAGCTCTTACTGGAACGGGCACGTTGAGCGGAACTAGTACGTACACAGGCACAAGTACGGCAAGTCCATCGCCAACGCCAACTACGGGCGTGAGGGATCAGATTAAAGGCTACAGCAACAATATGATGGACCGTATGAGTACGACAGGCGCAACGACAAGAGGCAATTATGATACTTCCTCCTACCGGACCTATGCCACTACACCTGCAACAACAAGAACGATGGACTGGGGATGGCTTGGTCTTGTCGGATTGTTGGGTCTTGCTGGATTGCGCGGGGGTAATCGAACAAGAGAAGATTACAAATAAGCAGATATCTTTGAAACGCCTTCCAAATGTGGAGGGCGTTTTGCTCGTGCTACTATATTCCACTCATAATTTCCTTTGATTTTTTCCCTGGAATCGTCTATGATTTGTAATCGATAGCTTGTGATGCTGGTTATCTTGCAGAACAACTCTTAGGAGGCCATATAGATGCGTTTACGGGGAAGAAAAGGGATTCGGGAAGATATCGAGCGCCAGAAGGAGCTCGTCGTCTTAAATGCCCGGGACCATAAGGGCAAATGGGCTCAATTATTTGGCAATGATAAGCCTATTCACGCTGAACTAGGTATGGGAAAAGGACGTTTCATCAGTGAGATGAGTCGTAAATATCCAGATATTAATTTCATTGGCGTTGATATGTATGATGAACTGATTCGCAAAGCGAGCGAAAAAGCCAAATTAGCACATGGCATCGAATCCGAGACGGCCGAGCAGGAAAACGATGAAGAAACAGCAATCACCGGTATTCCGAACTTACGGCTCATGCTCTTTAATATCGAACAAATTGAAGAAGCTTTCGCCGAGGGCGAGTTAGAGCGCATTTATTTGAATTTCAGCGATCCTTGGCCGAAAAAAAAGCACGCCCGCAGAAGATTGACACATCCGGGTTTTGTTGCTAAATATCAACAAATTCTTAACACCAATGGCGAAATCCATTTGAAAACCGATTCTCAATCCTTGTTTGAATTCTCGCTGAATTCATTCGCCGATATGGGCCTGAGAATGCGTAATATTTCATTGAACTTGCATGCAGAAGGGTTCCATCCCGATCATGTAATGACCGAATATGAAACTAAATTCGCAAGCAAAGGCATGAATATTCATCGCTGTGAAGTTGTGATAGGCGAACAGGCGCTTGCAGCACATTTGGATCAACTAAGCAAAGAGTAATCATGATCGCCTGCATAAATCGACCACTGGACGGGTGCGCCAGTGGTCTTTATTTTTACAATTATTGGTATTTAAAATTGCCATAATCGATAACGATAATGGATTTATCTTTCTTTCGGTAACGGATATTACTCCATTGAGGCTGTTTATTATCTTTGCGGATGATGTCACCAGCTTTTACTCCCGCTTTAGAAAAGTTTTTATGAATTTTCAGCAGTTTATTCTTATTTTTCTTATTATCAGAAACTTCATCTTTGATTTTCTCCATAATAATCCAGCCGAATCCATGGTCCTTCACTTCTGCAAGATGCGATTTGAGAGAGGATTTTACTTTTTTGTATAACTTGGCTTCAAATTCGTTACATTGGATTCCTTTTTTCGAAATAGCTACTTTTAATACGAAACCATCTTTGATGTCATAAACAATTCTATGCGCACCTGCACTAATTTCTTTGTAAGGCAGGTTTAAATTGGACCGGGCCATTTTTCTTTTATTACCCTTATCAACTTCCTGTTTTTTTGCCTTTAATTTTTGAATCCATTTCTTAATTTCTTTCAAATCTTTTGAATTTACATATTTATTTGCCATCTGTACATGATCCTTTCCTTAGTCTATTAATCTATCATATGCATGAGAGAAGGAAAGGTATGGATGATTGCATGAAAAAAAGCCCCTATTTCATTGTTATGAAAGGGACTAAATACGAATTATTCACCCCAGCAGCTGCATAATCACATTCGAACAGTCCGCCGAAGCCAAATTTCTTATCTTGCGTGAGATGGAAGCGCGCCTCGCTTCTACATCATCATATCGGTCAACCAGCATGGAGAGCCAGGTCTTGATCGTATCGGATGAGCGAATCGGCTCTCCGAACCCGTGCTGCGTAAAATAGTGCAGATTCTCTTCCTCTTGGCCGGGAATCGGATCGTAGAACAACATGGGGATGGATTTGGCCAACCCTTCTGAGCAGGTCATGCCCCCCGGTTTCGTAACAAGCAGATCGGAGACCTCCATCAGTTTGCCGATTTCATGGGTGAAACCAAACAGCCGTACATTCGGATGCTGGTATCGGGGATCTGTTGAGAGCTTCGTTAATGCTTTCTCATTGCTGCCTAAACAGAACAAGAACTGAACTTTGTCTCTCCATTCCATCAAATGCGCGCTTAGCGAATCGCCTCCGATTAATCCCCAGCCGCCGCCCATTACGAGCACCGTTGGTACCTGTTTCAACTGAAATTCTTGTCGAATGATTGATTTATCGTACGCTTCACGAAAACTTGGATGCACCGGGATTCCCGTTATTTCGACTTGAGCCGGGGCAACGCCCCGAACGAGGAGCTTATTTTTCACATCTTCCGTAGAGACCAAATACTTATTGACTTCTTCGCTTACCCAAGTGCCGTGGGCGTCATAATCGGTGATAACGGTGCAGAGGGGAGTGCTTAGGCCGGCCCTTTTCAGGCGGGAAACAACGACACTCGGAAAAGGATGGGTGCAGACGATGGCCTGCGGCGCCCATTGCTGGATGATCGCGGCCGTCTGCGCATAGAAAATACGATGGAGCGCCAGCTGCGTCAGCCGGTTCAATGATTTCTTATACTGGGAGCGGTACAGCTTTCCGTACAGTTTCGGCTGCGAGGTTACCGTTTTCTTATAGGCATGGAAAATCCATGGCGCCAGTGTCGGATGGAGGAAAGCGCCAAGCTCAAGAACCCGTGTCTCGATCGTAGAGCTGCGCTGCTCTAAAGAAACCGACAAGGCATGGGCGGCCTGCGTATGACCGGCTCCAAAGCCTTCAGATAAAATAAGAACCCGTTTTTTGCCGAGCGAGACGTCCATTTTTCTATTACCCCCATATAGCTACAGTCGCCAGAGCCGCAGTCGTTCCGATGAGACAGCCCGCCAGGCAGTCGGAAGGATAATGCAACCCTAAGTAAATGCGCGATAATCCCACAAGAAGAGCTATTGGAATAAGAATGAGTCCTAGAATCGGCATCGCCGCCACAAAAGGAATAATAATGGAAAAGATAGCTGTCGTATGACCGGATGGAAATGAGTGATCGGTCAGTGGATTTTTACAAATAATCGTCTGTGGAAGGACGAGATAAGGTCGAAGCCGCGGATACTTCTTTTTAATAATAGCTACGGGAATATGACTGATCGTTAAAGCTATTAACGCTTGTATGCCCGCTATATGCAAGGGACCTTGGCTGAATAAAGCCATGCATAGAGAGATGACGATTGTTGCCGTCGCTCCGCCTAAATGCGTTATTTTTGAAAAAAGATGATCGAGGAATGAGTGCTGTATACGCTGATTCACAAAGCAGAACATTCGAGTTTCATGATGTTGAAGCCAATGGACGACTCTGCTCATGAGTAGGCCTCCTTAGAGTTTTGCTTTAACGTTCTTCATTTTGCTTCTAAATCCATTGTAGATAGTGTTTATTAAAAGAAGATTAACGCTGTAACAAATTTTTCGAAACTATAATTTAACTTTACTATGATATGACGTTAACAATCTCATGCTAGCATGATAGGGAATAAGGGAATCGAAGGAAAAAGGGGCTGATGAGCATGAGAGTTGCCTTATTTACGGATACGTTTCTTCCGGATGTAAACGGTGTGGCGAAAACGCTCGGCAGATGGACACGGTACCTAGAATCCCGAGGCGCCGAATGCAAGGTCTTTGCTCCTGCAAGTATGACTGAAGACCCGGATCCGTTTCGCGTGGAGCGATTTTACAGTATTCCCTTTTTATTGTATCCCGAATGTCGCTTAGCTATCCCAAATCCCCTCTATCTTCGTAAATCGCTTCACGCTTTCGAGCCCACTATCATTCATTGTGCGACCCCATTTAACCTAGGACTCTTTGGTTTGTATTATGCACGCAAGCATGGCACTCCCTTCGTAGCTTCTTACCACACCCATTTTGACCAGTACTTAAGCCATTATAAAATTCCTTGGGTAGAGCCCACACTTTGGAAGTACATGCAGTGGTTTCATCAAAGCTGCAGCAAAGTGTATGTGCCGTCTGAGTCTACTATGCAGCATCTGGAAGCCAAAGGGTTGCGCAATCTGGAAATTTGGAGCCGCGGTGTCGATGCCGAACGTTTTCACCCGGATGTGAATCGCCAGGAGGTGCTTGCTTCCTACGGCGTAGACCCTTCCAAGTTTGTTATGCTCTACGTGGGCAGGCTGGCACCGGAAAAAAGTGTCGAAGTCGCCATAGAGACTTTCAAGGCTTTGCCCGAAGTGATTCGCAGCAGCGCTCACCTGATTATTGCCGGTGACGGACCTTCTGCAGCTTCTTTTCGCGAATTGTATAAAGAGCACGCCGAAATGACCTTCCCGGGATTTGTTCAGGGAAAAGCGCTGGCTGATCTGTACGCGGCAGCCGATGTCTTCATTTTTCCTTCTGCGACGGAGACGTTCGGGAATGTCGTACTGGAGTCGATGGCTGCAGGCACAGCCGTGATTGGAGCAGCAGCGGGTGGCGTGAATGACACCATTGAGCATGAAGTAACCGGATTGTTATGCCCGCCGGGCGATGTGTCGGCATTTGTCGACGCGGTTAAAAGGTTGTATGGAGAGGACGAAACCCGTCGATCGATAGCGAGGGCAGGGAGGGGCTACGCGCTTCGCCAGTCGTGGGAACAAATTTTTAATAACCTATATGCTAGCTATGAAGAGGTAAGCGATAGAGGAAATGTTAGTGCCTTACGAACGGATTCTGCACGAATGATTCGATGAGATAGCCGATTCACGCAAAAGTTGTCTTTCACGGATGATGTGGATTATAATAAACCCCGTGCTCCGCTTGTTCGTCTAAATCGTGAACATTTGGTGCACAATAAAATGAAAAACGATGAAAACAGGACTGTAACGATCTGATTTCGAGCACATGCTGCCTGATCTTTCTGCATTCCCCGTAAACCTGAAATAACTGGCTTATTTTCGGATTTTGTAGACTTTGACAAATCGGGGGAAAGAGAGGAAAATCAAGAACGGTTATTCACCTGTTACATATTGCGCAGAAGCATACAAAAAGAGAGCTCGGGCGCATTAAACAAAAAGGGGGATTTTTGCTTCATGCTGGACAACGTTATGCTTACCTTTCAAGTCGGATTGGCATTGGTTGGAGCGTATCAATTGTTTTTGACTTTTTTCGGATGGTACCGTCCAAAAAACAAGAAGCATTTCACGCCTCAAAAATCATTTGCGGTTCTCGTGGCCGCTCACAACGAAGAGCAAGTCGTTGGCGCGCTGATCGAAAACTTGAAAGCACTCGACTATCCTAAAGAGCTATATGATATTTTCGTTATTTGCGATAATTGCACCGACCGTACGGCAGACATTACCCGCAGCCATGGCGTTTATGCGATGGAACGGCATAACCCGAACCTGAGAGGGAAAGGGTATGCGATCGAATGGATGCTTAAGGAGCTCTGGAAGCGTGAGCGCCAATATGACGCAGTCGTCATGTTCGACGCTGACAACCTGGCAAGCCCGGATTATCTGATTCACATGAATAATGACTTATGCTCAGGATCCAGAGTGATTCAAGCCTATCTGGACAGCAAGAACCCGAACGACTCTTGGGTTACAGGGTCCTATGCGATTTCATACTACTTTGCGAACCGCTTTTGGCAAATGCCCCGCACGAACCTGGGACTGGCCAATTACTTGGGCGGGACCGGCATGTGTTTCGAGGCCGGCTTGCTGAAGCAAATCGGCTGGGGTGCAACGAGCCTGGTAGAAGACCTTGAATTCTCCATGCGCTGCATCAAAATGGGTATTCGACCTACGTACAATTACGAGGCTATTGTTTACGATGAGAAACCACTGACATTCAAAGCGTCTGCCAAACAGCGTTTGCGCTGGATGCAAGGGCATTTTGACGTCGCCAAACGTTATTTCTTCCCGCTGCTGTGGCAAGGGATTAAAGAAGGCAGCTGGACTAAGATTGACGCCGCAGTTTATTCGGCTAACGTATACAACTTCTTTTTCGGCGCGATTATCAGCGTGCTGCTTTGGATCAAATCCATTACGCCGGGCTGGGCGGATGCGCCGATGCTGGCGGATATCAACCCTGTTTTCTTCAACACGATCAGCGTTGCGATTTATATTTTGCTGCCGATTTCGATGTTCGTTGAGAAAGCCCCTTGGAAAGTTTATAAGTATCTGATTCTGTATCCGATCTTTATGGTATCCTGGTGGCCAATCACGTTTTATGCGTTCTTCACGCAAAATAACAAGCAATGGAGTCATACCGAACATACGCGTGTTATTCGCTTAGACGAAATGAAAAAGCAAGCAAGCTAGTTGACTTTCCTCAAACGAAGTGATATAGTATTTCAAGTAAAAGCAGAGGCGCCCGCTTCTCACCTGTCCGACACCGGTTGGCTGGTCTGAAATGAATCATCATGCATGTATAATAGGTTTGGCTTAAACCTGTTTTGATGAAGATGTGGGCCCATAAGCGCCCGCATCTTTTTTATTGTTTTAATCGGGGGCTCCCCCAAAAGTAATGGGAATAGGCTTCGTAGGCTTTCTTCACTTTTGGGGGAAATTAGTTACATACTTTCTGGAGGTGGAATGTTATTAGCAAAGACCATATGATCAACGATGAGATTCGCGTGAAGGAAGTACGCCTGATTGGGGCGGACGGAGAACAACTCGGCATCAAGCTGACTCGTGAAGCTCTTCAAATTGCAATGGAAGCAAACTTGGATTTGGTGAATGTAGCTCCGACGGCGAAGCCGCCAGTATGCCGCATCATGGATTACGGTAAGTACCGTTACGAGTTGCAGAAGAAAGAAAAAGAAGCTCGTAAAAATCAGAAGATCGTGGATATCAAAGAGATTCGCCTCAGCGCGACGATCGATGAGCATGACTTCCAAACGAAGCTTCGCAACGCAGTGAAATTCCTCGGCGACGGGGATAAAGTCAAGGCGAGCGTGCGATTCCGCGGCCGCGAAATCGCGCATGCCGAAATCGGCAAGAAGGTGCTGGACCGCCTTGCTTCCGAAACGGCTGACATTTCCTCGATGGAGCGCGCTCCAAAGCTTGAGGGAAGAAGCATGATCATGATTTTAACGCCAAAAGCTACCACTTAGGCGGATTTAACTAAATTAGGAGGAACACCAACATGCCAAAAATGAAAACTCACAGCAGCTTGAAAGATCGTTTCAAAATTACCGGCACTGGTAAAGTGAAAAGATATAAATCAGGCAAAAACCATTTGTTGTCCCACAAGTCCGCTCGTACGAAGCGCGTACTGTCCACAAACCCGGTTATGGCTCCTGGCGATGTACGTCGTCTGAAACAACAACTGGCTAACATCAAATAATTCAAATTACGAACATCATTCATACATTTCAGGAGGTAGTTGACAATGGCAAGAGTCAAGGGCGGATTCGTTCGCGCTCATCGTCGTAAGAAAATTTTGAAACTGGCAAAGGGTTACTTCGGTTCCAAACACCGTTTATTTAAAACAGCAAAAGAGCAAGTGATGAAATCCTTGCTGTATGCATACCGTGACCGTCGTCAAACGAAACGTAACTTCCGCAGACTGTGGATCACTCGTATCAACGCTGGCGCTCGTCAAAACGGCCTGAGCTACAGCAAATTGATGCATGGCTTGAAATTGGCCGGTATCGACATCAACCGCAAAATCTTGGCTGACCTGGCTGTGAACGACGCTAAAGCGTTCAACGACTTGGCAACAGCAGCAAAAGCAAAAGTAAACGCGTAAGCAGCCGCTTCGCCTTGCTAGAAGCTTGTCCCGATCATGGGGCAAGCTTCTTTTAGTTTAACCGGAGGCATGGTCAATCGACGGGGCCTCTTCATCGTTTCCGGTCGCAGGAGGCTTGCGGAACAACATTGCAATGAACATTGCCAGAGGCAAGAGGATTTGAAAAATGGGGAAAAGTTTCACGCTTACTTCGAGCCCCAGCCAAACGTGATAGGTGTAATTGGGTTCTATGAAAGAAGTAATGAATATGACGGAGCCTATATAGAAAATGGGGAATTTGCTTTTTGAACCTGCAAGCTGAGAAACAGCATACGTTGCAGCCCAATAAAATGCAGTCATTTTGACGAACAGTCCCAGGAACAGCAGAAGCGTAACGAAAACATCCAGTCGTTCGAAGATTTCGCCCACCTGAATTAACTGAACCGTTTGCAAGAAGGGAAGGGTGCTGTTTCCGAGTAAGGAAGGACCCAAAACCATGACATTCAACATGTTCATGACTATGAGAAACAGCGCCACGCTGATGTAGGCGACGATGGTCACATGCTGCATTCTGGTCTTGTCATTCAGCAGCCGCCACATCATGAAAAATATGACCATTTGTCCATAGGGGAAAGATATAATATCGGGAAAAGCAGCCCTAAGTACCGGGGCGATACCGTTTTCTAAGACAGGCAAAAGCCGATCAACGCTGAGGAGTTTGGAACTAATAATCAGAATGATCAATGTCATATAGCTTACGGCGACAATCGGTGTCAAGATTTCAACCACACGGCAAAAAGTTTCAATTCCCATGGCGATCGCGTAAGCGGCTAATAAAACAACGAAAAGCATAATGATGAATTGGGGGGTTCTGGATAGCAATGTGATGGTGGTGATCTCTCCAAAATCACGGACGTTTCGCATAGATTCATAAGCAAAATAGATGACAAAACATCCGCCAAGCAAGTTGCCGCAAACATTGCCGAAGCAAATTCGCAGAATGCCTATGAGATCATGGTCGGGAGCTTTTCGTTGAATGCTTAGGAACATGAGGACCAGGAGCAAGCCGGCAGCAGCTGCGACAAACATCGCGATCCAGGAGTCTTGCTTGGCTTTACTGCCCAAAGCGAATAATGGGGTACTTCCGATCTGGAAAAGGATGATCATTACCGCAATCTGATATTTGCTGATTCCTTCCATAAGACCTCACCCCCGGTTAGTCAGTCTTGCCTTGCATGAGTTTTTCAAAGGGTTTGGTGCTCATGCCTAGACGTTCCAATTTGACCTGTATGAAGGTCTCCAAAGAAGTTTGCGTAAACTGTTCGTCCCAATCCTCTTTCATCTGCTTCCATGCCTTCGGATACTTCTTGTGAATGGTACTGGCAAAGCCGAATACGTCAGCTTTCATTTCTTTGGCGGATTGCAGCGAAGTTTGCATCAAAGCGGCTAATTCATCATTAATGAGTTTTTCTAATGCGCGAAGACCCTCTGGCTTGGAACCGTCGATTCCGCAGCCGTTCTCAATGAGCTGTGCGGATGCGTGCACATGGGCTTTTATAACCCAGCGTCCGTCCTGCTGAATAGGATCCAATCGGGTTTTTGCATGTAAGATGCGAACTGCGGATTGAAACCTTTTGTTTTCCTGTGAACAAGGGAAGAATAACACGGACTGGTCAATCCGGTTTGTAATCCAACTGATGCCATATCCGTCCCGTGCAGACATCCATCCGATCATTTTATCCTTCTTGAAGACACCTAAACGTCCCAATTTTAATTTCGTGTTGAACACCGTGTTTTTTAACATTTCGATGGATTTGGATTCCTGGCCTTTCCCTGAAATAAATACTTCAGGTACAACCGTATAGCCGGAGTCCCCGGTCATGCCCATCGCAAGCTGGTAAACCATGACCTGATTTAAATTGGAGTCTTGCTTATCTTCGTTGAGGAGCATATTCTGTACGGCTGCACCCGGGATTTTTTCTAATGGCACAATTTGCTCCAGGATTTTCCTTCCACTCTCTCTGCTGACAAGAATACTCACAGTTTCTCGTGATCCGGCATTCCTGAAATAATCTTCAATAACAAGCGTAATCCCTTTACGGGCAGCTTCCTCGCCAATGACAGTAATTCGGTTATGGGCAAAAAAGAGCGTACGTGGCATCTCCAAGCTTGCTCTTTGTACGGCCGATTGTATGGTGTCCCCATCTGTAGAGAACACCATAACAGGGGCCTGTTGATTGGCACCGCCTCCCACATTTTGGCTGGATATCGATTGCGGAATGATGATCTGATAAGAGACCCGCCAATGGTCCTGCACCCAGTCAACGGCAGTTGCCGAGGTAATCCCGATTTTGTTGAGCTCGACGCGATCCCAGCACCCGGTGGTGACAAGGCAGATCAAGAAAATAAATAAACACTTGAGTTTAATGTGATGTTTATTAAGCATCGAATCCCCCTTCACAGCTACTATGGCTTCGTTTTCTTGGCTGACGCCGAATGTGGGGCGGAGGGCTGTCTGCGAACATTTTTGGCAAGAATGATTGGGCGCGTATTCAGTTTCCACCAGGGAAGTCGGATAAAAATATCTTTAATATTCGGTTTCAAAAAAGGAGCTAGCGGAGACAGATAAGGAATACCGAACGATTTGATGGAAGCCATATGAATCAATATCGCCATACAGCCCACTAGTATACCGAACAAGCCAAGTGTTCCGGCAAGGAGCATAAGCAAAAAGCGGATCAAGCGAGCAGCAACCGCCAAATTAATTGCCGGAGTCACGAAGTTCGAGATGGCTGTAAAGGAAACAACGATAACCATGGCGGCCGATACGAGTCCGGCTTGGACTGCTGCTTGACCAAGAACGAGAGCTCCTACGATTGAAATTGCGGGACCTACGACTCGCGGCATTCGCACACCAGCCTCTCTTAAAACCTCGAAAGTTACCTCCATCAAAAAAGCCTCGACTAATGCGGGGAACGGGACCCCTTCACGCTGAGCGGCAAGACCGATGAGCAGTGTAGTCGGAAGCATTTCGTGATGAAACGTCGTAATGGCAATATACATGGCAGGCAGCAGCATCGAGACAAGAAAGGATACATACCTGATCAAACGCACGAAAGAAGCGATATCGTATCGCTGGTAGTAATCTTCGCTGGATTGCAGAAATTTGAAAAAGGATACGGGGGCCAGCAATACAAAAGGCGTCCCGTCGATAATAATGATCACTTGCCCTTCCAAAATGCCGGCTGCAGCTGCATCAGGTCGCTCTGTGTTCATTAATGTCGGAAAGGGTGTATATATCTTATCTTCAATGAATTCTTCAATATAGGCGCTTTCCAGGATGCTATCGGTATCTATGCTTTGCAGACGGCGCTTGACTTCATCGAGAACCTGCTGGTTCGCAAGACCGTCCAGGTAAGTGACGATGACCTCCGTTTGGGTATATCGGCCGATTTTCAACGTCTCGAAGCGAAGATCAGGGGATTTAATCTTTCTGCGCAGGAGCATGGTATTGGTCCTGATATCTTCAGTGAAGCTTTCCTTTGGACCTCGAATGACGGTCTGTGTCTGCGGTTCTTCGATGGAACGTTTCTCCCAGCCGCAAGTGCCGGCCACTAGCGCTTCGTCGACACCGTCAATAAGTATGGCAGTTTTGCCATCCAATACAGCGGCCAACAGAAGCATGTCTTGATTAACGGTTGTTAATTCGCCTATGGTGACAATTTGCTGAAGCACATCGTGCATCCCGACGAACTGTTCAGCGGCATAGTTAGACTCCTGAACAGCCAGAAGAGGCTGTATGAGGTTAACCTGGATGGCATCCGAGTCGACAAGACCGTCAATAAAAACAAGAGCTAATGAGCATTGTTCGTGCGCAAGATTTAACTCTAGGGAACGGATGATGATGTCGGGGCTGCCGCCGAGTCGTGAATGAATCATGTTCACGTTCTCGTTCAAATCCGGCGATAAAGGGAGAGCGGGTTTCAGAGACGGTTTCATCAGTAGCCCTCATTTCCTGAATTGGTATTATCTTCTCTCGGTTGTTTTTGTTTTATTCAGTCAGACTATTGACTATTGCTCGGGGGATGCATATAATTATCTCTAAATCATATTCTATATGGTGATCAACACTATCGAATCGGCTATGAAGAGGAAGAAGTTATAAGGGCAGTTATGTTCAGAGAGCGTTGGATTTGCTGCAACCATCGCCTTAACCCCTTGTGTACGAAGTCACCTCGGAGCTGTTTTCCTGAAACATTCGGCGCGCCGTAATGCAGTAGGGAAAATCGGAATAGCACACGTTACCGTGCTGAGGGTATTGTTCGTATTGAACATACCTGCTAAGGTTATGTGCCGTGAGGCGCGTAACAAATCTGGGTGGTACCACGGAAGCTCTAACCCCTTTCGTCCCGTTTAACACGTCAAGTGCGTGTTAGGGATGACAGGGGTTTTTTATTTGCTTAAAGAAGATTGATAATTCACAGGAGACTGACTTTTTGAGAGGAGGATCACAAATGAATGTTCAAACTGAGCCAAAACGGTCAAAAGAAGAATTGATGGAAAAGCTGAAGCAGCCGGATCTGATTACAGGATCTGAGATCTTGCTGAGAAGCTTGCTGCTGGAGGGTGTGGACTGCGTCTTTGGGTATCCGGGCGGAGCTGTTTTATACATCTATGATGCGATGCATGGTTTTTCGGATTTTAACCATCTGCTGACAAGACATGAGCAAGGAGCCATTCACGCTGCTGACGGATATGCACGCTCCACTGGCAATGTTGGCGTATGTATCGCAACATCCGGACCGGGGGCCACAAACCTCGTCACAGGAATTGCTACAGCCTATATGGATTCCGTTCCTTTGGTTGTCATTACAGGAAACGTAGCAACATCCTTTATCGGTACGGACGCTTTCCAAGAGGCTGACATTACCGGCATCACGATGCCGATTACGAAACACAGCTATCTGGTTCGAGACGTAGAGGATCTGCCGCGCATTATTCATGAGGCATTCCATATTGCGAACTCCGGTCGTAAAGGTCCGGTTCTCATTGATATACCTAAGGATGTCTCCGCTAAGAAGACGGTGTTCAAGCCGGTCACGGATGTAAGCATTCGCGGTTATAATCCAACCGTTCAACCGAACAAGCTCCAAGTCGACAAGCTGATCAAAGCGATCGAGGAGGCAGAGCGTCCCGTCATTATTGCTGGAGGCGGTGTCGTTTACGCCGATGCCGGCAAGGAATTGATTGAGTTTGTGAACAAAACGCGGATTCCGGTTGCGACAACATTGCTCGGACTAAGCGGCTTCCCAAGCGCCCATGAGCTTTGGATGGGAATGCCGGGGATGCACGGAACGTACTCGGCGAACACCGCGATTCAAAATGCGGATCTGCTGATCTCGATCGGTTCTCGGTTTGATGATCGCGTGACAATGAATCTTGACGGTTTTGCACCGAAAGTGAAGAAGATTGCGCACATCGACGTCGATCCTGCTGAAATCGGCAAGAACGTCAAAACGGATATCCCTTGTGTGGGCGATGTGAAAGCCGTTCTGGAGTACGCGAATACCAAAGCGAAGCCTGCGAAGAGCGAAGCTTGGATTGCGGAAATTCAGGACAACAAAGTGAAATTCCCGTTGAAGTATAACGATTCTGACAATGAACTGAAACCGCAATTCGTTATAGAAATGATCAGTGAGACTACCAAAGGCGAAGCGATTGTAACGACAGACGTTGGACAGCATCAAATGTGGGCCGCTCAATTCTACCGTTTCAAAAATCCTCGTTCTATGGTGACCTCCGGCGGTCTGGGCACGATGGGCTTCGGATTCCCGTCCGCGATCGGTGCGCAAATGGGTAATCCGGATAAACTCGTCGTATCCATCAATGGCGACGGCGGCGTTCAAATGTGTGCGCAAGAGCTTGCGATCTGTGCGATTCACAATATTCCGGTGAAGGTTGTTATCATCAACAACCAGGTGCTCGGCATGGTTCGCCAGTGGCAGGAAATCATCTACGACAACCGCTATAGCCACATCGACCTGGCTGGCAGCCCGGACTTCGTGAAGCTGGCAGAAGCGTACGGCGTGAAAGGCTTGCGAGCGAGAACGAAGGAAGAAGCAAGAAGAGTATGGCAGGAAGCGCTTGATACGCCAGGACCGGTCGTGATCGATTTCGTCGTACCGAAAGGCGAGAACGTGTTCCCAATGGTTAAAGCGGGCGACACAATCAGCGACATGTTAATGGGGGATTCGGAATGATGATAACGAAACATACAATATCCGTACTCGTAAACAATCAGCCTGGTGTCCTGCAGCGCGTATCCGGTTTGTTCGGACGCAGAGGCTTTAATATCGAAAGCATCACGGTTGGAGAGTCCGAAGAACTCGGACTTTCCCGGATGGTCATTGTAACTACCGGTGACGACAATACCTTGGAGCAAATCTCCAAACAGTTGTATAAGTTGATCGACGTGATTAAAGTCGTTGACTTGAGTTCGAATCCAATGGTTGCCAGAGAGCTTGCACTCATTAAAGTCAATGCGGAGCCAGCTGCGCGTCCGGAGATCCTCGGCATCGTGGAAACATTCCGTGCTGCTGTTGTTGATATCGGGCCTCATTCATTAATCGTGCAAGTTGTAGGAGATTCAGATAAAATAGATGCTATGGTAGAATTACTTCGTCCATACGGCATTCGCGAGCTTTCCCGCACAGGAGCTACGGCGATGATTCGCGGTTCTGTACGATAAGCGAGCTTTTTTTAAAGGCAAGGAAAAAGCAGGCAAGCCTCCTTGAGTGGGGCTTTCAGCAGTGTACTCTTTAGCGCTTGAAAAGGGTAAACCGTTGAAACACCCACTCAAGGGGTAGATTATACGGATTCATCATATCAAAGGAGGATTTATTCGAAATGGCAGTTACTACTTATTATGAAAAAGATGCAGACTTAGCAGTATTGAAAGGTAAAACAATCGCAGTTGTTGGTTATGGTTCCCAAGGACACGCACAAGCGCAAAACTTGCGTGATAGCGGATTGAATGTCATTATCGGTCTTCGTGAAGGCCGTTCCTGGAACACAGCTAAAAACGACGGTTTCGAAGTTGTAACTGTTGAAGAAGCGGCAAGACGCGCTGATGTGATTCAAATCTTGATGCCGGATGAAACGCAAGCTCGCGTATATCGTGAGTCCATTGCACCTAACATGAAAAAAGGCGCAGCGTTGATGTTCTCCCACGGTTTCAACATTCATTTCGGACAAATCGTAGCTCCAGAAGGTACAGACGTATTCCTGGTAGCTCCTAAATCCCCAGGTCACATGGTTCGCCGTACGTATGTGGAAGGCTTCGGCGTTCCTGGTCTGATCGCAATCGAGAAAGACGCTACCGGCAACGCAAAAGCAATCGGACTTGCTTATGCAAAAGGTATCGGTTGTACACGCGCAGGGGTTATTGAAACTTCCTTCCGTGAAGAAACAGAAACGGATCTGTTCGGTGAGCAAGCCGTACTTTGCGGCGGTGCTACAGCACTGGTTAAAGCAGGTTTCGAAACATTGGTTGAAGCTGGTTATGCTCCAGAAATGGCATACTTCGAGTGCTTGCACGAGCTGAAACTGATCGTTGATATGATGTACGAAGGCGGCATGGCTTCCATGCGCAGCTCCATCTCCAACACAGCTGAGTACGGCGACTACGTAACTGGACCTCGCGTGATCACAGCTGAAACGAAAAAAGCAATGAAAGAAGTTCTTAACGATATCCAACAAGGTAAATTCGCTCGCGACTTCATCTTGGAAAATCAATCCAACAATGCGTTCATGAACGCAACTCGCCGCAACGAAGCTGAGCATCCAATCGAAGTCGTTGGCGCTCAACTGCGTGAAATGATGCACTGGATCAAAAAGTAATCATAGATTTGTAAAATAACAGGGAGTGATCGGGTCATGGTTGACCCGACCACTCCCTGTGAATACTATAAAGACGAGTAAAGCTTTATACGATGACTTTTAAAGCTTTCGAAGGAAAACCTAGTGGAGGGCTCAGTATTTGTCGGAGAAGCGTAAGCGCTCACCTTTGAATTTGCATGGTTACAAACAAGTCTAATCAAGGCATGCAAATTCAACAGTGATCGGAGGCGGATGCTGAAGACCGGAACGGTAGTGGTTTCTGGTTTTTCATCGTAGCTTTAACGGAATCAAACAAGCTCTTAGGAGGTGACATGGTGCGTAAAATTTACATCTTTGATACGACGCTGAGAGACGGAGAACAATCGCCGGGTGTGAACCTGAACGTCCAGGAGAAGGTGGAGATCGCGCTCCAACTCGAGAAGCTGGGCATCGATCGGATGGAAGCCGGCTTCCCGGCGGCATCGCCAGGCGACTTGGCCGGGGTTAACGCCGTTGCCAGAGCGGTCAAGAATGCTTCGGTAATCGGTCTTTCCCGCTCAAGAGAAAACGATATTGAAGCGGTTAGGGAAGCTTTGCAAGGCGCGCAAGATCCTTGCATCCATTTGTTCCTGGCGACGTCCCCGATTCATCGTCAGCATAAGCTGCGCATGGAGAAACATCAAGTGCTGGAAACGGCTGAGGCGGCGATCAAATACGCCAAAAAGTATTTCAGCAAAATTGAGTTCTCCCTGGAGGACGCGGGACGCACCGAACTGGATTTCATCGCGGAAGTGACCGCGATGGCCATTCACGCCGGAGCAACGGTCGTTAATATACCGGACACTGTCGGGTATATGACGCCGTACGACTACGGCAATATTTTCAAAATGCTGAAGGACACCGTCCCCGACATTGAGAAAATTCAGCTCAGCGCGCACTGCCATGACGACCTCGGCATGGCGACAGCGAACGCGCTGGCAGCGGTGCTCAATGGTGCCGATCAAATCGAAGGCACCATCAACGGCATTGGCGAGCGGGCGGGCAACACCTCGCTCGAGGAAGTCGCGCTGGCGCTGGAGACGCGCCAGGAGTTTTTCCAAGCGAAGACATCGCTTGTGCTGAGCGAGATCTACCGCACCAGCCGTTTGGTCAGCAAGCTGACCGGCATGGTGGTGCCTGGCAATAAGGCGATCGTCGGCGCAAACGCGTTCGCCCATGAGTCCGGCATCCATCAGGATGGGATGCTCAAGGAGAAAACGACCTACGAGATCATCTCCCCTGAGACAATCGGGGTCAAGGAGAGCAAGCTCGTGATGGGCAAACACTCCGGACGTCATGCGTTCCGGGAGAAGCTGATCGACCTGGGCTACGAGCTCAGCGACGAGGCCGTCAATGCCGCATTCGCCAAGTTCAAAGACTTGGCGGACCGCAAGAAGCAGGTCGAAGATGAAGACATCCGCGCGCTGATCGAAGAGAAGCTGATCGAGACGCCGGAAGTATTCGCGCTTGGTGCGCTTCAAGTGGCATACGGTAACCAGATGACACCTACTGCTACCGTGCATGTGCGCCTTCAGGATGGCGGTGAAATCGCAGAAAGCGCAGTAGGCAATGGCTCCGTCGATGCCATTTACAATGCGATCGATAAAGCGACAAAGGAAGACGTCGAGCTGGATGACTACTCCATTAAGTCGGTTTCCCACGGGAAAGACGCACTAGGCGAAGTGCATGTTGTGCTGAAACAGAACGATGTCTCTGTACAGGGGCGCGGTATTTCTACGGACATCTTAGAAGCAAGCGCCAAAGCGTATTTGGACGCTGTGAATAGACTCATTGACAAACGAAAAACACCTACAAGCAATCGAAGCAACGTTACATTGATCTAGTTGAACAGCCAGTCAGCCAGTCGTGTTCGGACTTATGCAGTTTCCATGTAAAAAGGTGAACGCCGATGGGATGGTCATATTAACGAGAAGTTTTCCTTGAATGGGCAGTTCAACTTGCAGTTCCGTCTTCGATTGCTTGGTTTTAACCAACAAGATAAGCACCTCAACCTCGTTAAGAGAGGAGGGGTGCTTTCTACAAATGCGAAAGGATGCGTCCGTTATGAAGTATCGGTTTTCCAAATCACTGGAAGGTTTTTCCTCCTCGGCAGTCAGAGAAATTTTGAAGCTAACGCAAGGCAGCTCTATCATTTCTTTTGCCGGCGGACTGCCCGCTGAAGAATTTTTCCCATTGGATGCTGTGAGCGAAGCTTTCAAACGCGTGATTGAAGGCGGCAAATCAGCGCTGCAATACGGATTGACCGAAGGCTATAAGCCGCTGCGCGAATCGTTATGCCGACGTATGGCAACGAAGAATATGCATGTAACGCCGGAAGAAATGCTGCTGACTACAGGTTCTCAGCAAGCGATTGATCTGCTGACTCGCGTTTATATCGATGAAGGCGATATCATCCTTGTCGAGAGACCGACTTATCTTGCCGCGCTCCAGGTTTTTCAAGCCAAAGGCGCTAAAATTTACTCGGTCGAAAGCGACAACGACGGAATGATCCTTGAGGATCTGCAAGCTAAAATCAAGCAGCACAACCCGAAACTGGTCTACGTCATTCCAACGTTCTCCAATCCGGCAGGACGTGTATGGAGCTTGGAAAGACGCCAAGGCTTGCTGAACATTTGCCGATCGGCTGAAGTGCTTATCTTGGAAGATGATCCTTATGGCGAGATTCAATTTATTGAGGGTGAAACCTATCCTTCTATCTTCTCGCTTGCTGGCCGCGCAGCTGGGAATGGTGTCGTTTACACGAGTACCTTCTCCAAAACGGTCGCTCCCGCTTTCCGCACCGGCTGGGTAATTGCCGACCAAGAGATCATTCGCCAAATGGCGCGATTCAAGCAATCGGCAGATCTTCATTCCAGTACAATTGATCAACAAACGTTGTATCACTTGCTCGAGCATTTTGACCTCGATGCACATATCTCATTAATCCGCGAGCATTATCGCGATCGAATGAAGTTTATGACAGGCCTGCTCTCCGAACTGAACTGGCCGGGTTTGAAATGGGAAGAACCGAAGGGCGGTATGTTCATCTGGGTGGAGCTTCCCGAGCAAATCAAAGCGGAAGACCTGCTCAAAATCGCGGTGCAGGAAGGTGTTGCCTTCGTTCCTGGCTCCACATTTTACGCAGAAAATCCGCAGTACAACACCATGCGACTGAACTATACGCATACTGATCGCGAGACTACGATTCTCGGTATGAAGAAGTTGGCTAAAGCCATGGAATCTTATTTACAAAATGCTTAAGAAAAGCCCAAAACACTACCTGCAGGGATGTGTTTTGGGCTTTTAAGTTTTAAATCTGAGGGTTGACATGGTAAAATTTACAATTTAAAGTAAAAGGAGGATGGGAGAAAGGGGTGTTGCTCGATGTTAAGGCAAATATCCGATTATTTGTTCATGGGATCGTTAATTCTGCTCGTGATTTCCTTTTTTCTAAATGGTGCGGGGCTGCAAGGCTTTACCGGGACTTCAGGAGACCCCATGTCGGGAACCGTTACTGATTTGAACATGGAACATAATCAAAAGAAGTTGATGCAAAGACAGGATTCGCTTCTGGGCCGAATCATACGCTCCTATTTCTTTTGGATAGCGATCTTGGGGATTCTGGTTTCTGTTGTCCTGTCCAAACTATGAGAAATTCCCTTGAACCTCTTTTGTCTCCCGGTTCGACTGGGACTTAGATGTAAAGCCACTTGGACGATTGGTCCAGATGGCTTTTTTGCTTTTGTATAAGGAATCGTTGGTTTCCGAATAAAATAGCCTGAATGTGGAAAACTTTGACTGGATGATTAGCGATTGGGGTGCGGAGATGAGTTTGCTCAGGAGATGGCTAAGCGGAAAGAAACATGACTCCAACATAAAGTCTTCCGAATATGCTGGCCAACTGATTTCAGAGAGTCTCGCGATCAATTTGGATACTTTACGGGAACTCTTTAGTGATACGCCCGATCTGGTTGTCAGCCAAATTCGATTAAAAACAGGGAACTCTGCAGCCCTTGTTTATTTGGATGGACTCATAGATAAAGCGGCGATCACTGATAACGTCTTTCGTCCGCTCCTCTATGAAATAAGTTCCATTAACGATATATGGACTTCATCGATTACGATTGGAAAGACAGAAATTATATCCTTGTGGTTGGATATTGAGTTCGCGATTTTCCAAGGCAATAGCATTTTATTTATTGACGGGCAGAGACGTTCGCTTGCCTTATGCACGCAAGGCTGGCCTCAGAGGTCTATTCAAGAGCCGCAAATCGAATCGACATTGAAGGGGTCGCATCAAGGATTTGTGGAAACATTGGGGCAGAACATTGCGCTCATTCGCCGCTATCTTCCGAATCGTGAACTGAAAATTAAGGAATTCTCGATCGGGTCCCGAGCAACGACAAGGGTTGCCCTCATGTTTTTCGAAGATATTGTTCAACCTGATCTTGTGAAAGAGATGGAGGATCGTTTACTGCAGATTGAAGTGGATGCTGTGTTAAACACGGGGGAATTGGCGGAATTTCTTGAAGACCACCCCATCAGTCTATTTCCTCAAATTGTAATGACGGAGCGTCCTGATTCTGCAGCCTCACATCTTTTGCAAGGACGGATGGCTCTCGTTGTCGACCATTCGCCTAGTGTCATCATTGCTCCTGTAACCTTTTCAGCATTCTTTCAAAGCGTCGATGATTACAGCAATCGTTGGGTCGTCGCCACTTTTCTCCGCTTGCTGCGCTATTTGGCTTTAGTTACGACGATCTCTTTATCAGCCGTGTACATATCCATCGTCTCTTTTCACTATGAAGTGCTTCCTTTAGATATGTTGATATCGATTGGAGAATCAAGGGCGAGGGTTCCTTTCCCTCCGATCGTTGAGGCATTTCTCATGGAAATAGCTCTAGAGATGTTAAGGGAAGCCGGGTTGCGCCTTCCAGGTCCCGTTGGGCAAACCATCGGTGTCGTTGGCGGGATTGTTATCGGTCAGGCGGCGGTTCAAGCAGGAATTGTAAGTAATATTATGGTCATTATTGTTGCTATCACGGCCATTTCATCTTTTATTATTCCTGATTACGATATGACCTCGTCATTACGGCTAGTCCGCTTTCCGATGATGATTATGGCCTTTTTATTCGGTATGGTGGGTATTGTCATAGGGCTGATGATTTTAGCGGCTCATCTGATTACTATGGAATCATTTGGAATCTCCTATGGAAGCCCGATTGTTCCCATAAGGTGGGCAGACTGGAAAGACGTCATGGTGCGGGTTCCCATTTGGAAAATGAAAAATCGACCGGTATCAAACCAACCAACGCAGCTTAAAAGACAAGGGGCAAATAGAAAAGGTGAAGATCAACCTTGAATACATATTCATTTAATCAAATCTCGTTGAAACAATTCACTTTAATCATATTTGAAACTCAGCTGGGGATCGGCGTCCTGTCCCTTCCCCGGGATTTGGCGAAAACGGCAGGTACCGATGGATGGGTATCCATTTTAATTGGCTGGATATTGTCTGTGCTGCTAAGCTTAGTCATCATTCGAATTATGGGGAAAAACCCCGGTTGTACGATATTCGAGATTTTAACCAAATACTTTGGCAATTGGATAGGTAAATGCTTAGCGGCAGCATGGATTCTGTTCGCGGCATATTCAGCCAGTGTGGTCATGTATGCGACGATCCATATTATTAAGATATGGATTGTACCGGATATACGAAACTATATTTTGATGATTCTGTTTTGCATTCCCATCTATATGATAACCAAGCATGGAGTAAGGGTGATCGGACTTTTTGCCGAGTTTGTTTTTCTGTTCACGATATGGATGCCATTCTTGTTGTTATTTACGCTGCAGAATGCGGAGTGGGCTTACCTTTTTCCAATCGGTAAAACAGGCATACATCCAATTCTTTCTACTGTAAAATCAACTGTTTTTTCTTTCCTCGGATTTGAGTTGGCTTTCATTCTCTATCCGTTTCTAACAGACAAGAAATCAGCGTCCAAAGGAATCATCATTGCAAATTCTTTATCCATGATGACTTATGTAATGATTTCTGTAATCAGCTTTGTCAAATATTCTCCGGATGAGATCACCAATTACGTGTATCCCACGCTCAACCTGTTGAAAGTCATCCGTTTGCCCTTTTTAGAACGGTTTGAGATCATCTTTTTATCCTTTTATTTATTCATTATATTTATGACGATCATTCCTTACGTTTACACGGCTGCGCTTGGAACCACACAATTATTCGGCAAACAGGATCATCGCAATGTTTTACGTATACTCTTTTTCCTGTGGATCCTACTTTCATTCTTTTTTATTCCTTCTTCTTCTCAAATAACTGAAGTGAGCAGCTGGCAGGGCAATGTAGGTTTATATATTGCATATGTGTTACCCTTGGTCCTTTGGATTTACGGCTGGATTTTCCATTCCGTTAGAAAGGTACGGAACCAATGAAGATAAGGATGTTCATCGTTCTTGTAATGGCAACCTTATTGTTTGAAGCCGGGTGCGGCAAACAAGTCTATATAGAAAATCGGCGGTTTATTCTTACTGAGGGTCTAGATCTTGAGGAAGACAATAAAGTCGTCATCTACACGTTGAATCCGGTCTTCAGTACTGGTGCCAAGGATAAGCAAAAAATAACAGCCTCAACCATTGATACGATACGTGAATCAAGGATAAAACTTGATGCGAAATTAAACGGTTCGATTGCGCCTGGGAAGTTGCAAAATCTACTGATTAGCAAAAAACTCTTGCAGCAAAGGCAGCTGTTACCCTTCCTGGATGTTTTCTTTCGCGATCCTAAAAATGAAATTAATGCAAATGTGATTGTGGTGGATGGGGCTGTGAAAGATGTGATTCACATGAACCCTAGCGATAAAGGCAGATTGGGTGCCATTATTAAACAAATGGTAGATAGTACATTTAGGTCCAGAATTACAGTACAAACTAGCTTGCAGAAGTTCCATCAACAATTGAAGGACACAACGGTAACGCCGTACTTAACCGAAATGAAAGTCAAGAAAAATGATCTCGTCATTTCGGGAACGGCGCTTTTACAAAAAGATGGCACCTATGCTGCTTCTTTGAACAATCAGGAAAGCTCTTTGCTGCTCTTGTTGCAACGCAATACGAAAAATCGGATCCCGATCACGATACACCTGCCTCCTGAACAATTTCATACCAATGAGCGAATGTCAGTTGTAAGTTTCGACATTACCAAGGCAAAGGTGAATATCAGGCCCAAATCGGAAGCTGCTCATCTAACCATTGATATATCGATGAAAGTTCAGATCGAGCTAACGGAGCGGCTGTTTGCCATAGAAACGGAGAAACAGAGCAAACCGTTAGAACAAGCCATTGAACAAGAACTTAAAAAGGAATGCGAGGCTTTAATCAAGAAAGCTCAAAAGCATCAAATCGATCCTTTTCAAATTGGACTATATGTACGGGCATACGATTATAAAACCTGGAAGAGCGTACAAGATAATTGGGGCAAGGCGCTTTCCGAAGCGACTGTAAATATTTCGCCTAAAGTTGCCATCAAAGGAGCCGGGGTTTCTGAATAAAGCTAGCAGGGGAAGGTTGAAGATCAACCATGAACAAGTATGCGATGAATGAGATTTCCTTAAAGCAATTCATTTTTATCATATTTGAAACGCAAGTGGGTATCGGCGTTCTTTCTCTTCCCCGTGATTTAGCTAAAACAGCCGGCACTGATGGATGGATATCTATTTTATTAGGTTGGTTATTGTCCATTCTTCTCAGCTTGATCGTTATAAAAATCATGGAAAAAAATCCGGAGTATACCATATTCGATATTTTGACTAAATACTTTGGCAAATGGATCGGTAGAAGTTTATCTGTGCTATGGGTTCTGTACGCACTGTATTTAGCTGGCGTGGCTCTTTTTTCAACTGTTCATCTATTAAAGATATGGATTTTACCAGATACTCGGAGTTACATCCTGACGATCCTGTTTATTATTCCAAACTATATGATCATCAAGCATGGTATAAGGATTATTGGGATATTTTCAGAATTCGTTTTTATGATCTTGTTAGCGATACCTATTTTGTTGATATACGCGTTAAAGGATGTCCAGTGGCTGTACCTTCTTCCAATTGCTAAAGAGGGCTTGTTTCCCATTTTGTCCACGGTAAAATCTACAATCCTTACTTTCCTTGGATTTGAAATGGGTTTCATCTTATATCCGTTTCTTAAAGAAAAGAAATCTGCGTTCAAGGGAATTGTCATTGGAAATTCTTTATCTATGATCATATTTTTAATGGTTACTGTCGTAAGTTTTGTCAAATTTGCTCCTGAAGAGATCCTGGAATATACCTATCCCACTTTGAATTTAATGAAGGTCGTCCAATTTCCTTTTATGGAGCGATTGGAAATTATTTTTCTTCCTTTTTATTTATTCATGCCATTTATGACAACCATTCCTTACCTTTACATGACTGTGTTGGGAGTTAGTCAACTATTAGGGAAGCAGGATCATCGAGCTCCTTTAATCATGATCTTATCTCTATGGATTCTAATATCGATCTTCTTTATTCCTTCTTCTTTCCAAATCACCCAGCTGAATACATACGTAGCGAAGATAGGTATATATTTTGCTTATTTATTTCCCATTTTTCTTTGGATTTACGGGTGGTTTTTTCATTACCACAGGAAGGGACAGATACAATGAAGACATGGGCGTGCATACTAATCTTGGCAGTATTGATGTCTATTTCCGGGTGTGGTAAAAAAGCTTATATTGAGACGCAGCGGTTCGCCCTCCTGATAGGTGTGGATCTTGATGAGGAAAATAATCTGGTCGTCTATACGACGAATCCCGTTTTCAGCAAAGAAGCAAAGGTTAAATATAAAATTACATCAGCAACGGCAGACTCCCTGCGTGAATCAAGAAAAAAAATCGACATTAAGTTAAATGGGAATCTGGCGGTAGGAAAAATACAAAATGTTATTATAGGAAAAAAACTGCTGCAGCAAAGAAATGTGTTTCCTTATCTGGATTCAGCCATTCGCAATGCTCAGATTGAGGTTAATGCGGGTTTGATTATGGTGGATGGTTCTGTGAAAGAGATGATGTATACGAACATGAACGATAAAGGTCGTATCGGCGCCGTTGTCAAACAAATGTTAGATAGCACCTATAATTCAAGGATAACCGTACAAACGACTTTACAAGAATTCCATCAACAAATGATGGATAAAGGAACGACGCCTTATATAAGCGAAATGAAGGCTGAAAAGAACGATCTCGTCATTACGGGTACCGCTCTTTTGCATAAAGACGGCACTTATGCGGCCTCTTTGAACAATCAAGAAAGTTCTCTTTTGTTATTATTGCAGCAGGATACGAAAAATCGGATTCAGTTAACGTTTCATCTGCCCCAAGAAACGTTTGATACGGATAATCAAACGTCGTATGTTAGTTTTGACATCATTCATGCAAAGGTTAAACCCGTAATCAAATTTCAAGACAATCGGTTCCACATGGATGTCCGGATGAATATCCAAATAGACTTGACGGAGCGGCTGTTCACGGTTGACATGGAAAAGAATAAGGAAAAAATGGAACTAGCTATACAAAAACTCTTGAAAAAACAATGTGAAACTCTCATCCGGATGACTCAAAAGAAAGAAGTTGACCCTTTTCGTTTTGGCGTCCATGTCCGGGCGGACGATTATAAAAATTGGAAGAAGGTTGAGGACAACTGGGGAAAAGCGTTTTCTGAAGCAACCGTCACCGTTTCTCCTAAGGTTACGATCAAAAGCATCGGGGTATCGGAATAACTACTTATAGGTGAGGCCTATAGAAGTGATAGCTTTTATATCTTAGTGACGAGTCTTTAATATGATACAATAAGGTCAGTAAATCATTATATCCGATACCCCACAAAGTGACGCAAAGCTCTGAAGTATATTCCGATTACTTTGCGGGGGCCCCATAATAACATTAGGAGTGAATATAGACATGGCAGATGTGAAAAAAATTGCTGTAATCGCTGGAGACGGAATTGGTCCAGAAGTCGTTGCAGAAGCGGAAAAAGTATTGAAACGTACCGAGGAATTGTTCGGTTATCAATTTGAAACGGAGCATGCCTTATTCGGAGGTATTGCCATTGATGAGAAAGGAACTCCGCTGCCGGAAGAGACACTGAAAGTTTGCCAATCGTCTGACGCTGTTCTTCTTGGCGCAGTAGGCGGACCGAAGTGGGACAACAATCCGAAGGAGCTGCGTCCGGAGACAGGTCTCCTCGGTATTCGTAAAGCGCTGGGACTGTTCTCGAACATTCGTCCGGCTGTTATTTTCGACTGCTTGAAAGAGGCTTCCACATTGAAGCCTGAAGTTCTGGAAGGTACAGATTTGATCGTTGTTCGCGAGCTGACCGGCGGTATTTACTTCGGTGAAAAATTTCGCCGCGAAGGCGCTAACGGTCAAGAAGCGGTTGATACTTGCGTCTACAACGTGACAGAAGTTGAGCGTATCGCTCGCCAAGCGTTCGAAATCGCACAAACGCGCCGCAAGAAGCTGGCCTCCGTTGACAAAGCGAACGTTCTGGAAACATCCCGCCTCTGGCGTGAAACTGTAATCCGCGTATCTGCGGACTACCCGGATGTCGAGCTGGAGCACGTGCTCGTAGACAACTGCGCGATGCAGCTGCTGCGCCGTCCGTCCAGCTTCGACGTCATCGTCACCGAGAACATGTTCGGTGACATCCTGAGTGACGAAGCCGCAATGCTGACCGGTTCCATCGGCATGCTGTCCTCCGCTTCGCTGGGTGAAGGCAGCTTCGGCTTGTACGAGCCGGTGCACGGCTCAGCGCCTGACATCGCAGGTCAAGGCGTGGCGAACCCGATCGCAACGATTCTGTCGGTTGCGCTTATGTTCCGCCTTACATTCGGCTATCATGATGCGGCGGATTCCATCGAGCGCGCGGTGAAAGAAGTGCTGGATGCGGGCAACCGCACGGGCGATATCGCGGTCGATAAGAGCAAAGCTATCGGAACTATAGCGATGGGCGAACTGATCGTAAACGCAATGCGCAAATAATGAATAGAGCTTGCCGGTTGATGCAGCAATTGCATGCAGTCGGCGAGCTCTTTTTTTCACCTCTCAGCTCAGGCTTCGCGCATGATTTTATCGGCAAGGGAGGGGGCTATGCGGTTGATGAGGCTCAGCAGCTTCGTTTTGCCGATGAGCATTTCATACTGGTCGCGCTCGAAGCTCATGACGAATTCATCCACAAGTTGATCCGGTGTAATTTTGCCGCTCCCGCGGCCCTTGGTCATCTCCGTATCGACGAGCGGCGGAATGATTTCAAATACTTTGACCGGCGTAGAAGCCAGTTGATAGCGCAAACTTTTAGTGAACAAGTGAACAGCCGCCTTTGTCGCGCAGTAGACAGGAGCCGACTTTTTGGGAACAAGCCCAAGCCCTGAGGAGACATTCACGATAGCCGCTTGAGGTTGCTTTACGAAGTGTGGAAGAAGGCTGCTGCACAGTTGAATAGTTGAGGTGAGGTTGACTTGGATTTCCCGGTTGATCTTATTTTGAATATCCGGCTCTTTCAATAAATCATAATTCAGCTGAATGCCCGCATTGTTAATAATCATATTGAGATCAGGGTGCTCGAAGAGCAATTTCTCAGTAAAAGCGGGGATATCTTCACTTTTCTCCAAATTGCACGGAATGGCAATGAGTGACGGGCAAGCCTGGACGGCTTGAGTCAATTTATCTTTGCTGCTGCTAGCGATAATGACTTTATTGCCGCGTTCCGCGAGTCTTTTGGCGATAGCAAACCCGATTCCGGTCGAGCCGCCCGTAACAAGCACGCAATGACCTGTTAATTTCATTTTCATCTATATTCAGATCCTTTCACAGGGGGTTGAATATAGCGTACAGCTTTACGGCTTTGAACTCATTAACCTAGGTTAATGAAAATGGCCTTATTGCATTTTTAGACCGAATACGGCTTAATGCAACAGGGGTTATACCCAGATAGGACGCGATATAGTATTGTGGAATCCGCGCCTCCCATGTACCGAATTCTTGCTGAAAGCAAGCATAGCGCTCCTCTGCGGAAAGTGTAAGAAGCTGCATTTCCCTGCGTTCCTTCTTCAAGTACATGCCTTCGGTGATGAGCCTGGCCAGTCGCTCCCACACAGGATCTTCAAGTGTTAGAGCTAAGAAGTCTGGATAGTAAGCTTGGATCAGTTTGGCCGGCTGCAGCGCTTGGATCGAGAGGGACGAAGGACTTCCGGTTAAAAGCGAGCTGTATGAAGTAATGAAGTCATCAGCCCCACAAAATGCCTTGATTCGTTCCTTGCCATCATACGTGCTGTAATACATGCGAAAGCTGCCGGACAAACAAAAATATAAATGTTCCGTTCGTTCGCCGGCAAGTAAGAGATGCTCATTTTTGTCCATCGTGATTGGTGTGAATAAGGAATAAAACCGGTTTTTTTGATTCTCGGATAAAGGCAGAAGGCCGTCCAAGAAATGTCCGAGGGAGTCCCATTTGGTCATGTTCACCAAGCCTCCATTTATAATAATAATTATTAATTAATATCTGCTCTAATTATTGACTTTCGGGTAGGCGGATGATACCATTTTATACGAAGAAGATAGATTTGAGGAGGAGTCATACAAATGGCAGAGCGTTTAGTAGGTAAACAAGCTCCAGATTTCACGATGGAGACAGCTTTAGGCGACGGTTCAGGTTTTGGCAAAGCTTCTTTGTCCGATTACAAAGGAAAATGGTTAGTTTTGTTCTTCTACCCATTGGATTTCACATTCGTATGTCCGACAGAAATCACTGCATTGAGCTATGCTGCTGGTCAGTTTAAAGAGCTGGATACGGAGATTCTTGGTGTTTCCATCGACAGTATCCACACGCACAAAGCATGGATCAATACACCAATCAACGATAACGGTCTTGGCAAACTGGAATTCCCGCTTGCTGCAGACATTACAAAATCCGTAGCTCGTGACTACGGCGTTCTGATCGAAGAAGAAGGCATCGCGCTTCGCGGTCTGTTCATCATCGATCCGGAAGGCGAACTGAAATACCAAGTTGTGAACCACAACGACGTAGGCCGCAGTGTGGAAGAAACACTTCGCGTGCTTCAAGCGCTTCAATCCGGCGGATTGTGCCCAATGAACTGGAAACCAGGCGACAAAAACCTGGTTGTAAAATAAGATTTGATATCAAAGACGAAAGCTCCTCTTGCTGGCATGCGAATGCGGGCAGAGGAGCTTTTTCTCAGTTGGAGGAAAAAGGTCGTGTTGGCACCCGCACAATTAAAGTATACAAGAGATCATTACTGGATTCGGCTGGAAGGGAATCAGGCTATTATTGGCCTGACGGAGTACGGGATTGCCGAACTGGGGATGATTCTTTTTATCGAACTGCCGGAACGCAATGCGCTTGTGAAGCAGGGCGATTATATCGGCTCTGTAGAAACCGTTGACGACGATGAGCACGATCTGCACGCCCCGTTATCCGGAAAAGTAACGGCTGTAAATTTGCTGCTGGAGAGGGCAACGCTGCTGCTGCACGAATCGCCATATGATAAAGGCTGGCTTGTCGCTGTACAATGGGAAAGTGATACTGAGCTGGAACGGCTATGGAATGCTGAAGCTTATACAGAGGAATTTCTGCAGGATTAGGAAAAAAGAACGCAAGGCCGCTAATGTGGTCTTGCGTTCTTTTTCTCAACGGAGAGCGGGTTTCAGATCCTCGATTTGCGCCAGGTGCCTAAGCGAATGCAGGGCCATGAATGCTTCCCATTGATGAAGACCCAACACCCCGACGACAGGGTGAGGCAAGGAATACGTCGCTAATTTAGAATGCTCAACAGAAGTAAAGATATCGTTCATTTCAGACAAAGATTCCGCAAGGAACTGTTTGGCTTGATCCAGGTTTTGAAACAAACCTTTGGGATGCCCGAAAGGAGGGGCATTGTATTTGTTCGTTCGGTCGATCATCGATTCTAGATTTTGCTCTGCTGCCGGCTCTCCTGCCGATGCTTGAAACGCTTTGCGAAGCAGGCCTCCGACTGTTTGTTCCATGAGGTAAATGTGCTCAAGATTTTCTAATACGGACCAACGGTCTCCAATTTTGGTATGGAGCTGATCATCGGATAAGTCTTCGATGCCTTTCCATAATGCATGTCGAGCTTCCTGTAGAGATTTCATGGTATAAAAAGCTCCTTCCTTCGAAAGTTAGATCTTCCGTCATCATATTGAACATATGCTTGCAAGTAAAGCAGTTAAGGCAATCGCCATAAAGGCAGAAATCGATACACGACGAAAAGGAAGAAAACAGTATGGCTACGCTGAGGAATACCGTCGTTGGGCTGAAGCTGCTCGCGATGTACCCAGAGCCGAAAATCGCGAAGGGCAAGCTAAGCTTGATATGTCTCTGAAACTGGGACGTTGATTGATGCGTTAACGATGTTATTCAGCGTTGCAGATGTAAAAGCAAATGGAAACGAATGAATAGTGATGTTTTCCATTGTTACAGAGTAGAAAAAGGCAGTATGGTGAGCCAGATCGAAGCAATAGTGGTGTTTTTCATCGTTACAGACGTAAGAGAAAATGGAATGAAGCCCACAACGATGTTTTCCATCGTTACAGATATGAAGAGGGCAGATGCCAAATCAATTTCCTCCTAATTCGCAAACGTATGGATTTACACGCAAAGGGACCGTCAGGGAAGAGGGAAGACACGGACAGTTTTTCTATGTCGTCAGATACTTTGACTTATTAGCTAAAAACAGAGCCGCTCCCCTTTAATAAGAGGAGCGGCTCTTCAATAAATCACACCTTCGAAAGCTGTTTGAATTTGTTCAAATACTTTACGACCGTAAGCACATAAGTGGCATGCGACCATGTGAGTGGAGCGACGGATACGGGATCTCCCGTAAAAGGATCTAATTGCTCAGGCAGTACGCCGCTTTCCATCGCGTGCTTGACGACCCATTCCAGTGTTTGGCGCGGGGATTCGAGGTCGGCGAGCGTTTTGGCGTATTCAATTTCCCACTCGGCAATCCACAGTGTACAGATGATCCAGGGGTTACCCGGAACGTTCTCAATATCGGTAGAGCGCTGAAAGTAATAGTCGTGATGATAGCGGGCGGAGCCTCCGACATCGGTTTTGATCATGAGCCCGGCTTTATTGGCTCTCATCGTACGCACAACACGGTCGTCGTCAGCCGGTAAAACACCAAATTCAAAAATGCCGTAAACTGAGCTTTCCAGCGTATAATCTTTAATCCATTCGCCGTCTTCCATATACAACCCGCGGACGAAGCGGCCTTCATTTTCGTCCCATAGGTGCCTAAGGATGCCGGATTTGATTTTTTCGGCTGTATGCTTATACCGATTGGCTCGTTCCTCATCGCCGAATAAATTGCTAAAGTTGGAAGCCGCAATGAGACCGCCGTAAACGGCAGAAGCCGTAAAGGTGTAGATGCCGTAACGTTCTTCCCATAAATCGTAGCTTGGCTTTGGCAAGTTAAGCTCCTGATCGATGTAAGTGGACATGAACCTGGCCGCTCTGCGTATCAAGTTGCGGTAAAGGGACTGTGCGAATTCCAGGCTCCCATTCTTTTGAAAATCTTGCCAGAGCGCGAACAGCACGAGCGCGGTTTCGTCCTCTTGAATCGGGAGCTGAACGCGCCCGGAATGAATATAAGGATGCCAACTGGAGCCGACGGTGCCGTCCGGATTATATTTATGATGCAGGTACCCTTCGGGTGAAAGCACATTGGCACAAAAATTAAAGAAGGGAATGATCATGCCCTGATAACCGGCCATAGACATGGAGTAGGCGATTAGCGCGCCGTCTCTGGGCCACATGTAGCTGTAATGGTCGCGGTTGCTTTGCATAATATCCGAATCGTTAGCGGCGATAATCGCGCCGTTCACGTCCGTTTGTGTCCTTACGATCAGCAGGCTTTGTTTGAAAAGCCGCTGTACCTCTATCGGCAGATCCCCATAGTCCCGTTCGGATTTATTCGCCCATCGCTGCCAGTAGATCGTGACCCGATCAAGCAGCTTGCCGGGGTGGCTGTCTTTCACGTACGTATCCAGCTTTTTGACTTCCTCGAGCGTTTTCCCCGCCGTCATCCAGTAGTACAATGTCTGGCTAGCTTCAGGAGGAACGAAGAGACGGAAGGAGATGGTGCTGTCGACAGAACCTTGGGCAATGGCATTGCCCATCAGATGTCCGTCCTCGGCATCCCGCCAGGTCCCCTCGGCATTGTAGAACCTTTTGACCCCAGTAGAGTATTGATAAATTCCTTCAGTTCCCGTACTGCCGTTGAACATGAAGTATCTGTCTTTTTTATAATGAAAAACCGTATTCGTTGTCGGATAATAAGCGGCCGTATCGCCAACCTCAGTCTCGTTGATAAGCAGGTCTTGATTAAAGAACATGCGCACTTCGCGTACGGTGTTGTTGTGATTCGTAACTTGAATGCGTTTCAAGTAAATGTCCTCACGCTGATGCACGCCATCATTAATCAGGAGGGTGATGCCAAGACCTGGATGCGTAGCTGTCACTTCGGTGACAAGAGAGTCTTCGACATAGGCTAGTTTGAAATGCCATGCGGCGTCGTTGAGCCATGCGAAGGCACCATCCACCCAGATACCGACTCGGCACTGATAGCCGCCGATATGGTTGAGCTGGCCTACGAAAGGATAATACAAATCGCGCATGTAGGAATGCTGATCGAGGTTAATAAGAAATTTTCCGTTTCCGATGACCAGATGTCTAGGCAAAAAATCACTTCCCCACTCGTTTGTTTGTTCGCGATTCAGAACCCGTTCATTGGGCATCCATAGTGGATATCGCGTCTCTAGTATGGCATATGAAAGACAAGGTCAGCACAGGGCTTGCACTTAGGTTACCGAATTATGACAAAGGAATCAATGATTCTTTGAAAAAATTCTGAAAATTTAATCGGACTGTGCTCCCAGATTGATAGAGTTGCCTCTATCACCCCAGTATTTCCCCCTGCTAGAGGATTATACATGAACTAGCAGCAAGTCTATTAGTTAATTGATAGTAAACTTCCGCTGTGATTGTGCTGATCTCACGCCAGTCATAAGCAACATGAACCTTGGCGGCTGCCGTATCTGCCAGTTGCAGGGCTAGATCAGGTTGCGCCAAATAGGCGGCGATCTCCGAGGCGAGGGCGCTTACATCATTAGCCGGCACTCGTCTGCCATCGATTCCATGTTCGACAATTTCGGCAAAGCCCCCGACATCGGAAACGATCAAAGGAGTACGGTTAGCCATCGCTTCTAATGCAACAAGACCGAAAGGCTCGTAAAGACTAGGAAATACACAGAGTTCCGCAGCTTCAAGCAGTAACAGCTTGTCGTTGTCATCCAGAAAGCCGGTAAAACAGACGCGGTCTCCGAGATTTGCTGCCAACGCTTGAAGGGATTCTTGCGCAGGTCCTGTTCCGGCTATGACGAGCTTTGCACGGGGGAAGCGTTTGAGTACGAGCCGCATGGCGGAGATGAGCAGATGAACGCCCTTTTCCTGGACAAGACGGCCGAGGAAGCCAATGATGCGATCTTCGGCGCCTGCACCCTGGATTGCCGCTGAAAGAAGCGGGTTAACGGCCTGTAAGGGAGGCTCCGGCTTGCGATAAGGCTGTACGCCATTCGGAATGCGACTCACTTTGTCTGCCGGCAATGCAAAGAGTTGAATGACTTCTTCTATCATGAATTGACTGCAAGCGATAACATGATCGGCTTCGATCGTCAGCTTGGCTTCGAGTTGATGAATGTTCTGCCCCATATCCGTTTCCGGGTTCCCTTGGTTGCGGCCAAATTCAGTGGCATGAATGGTTGCAACGAGCGGGAGACCCAGCGTCTGTTTGCTCTCTTTCGCAGCGTAATAGACAAGCCAATCATGAGCATGGATGACATCAAAGGTTGCGAATTGCTGAATCAAGCGATGGATCTCATCCGAGAAGGCCATGTTCATTTGGAAAACCCAGTCCAGAAAGGCAGCTGGCTGAATGGATTGAAGTACCTTTACGCGATGCACATGCACGCCTTCAGACAGCTCGTAGACAGGACAATCCGGCGCATGACAGGTAATGACATGAACCATATGTCCGGCTGCGGCAAGTTGCTTGGACAACTCGCAAACAGCCCTGGCGAGACCGCCGATAACCCGCGGGGGATATTCCCAGGCCAGCATCAGGATACGTAATGGAATGCCATTAGTGGTCTGCGCGGAGGTATGCCCGATTGCAGTCATTGAAACAGGATATGAATATCGGTCGGCGCGTGTCACAGCATGCTGTGCGCTTTCATCGAAATTATTGTATAACCGGTAGCTCAGCTCAGGGAGGAACGGGGTCTGCCGCTCTAGGCGTTTAAGCAAGTCAGGGAACAGTTCCTCCTTTGAGATGTTCCGTATGCCCTCGATCTCGTCCAATAATAGGTGGAATTGCGCTAAATGTTTGTTGATTCGACCGGTTGCGTATTCGGTTACCGTGCCCGCATCGAGGATGAACGTCCAATCGCTGCTTTGTGCGAGCATCAGCTCGCGTGCGGCTTGATTCAAGGCTCTATGGATGAGTGAAGCTAAGATGGAATCGTCAGGATGCTTCCGAGCAAGCCGAAGCATCCGGTCCTCCGCAGCGTGCAGCTGCGGATGAACCCACTGGCTGCGCGGCTGCAGCCAGACTTCGGCATAGCCGCCGCGGCCCCAGCTGGACACAGGAAGCTCCGCTTCCGTGGTCGGCGCATGGGCGGCGGCGTAGGCGCCTAACGTAGTCGTCGACACGACTACGTCCGAAGCACAGCTGCGCGCGGCATCGAGTCCGCGCAGCACGGCTTCCAGCCACTGGGGGCCTTCGTACCACCAGTGGCCGAACAGCTCGGCATCGTAGGGGCATACGATGACCGGCGGTTCCGCCGGCCGTGGCGCCATGCCCGCGGCCGTATCTTGCGCCTCGCCCTCGCGAGCGAGGCGGCGCAGCTGCGCCACCCGGGCGGCGATGAAATGCTCAGCATGCTGCTGAGCTTTGTGCGCCGCGCGCGCCGGATGGTAGGGCGCTTTGGCGTCACCCGCCGCAGGGCCGGTGACGCGGTGGTACTTCAAGCCCGTATGTATCCGCTGCCCGTCGGGCAGTACATAGGGCTTGATGTAGTCCCACTCGGCCGGATCCTCATGGCCGAGGTCGAAGCCGATATCGCGATAGTATTCGCGATAGTCGGCATCGCTCGGGTACCCCGATGCGGCGCTCCATACCTGGGCGCCGGCTTCGGGGTCCCGAGCGAAGGCGCAGGCGCCGCCCCGCGTACGCAGGGGCGTGCCCGCCTGGGCCTTCGCCTTCGTCGTCGGCACCGCCTGCGCGTGCGCATGGGCGTCGACGACGAAGTAGCGAAGGCCGAGCGCCTGCAGGTGGGGTTCCACCGCAGGCGTATAGCCGCACTCCGGCAGCCAGATGCCTGCCGGGTCCGACCCAAAATGCCGCCGGAACTCGATTACGGCGGCTTCAAGCTGCGCGCGCAGCGCGGCGTCGTTCTTGACCAGCGGCAAGAACGCATGCGTCGCGGCGCACGTGATCAATTCCACGCAGCCGGAATCCCGCAGGCAGCGGAACTTCCCGATCAGATCGCCGCCGAGGCGATCGTAGAGTTCAGCCAACCGGCGATAGCGGTCGGCATAGAGAATAGCCGTAGGGGCGTTATCCGGGTCGCCCCATAGTCGAAACACTTCGCGCTGAGCCAGCTCGCTTAAAGAGGCCAGGTGCTGCCGCAGCCTCCGCTGCAGCACCGGATCTTCCATCATCGCGAGCAGAGGAGGGGAGAGGGAGAGCGTCAGACGGTATTGAACGCCATCCTCAAGAAGCCGATTGAACATATCGATCAAGGGGAGATAGCTGTCGACGACAGCTTCAAAGAACCATCGTTCTTCCAGAGTAACGCGATCCTCCTCCTGTCTGACGTAGGGGATATGGGCGTGCAAAAGCAAAGCAACATAACCGTGAACGGACGCGCTCAATCCGTATCGCCTCCTGGTTCCGAATCTGCCGTTTTCAGTGGATATACCGAATAGGCTGAGAATTGTTCATATTGTAAGGGCTTGATCACCGTAAAAGAGACCGGGTAAGTTGAAGGCGTTGTCTGCGGTTCCGAATAGGTCGCGTGAGATATTGGGGGCGTCTCGATGGTGTTGGAGCGTAAGAGCGGCACGAACTGCCCATGCCCGCTAACAATCCCCAAATCCGCAATGTACCGTGTACCGGGGCGAAATCCGCTAAGAAAACAGGATTCTCCCTGCGGCAATGGAAGCTCTGAGACCTCGCACGCCGAACTTCCGTCAAACGACAGACCAGTGATATCGTAGATGCGCAAAGATGGCTGAAGCGTTTGCCAATGAGCACCGAAATGCTCTTGAATCATTGCGCTTTTTCGTGCCGATAGCTGCCAGTACATAAACAGCACAGTGGGGGATTGAACGAGCAAATGAAGCGTATCCCGATCCGAGTGATCAATTGGTAGGGCTGGGGTAGGAATCGGTCTCACCTTTTCTTTAGAAGGGTAGTCGTTGATGGTTGCTGCTCACTTTGAGCAACATTGTAGCATATGCGCGATGGAAACGAAAAATCTCCACCTTGTGGAAAAGGGGAGATTGGATGATAGATTCATTTGGACGGCGGCTGCCCATCTATGTACCTGGTTTCCGTAAGCCGCATTAACGAATCGTAACGATTCGTGGCGGATACGATCATCTGGTAATCATCCTGCTTCACATTGCTATAAGATGCTTGGAAACCAGTATGATATTGAACGATCATACTGGAGGATTGATCGTCATACTGTACATAAGCGATCTGCCTGGAAACACTGGGAATCATGTTCAACGCCGCTCTCTCCTTCATCTTGAGACTTTGAAAAAATCCAATCTACAGGACTGACCTGGATAGAGCGGATTTTTCCTGTACTAATATATGCCTACTGCAGCACATTTAGAATGTGCTCACGGTAGGATTTTATCAGAGATTGCGTGGCGCTCTGATCAGTGGACTGGGCGACGACCTGAAAAACGGGCTCGTCTGCATCCGGCAGCAGAAGCACCCACCCCTCATCATGATAAAACTTAATGCCATCCACCAACTCAACGTGGCTGTCTTTCCCGCGTTCCATCATGCTTCGCATTACTTGTCCTTTATGATCCCAAGGGCAATCGATCTTTTCCCGGTGAAGATGAAAGTTCGGGAGCAGGGAGAGGAGCTTGCCCAAAGGCTGCCCGGTTCTGTCCAAATGCAGCACAATCAGCCCGACGGCAAACAAGGAATCGAAAAGCGGATGCATGCGGGCTTCAGCCGTTGCCTCCAGGATGGCACGAGCCCCTTCCTTCGTCCTCACAATCGTGGCGCCAAGCCCATCTGCCATGCTCTCCAGAAGATGCGGAGCGCTGACCGGTGCGCCAATGGTAGCGCCTGGACGGCTATGCAGATAGCACAGATAGAGAAATACCGATTGCAGCTCGTTATCAACCATTGCACCTTGCTCAGTAATAAGCTTCAAGTAGTGTCCGTCATCTTTCAAGGAGATTCCGAGATCCGCCTTGGACAAAGCGACAAAGTCAGGCAAGGAATTCTGCAGCTTGCTCGTCGTTACGTGAATAGCTTCCATGCCCAGAATTTCAAAGAACGGCACGAGATACGTCTGCAGCCAAGGGCTTGCTTCAATCACGACGCGAAGAGGTTTAACCGCTTCTCGTTCATAAGCAATTTCCTTGGCCAGTGCTTCGACATAAGTTTGCATCCAATGGGGCTCTTGTCTGTAATCCCCGATATCCTGGGCGGAGGCTCGTCCATAGTCTTCCTGCCGATAGCTGTTTTCGACACTGCGTTCTTGGGATCTGGGGATAGGCAGTCCTTCCGCGTCCAGACAGGTTATGCTGCACATCTCGCCTTTTACTCCGGACCAATCCACATGAATCCCTCCGGCAGCCCCTAACTGACGAATGGCAAAGCTGGTTGCAGGGAATATTGAATCTCCTAAGTCTATGACGTTTGTGCGAACCGACTGTAAACTAGCTGTAATTGTTCGTTTTAAAAGGCGTGTGAATGCATGAGGGGCGCAGCTAATCGTTAACGTCTTGTCCCAGGCTAGAGTCGCGCCATAAGCTGTCGCGAATTTGGCGGCGAATTCAGGTGTAATGTCCAGATTGGGCATTCCGCTAATCCCTTGGGCTTTGAATAGCGATGTGGAGGATGTCTCTCCCCAAATGAATGAAGTATGGAGCTGCGAATGCTCGCGAATTTGTTTATAAGGCCAAATTTTAACATTCGGACCAATCCGGCTTCCTGCTCCGATGACGACATGATTGCCAATGACGGAGCCATCGCTTAATGAGGCGGCTTGATGACTGACGATCCGGCTGGTTAAGGTAGATCCGGACAATTCGTTGTGCTCAGCAATGTGGTTATGGTCCCAGATAATGCTCCGGGCCAGCGCACTTCCTTTGGCAAGGTGATTATTCCTGCCTATAATGCAGTACTCGCCAATTTCCACCTCGTCCTCCAGCTTGCTTCCCTCTCCTATGAAGGCGGGACCAATCAAGCGAGCGCCGAGCCCGATAACAACTCCTTCTTCGACATAAACGCCAGGTCGAATTTGTTTCCCCGGCAGATCTACACGAACCTTACCGTCAAGCATGTCGAACTGCGTTTGCCGGTACTGCTGCAAATTTCCGATATCGGACCAATAGCCGGAGCTGATATAGCCGAAAAGTGCGTCGCCGTCCTCCAGCAAAGCCGGAAAGAGCTGCTGGCTAAAGTCAAATGCCTGGCCGTGCGGCACGCGTTCCAGGAGCTCGGGTTCTAAGATGTAAATACCTGTATTTACGGTATCGCTAAACACTTCACCCCAACTGGGCTTTTCCAGAAATTTTACAATTCTCCCCTCATCATCGGTCATGACCACACCATATTCCAAAGGGTGATTGACTCGCGTAAGCACGAGGGTAGCCTTTGCTCCCTTCTGCTTATGGAAGTTCAATGCTTGCTGCAAATCAACGTCCGTCAGCGCATCGCCGCTGATCACGATAAAGGTATCGTCCAAAAACGGCTGGGCATTTTTCACACTGCCGGCTGTACCAAGCGGTGTCGTTTCTTGAAAATAGTGCATATGAACGTCGAACGTCCGGCCATCTCCGAAATAATCGCGTATCATTTCAGGCTTATACTGCATGGTAATGGCAATGTCGTAGATCCCATGTTTCTTCAACAAATCAATGGTATAAGCCATGCAGGGTTTGCCGATAAGGGGCACCATGGGCTTGGGGAGATGACAAGTCAAGGGACGAAGTCTGGTCCCTTTGCCTCCGGCCATAATCACAGCCTTCATTGTGACGCCTCCTTAGAGTTTTTCGCCAGAAAAACTGACTTTGCAAGTATTGCCTTCAAAGCTTAGCAACAAGCGGCCCGTCAGCGGCTTTAAGGCGGTTTTTCCGTATTTAAGTCGCAAGCTGCCGCCGAAATCGGCTGGATGGTCGGTCATAAGGCGGTTTTTCCGTCTTAACCCAATAAGCTGAGGCTCATCAGCGACTTTAAGACGGTTTTTCCGCGTTAAAGTCACAAGTTGCCGCCGAAATCGCCTGAACGATCGGTCATACGACGGTTTTTCCGCCTTAACCCGGTAAGACACGGCCCGTCAATGACTTTAAGCCGGTTTTTCCGCGCTAAAGCAACGAGCTTCAGCTGCTATCGCCTAGTTTTCGAACAATCGAAAGAGATATTCTTTGGATTTGAACATAGTTAGCTCCTGCTGCATTGGATTTCGTCCAATGCAATGAGTTAGATGCAGTTAATAGGAAGCTGGGATTGGAAATCATCCAATCAAATGGCTCCAGTGAGTCGTGCCGATGCTCATATCCAGTAAAACATTGGAAAGAATCCAATGTTTTACCTATGTTTCCCCAAAATCGTTATAAAGCACTGTACAAAATCCAGTGTTCGTAATCCAATGATTATCTACTCTCGACCCACGCCGGCTGGTAACAGGTGAGCTTATGGTACTCTTGCTGGATGTCCTTGGCGATGCGGCTCCACTGGTATTGCTGCTGCAGTCTCTGATAAGCGGCTTCGGCCATCTTGGCGGCTTGATCCGGCTGAAGCAGCGTCTCGGTAATATGCCAGGAGAGTGATTCGACATGCCCCGGAAGCGCCTTGTAGCCGTCGATGCCATGGCGGATGATTTCCGCGAGACCACCCGTATCGGATAGGACGAGCGGCTTGCGGTGGGCCATAGCTTCCAAAGCGACGATACCGAAGGGTTCATATAAGCTTGGGATGACGCAAACATCAGCAGCTCGGTAGAGCTGCTCGCGATAAGCATCGTTTACAAAACCTGTGAACCAAACCCGATCGCCTAAATGAGCGGCACGGCCGCGAAGCTCGTCTTCCATCGGTCCCGTCCCGGCGATAACCAATCTGGCATCCAGTACCTGCGAGAGAATGATCGGCATTGCGTCGATCAGCACTTGTATCCCTTTTTCATATACTAGTCGGCCAATGTAGAAAATGACCTTGTCCTTCTCATTCAAAAAGTCCGGACGGTCAACCAATTCGACAGGCGAAGCCGGGATTCGAATCCCGTTCGGATACACGGCCACTTTCTCTTGCGGCAGTTCGAATATGCGCCCGACTTCATCTTTCATATAAGCGCTGCAAACATAAACCCGATTGGCTTCGTAAGTAAGCTTCCACTCCGTCTGATGAATCTTGTGCTGAAGATCGGAGTATAGTACCCCTTGATTTCTGCCCCATTCGGTAGCATGAATCGTGGCCACTAGCGGAACCCCATAACTCCATTTCATTTCTCTGGCGGTATGCATCACCATCCAATCGTGCGCATGCAGCAAGTCGATCCGGCCGCCATGTTCTTTCCAACGAACGAGATGATCAATCATGGCAAGGTTCATCTCGAACGTCCAATGATAAAAATGCGTATCGCCGGATACATCAACAGGAAGCCGATGCACATAAACCCCGTTGAGCTTTTCAAAATAAGGTGCGCCGTAATGAGACGTTGTAATGACATGAACGATTTCTCCCTCGGCGGCAAGCGCTTCGGATAACTCATGGACGGCACGCGACAAGCCGCCCACTTGCTTGGGCGGGTATTCCCATGTGAGCATGAACACATTGGGGCGGTGTTTGGTTTCATCCAATAGCGTCATCCATTCGTTCAAGCTAGGAATAATGGGGATGGGAGAAAGGCGAGCAATCCTAACGTAGTCCTTATAATCGACCGCTGGGAGACAGTTGTTCATTTGCTCAAGAACGTCTAAAGAATGCTCATCGACCTGTCTCCGATCAATCTGATCGCACAGCCGGTTGAAATAGGACAAGTGTTCCTTCGTCCGGCGAATGGCAGAATCCACATCCTTGCCCGAATTCCTCATGAACGCCCAATCGCTGCTCTGAGCCAGCATGAGCTCCCTGGCCGCTTGATTTAGCGAGCGCTTTAGCAATCCGGCCCGCAGCTCACCCTGGCTGGCCAAATGTTCATGCTCCGTCGCCAGACGAATCATCCGTTCCTCGGCTTGATGCAGGTGGCGATAGATCCATTCGTTCTTGTGCTGAAGCCACTCTTCGGCTGAGTGGTTTCGTCCCAAGCTGGATTCATTCAATTTGCCGACATCGGCAAGCGGATACACCCTGAGGTATTCGCCGGGCGTGATCATTCTCATGATGTGCGGATCGTTAAATAAGTTGCGGCACAGCATCTCGATCCAAATGGGTTTTACGTTCATGCCTTGTCCGAACAGCTCCGCATCGATTGGAGTCACGATGATTGGCCTGCGATCGAGCCAACGGTGCCAATGCTCCGCCTGCTTTTGTCGATGGAGCATAAAGCTGCCGGCATGTTCGGAAGCTGTTTCCTGCGTTTTCCATATCTGGCGTGCTGATTCGGGATCACACGGAAAAGCGCTAACGCCGTAGGGTGTCATCAGCGGAGCGTACAATTCTCGATTGGGCTGAGGGGAAGCGTAAGCAACCGCGGTTGAATCAGAGAAAAAGTAATCGATGCCGTATTGCTTGAGTACACGGTCGATCCCTGATGTAAAGCCGCATTCCGGAAGCCAAAAACCGCGCGGCTTACGATCGAAATGCCGTACATATTCGCGGACGGCCGTAGCAATTTGCGCTTTAATAGCTTCTTCCGTTTTCATTAAAGGCAAAATGCCGTGCGTTGCCGCAGAGGTGACGATTTCGATAAGGCCATCGTCTTGGAATTGCTTGAACTTTGCGATAACATTCCCTTTACAGCTTTCGTAAAGTGTCTGCAGCTCTCGCAATCTTATTTGTTCTTGGCCAGCTCGATCAGCCATCTTGCTCAGATAGGTCCGATACTTTTCTTGCAGGAAGGAGTCTGAGAAAAGGGACAACAGCGTCGGCGTTATCGACAACGTGAGGCGGAAATCAATCCGGTCACCCACAAGCCGGTCCATAACCTCGATAAGCGGCAGATATGTCTCTGTCATCGCTTTGAAATACCATCGTTCTTCCCTATCATCGTCTTGGTCATGATGGCGAATGTAGGGCAGGTGCGCATGCAGCACAAGCGCCAAATAGCCCTTGAGTTCAGGCATTTTTTCGATCCGGTTCTTCATGCGGCAGCTTCACCTCATATAGGGGGAATAAACTTGTATATTTTCAAAAAAGTGCGGTTGTATCCGGTTAGCTATAGGATCGGCGAGCGCTTCGGGAACAACGCTTCGTAAGGGCTCTCCCCAGATCGCCTCAGCACTTTTGGGCGTTGCCGCGCAGTTGGAGCGTAGCAGGGGAATGAACTCGCGTTCCCATGAATAAATGCCGATATCGACCACATAGGTCCGATCGGCGCCCAGATCACGAAGAAACCAATTGCTCGCTTCCGGCGTGGTCGTCACATCCCGATATGAATGAGCGTTGCTGCCGTTAAAATACAAACAGGTGACATCATACACACGCAGCACCTTAGGCATTGCCCCATAATCGCATTCAAAATGCTGGGAGACGAGCCATCTCCGTCTATTGCTGATTTCCCAATAAACATATAGCGTATGAGCATCTACGATCATAAGATGAAGTAAGTCCTTATGGTATCGATCGGGTAACTCCAATCCCGCGAGAGGTAAGATTTGCATTGGATTCCTCCTCACACTGCTCATCTTTGAATGACTTCATTCAGGTTTATCCCGCTGTCTCAGGTTTTGCCTTTGGCATGAAAATTATGCGCAAACTGCTAAAATCTACACGTCCGGGAAAAAAGGAATTACCCCACGTTGTGACGAATATATTGGGGTAATCCGGGAAACAAAGGGTTTATGCTTTCGATGTAAGTTTTGCTGATGCAAAACTCAGTACACGCTTACGAAGCAAGTTTTGCTAACGCAAAACGCTAAGGAGGGATATCCATGAGTTTTTGTTGTGGAGCCAGTATGATCGGAACTAAGGGAACTTTGAAGCACATTCGTACGCAAATTCATAATGTGCCTATCCTCTTTTGCCCGGTATGTCACCGTATTGAAGTTCACTATCTTGTAGAGAACGAATATGAGATACTTGCGGAGTATGCCCATGGGGACGGAGCTTCAGAGGTTGACTTTGTAGAGTACGTAGATGGCAAAGATCATTTGCTGCACGAGAATTGCGTAAACCATGAAGGCGAAGAGCCGATGGATATTGTGCGCAGTCAAATCGACATGGCACTGGATCTCATGAGCGTAGCTCGAACGATCGGCGATGCGGAATGGGAAGAGCAGCTGAAAAAGCGTTTAAAAATGCTCAGTTCGCGCCGAGATAAGCTCAAAAACAAAAAAACCTCCAAAATGTAGGAGGATAGTTCATATAGGCCAGTCTTGTTTAATAAACGAAAAGACCTCTAATCGCACAGGATATGCGGATTGGAGGTCTTTTTGTCATTCAGACTTTTACACGTTCTGTGCGCCTCGTATGAGCGACCGCGTTCTTTCGCCCCAAGCGATTCGTTCCGATGACCCCTGCAATAATCAGCACCGAGCCGATCAGATGATAGACGGTAACTTCCTCGCCCAGAAACATCGCCCCTGCGACGATGGAGACGACGGTGGATAAGTTAGAGAAAACGCTCATTTTCGACGCTTCAAGTTTGGATAAGATGTAGTTGATAGCAAGAGCTGTAACGAGCGAGGATACCACACCCAGATAGAGGATTGACACGATAAAGGTACCGCTGGCAAGCGGCGCGAAAAAGCGGTCAAGCGTCCCTGTGGTCGCATGGTCGGTGAGCGATACGACAAGAAAAGTGACGAAGCCGATGCCGAGCATGTAATAACTGATTTCCGCCGGTCTAAAATGCTTCGAAAGCGAACGGGCCAGCACGCTGTATCCGGCAAAAGCCACGCACGTCAAGAACAACAGGAATATCCCCGTTAAGTTCGAGAAATCGATGCGGCTTCCTTTCATCAAAAAGATGAACACAACGCCGAACACCGATAGGAAGATCGACAGCTTCTGTAAGACGGTTGTCGCTTCTTTCAAAAAGATGGAGGCGAGTACCATGGTCACGACTGGGGTGAATGCGTATAAAATGCCGCCTTCGGCAGAGGTGGCGTGCTGCAGCCCGAACGCTTGAAGCGTAAAGAACCCAAGCGGGTACATGGTTGCAAGCAGCAGCGCTTTCAAGAGCGGCTTGCCGCGGTAATTAAGCTTAACCCAACCGAAAGCAACCGGGATGGACATCACCGCAAACGAAGCGGCAAAACGGAAGGTGAGCGTGTCGAGCGGCTGGGCATTCACCAGCGCCATTTTGGTAAATAAAAACGAAAATCCGATAATGACCGCGTTAAGCACGGCCAATAAATATGCAAGTTTTAGCCCATTTTGGTTCATGGTTCCTCCCCTTTTCATTGCCTTAATCTTGATCGTAATTGCGACTACATTAAGGGTATGACAGAACGCTCTTCCTAACAATGCCATTTTACCCGAACTGTATCGATACAGTTGGTCAGCTTCCTGTATAATGATGAGATAGGAGAGGGAGGGAGGAACGGTATGAAAAAATATTTTTCGATTCTATCCGATATGGAGCAAAAAATTAGTGAGGGCGGGTACCGTCCAGGCCAAAAGCTGCCATCCGTGCGTGATGCCGCTGAGCTGTATGGATGCAGTATCAGTACGATTACACGGGCATACGCAGAACTCGAAAAGCGCCATACGATTTATTCGATTCCGCAAAGCGGTTTTTATGTGGTCGACAAGCCGGGTAATTGGGGTACCGGTACGAAAGGCGATACCATTGATTTTGCTTCGGCGTCTCCGGATTTAAATGTATTTCCGTATTTGGACTTTCAACATTGTTTAAATAAAGCGATCGATACTTATAAATACAACCTGTTTACATACGGCGAACCGCAAGGGCTGGAAACGCTGCGCCGAACGCTCGTTTCTCATTTGGCGGGTGATCAGGTGTTCGCGAGTGCGGAGCGGATCATTGTCACTTCAGGCGCTCAGCAGGCGCTGGAAATTTTGGCTAAAATGCCGTTTCCAAACGGGAACGACGCGGTTTTGGTCGAACAGCCGAGTTACGATTTCTATATTCGTTACTTGGAGGCGGAAGGCGTGCCGGTATGCGCGATCGCTCGTCGTGCGACTGGCATCGATTTGCGTGAGTTGGAGGAGAAATTTAAAAGCGGAGGCATCAAATTTTTTTACACGATGTCCAGATATCACAATCCGCTCGGCACCTCGTATAGCGCAGAGGAGAGAAAGTCAATTGCCAGGCTGGCAGGCAAATACCATGTATACGTCGTGGAAGACGATTACATGGCCGACTTGGGCATAGAGCGGCGCTTCGATCCGATTTACGCTTATGACCGGACTTCGCACGTCGTCTATTTGAAAAGTTTTTCGAAAATCATTTTCCCCGGCTTGAGGCTGGGGGCCGCGGTTTTACCGGAACGGCTGCTCAAGACATTCCAGGCTTACAAAAGATATGGCGATACTTCGCTTTTGTCCCAGGCAGCTCTTGAGGTATACATTAAAAACGGCATGTACGAGAGGCACAAACACAAAATATGCAGTCAGTACACCGCCAGAATTCGTGCCTTGAATGAGGCTGTTGAGCGGTATAACGGTGCGGGGTTGATTGAAGTGTCTGACGTCAGTTCTGGCGTCTATATGCAGTTTAAGCTGCCGCAAACGGTCAATCTCGACGCTCTGACGAAACGGCTGGCGGCGAGAAATGTCAGCGTCATGTCCGGGAATAATTACTATTTAGCGGATTACGCAGAGCGTGAGAAGTTTTTGCGGATCAGCATTTCACGTGCCCAGCCGGAGCAAATCGACGAGGGCGTTAAGGCGATTGTCGAGGAAGTGAAGCGGGGGATCAGGTGGTAGCGCTTGACCTTAACATCATGTGATGGATTAGAATACCATATATTAGTCCAGGAAGGGGATGTTTTTATTCATATTAGTGAATTGTCCCGTAAGACAGGAGTAAGTCTTCGCTCTCTGCGATATTATGAAGAAAAAGAACTGTTGAAGCCTGCTCGCTTGGAGAACGGTTATCGTGAATATGCTGAATCTCATATTGAACTAGTCAGAATGATTCAGCTTTATTTTAGTCTTGGTCTTACTGCGAAGGAAATAACCGATTTCTTTCACTGTACGAATAGTGAGGAAATTAAACATCAATGCTTGCCGATTGCCATTGATCTCGGTGAAAGGAAGCTTGAAGAAATCAAAAAACAAATCGAGACCTTAAAAAAAGCAGAATCTCACTTGGAAGATTATCTGTCAAATTGGAGAAAGATCCTGCTTAAAGGAGATGGACAAAATGAATTGTAAAATGAACCAAGAAAAGCCTCGAATTGCATTAGTTACAGGAGCTAACCGTGGTATAGGAAGGGAAATCGCCTATCAGTTGGCTTTGAAAGGGTTACACGTTTTGATTGGTTGTCGGGATGAAGATAAAGGGCGACATACGGTTGAAGAGATGCGTCAAGCAGGACTATCCGTGGAATTACAAGTCGTCGATGTGAATGATACAGAAAGTGTCAAAAAGATGGCAGAGACAGTAAAACAACAACATGGTCGTCTGGATGTACTGGTAAATAATGCTGGAATTCTACTTGATCACGGCGTTTCTGTATTGGATGTGGAAGAGTCAATGATCAAAGAGACATTTGAAACTAATTATTTTGGGGCATTACGAATGATTCAAGCCGCTGTTCCTCTGATGAAAGAACATAAATATGGGCGCATCGTCAATCTCTCATCAGGATTGGGAGCTTTTGAGGTTCTGCAAATGCAGGGATTCTTAGGTCTTAAAGGATCATCATCAGCTTATCGCCTCTCTAAAACCACGCTCAATGCCTTGACATGTTTAGTCGCACAAGATGTGGCTGAAATGGGTATCAAAGTTAACGCTGTTTGTCCTGGCAGAGTCCAAACGGATATGGGAAGAGCAACTGCTTCCCAGAAGATTCCTGAAGGAGTACCTGCTCCCGTAACGGTTGAAGAAGGAGCAGATACCGCTGTCTGGTTGGCAACTCTGGATGAAGAAGGTCCGAGCGGCGGATTCTTTCGACAACGTAAACCTGCCGCTTGGTAGAAGGTTTATTGGCGATAAAACTTACCTCTAAACGCGCTCTCTCATCTTTGAATGGCCTCGATAGAGGTTTTCTCATAATGAATATCAATGCAGCTCTTGCAGCAATCGCGCAAACTCTTTTTGCAGGTTGCGGCTTAACGGGATTTTCGTGGAAGTATGCTTCAAATGGATGAGGAACCTCCTTGTCGTCGGGAATCCACTTTCCTTGACGAATGAGGCGACATAGCGCATATTCACGAGAAAGCCTTTGAACGGGCTGAACAAATAGGGTGAAGCTTGGGCTAAAATATCCGTGAGATTCGTACTCGCCTCTATCCGATCCCCGTTGACAAGATGAATCATTGTCAGCCGCTTCTCCTCTTTCTCCACATAAAGGATAGAGTCCTCCGAAATCGGCAGCTGCGATTTTTGGTTTTTGACCGTGATCCATCTAGATGCCGCAAGTTCAGGAGCTTGGACAGCCGTACTTCGTTCCATGTCAATTTCTGCAATTGCTTTCTGAATGGCGGTTTGAAATTTGGGATAGAGAACCGGCTTGGACAGAAAATAAAGAGAACCCAAATCATGAAAAGAGGTCAGAACGTGATCAATATTCGTCGTCCCGCTGACCATGATCACTTTCTGCGCATAGCCGGCTTCTCTGAGCGATTGAACCATGGATATGCCGTCCAAATCTCCTTGCAAACCTATATCAACCAGCAAAATATCAGGTTTATATGCGTCATATTGTATAAGAAATGCTTGTCCATCGGAAGCGGTGCAGACCACTTGTAAACCGGATTGTTCACAATAGGATTCCAACAATTTAAGGACCCAATTGTTATCTTCCACAATTGCAACTGTAAAAGGGTGATTCATACTAACGCGCTCCTATCATGCAGCCCATGTTTCCATGTGAGAGTGGCAACTTGGTCTTAGAAACAGCCAACTTAGTCCAAATTGAAGGCAAACCATTTGCATTCATGTATAGTGGTTCTAGGGCTCAGTTTGAAGCCATTCAGAATTCGGTTGGAAATGAGGGAAAGTGCTTGTTCACGTGGATGAAATTTATCCTATCTTCTATTGATTTTGTACCGATGATTCTTTTTTCGTTTATTTTGTTTAGACAGAGAATAACCCCGCATTTGAAAGAAGTATTAATAGCCGTTGCAATTGGCGCCTTGGTCACTTATACGAATTCATATCCGCTCTTTTATATAGCAATTCTATTTGCGCTTTTTGCAGTTTTTCTAAAATTCAGTCCTGTCCCTGCGATGCTGATTGCCTTATCCGGATACATCATGTCGGTGATTGTATCCACGGGCGTCATCCATCTCTGCGACTCGACCGGAATTTTGTCGTATTCAGCTGCGAAAGAAGATCCTCTTACTTCCAGTATGCTGCTCATACTAGCCATTATCGCGAAATGCGGCATCATCATCGCCATGATAAAATTTAGGCTGGGTTTTACTTTCTTAACGCACTATTCCAAGATCAAGTTGTGCAAAGAAAATGCTGGATTCTATTTGTTCATCTTGACAGCCATTGTAGGAATCTTTTATCGGAATACCATGCAAGATAGTACATGGAGTGCGCTGATGCCTTTTCAAATGCTGAGCATGGCGACGGTTATCTTCATCTATGTGACATTACGAAAAGAGCTTGGAGTTTAACGTTGGCGAAGCGGGGCCGGGCCCTGCCTCCGTTCTGATCCCCGTATTTGCCGCTATTGAATCAAGAATGGTTTGATGGTGTTTTTTTTGTGGAAGAGCAGCGATTGTTATAAAAGGACCCTCTCCGGTCGTATCAAAATAAAGTTTGCCCTCCGCAGGGGCATACTTTTTTATTTTGTGCATATTCACAAATAAGTGCGCGTCCAGTTTAATAAAATCTTTCTCATGTAGCAGTTCGATGAGATTCGTAAATTCCACGAGCGACTCCACGGTTTCTTCTGAAATAGAATCGGCGGCATAATAGCGCACATGCTTGATACCGAACTCAATATATCGGATTTCATCGAGTTGAACCTTCATGGACGAGACGGTTACAGGCTCTTCCTCCAAATATCCAGCTTTCGTAAGCAGGTCCGTATAAGGATAATGATAGGCTTGTGACAATTTTTTCAAGGTGTCTGGGGATGGCTTGATCATATCATTCGTGGTACGATTGCGTCCTAGCTCTAAATCGCGAATGTAGGCGTGGGATAAGCCGCTCTTGATGGCAGCTTTGCGCAAGGACATTTTACCGCGAAGCTCCTCCAGAAACTTTCCGAAGCTATTCGTGTGTTCCAATGGAAACACCTCCCGTATGCCATCATTGTAATGGATTGAACGGGAAATTGAAACCAAGCACAAGGGTTATTTTCCCATTTGGTGCTGATTTGGATATGTATGATATAATAAATTTGATTTTATTTGCTTTCATAGCAATCGATACCCCCCGAATTGTCATACACAGGGACGAAATTACTATATTGTGAGGTGGAACGGTGCTACTTGTTCTATTCAAAAAGTTCCTCGGGAAGAAGCAGAATTCCGGAGGAAGAAGTGATACTGGACCCTCTCCTCTAGAGGAAACCGTACAACAAATACAAGAAGGAGACCTGCGACTTAGGAACCAGTTTATTGCTGACTATCAGCCATATGTGGCTAAAGTCACAAGCAGGTTCTGCAAGCGATATATCGATCCGGCAAGAGATGATGAATTCAGCATCGCACTCGGTGCTTTTAATGAAGCGATTAATCAGTATTCGCAAGCGATGGGCCGTTCTTTCCTAGGGTTCGCGGAAACGGTCATCCGCCGAAGACTTATTGATTTCTTACGCAAAGAGCAAAGATTCAAGGGGCAGATTCCCTACAGCTCTTTCGATCAGGAAGATGATGAAGACAACTTCATGAATCCGATTGAGGTTCATCAGGCCATTGAAGCTTATGAAAAGCAAAAAGGGCTTGAGGAGCGACGGGGTGAAATTGTTGATTTTAGTCGATGTTTGAAGGATTTCGATATTGAGTTTGCCGAATTGACCGAAGCTTCACCCAAACACGATGATTCCCGTCAAATGTTGTTTGGGATCGGTCGAACCCTTTCACAGGACGCAGAGCTTATGCGCACTCTGCTGACAAAACGGCAGCTGCCGATCAAGGAGCTGCTGGAGCAAGTACAAGTCTCCAGGAAAACACTGGAGCGTAACCGCAAATATTTGATCGCTATTGCACTGATTTTTAACGGTCCATATCCTTATTTGCGGGATTATTTACATATTCGCGATGATGAGTGATGTTACAGAAAGGGAGAAGTAGCGCATGAATAAGGGAATCGTAATGGAATTAAGCGAGAGCTCCATTATCGTCATGAGTCCGGATGGCCGGTTCGAGAAGCTTCCTAGGGGGACGCGGAACTGTGAAGTCGGGGAAGAAATCCTTTTTGCGCCGGTGAAACGGCGAATGAGGGTGCCGCAAATGGCCATTGCATCGGCATTGGCGGCGGCAATTGTCCTGTGCTTCGTATTGGTCTCAACGTTGACTGGTTCCGTGCCCGGCGGCCAAGTCGTTGCTTATGTTACGATTGATATCAATCCTAGTGTAGAGATCGGCATTGACAATCAAGAAGTCGTACAGGACTTGCAGGGTTTGAATACGGACGGCGTGAATTTAATACAATCGATGGCGTTCAAGGGGAAGTCTTTAGAGGATGTCACCTCAGCGATTTTGGATAAAGCGGAGCAGGGCGCATTAGCCAAGGGCGAGGGAGATATCATCATCAGCAGCACAGTCGTAGCAGATAAGACTACAGTCAGCGATGAAGCGATCGCTAACAAGCTGAAGGCACAGGTCAATAAGCACATCCAGGATGCACATCCGGATCAGGTGAAAAACTACGAGGTGACTGCGTTCGCTGCACCGCAAGAAGTGAGACAAGAGGCCAAAGCGAACGGAGTGTCGGCAGGGAAATATGCCATATACCTGAATGCCTTGGATAACGGAACAAAAGTGTCGCTCGACGATATTAAATCGGTTTCGATTCATCAATTAGCCAAAGATAACGGCGGCATCGATAAACTGGTGCAACCTGATAAGCCGATTGACAAATCGACGCTCAAGAAGCTGATTGAAGAGGAGAAGTCCGGCAAGCTGAATGAGAAATTCCAACAGCTGGAGAATGAGAAATCGGATAAAGACAAGAACAATAATAAAAACAATAGCAAAGCCAGTGCAAAGCCAACTAAAACGCCTGTGCCGAAGAACGATAAAAACGATAAAAATGATAAGAACGGCAATAACGGCAGAAATGTTGGAAATAACGACAATAACGACAACAATAATAAAAATGACGGAAACGATGACAGTCATAAGTCGACCAAAAAGCCGGACAATCGGGACTCCGCGAAACCGTCTTTTAGACCAACCCTAAAGCCCTCTCCCACGCCGAAGCTCGGTGATGGGAGCGATGCTGATTCAAAGGGTAAGGGGAACCGAGATGACACCAAGGACAACGGGAAAGACAACAACAAGGATAACAAAGACAACGGCAAAAATAATGGCAAGGATAACAAGGATAACAACAAAGATGGCCGCTCCAGGTCCGATAAAAATGATCACTCCGGCGATGACAACAGTGATTAGAACAAATATAAATGGAGCTGTCTCGCATGCTCGCTGTCAACAACGAGCAGTCTCTAGCTGAAAAATGTTGGGGTCGCGGGGCGATCATAGTGGGATCGCGAGTTTTAAGAACAAAGGTCGCAAATAAGGCATACTAGAGACGCTAATGATGGTCAGATGGCTCCGATCTATGCTTCGAACGAACAAAAGTCCATAAACAACGAACATCGTTCGCTGTTTATGGACTTTTGTTCTTTAACCACATTTCAGATCCATTCTTCCATTTATTAGCGTCAAAGGGTTCTTTATTAGTGCACTTTGAGTCTCAAATATGGAAAAACTTCCAGTCTGCTTGGCAGAAGCGGGGCTGCCCCTAAGTAGAATGGTCTACTTGGGGACAGCCTCATTATTTACGAAGCTTATTCGGATGTGTTCAACGAAGGAGCCGGAACCGGAACCGGAACCGGGGCGGGTAAAGGCTTCGAGCCGGCTGATTTTTTCTTTTTCCGGCGTGCGCGAGCTTTTAGCTGCCAGATGGTAAGGCCTGTAATCATCAGGAAAAGCGGCATCATGCCGATGATGAAGCTTAAATATTTAACAGGCTCGCCGCCCCATGTCGCAAAATGCAGTCCTCTTCTCCAAGCTGTGTACAAATTCATGCCTGCAAAAGGATTTGTGTGGCCAAGGATTTGTCCGGTATAAGGATCTTCATAAACCGTTATATTGCCTAACCCGGTTGGACTGTAGCCTTCCTTCATAACTAGTTGGTACGTTTGATCGGGCTTTAAGGGAAATTGGATACGCATCAATTGTGCGGTTGGAAATTCCTCTTGAGCATTCTGTACGATCTTTTCCAGAGAAAGAAGCTCAGATTGGCTTGTTTTCGTTTTGCTCCAACTGCTCGGAACTTCAACCCGTGTAGAAACACCAAACCATCCGAATATGTACTTGTCCAATTGAAAAGCCGTACCGCTTACAGCGAAGACGAGTAGAAAGGGAATCGTGATGATCCCGACGATCTTATGCATGCCTTGATTTATAATCAGCTTGCCTTTGTTCCGAATCATCCGAAGACCGGAGGCGAATTTCTTAAGACCGGGCCACCATAAATAGGCACCCGTAAGTAAAATCAAAATCAACCCTAAGCCCATGCAGCCGGCGATTATGGAAGCTTTAGGCTTCCCAAGCAAGTCACCGACAAGCAAGTAGCGGTGTAATTGGAGCACTTTGGTAAAAAAGAGATTGCGCTCGGGTCCGGCCAGTCCCAGAACATCCCCATTACCGGGGTTCACATAGACGGTATGCGTGGATGCTTTGCCATCGATTTCTTTCGTAACACGAACGTGATAAAGGCCGTCTTCACCAGGCATGTCCAAGCGGTCGGCTTTGAACCCGGGGTAAGCCTGCTCGGCATTTTGCCGGATGGTATGTATGGGGGTATTGCCTGGAGTTGCATGATAGAGCTGCGGATAAATGAGCTTCTCAATATCCGCTTGAACGACTAGCAGGCTGCCGGTCGTGCATATGGAGACAATGAATATTCCCAAAAATAAGCTTAACAAAAGATGTAGTTTTAATATGGACCTGCGCACGAAGGATTCCTCCTAAAATATGTTGATAATGATTATCAGTTTCAACGTTCACGAATCAAATGATATTAATTCTCATTATCAATGTCAACAATTTTTTTCAGGGACGTTTTCATAAGTCGATTTTGTTTAGAGACTTCGTTATTCCGTCTCTTTCATGGCATGATGGACAAAGTTGTATTACAATATAATTAATTCATCCATACAGCATCTATTTCTTGGAAGGGAGTTTTTTGCTTTGAGATATACGACTTTCGGCAAATCGGGCTATAAGGTATCCTCATTGGGATTCGGAGCCATGAACCTTCCGGGTGTGCCGCTTGAACAAGCCAGAGAAGCGCTCAATTATGCCTTGGATCACGGCATTAATTATATAGACACCGCAGCGGCCTATCGAAACAGCGAGGAGATTATCGGCGAGTGCATCTCTCATCGCAGAGATGAATATTTCTTGGCAACGAAGACAGGAGCTAGGGATTACGAAACTGCAAAATCAGAGATCAATCGCAGCCTCACGCGAATGAAGACGGATCATGTAGACCTGCTGCAAATTCACTACGTGAACTATGTGCATGAATTTAAAAAGATTATGGGCGAGGGCGGTGCGTATGAGGCCGCACTGGAAGCGCAGCGCGAAGGCAAGGTCAGATTCATCGGAATATCGGGCCACCGTCCGGATTTGTTGGCTAAATGGATCGCCAAGGGACAGTTCTCGCAAATTCTGTTTCATTTGAATTTGGCGCAGCCTTTTGCACTGGACGAGCTCATTCCGAAAGCAACGGAGATGGACCTGATGAAGGTGGCGATGAAGCCCCTGTCCGGCGGTTTTATCCAACCAGTCGACCGGGCGATCCGTTACCCGTACAGCCAAGACGTACACGTTACTATATCTGGGATGGTAAGTGTAAAAGAAGTGCAGGAGAATTTGGCTGCGCAAGAGAAGCAAGTGGGCAGCGAAGAGCGCCAAGAGCTGGAGCAGCTGGCCATCGAGTTGGGACAGCACGATTGCAGACGCTGCAACTACTGCTCATGTCCTCTAGAGATTTCGATTCCCGATGTGATGATCTCAAGCAAGTTCCGCGAAAAGTTCGGGTTATTGCCGAAAGGCGATGGATTTTTCCAGAGACAGAAGGAAAGAATAATGGGTTGTGCCGATTACGAGCCTTGCAAAGAAAAACCGCTTTGCGAGGATAAATGTCCTTATCACCTGCCGATGCAGCAGGTTGTGCAGAAGGCGGCTTCGTTCTATTAAATAACAGCAAGGGGATTTGGCATGTTTGAGAAGATTACGGAAATCACGACGGGAACGTTTACGTCGTATATGGATAATCCAAGCGGGGCAGACGCCATCGTCGTCTGCCTAAGCGAGTCTGAGCTGCGGCAGGACGGCCTCCTCGGCCAGCCGCAGCTTGACGCTGCCCTTCAGCGCCTGAGCGCGAAGGGCATATTCACGGGCGCCGCGGGCGAGCTCGAGGCGCTGCCCACGCACGGGCTGCTGCCGTACGCGTACGTGCTCGTGGCGGGGCTCGGCCCCGCCGCCTCACGCGATACGCTGCGCGCAGCCGCGGTCTATGCAGCGCGCGAGGCGCTCGCGCTGCGGCTCGAACGCTTGGCGCTGAAGCTGCCAAGCGGCATCGCCAGCCGGTCAGCCGTCACGGCGCTGACCGAAGGGCTGCTGCTCGGTACGTACCGCATCGCGTCGTACCGGAAAGACGAGCCGGCGCGCGCGGAGCTGCGCCGGGCGGTGCTGCTCACAGAAGCGGCTGCGGACGCAGCGCTTCTGGAGCAGGCGATCGCCACCGCGCAGGCGGTGGCGGAGGGCACGAACTATGCCCGGGATCTGACGAATCTCCCGGCCAACAGGCTTGTTCCGGCTTCCTTCGCGGAGGAAGCCGTCAAGCTCGCCCAGCACCACGGCTTCGCCTGTGAAGTGCTGGACGAGCACGAGATCGCCGCCCGCGGGATGGGCGGCCTCACTGCGGTTGGCGGCGGCAGCGCCAACCCGCCGCGCATGATCACCCTGCAGTATAAGGGTGATCCAGATTCCGCCGACGTGCTGGGCCTTGTCGGCAAGGGCGTCACTTTCGATACCGGCGGCATCTCCATGAAAGAACCCGAAGGCATGGAAGAAATGATCAGCGACATGGGCGGGGCGGCAACCATTCTTGGCGCGCTGCACATCGTTGGGGAACTGAAACCGAAGGTGAATCTGACCGTGGTCATTCCGGCAGCGGAAAACATGACATCCGGTTCGGCTTACCGCCCTGGCGATGTCGTGACCTTGCTGAGCGGTCATACCGTAGAAGTACTGAATACGGATGCGGAAGGCCGCATTATTTTGGCCGAAGGCGTCACGTATGCGAAGCAATTGGGCGCGAACCGGATCATTGACGTCGCCACGCTCACAGGAGCGATTCTGATTTCCTTCGCCGATGTGGCGACAGGCGCCATCACCAACAACGATCAGTTCTTGAAACCGCTGCTCTACGCTGCAGAGCAAGCGGGCGAAAAAGTATGGCAGCTGCCGAACTATCCGGAATATCGTGCCATGCTGAAGAGCGATGTCGCCGACGTCAAGAATTCGACCGGAGCCAACCGCTGGGCCGGCGCTATTACAGCCGGTTTGTTCATTGGCTTTTTCGCGGAAGAGACGCCGTGGATTCATTTGGACACAGGCGGCACCGCATGGTTGTGGTCGGAGAAAGGCACCGAGCCAAAAGGCGGTACTGGCGTCATTGTACGTACGTTAGCCGCCTATGTATGCGGGAAATCCATATACGAGTAAGAAAAAAAGTCACCCTAAGGGTGACTTTTTCTCATGCGCCGATGCTTCGGCCTCGCGCGGCAGTCTTTGCTTGCGGCAAATGCAGCAATTCACTCAGGTCCGCCATCCGGATAACCAGACGGTTAATTTCATTCGTCGTATAAGAAAGCTGCTCGGTTCGTTGCTCAAGCTGAGGGAGGGAGATGCCGATCCAGTTCTTTTTACGCGAATATACACTTAAATCATATTTCAGAACAGTTATCGAGGCCGCATAAGGATCCGGCTTCACATAAACGTCTTTCATGATGTCATCGACATTGAAAAAGAGCTTCGCACGATTCCATTTGACATATCCGGGTTCAAACAGAATGACAAGCAGGTCGGAATCCGCCGCTTCACTGCCTTCCATCGTAATCAAACGGACAGAGCCCTTAGCCTGATTCGGCTTGATGAACTGGTTAGATCGAATATCCGGAAGAAAAAGTACGATGGGAATCGGGCACACACTGGCAATATACAAATAAGTGGTTGACTGAAACACAAGGGAGAGTACAATAAAAGTCAAAAAGAGAAATAGGCTGATAAGAAGTCCAAACTTGTTTGATTTCATAACAATTCGATAATCCCGCCTGACATGATAGATTAGGTAGACAGCACTATTTTAACATAAGCGGACTGCAGATTGTAAGCTGTAAGATCAGCCATTTGACATAAGTCGAGGACAGAGGAGCTTTTTTGATGAAATATCTGGATAAATGGCGAAAATCTAGAAGAAAACGATCACCAAACCGGAGACATTTGATCGTTGCTACCATGGAAGGCTTTCCTGCAGTAATCATATTTCAGCTGTTAGGTGGCCCTTTTCTTACAGGCTATTTACTTTACTTGGGTGCAACTTCGACAGAAATCGGTTTTGTTCTGGCCATTACGACTGTTGTCAATATCATTCAGATTCTAATGGCGGTCGTCATGCAAAAATTTAGCAACCGCAAACTCATGCTGCTTATTTTCGGTTCCATGCACAGATTGATTTGGCCTGCTGTCGGATTCATTCCCTTTCTTTTCCAAAAAGATCTTTGGGTGGCCATGTATATGGTGCTTTATACCGTCGCTCATTTGGGGAATGCCGCTGGCGGGGTCGTATGGACTTCATTAATTAGCGATGCGGTCCCGGCGCCGGTTCGCGGCCGATATTTTGGCATTCGCAATACGATTCTTGGCGGTGTAAGCTCATTGGCACTTTTTATCGGGGGACAAATTTTGGACCGATTTCCCGGAGGCCAAGGATTCCAGTATTTATTCATCATCTGCGGCTTTTGCGCAGTCCTCAATGTGATCGCTTACTGTCTATATCCGAATCCGCCTTTTGTCCCTTCGACCGAAACGAATCCGCTTGGGATGATTGGCAAGCCGCTCAAAGATCGCGTTTTTCTCAAAGCGGTACTCTTTCTCGCGGTGTGGTTGTTCGTACAGGGGCTGACGGTACCGTTATTTTCCTATGTCATGCTTAAACTGATGCATATCAACTATGAAACGGTATCGCTAATCACCGTTGTCCATACCCTCGTTATGATGGGCAGTTATTATATGTGGGGCATATTGAATGCTCGTTATAGCGCACAGACTCTGCTATTATGGTCACTTCCTATTATCGCATCCGCTTGCCTGCTGTGGGGAACGTTGATTGTGCTTCCATCGCTGGTTGTGCTTTACGCCGTTCATATTGTTCTGGGCATCGGGCTTGGAGGCTTCAACCAAATGGTGTTTGCTTTTACGATTGGCGATACCCCGAAAAGTGAACGTCCGATGTATATCGCCACTTATTCGGCACTGACCGGCTTTGCCGCATTCCTCGGACCCATCGTCGGCGGTAAGATTTATGCGCTTATTATTGAAGCGCCAATGTGGGTGCAGGTTTACGGTTTCTCAACGTTAATAGGCATGATATTGCTCTTGCTAGGCTTATTGGTAGGAAGACTCGTTTTAGGTCATAAGGCGGCTAAGGATGCAAGAACGCAAGCTTTGTCCGGCTGAACATTCAAATTGAGGAGAGAAAACGATGAGCAAGCAAAGAATCGGATTAATCGGACTGGGAGATATTGCGCAAAAAGTGTACCTGCCGCTTTTATCGGCAAACGAGCAAGTAGAAATCGTTGGTCTTATGAGCAGATCGCCGGAAACGGTGGAACGGATGAAGGCCAAGTATCGCGTGCCTTTTGGAACGACAAATTTGAATGAGCTGCTGGATCAAGAGGTTGACGCTGTATTTGTCCATAGCCCGACACCGACACATTACGAAGCAGCTATGATAAGCATGGAGAGAGGCGTAGCTGTTTATGTGGACAAGCCGTTGTCCTATCAGTGGGAACAATCCGTAGAAATGGCCTCTTTTGCGGAGCAGAAGGGCGTTTTGCTAGCTGCCGGATTTAACCGCAGGTTTGCGCCGCTTTATTTGGAAGCGAAACAGTGGCTGAAAGACGCAGGGGGCTTCGATTGGTGCTCGGCGGTCAAACATCGAATCAAGCAGCAAGGCCATAGCGCCAAAGAAACGCTTCACGACGATCTCATTCATATGCTGGATTTGCTATTATGGCTCGGAGAGAGTCCTTATGATGTGAAAACCTTCCATCAGCAGCTGGATCGTGAAGGTAAACTGCTGCATGCTTCGGGGACATTGGGTTTCGGGGATGCCATCGGCACCTATAGTATGGTCAGGCTTGCTGGCGCGGACTTGGAGAAGGTGGAGCTGCATGGCAGTGGCCGTTCCGTAGAAATTACGAATTTGGAATCCGCTTTGTTCTATGAAAAGGGAGCGATGCCGCGGCAACGCGCCTTTGGCAGCTGGGACACCGTGCTGGAGCGAAGAGGTTTTGCCGGCGTTGTACAGCACTTTTTAGATAGCTTGAAAGACCCGGAAGGATGCAGCATCCGCGCTGATCTTGTGCTGGATTCTCATCAGTTGGTCGAGCGTCTATCCTTATAAACTTTCGCCAGGAAGGAGCCGATTCCGATGTCCAAGGCGGATAACATGCTTTCCATTCTATGGCTGTTAAAATCGCGAAAGCGAATGACGGCTAAGCAATTAGCCGAGAAGCTGGAGATGAACATCCGTACGGTATACCGCTACATCGACGCCTTGTGCGCGAGCGGTGTCCCTATCGTATCTGATTCAGGCCACAATGGCGGGTACAGTCTTTTAGGGCAATTTAATGAAGCTCCGCTCGTCTTTGACCTGGATGAACAGAAAGCGCTTATTCATGCAGCCCAATTTGCTCAAGAGGCCGGTTATCCTTACGGTGAGAAGTTGGATCAAGCTATAGCTAAGCTCAAAATGTATACGAACCAAGAGCAGCTTCGCCAAATCAACCTGCATGAAAAAGGACTGGATGTCATTCTCCCGCAAGCCGATGCCGCACAAGTATCCGTGCTGCAAGAAGTCGAGGTTGCGGTTGCTCAGAGCCGGACCCTGCATATCGATTATCAGAAAGGTTATGGCACATCGACGGAAGAGCGTCATTTGGATCCGTACGGACTAGTCAGTTGGAAAAGCAAATGGTACGTCGTCGGTTATTGCCATCTCCGGGGCGAAGTTCGGAGTTTTCGGATAGATCGTATCCGGAGATTAACGACGACTGAAGAGGCATTTTTGAAACCGGTGGATTTTTCAGCGCGGCAATTCCTACTATCCAAGTTATTACCCGCCAACGATAAGCCGGAGCAACTGATCTCCGTCAAAATAACCGGAAAAGAGCAGGCGCTTGATGATTTATGCGGTCATTGGTTTCTCATTCACGGGTTAATTGAGCGCTCGCGCTTGGAAGCTCATTTTAAGTTGGAAGAGCAGATTCTGCTGCACCGTCTTCCGTTCTTTCTTCTTAACTATGGAAGATCGATACAGATTATGGAGCCGGTAATGCTCAAACGAAGAATGGTGGAAATTACGAAAATTTTACATGAACAATATGCGGCTCAGCTGGTTGACTGACCGTTCTTGTCAGTGAAGTTTGGTTAAGATGGAAGAAAGCTGTCACCACATTAACATAATGGAAAGAGGGAACGGATCATGAATATGAGTTTTAATTTACTGCAAGTTCGTATATTGGTAGAGGATTTTCAGAAAAGTGCAGCTTTCTATCGAGACACCTTGGAATTGAAAGCGGATTGGTATGAGGAAAAGCAGCAGTACGCCTTGTTCAGCACGGGCGCTGCCCGCATTGAACTTTTATCCAGGAAAGCGATGGGAGATTCTATCGGGGAGGACTTGGGAACGGGCACCCCGTATCAAACAAATTTCGTTTTAAACATCGAGGTTGACGATGTGGACGCATTCTACAATCGCATGCGTGACAAAGGCGTTGTCTTTGTAAAAGAGCCTTTCACCATACCGGAGTGGGGAGCGCGGCTCGCTCATTTTCGGGATGCAGACGGGACGTTAATCGAAGTGTATGAGGCAAAAAAGAAGAGTGAATAAGGGAAGATGATCAAATGAAAAACCACCGTTTCGGCTCGTTGTGAAGGAGCATGAACGGTGGTTTTTGGCGTACTTAGTGGAGTGGAGCACTTACCCGCAAGAGCAGTTTAAGACCGGTTTGCGTGCGGCGAGAGCTTCGTCCATCCGGCTGACGACGGTCGTATACGGTGCGTTTTTCACTAGATCCGGATTTTCTTCAGTTTCCTTGGCGATGGCGATCATCGAGTCGATGAAAGCGTCCAGCGTTTGTTTGCTTTCCGTCTCGGTAGGCTCGATCATGATGCACTCCTCGACGTTAAGCGGGAAGTAGATGGTCGGCGGGTGGTAGCCGAAATCAAGCAACCGTTTGGCGATGTCAAGCGTGCGGACACCGTGCTTCTTCTGGCGGTTGCCGGAAAGCACGAACTCGTGCTTGCAAAAGCGGGGGTGCGGCACATCGAAGTAAGGCGTCAATCGCGCCAGCATGTAATTGGCGTTCAAGACGGCAAATTCGGATACTTTGCGCAATCCCTCCGGACCGAGCGTTCGGATATAAGTATAGGCGCGGACAAGGATGCCGAAGTTGCCGTAAAATCCTTTCACGCGGCCGATGGATTGCGGGTAGTCATAGTTAAAAAAGAAGCTTCCATCTTCGCGCTTCGCGACCAGCGGTGTTGGCAAGAATGGAATGAGCTTCTCTTTGACGCCGACAGGGCCTGCACCGGGGCCGCCGCCGCCGTGCGGGGTGCTCATCGTTTTGTGCAGGTTGAGATGCACGACGTCGAAGCCCATGTCTCCCGGACGTGTGATGCCCATGATTGCGTTGGCGTTCGCGCCGTCATAATAAAGCAGTCCGCCTGCCGCGTGGACGATCTCGGCGATCTCTACGATTTGTTCCTCGAACAAGCCTAACGTGTTCGGGTTGGTGAGCATGAGTGCTGCGGTATCAGGGCCGACGGCTTTTCGCAGCTCATCGAGATTCACAAGGCCGCGCTCATTGGACTTGATGGTAATGGTTTCAAAGCCGGCGACTGTGGCGCTGGCTGGATTGGTGCCATGCGCGGAGTCAGGGCAGATGACTTTGGTCCGCTTCTCGCCGCGGCTTTCATGGTAGGCGCGGATCATCATGAGGCCGGTCCATTCGCCATGGGCTCCGGCGGCCGGCTGGAGCGTGACGCGATCCATGCCGGTAAGGGCCTCAAGGTCGTTTTGGAGATTATACAGCAGTTCCATCGCGCCTTGCAGCGATTCCTCCGGTTGATACGGATGTATTTTGGCGAAGCCCGGGAAGCGGGCGACGTCTTCATTGATTTTAGGATTGTATTTCATGGTGCAGGAGCCAAGCGGGTAGAAGCCGTTGTCGATGCCGAAATTGCGGCGGGACAAAGCGGTATAATGACGGATCACGTCGACCTCGTACACTTCCGGAAGCTCGGCTGCGCTTTTACGTTGGAACTTGGCAGGCAGCGCTTCATTCAGGTCGATCTCCGGCACATCGGATTCAGGCAGCGCGTAGGCGACGCGTCCCGGATGGCTCATTTCGAAAATGAGCGCTTTGCCGTTTTGATTGATATCCGTTTGGTTGGTAGTCACAGTCACGTTGGTTTCAGTCATACAAGCTCCTCCAATGCGGCGGCGAAGGTGTCGATATCTTCGCGCGTTCTTTGCTCGGTGACGGCGATCAGCATATGGCCGGCGAATTCGGGATAATCGCGGCCGAGGTCGTAGCCGCCGATAATACCACGCTGCAGGAGCTTGCTGTTCAGCTCCTGCACGTTCGCGCCGTCCGGCAGCTTGACGGCGAATTCATTGAAGAAGCTGCCGGTGAGCGGAAGCTTCAGCTTGCCGGACGCGGCGAGGCGGTTTGCCGCGTAGTGGGCTTTTTGGACGTTGAGCTTGCCGACGTCCTGAATGCCCTGCTTGCCCATCGTGGACAAGTACACGGAGGCGCAAAGCGCGAGAAGCGCCTGGTTGGAGCAGATATTAGACGTGGCTTTCTCACGTCGGATATGCTGCTCCCGCGCTTGGAGCGTGAGCACGAAGCCGCGCTTGCCGGCGCGGTCGACGGTTTGCCCGACGATGCGCCCCGGCATGCGGCGCATCCAGCTTTCGGCGACGGCGAAGTAGCCGCACGTCGGCCCGCCGAGCGCAGCCGGGATGCCGAGCGGCTGGCAGTCGCCGACGACGATGTCGGCGCCGAGCTTGCCCGGCGCCTCGAGCAGCCCAAGCGTGAGCGGATTCGCGCTCACGACGAGCAGTGCGCCCGCGCCGTGCGCGAGCGGCTCCACAGCGCCGACATCCTCCAAGCAGCCGAAGAAATTCGGCGATTGGACGATGACGGCGGCGGTGTCGCCGCTGAGCTTGGAAGTGAGGTCTTCGAGATCCGTCACGCCTTCCGGCGTGGTGCCGATCTCGACCACTTCCAAGTTCAGCCCGCGGGCGGTGGTGCGCAGGATCGCGCGCGCTTCCGGGTGCACCGCGCGCGATACGAGCAGACGGCTGCGCTTCGTCGCGCCGCTGGCCAGGGCGCCGGCTTCGGCAAGCGCCGTCGCGCCGTCGTACATCGAAGCGTTCGCTACGGCCATGCCGGTGAGCTCGCAGATGTACGACTGAAACTCGAAAATCGCCTGCAGCTCGCCTTGGCTGATTTCCGGTTGGTAAGGCGTATACGCCGTGTAGAACTCCGAGCGTGAAATGACATGATTGATCACCACAGGGAGGTGGTGATCATAAATGCCAGCGCCGAGGAAGCTGGCGTACCGGTCGAAGTCGGCGTTGCGACCCGCCAGACCGCGCATGTAGCGCAGGAGACTTTGCTCATCCAGCGCTTTGGATACGTTCAGTTCGCCTTGAAAGCGAACCTTTTGCGGTATATCTGCAAACATCTCGTCGATCGATGAGATGCCGATGGTTTCCAGCATTTCCTTCTGATCCTGCTCGGTAATCGGTAAATAGCGATGCTTCATGATGGCTATGAGCTCCTCTCGCGTAAGGCAGTTATGGTTTTCTTTTGTAGAAAGGGGTGGTGACGACCTTCGCCTTGACCTGCGCCCCTCTGATTTCAACGTTCACTTCAGTACCGAGCGCGCTGTATGCTGAATCTATTAATGCCAAGCCGACATTCGTCTTGTATGTGGGAGACTGCGTGCCTGTGGTTACCTCGCCAATCTGCTTCCCGTCTGCGTACACGGCATAGTGGGGACGCGGAATGCCACGTTCGACCATTTCGATGCCGACGAGCTTGCGCGGCGTGCCGTTTGCTTTCTGCTCGACCAGAACATCTCGTCCGATGAAATCGCCTTTATCCAGCTTGACGAAAAAGGAGAGACCGGCTTCCAGCGGCGTAATATCCTTGGAAAGCTCTTGACCGTAAAGCGGCAGCCGCGCTTCAAACCGCAGCGTATCACGCGCGCCTAAACCGGCAGGCATCAGGTCGAGATCCTGGCCTGCACTGAGAAGAACATTCCATAGCTTTATCGCGTCATCCTTGTCGATGTATAGTTCAAAACCGTCTTCACCGGTATATCCCGTACGTGAGACAAGCGCCTGAATGCCTTTAACATTCGCATCCTGAAGGAAACGGAAGGCTTTCAAAGATTGAATAGGCGCGTCCGTGACTTTAGCGAGAGTCTGCTCCGCATGGGGGCCTTGCAGGGCGAGCATCGCCATGTCATCGGACACGTTGGTCAGCTCCACGTTGCCCGTGAGAACTTGCTGCATCCAATCGATATCCTTGTCGATGTTCGAAGCATTAATGACCAGCATGTAGCTGTTTTCCGCCAGCTTGTAGACGAGCAGGTCGTCTACGACGCCGCCATTCGGGTAGCACATGAGGCTGTACTGGCATTGGCCGGCTTCCAGCTTGGAGACATCGTTAGTCGTCAAATTTTGCAAAAAGGTGAGGGAATCAGCCCCTTTTACCAGAACTTCGCCCATATGGGATACATCGAAGAGCCCGGCTTGCTGCCTGACGGCGTCGTGTTCTTTTTGAATGCCGGCAAATTGCACCGGCAGCTCCCAGCCTCCGAAATCAATGACTCGCGCTCCATGCTCCGCATAAACCGGGAAGAGCGGTGTTCGTTTTAGCATGTTGACATCCTCACCTTCGATCCACATTTTTGTTTACAAAGGATGTTTAAAAAGTCTACTTTGACCACATCAGACGACAGTCTGATTGGCGAATAAACCTACCTTTGAACGCGGTCGCTCATCTTAGTAATACTTCGATAAAGGTTTATCTCATAACGAAGCTGTTTCTAAGATGCAACTCGGCATCGAATCTTGAACGATATTCGGGAAGTCCGGTACTCACGTAGCAAATCACTACGCTCCGTTCCTCCTTCTCCGAATATCGTTCAAGCTACTCGGTTCTGAAAGCAGACTTTTTAAACACTTATTTCTAGGTTATTTTGCCCAAAATGCAAAAAAGAGCAAAAAGTATGCAACCCAAACACATACTTTTTGCCCTGTCCTTTGTACCTGAGAGTTACCTCGCCTGCGTTTTGCAGCCGGCAAGTTTCCCCTTGGGTGTCCGGCTTCACCGTGGACGGTGCACCGAAGCTCTCCAGAGATGCGTCCGATACAGGTCCTTTTGCCTGAGAGATTCACCCTGTAAGGGCTTACTCCTTCGGCGCCGCGCTGTTCTGCGGTCTCTCCCTGCATCATCATTCGCCAATATTCAGTTACCTTCACTGTATTATTATGTGCCCAGATTGGTGCAAATTGTCAACCTGAACTTTTGGAGGCATCGCTTAATCTAACACGTAGTGTTAGCTAGAAATTTTTTCAATCGCCCGCCTTGACTTTCATGTTTCCGTTAGATTAAGCTAAAAGCAAAATTTGCTGGTAAGCGAGGCGTGAAGCGATGAGTCAAGTACAAGCCAATTTGTTATATACCAAAGAGCATGAGTGGGTAGAGAAGCTTTCGGAAACCGTTGTACGTGTTGGTATTACGGATTTTGCCCAGGATCAGCTGGGGGATATCGTGTTTGTAGAGCTGCCGAAAGAAGGCTCGACCGTGACTGCAGACGACAGCATTGGCAGCGTGGAATCGGTAAAAACCGTTTCAGACATATTTTCACCGGTGTCTGGCAAAATTAAATCCGTCAACAGCGCGCTTGAAGGATCTCCTGAGCTTGTGAACAGCGCTCCATTCGGCGAAGGTTGGATGGTGGAAGTGGAAATCTCGGGTGCTGACGCCTTGGAAGGCTTGCTTACTGCCGCTGAGTACGAGGCGTACATTGGCAACGACCATTAGGTTTTAAACTGGAGGTTTTCCCATGTTATTCGGGCAACAACCGCAAGAGCACAATGATCGTATTCCCCCAGGACAAACGCTGACGCAAGGCTGGCCAGTGCTCCACTACGGGTCCGTGCCATATTATAACGATATGAGCAAGTGGGATTTACGGGTATTTGGGCTTGTTGAAGAGGAATTTACAATTTCGTACAAGGACTTTATGGCGCTCCCGCGTCAAGAGTTCGCGAACGATATTCACTGCGTGACGACATGGTCCAAGCTGGATAATGTATGGGAAGGCGTGGCCGTAAGCGAGATTATGAGTAAGGTTCGGGTGAAGCCGGAGGCTACGCATGTGATGCTCCACGCAGAACATGGCTGGACGACGAATCTGCCGTTGGAGGATTTCCTCCGCGAGACGTCGTTTTTCGGCATCAGGCATAATGGCCAGCTGTTGACGCCCGATCACGGGTATCCGGTGCGCATGGTCGTGCCGCATCTGTATTTCTGGAAAAGCGCGAAATGGCTGCGCGGCATCGAGTTGATGCCGAAGGATAAGCCGGGCTTCTGGGAGCGTAACGGCTACCACATGTATGGAGATCCCTTTAAAGAGCAGCGATATGATTTTGACTAGAGCATAATTGCATGAAAATATAGAATATGTGTGAGAATTCTCCTGAGTAACTGAATACGTGCAGAAGTGACCCACTAAGGCGACAAACCTAGAAGTGGGTCACTTTCGCTAGGAAAGTTTCCATGGCATCCTCCTCCTTTCTGGAGAAATGCCGCACCCAAGGTTGTGCTGAACAAATGTTAGTATGACAGATATTTCTGAAATTGGGCGTATTTAATGGTTTAATCACGTGATTTGCTTTTTTTCATACGTATTTTTTAGATGTACATGGTGATTCTGTTCCTAAAGCAAAAATTAGATTTTGATTAATATCTAAATTGTTTAAGGCCTGTTGCTGCTGCAACATGCCTATTTTGTTTTTCTGAACTAACGGGACTATTCCAGCTAACAGCTTGTCAATATTTAATTATTAATGGGAGATTCATGTGGTGGTATA